>CADCFQ010000004.1:90183-231821 GCA_902800795.1 uncultured Ruminococcus sp. | reverse complement strand
TATCTTGTTGGCACATTTTACAGCCATATCCTTATAATCCTCATAAAGCCTTTCAAAAGCCGGCAAGTCATCATCGTCAACCAGCGCCATATAGATCATTGGCAGCATAATTATCACCACTAAAAAGCATTAATCGACATATTACAGTAATTATATCACACTTTTTAAGGTTTGTAAATCAGGAAAAGTATACAAATGCAAATATTATAGAATTGAAGGCTCATTTATCAAAGTTTACTCATACTTGCGAATGACCTTCCTCATCTGCTCATAGATATCTTGCTCCGACCACTCATGATGTCTATCAGGTTCTTCGGAGAATAATGCGAGTATTTCAGCTTTAGCGGCTTCGGAGTTTTTGCAATGCAAGAACAACGACCACCACTTGCCGTCCGGGTCTTCTCTTGTAATTATCATGGTTCAGCTCCCTCCGGAAGCCCATGGCGCTTTCTCATGGAGACCTCGCCGTCTATCATGATGTCATAAGCGTTGTTGACAATACGGTCTATTATCGCATCAGATATCGGGCTGTCGTTCTCAGGGTCTGAATTTATGCGGTCGTACCAGCCCTCCGAGTGATACTGCGCCCACTGTATCCAAGCGACTTGAGCCTCAAAATTCCCCGATAGTTTGTCATATCAGGACCTCCTAATATCAAAGTCACACCATAAGATGTGCTTTTGATATTATACCATTTTTAGCAAGGTGGCTCTACTCTCCGGCGAGGTAGCTCTGAAAGTCCGTGCAGATGGCTCTGGTGGGACGGCGTATACACTGGTGAGGGAGATTTTGTTGAGACGTAACCCTTTGTGCCTTTATCGAGCTGAAATACACAACAATGAGAACGGCAGCTGTGATCAGAGCAAATATCGGCAGTATTATGATGCTTATCTGAAAAAACAGCTTACTTTTCATTTTACGCATAGCAACTCACACCAGTTTATTGGCTGTTGTGCGGGCTTCGTCAAGGTCTATTCCCAGTGCGTCTGCGGTATCGATAGTGATCTTGCAGCCGGGCTTGATCTTTTGCATTATCAGCTTCATCGTTGCCTCGTTCACTGCCACACAGCCTCCGGTGTAGGGCTTTACAAGGCTCATACAGTGGAAGAAAAAGCAGGAGCCTTCTTCCGGGATACATTCCGTGTTGTAGCCCATATCTAGGCAGTACTGATACTCATAGGTATAATCAATAAGGTGCTCACATTCCTCCGGATCAAGGCCGGGAACATCGTTTATATTTACAAACTCGTTAAAGTGCATCCCCTCACGGGAATCTCCCGACCAGTAGTCGTCCTCTGTGACTTTGGTGTATCCCAGCTGACAGCCTGGGTCGTCTGCGATACCGAAGGCCTTGCCGACAGTAAAGGTGCCGACAGGCGTAACTGCGTGCTCGCAGTCAGCGTCGCCCATTCCCTCAAGGCCTATGTATCCCGGCATCTGGAGTATCATTTCCCATTTGCCGTCCGCATTCTTTTCGTGCATACTTACATAAGCTGTTGTGTCTCCCACGCCTGCCACAACGATGATCTGATCTGTGTCCTTTACGGCATCCAGCTTTGTCAGCCATTCGGGAGAATCAATGGTCTTCTGATTCTGTATGGAAAGATCATGACTGCTGTCTGCCGTGTTCTTGCCGAGATATTCTTCAAGTGTCAGGCCCTTATCCGTTATCTCCTTGGCGATCTCGGGACTGCCGACATAGCGGATATGCCAGGGCTCGTAGCTGTAGCCGGTGATATCCTCTTTGCCCTCCATATAGCGAAGGATAAAGCCGTAGTCAGCCAGCTTCTCATGTATCTTTGCCCATATCTCGGGATACTCCACCATGTCCTCGTTGAGGTAAACGTCCTCGCCGTCAATGTTCAGATAAAGGTCGAGAGCAAGGCCTGTGTGGTGCTCGGAAAAACCGGGAACAGCCACATACTGCTTGACATAATCCTCTCCGTATTGTTCGGTGAAGCGCACGACTATATCCTCCTGATCGGCAACGCTGCGGTATGCCGAATCAAGGTCAACGAAAACGCCATCGGCTTCCAGAGCAGACTTGAGTTCCAGATAAGCATCATAGGATCTCTTTTCGACTTCCACATCATCTCCGAGGGAGTTCTGGGTGTGGACTATCTCCACTGTGTCCTCCCAGTAGTCCGGAAGCTTGTTCTGTTTGTTTACAAGTACCAGGTAATCAAGCTCCTGCTTCTCATCGACCGTGCTCTCATCTGTATCGGGAACACTTTCCGATACGGCTGTATCCGAGGACTTCTCTGTTTTTACGGATGTCTCTTCGGCCTTTGATGAGCTGTCCGAGCTCTGTGCGCAGCCTGCAAGAAAGAGCGCCGCAGCGAGGATGGTTATCAGTATCTTAGTTCTGTTCTTCATGGTGATCTCTCCTTATATTTATGTTTTGGGTTTTCCTTTTGCTGTATTCATATTATAACATACACGCTCTGACAATAATATTACAAGTCCCGACCCTTATCTTACAAATATCTCTTCGGCTCTTTGTGCATTATTACCCCATAAAAATGGGGCTCTCCTTTCGTATATTATTCAGACAACTTAAACGAGAGGTGAAATATATATGAAGAGATTATCTGTTTTGCTGCTTGCTGGGCTGATGGCGCTGTCAATGGCGGGATGCTCGGAGAATGCCGACAGCAGTTCAAAGGCTGCGGTCAGAGCGGTAAAGCTTCCCCGGGATGACAGCAGCGCCGCAGATGTGAGCGCCCCGGACACAAAGCCTGATAACAAGGACAGCGGCGATGTCAATAAGACCTCCGAGGATGAAAACGTTCAGTCAGCCATAAGCTCTTACAAGCAAGCTTTTAATACTTAGAACAAAGGTGGGAACCCCGCGGGGCTCCCGCCGTTTTTGTTTATCCTAGCGGCTGATCGCCTGCAGCTATTTGCTTACCTTTTCTTTCAGCTTCTCCATAAGCGCTTCAAAGCGTTCGTTTCCGTCAAACGTTTCACAGAATTTGTTTTCGGGTTTTATTATGATATCATATATAGTATCATAATTCGTATTGGCATCCATTTTGAGGACCTTTATCTGATCGTCATCCATCTCGGACAGCCAGCAGGGAGCGTATCTTTCTCCATCAGGACGATTTTCATAGCTGTCAGCGTGACTATATGCGGCTTCAAGCATATCGAGTGCTTTTTCCTTATCGCCCAGCTTTAAATAGAACTCTGCCTGTTTTGCTGCATTGACCGATAATTCGCCGTGGAAAAAGTTTGGCTTGCCGCCAGTTATAAGCTCTGTCAAGGCATCATCAGTTTTCAGTATCTCAATTTTCTGCTCATAAGTGTATGAATCGGCAAGTGATATTTCCCAGAAGAGACGGTGCATCATCTGCATCATGCTCCAAAGCAGCGCAGACTGCCTGCGTGCAAGGGCTTCATTTCCCTCATACAGATCGGCTAAAAACCTTTCTCTGGTGCAAAAAACATTAGGCAGCGACATGACCAGTTCTTCGCCTTTTTCTTTATCGTGTAAATAGTAGACATACTGACCGATAAGCACCTGTTTTGTATAGTTCATGTCTTCGGTCGGCTTATAGTATCTGAGCGCCCTCTCGCATAGAGATATTATTTCGTCCGATTTTTCCTTTTTCAGCTCCTCGGTGTTTGCCTTCCCCTGATGAAAATAGCAGATCTGCAAAGCAGCTGCAAGTTCAGTGATCAGATCGGGATCATTGGGATATGTTTTCAGCCGCTCTCTGAGGTGATCGATCGTGCTCTCATGATCACCCTGTTCTTGAAATTTATGAACTTGCTTTAATATCCTTTTGATCTCGTCCTCCTTACGGCTGATGTCCACGCCCAGCAAATGGTCGGTGGTCACATCAAAGAAATTCGCAAGCGCCGGAAGCTGTGAGATATCCGGGGCGGTTCTGTCTGTCTCCCACTGGCTCACCGCCCGTGAGGTTATACCAAGAGCCTCGGCCAGCTGTTCCTGGGTCACGTCCTGCTCCCGACGAAGCTGTTTTATAGTTTGTCCAATTGTCATTCTTATCACTCCTTGTCATTTTCAAAAGCGCCTTTGTTGATATCATTATAGCGCAGTTACTTTATTCTGGCAAGGAAGTGTATGTGGGGCAGAGGTATAGCGCCGCTTTGTTTATCACAGCAGTATCCATACCCCGAGGCAGCCGTTCTCGTTCCGGTCGGCCACATAAGTCCACTCCTCGTCGCCGTCACGGAAGGTGGCTTCATAGTGATCCTTGCTGGGATTAGCAAAGCACAGCGGAGTCCCGGCAGGAGAAACAGGCTTGTTGTCGCTGTCCAGGGCAAAGAGGATGTTTCCGCCTGTGACAACGAAACGTGAATGATCGTTTCCGAGCAGCAGGACCTCCACAGCCAGCAGGCTTGTCGAAGTTTATAAGATCATAGACACAGCCGGTTATGTTCCTGCCGTTGCTGGCCCAGTAATAATCCATTGAGCTGTTGAATGTATCAGTGTCATCCTGAACTGATATACAGCTGGTTATATTATAACAGAAAAAGGAAGTTATTTCAATATCCCTAAACAGAGAAACCCAGGGCTTATCTTTGTTCAGATTGACAGCCACGGCTTCATCCGGGGTCTTATATCTAACTGAGACCCCCGGTCTTTTCGGGTTTTTTCAAGTTTTTTTGAAAACCGCATAAGTTTGTAAGACTCTTGTAAGAGCGGCTGTGATATATTAAAGACACAGCAAAGGGCCACCCCGAAAACAACAAAAACAATAAAAGAGCGCCGAAGCTCCTGTTTCAGATAATAGCCATCGTTATGCCTATGTTCATACTTATGGCTGCGATGTCGCTTTCCTTGATATCCACATGAGGGGGATGACAGGCGTGGAGCTTGCCGGGGAGCTCAAAGGCGTCAATCCGAAAATGAACATCATATTCGTCACCGGCTGTGCTGGACTGCGACTACTACCGCTTCAAGGAACTGGATGCCGGGGCTGTCAATTCTTATCAGAACGAATATATGAGCCAGTATTACTGGGCGGATTTCCTGTTTGACGAGGACCTGTACTGAAATAATGAAGAATGAATAGTGAATAATGAATAATGAATAATTAAGGTATCGCCTGCGGCGATGATATGTATTATCGTGCGCAGGCTGATACTTTTTTTCTGTGTTTCAGGGTCCGGCCAAGGGTTGACTTTTTATGGCCTAGCCTGTATAATGTTACATAAGACGGACTGTGAACCGTGTTTGTCAGGCAGAGATATTGCCTTTATTATTCTGGTGGGATATTATGAAAAAGATATTTGGAATAAAAATAGGCGGTCTTCAGCAGAAGATCATAAATATAGTGGTTTTTTTCATACTGGCGATAGTAGCGGCTTCGGCTGTGCTTGAGGTCATAAAGACAAGAGAGCTGTCGAAGACCGTCAGCGATGCTAAGCAGAAGCAGACCCGCTCTATCGAGGACATATCGCAGAACACCATGAAAACGGTGGTGGAGCAGTCCACGACAACGACCACCCAGCTGGAAGCCTATATTTCAAACGAGATGTTCTCGGATGTAAAGACCGATATACTGATACTTCAGGAAACAGCGCAGCAGACATTTGAGAAAAAGGATGAGCTGGGCGCTGCCGGATTCAGCCTGCCGGACCCGTCCCTTGAAGGGGAGTATTGTGCGCAGGTGCTTTCCGAAGCGGATGTGGACCCTTCCTCGTCGGAGCTTCTGGGAACAGTTGCCAATATGCAGGATATGATGGTCACGATGTGCAAGCACTCCGAGTATATGTATAACTGTTACATGGGTCTTGCGGACGGCAGCTTCTATCTTGTGGACCCGCACCCGGAGAACAAATATGATGAAAACGGAGACCCTATACCCATAGCTGTGCGCCAGAGACCCTGGTATCTCAACGCTGTGGAGTCGGGAGAAGTAAGCTTTTCCGGAGTTATAAGAGACACATATCTGGGCGAGCCCTGTGTTACCTGTTCGGCTCCTGTCTATGCGAACGGCGAGCTTTACGGCGTTGTGGCTATCGACGTGTTCCTTACATCCATCGAGGAATATGTTGAGAAGTCTGCCGGAACAGCAGGTTTTATCTGTATAGTAAATGATAACGGCCAGGTGGTTTTTGCGCCTAAGAACAACGGCGTGTTCTATGCCGACTGGGAGGATGAAGCGGAGGACCTGAGAGAATCCGAAAATCAGCAGCTGGCATCCTTTGTTAAGGAAGCCCTCAGCTCCGGCACAAAGGTAAACCTTATAGATATCCGGGGCAAAGAGTATTATATGACCGGCGTCCCCATGAACACCGTGGGCTGGACTGTCATATCCGTTATAAACAAGGATGCGATAGATGCCCCGACAAACGAGATGCTGGACAAATACGACAAGATAAACGAGCAGTCCGCAACAAGGTATAAGAAAAACAATAAGAGCATAAACATCAAAACGCTGGTGGCCGAGATCCTTATCCTGGCGCTGGGGATCTATATAGCAAAGAGGACCGCCGGAAAGATAGTAAAGCCCATAGAGACTATGACTTCCGACATTATGGAAGGCGCAAGGACCGGCAAGCTCTTTGAAATGCAGGATATCTACCGGACCAAGGATGAGATCGAAGTTCTTGCAGAAGCCTTTGATGACCTGTCGAAGAAAACAAGACAGTATATTATCGACATAACCGAGATAACCAAGGAGAAGGAGCGCATAGGCACCGAGCTGGAGCTTGCAAGGAAGATACAGGCGGATATGCTGCCAAGCATCTATCCGGCTTTCCCTGACAGGACGGAGTTCGACATCTATGCGACAATGACCCCCGCCAAGGAAGTGGGCGGAGACTTCTACGACTTCTTCCTGATAGATGACGATCACCTTGGAATGGTAATGGCGGACGTTTCCGGAAAGGGTGTTCCTGCGGCACTGTTTATGATGATGTCAAAGATCATAATAAACAACCTTGCGCTCCAGGGCTGTTCGCCGGCAGAGGCCCTTGAAATGACCAACGAAGTGATCTGCCAGAACAACGATGACGAGATGTTCATAACAGTATGGCTGGGCGTTCTTGAGATATCCACAGGAAAGATCACCGCTGCCAATGCGGGACACGAGTTCCCGATGATAAGAAAGGCCAACGGAGACTATGAGATGCTGAGGGACAAGCACGGCTTTGTCGTAGGCGGCCTTGAGGATATGAAGTATACCGAATACGAGATACAGCTTGATAAGGGCGGAGCACTGTTCCTCTACACCGACGGTGTTATCGAGGCCACAAATTCAGACAAGGAGCTGTTCGGCATAGACAGGCTGCTTGAAGTCCTCAATGAGAACAAGGACTCGGATACAGTATCCATCCTTTCAAATGTCAGGGCAGCTGTTGACGGCTTTGCCGGAGAAGCAGAGCAGTTTGACGATCTGACTATGCTGGTGTTCATTTATCACGGGAACGATAAGGACAAAAACGAATAAACAGCTTCAGCGGCAGGGTATCCCGGCCGCTGTTCTTTTATCCTGTGATAGTTAAATCAACAAACAAAATCACCGATTCGACAAAATCTTTTGTAGAAAATCGTCAAAAGTGTGCATTGAAAAAGGGCTGATTTATTGATATAATATAAATGCATCATCCTGCGGTCATCAGTAACGGCAGGTGAACGTAAAATATTCTATGGCACTTGAAATAGAGTTCTGACAGGGGGTCAATATGAAAATAAAAAGACTTACAGCGCTTATCTGCGCTTTTTGTATGCTCGCAGCTGCGGCTTTGCCGGCGTCGGCGGAGCCTGAAGACAGCGAGAGCGTTTCTCTTGCGGGGGTATCTTCCGGAGAAGGGGCTGACAGCGAAACTGTCCTTGAAAAGACAGCTCCGGCCGAGGAGCCGGCTGATGAAAAAGCGCCGCCGAAGGAAGACGAACCGGAGGATCCGTTTATCGACATATCTGACGGAAGCCTCGTTTATCAATCGCAGCAGTTCTATACCGGGAGCCCTATAAAGCCTTCCATAAAAGTCATCGTCGGCGGCAAGACCCTTGTCAAAGATGAGGACTACACGATATCTTTTAAAAACAACACCAATGTCGGCACTGCTTCTTTTGTAGTCCGGGGATATAAGGGCTACACGGGGCAGCTTGAAGGCACCTTTGAGATAATCGTCAAGAGTGCCGGAGCACCCACGGGCTTCAAGATATTCAATGCCTCATCAAACGGTGTGGCTATGCGCTGGGACGCTGTTGACGGTGCGTCTGGCTATCAGATGCAGTATTATGACACAGCAAAAAAGGCCTGGACAGGAACAAAGGAGATAGCGGCAGGCAAGACCGCTTATGCTTATTTCGGGCTGCCTTCGGGAACGACAGTTAAAATGCGCCTGAGAGCCTACAAGACTGTAGATGGCGCAAAATACTGCGGCGCCTGGACAACGGCAAACGCATCGACCGACCCGGCTAAGGTATCAGGTCTCAGAGAGGTCAAGGCGACCAACAAGAGCTACCGCCTTGTGTGGAATCATTCTCCGGGAGCAACTGTCTACTGGATATATAAGTATAACAAGTCAACAGGGCATTTTGAGGTGATAGCAAAGACCAAGAACCGCTATTATGACGCAAAGGCCACATCAGCCGCAAAGGAAGCCTATGCTGTAAGAGCTGTAAAGCAGACCTCCTGGTCGGACCTTACCTATGAGGGGCAGGCGACAGTTTTAAAGACGGTGGCATCTCCTGACCAGGTCACAGGCGTCAGCGCAAAGACAAGGCTCAACAAGGTCACGGTCTCCTGGAAAAAGGTAGCCGGGGCTGTATCTTATCAGATATTCTACACCGACAGAGACGGAACGGATCCCGTTTATATCGGTTCTGTCGACAAGTCAAGATCGAGCTTTTCCACCACGAGGATACCTGTGGGCAAAAGAGCCTGCGTCAAGGTGAGGGCGGTCTCTGAATCCATCGACGGAAAGATAAAGGCAACAGGCGCTTTCTCTTCGAGGGTGAAGGTCTATGTCTTTGAAAACAGGAGCTACGATGATATCATCGACAGCTACTATAATACGAACTATCTGAAAGTCATAAACGGTCAGGGTTATTATCTGCCTTCCTGGCTTGAAAGCAACCTTGATTATCAGCTTACCTGTCTGGGCGGAACGTGCAGCTTTATCCTGCTCGATCTGGACAGCGGCATTATGATCTCGAAAAACGGCAATACCTATATGGGAACAGCCAGCACAGTAAAGATGCCATATATGCTTTATTGTCTGAATGAGATGGAAGACGGCTATCCTTCGATGGATGAGGTGCTGACCTATACATGGGCGGATGCTCACGGCGGTTCCAGCATAATCAACACCTATCCCTTCGGCTCAACGTGGACTATCAAGGAGGTCATGCAGACTATCTTTGACTACAGCGACAACTGCGGCTATTTCATGCTCCAGCGCCGTTTCGGCATAGACGGCTATAACGAGTATCTGTCATCGATAGGCTGCCGCACCTCTGTCAGCTGGTCAGACCGCTGGGGATATATCTGTGCCTGCGATTCCGCAAAAGAATGGATTCAGATGTATGACTACATCTATCACGGCAGATATGCAGATTTTATCAGGTACGGTTTCTCTCACTCCTGTGCAAGCAACTTCCGTGTTGCTCTGGGCAGTAAATACAGAGTGTTCTCCAAGTGCGGCTGGACAGAGCAGTATCACCACGACACCACAGTGGTCGAAGCGGAGCATCCTTATGTTCTTATCTGCTTTACTGACCGTGTCAGCGCAACCAGGCTCCAGAACATTGCCCGTGCAGCAGATGCTGTCCATATAAATATGTGGGAGCAGCTGGAGGACTACTATTATTGATAAAACAAAAAAAGCCTTGCAGAAGCCTGAACCGCCCCACATTGTGCTGTACGCACAATGTGGGGCGGTTCATCTTTGGTAACGTGCTGATATTTATGTACAGCTTTTTTCTTCCGCTTACGGCTCTTTCTGCGAGACCGCAGCGGAGAATTTCTCATAGATATCGGGATGAGTCTTTTTGAGCCTTACAGGTCTTAGCGTCGGGTCTGTAAAGCAGTGTGTGGTCTTTGCAAGGCAGGCAAGCTGGCCTGTGGTGACATTCGTTATCTCATATTCGAGAGCATACCTGCAGCCGCCCCAGTCGGTGAGGGTGGCCTTTACCTCGAACTCATCGCCGAAGCGGACCGGGAACTTATAATTTGTCTCCACCGACAGGACAGGAGACACCAGCCCTCTCTTCTCTATCTCTGAAAACGGCAGCCCCACCTGCTCCAGCAGGTCCACCCTTGCTTCTTCCAGCCACCTCACATAGTTTGAGTGGTGGATGATATCCATTCTGTCTGTCTCATAATAATATGCCTTGCGGCGGTAAGGTCTCAACTGCATAAATCTCACTCTCCGGTCACTGTGTTATCGTCTGTGCGAAACTGGCTGCCCAGGATGTCGCTTTTGAGCAGGCCGTAGATATTGAAATCCGCATAGGTGTTTACAAACTTGGCCTGTCTCTTCGTTCCCTCACAGGTAAATCCGCATTTTTCGAGCACCCTGTTTGACGGGATGTTCTTTACCATCACCTCGGCCTCCAGCCTTTGAATATTTGTCTCCTCAAAGCAGAACCTTATGATCCTTCTAAGCGCCTCGGTGACAAAACCCATACCCTGGAACGAGCGGGATATCCGGTAGCCCAGCATTGCCTGACGTTCGTTCTTTATATCAAAAAGGTTAACCTCTCCCACGATGCGGTTGTTGATCTTGAGCTCTATTCCCCAGCTTATATGGTCTTTTCTCCCTTTGAACTTGTCCTTGAAGCTGAGCGCCGGGTCACGCTCATATTTGGTCATGTGTCTGCCCCAATAACGGTAGAGCTCCTCGTCTGCGGTATAAGTCTTCATGCTTTCGGCATCCTCGGGAGTTTTCTCTCTGAGTATGAGATGCTCGGTCTCGAGCACGGGGAAATGATAGAAAAAATAATCAAGATCGTGCAACCTTGTTCCCTCCGTCTGTCAGTATGCTTGCCCGGTATGCAGAAGCGCTTAAAAGCCGGCACGGATCTGCAAGGGCATAAAAAATAAATGCAACACATTTATTATACCACAGATTCCTTTCCTTGTAAATCCCTTTTTTCTTGTTCTTTCGCCAGAGAAGGGAGCGCAAAAAAGCGGTATGCGAACACTCACATACCGCCTGATATTATTCTTCGCTGCTTACTGAAATAAGCTTAAAGCCCAGCTCTGCTATCTGCGGCCCCAGCTTTTCGGCGTCAAGAGCCTTCTCGCTGACTACCACAGTCTCGCAGTTCTTGGCCGAGGACTTGACTTTTTTAACATCGTAGTTTTCTTTTATCATATCATTGACATGAGCCTCGCACATCTTGCATCTCATACCTTCGATCTTCAGTGTGGTCTTTATCATTTTTATCATCCTTTCCGAATGTTTTTGTTCATTGAGTTAGAGATATAAAGAATGCTTTGCATTCATTATATCACAGCAGCATACCAAAGTCAACCGCTATCCCAGCGCACAGTCAAGGCTCATCATAACGACGAAACCCACCGCAAAGAAGATAGTTCCCAGGTTCGAGTGGGGCTCCTCGCTCATCTCCGGGACCAGCTCCTCAACGACCACATATATCATCGCTCCTGCCGCAAAGCTAAGCAGATAGGGCAGGATAGGTATAACAAGGCTTGAAAGCAGGATAGTCACCACAGCGCTCACAGGCTCCACCGCTCCGGACAGCGTTCCGCCGACAAAGGCACGCTTTTTGCTCATGCCCTGTGAGCACAGCGGCATCGAGATTATCGCTCCCTCGGGGAAGTTCTGTATAGCTATTCCGAGAGCCAGCGCAAAGGCGCCTGCCGAGGTTATCATAGGGTCTCCGGAAAGCCAGCCGGCATAAACGACACCCACTGCCATACCCTCGGGGATGTTGTGGAGAGTCACCGCCAGCAGAAGCATCGTGGTGGGCGAAAGACGGCTCTTTATGCCCTCGGGGGAGGTCGCATTTATGTGGAGATGCGGAGTGACGGTGTCCAGCAGCAGGAGAAAGAATATCCCCAGAAGAAAGCCCACCGCCGCAGGCACAAAAGCAAATCGCCCCAGGTGAGAGCTTTTTTCTATCGCCGGGATAAGAAGGCTCCACACCGAAGCCGCCACCATGACACCGCCGGCAAACCCCAGCAGTATTCTTCTTGCGGTAAGGCCTATACTGTTTTTCATAAAGAACACACAGCCCGAGCCAAGGGTCGTTCCTATAAACGGGATAGATATCCCGATAAGTGTTTGTTTATCCATAAGTATCTCCCTCCATTATCTATGAAAAGATCATGCGGACAAGCAGTTAGCGTCCGCTAACTATATTATACTCAAAACCGCCGGAAATGTCAACCAGGCAGGGGCGTGCCCCTGCACCCAATTCCCCCACCCATCCTGGGGCGTGCTGGCTAGTAAAATGCCCCTGCCCTCCCCGGAGGGGAGGGGGTAGGCTTTGCGGGGGCTTTTCAGTTGCACACTGCGTGAACCTTGGGAAATAGAGCAAAGGCACGTTTAACAACAAAGCCGAAAACATCCGCCAGGGGCAAAGCCGTGCGGCGAGCACCGCCCCTGGGGTTGAAATGGTGGAGGATTTGTGGTATGATATAGTTGTAAGCTTATTATACAGCTGAAGGAGGAGAGCCTATGAGCCAGAATTTTATCCTTGCCCTTGACCAGGGGACCACATCTTCAAGAGCCGTTATCTTCGATCACAAAGCAAACAAGATAGCTGTCGCACAGAAGGAATTCAGACAGATCTTTCCCAAAGGAGCTTATGTGGAGCATGACCCTATGGACATCCTCTCATCCCAGCTGGAGTCCGCTAAAGATGCGATAAAGCAAGCTTTGATAACCCCGGAGGAGATATCGGCTATCGGCATCGCAAACCAGCGTGAGACCACGATCATCTGGGACAAGGCCACAGGAAAGCCCGTTTACAACGCTATCGTCTGGCAGTGCAGGCGCACCGCCGATATCTGTGCAAGGCTTGAGGATCAGGGGCTCTCAAAGTTTTTCAAGGACAAGACAGGCCTTCTTATCGACCCTTATTTTTCTGCCACAAAGATAAAGTGGATACTCGACAATGTGGAGGGCGTCAGGGAGAGAGCCAAAAAAGGCGAGCTTCTTTTCGGAACCGTTGACTGCTGGCTCATCTGGAACCTGACAGGCGGCAAGGTCCATGCAACGGACACTTCAAATGCCTGCAGGACCATGCTTTTCAATATACACACAATGAGCTGGGACAAGGAGATCCTGGGTCTTCTCGGGATACCCGCTAAAATGCTCCCGGAGGTCAGGGACTGCTCGGGAGACTTCGGGGTGACAGACAAGGATATCTTCGGCTGTGAGATCCCAATAACAGGCTGTGCCGGAGACCAGCAGGCGGCTTTGTTCGGCCAGTGCTGTCTGCGTGAGGGCGACGTAAAAAACACCTACGGCACAGGCGGCTTTCTGCTTATGAACACGGGAGACAGGCCTATCGAGAGCAAGAGCGGCCTGCTTACCACAGTCGCCTGGAGCATAGGCGGCAAGGTGAATTATGCGCTGGAGGGTTCGGTGTTTGTCTCGGGTGCCGTTGTAAAATGGCTGAGAGACGAGCTTCAGATCGTCAAGAGCGCCGAGGAGACTGAGGAGGCCGCCAGAAGCATTGATGAGAACGGCGGAGTTTATTTTGTTCCTGCCTTTGTGGGGCTGGGAACGCCCTACTGGGAGCCGGACGCAAGGGGAACGATAGTCGGGCTCACAAGGGGAACAGGCCGTGCCCATATAGTTAGGGCTGCCCTTGAAGCTATCGCCTATCAGACAGCCGATGTGCTTGCGGCGATGGAGCAGGACACAGGAAAACTCGGCCGCATAAAGGTCGACGGCGGAGCATCGCAGAACGATTTTCTTATGGAATTCCAGGCTGATATCCTGGGAAGAGCGCTGATAAGGCCGTCAAATATAGAATCCACGGCTCTGGGAGCAGCGTTTCTGGCAGGGCTCGGCTCCGGCTTCTGGGGAAGCTTTGAGGAGCTGTCATCCCTTTGCGTAAGCTTCCGGGAGTTCTCGCCCTCAATGAGCAGCGCCAAGAGACAGGAGCTGCTTTCCGGCTGGAAAAAGGCTGTGAAAGCAACTATCGTGCTTGGCCGTGAATAAAAGATCTGGAGGATAATAAATGGATATATGTCTGCTCGGAACAGGCGGTATGCTGCCGCTGAAAAACAGGTTCCTTACTTCCTGCTATATCGAGCATGAGGGCAGGGCAGTGCTTATCGACTGCGGCGAGGGCACCCAGGTGGCCGCTGCAAAGGCACAGATAAAGATAAGCCGCATAGAGGCTATACTTATAACCCACACCCATGCCGACCACATAACAGGGCTGCCGGGGCTTTTGCTCTCTATCGCCAACACCGAAAGAACAGAGCCGCTGGAGATCTATGTGCCCTCGAATGCTGTGGGTATGATAGAGGCTCTGCTGAAAATAGCCGGAAGGCTCCCCTATGAGACAAGGGTGAAGACACTGTCGCTAAGAGAGCCGACGACCCTTACACTTGGGTGTATAGACAGGATGATGACGCTGAGAGCCTTGCCCTTAAAGCACAGCACTCCCTGTCTTGGCTACAGCCTGACGCTTAACCACAAGAGGGTCTTCCTGCCGGAAAAGGCAGACGAGCTGGGTGTCCCCCTGCGAGAGCGCAGGACGCTCCATAACGGCGGGAGCATAACCGTTGACGGCAGGACAGTGACACCTGATATGGTGACCTCTGACCCAAGGCCGCCCGAGAAGCTCACCTATGTTACCGACACTCTGCCGATAGCTGAGATAGCGGACTTTGCTAAGGGGAGCGACCTTTTCATCTGCGAGGGTATGTACGGCGACAGGGAAAAGAAAAAGAGCATGAACGAAAAGGGCCATATGCTGATGCAGGATGCCTGTGAGCTCGCAAAGCGGGGAGATGTCAAGGCTCTGTGGCTCACCCATTACAGCCCTGCCGAGAATGATCCGGCGGCATATAAGAATGAGCTGACAAAGCTTTTCAAGAACGTGACCGTCACAAAGGACGGCGCAAAAACAAAGATATAGACCAAAGCGCAGAACGCAAAAGACTAGGCGTTCTGCGCTTTTTTCGATGAGCGGCGCCGGGTTTCGTGATCTGTCCCGGTTTATTTGTAAACGTTTACTCGCAGTTATCAGGTCGTTTACAGTTAGTTAATTATGCGGGATTGACAAATTGTAAGAAATGTAGTATAATAATGGTGTATCGAGGAAAACTTTTATTTATTTCTCATAAATAGTTTTAAACGTTTAACTAACGCAGTTACTTGCGAAAGAGGCTGAAAACAGGCTCAAATTTCGCAAAAAGCGAAAATCTTCGTATCAAGAAAGGGGGTGACCGGGTATGCACAGGGTATATCAGTTTGATGTATGCGCTTTTCTGGTGCTGTGTATCATCATTTTCTCGATGATAGTCAGACGGCTGCTCAAAGGGCGTGCAAACAGGATGTTTCTGCTGCTGGTAATTATAATCCTTTCCTGTACAGTGATGGATATGCTCTCGGTCGCTCCTCTTAAAGCCCTTAGCGGCGGTGCTCCGTGGATCAGGATCTCGGCGTCCTATGGGTATTACCTCATCCATGCAATGATCCTTCCCGTGTATTCGATCTTTATCGGGCTCGTTTCGGGCACCTGGTATGTTTATATGCAGGGCAATGTAAAGGCGAAGATCCTGTTCTCGGTGCCCTTTTTTATAAACATCCTGATGATAGTCATAAATCCGTTCAATCACTGGATAATGAGCTTCCGTGGCGGACAGTACCACCGTGGGCCTCACGTCTGGACCATATATGCGATAGCATTCTTCTATCTGCTTTTTACATTTTCTTATCTGGTAAAGCATAAGGAGACTATCGACCGGTCGAGGATGATAGCCTTCACGTCTATCTATCCTATCACTCTCCTCGCAGCTGTTGTTCAGTATTTTATGCCTTCGCATCTCCTGGAGATGTTCGCACTGACGACCTCTCTGCTGATACTGATGTTCTTCGTCATCAAGCCGGAGGAGACGCTGGATGCTGTCAGCGGTGCCCATAACATCACCGCATTCAAGAACGACACTAAGAAGCTCTATTTTGAGGGCAACACGGGCTCGATCCTTCTTATAAAGATAAAGAACGACAACTCTCTTGTCACCCTTTATGGTCTTAACGCTCACCAGAACGTTGTAAGGAAGGCCGTTTCAAGAATGGAGCGTGTGTTCAAGGAGCGGGGCTCAAAGGGATATCTCTACAGCATATACTATCTTAGCTACGGTCTTTTTGCAATCCTTATGACAGGCGAATACGACCCGGATAAGCTTTGCGAGGATATCGAGAACGCTCTGTCCAAGCCCATAAGGCTTGGCGATGTAGGCTTCAGCTTCGAGAATTCGCTGTGCTTTTTGGATATCCCGAAGGATATCCGTACTCATGAGGAGCTTATGAGCTTTGTGGACACCTATGATAAGAGCGAGGTGGAGTCCGGAAGCATCATTTACTCCAATCTGGGCGAGAAGGACAAGATCCGCTTCAAGTTCGATATCGACAAGTATATTGAGCGTGGATTTGCGAATGACAATTTCAAGGTGTATTTCCAGCCGATATATTCTATCAAGCAGAAGCGTTTTATCAGCGCAGAGGCGCTGCTTAGGCTTATAGACGATGAGATAGGTTTCATCTCTCCGGCGCTGTTTATTCCGGCGGCGGAAAAGAGCGGCGCTATCTATCAGATAGGTGATTTCGTTATAGACAGCGTTTTCCGCTTTATAAGAGATCACGATCTTGAAAAGCTGGGGCTTGAGTATATCGAGATAAACATATCCACTATGCAGTGTATGAAGGAGGATTTTGTTGAGAACGTAAAGAAGAAAATGCGTGAATACGGCATCTCGAATAAGTCATTCAACTTTGAGATAACCGAGACCGCATCTGATTTTCTCCAGGACGTTCTCAGCAGGACAGTGACCAAGCTCCACAACGCAGGCATAGAGTTTGCGATAGACGACTACGGCACAGGCTACTCCAATCTCCAGAGGATACTCCAGGAGCCGATCAAGATAATCAAGCTTGACAAGAGCCTTGCTGACGACATAGCAAATGTCCGCACAAGAGCGGTGCTTATGAGCACTATGCAGATGATAACAGCTATCGGAGCTGAAAGCGTTATCGAGGGAGTCGAGACCAAGGAAACAGCCGAGTGGTTCATTGCAAACCGCTGCGACTACATCCAGGGCTACTACTATGCAAGGCCTATGCCCGAGAATGAATTCGTAGACTTCATCCGCTCGAGCAACGCAGCAGGATAAACTTTGAGATTTTCGTTTTGTTCATATACCTTCCTCTTCCGGGGCTGGCCCCCGGACCCATGACCCCTTCCCATAAAACGGAAGGGGTCAGTGCTTTCCGGAAGAGCAGGCGCATCGCCTGTTCAGTTAACAGTGAAGAGTAAAAAAGTGAATAGTGAATAGAAAGGGTGTCCGCTTTGCGGACTTTTTTCATCGCCAAAGGCGATACCTCAACTATTCACTATTCACTTTGCGGCAGATGATAAGAAACTCAGCTTTCTATCTGCTTGCCGAGAAACATTGCGCCGGCTTTGCAGAGCATGGCCTGGAGAGCGGAGCATTTTTCGCTTTCGTTTTCGGAAACGATGGCCACCGCCCCCGAGATATCACCGTTGGTGATTATCGGCGACACCGCCAGGGCGTGGGAGCCAAGTCCCTCGATAGGCTTTATCTGTTCTCCATCCGAGCTGTATTCAAAGGCTTTGCGCTGCTCCATAAGCTCTTCGAGAGCCTGGGATATGCGCCTCTGGGAGTATACTTTCTTAGGTGCTCCCGAAACGGCAACGACGTGGTCCTTGTCGAACACAACGGCAGGTGAGCCCGAGAGCTTGGCCAGCACCTCGGCGGTCTGTGCAGCTCCGTCGGACAGTTCGCCTATAGCCGAGTATTTCTTGAATATCACCTCTCCGTCAGGATTGGTGTAGATCTCCAGGGGGTCGCCCTCACGAATACGCATAGTTCTTCTTATCTCTTTGGGTATGACGACCCTGCCGAGGTCGTCTATACGCCTGACTATTCCTGTTGCTTTCATAATTTCCTCCGAAAAATAAATTTGCAGGAATAGTTTATGCCGGGTCTGCCATTTTATTCATTGAATGGATGGTATGTTTTTTTACCACGCTCTATGGCTGCGTTGTCGATTTTTGAGCATAAGAAAACCGCCCTCATCGGAGAGCGGTTTTCTTTTACCAGTTTTCAAAATATGATATCGAACATCAAAACTTGATAATGCACGTTCTGTTATGATTGCTTTTATCGGAAAGCATCCGTTTATATCTCCTTTTTGGCAGCGTGGCATTTGCCGTGCAGAGCACAGTTCGCACAGCCGCAGCCGCAGCCGCCCTTGCCCGACTTTTTGTCCTTGATCATCGAGCGGATCACCAGAACGATGATTGCTGCAAGTATCAGTATCACCGCTATGCTTCCGATGTTTGCGCCAAGCCATGCTGCCATATTGTCTCCTCCTTATGCTTTGCCGCCTGCGAAGCTGAGCTTTTTGCTGAGCTTG
This sequence comes from uncultured Ruminococcus sp., assembly GCA_902800795.1. GTDB lineage: Bacteria > Bacillota > Clostridia > Oscillospirales > Ruminococcaceae > Hominimerdicola. The sequence continues at coordinate 213,242 of CADCFQ010000004.1, read as the reverse complement.
CTGGCTTCCTTGTAGGGTCTTGCCAGCATATAGATCATCCCTGCCAGGATAGCTGCCGCAAAGATAAGCCCCACAACATTCACCTTTCCTGTGAACAGTCCGCCGAACTGGTTTATCATAAGTGCTACCGCATAAGCGAAGCCGCACTGATATCCCACTGCGAACCATGTCCACTTTGCACTGTTCATCTCACGCTTGATAGCTCCGATAGCCGCAAAGCAGGGAGCACACAGCAGATTGAACACAAGGAACGAGAACCCTGTTATGCCGGTGAACGCAGCAGCGAGAGCCTGCCATGCGGTCTGGTCTCCGCCGCCGTAAAGCGTACCCATTGTGCCGACGATGTTTTCCTTTGCCACAAGGCCTGTGAAGGACGCAACAGCTGCCTGCCAGTTGCCCCAGCCGAGAGGAGCGAACATCCATGCGATAGCGCTTCCGATCTTAGCCAGGAACGATGCGTCCAGCTGATCCTCTTCAAGCATTTTGAAGCTTCCGTCAACGATGCCGAAGCGGCTTGTGAACCATACAAATATAGTCGAGAGCAGGATGATAGTTCCTGCTTTTTTGATGAACGACCAGCCTCTCTCCCACATGGAGCGAAGAACGTTCCCGACTGTGGGAAGGTGGTAAGCAGGCAGCTCCATAACGAAGGGAGCGGGGTCGCCTGCGAACATCCTTGTCTTTTTGAGCATGATGCCCGAGACCACGATAGCGGCCATTCCAATGAAGTAAGCGGATGTTGCCACCCAGGCCGAGCCGCCGAAGATAGCGCCTGCTATCATAGCGATGAAGGGTACCTTTGCGCCGCAGGGAATGAATGTTGTGGTCATGATAGTCATTCGCCTGTCACGCTCGTTCTCGATAGTTCTCGAAGCCATTACTCCGGGAACGCCGCAGCCCATACCGACGAGCATAGGGATGAAGGATTTTCCCGAAAGGCCAAACTTGCGGAATACCCTGTCGAGCACGAAAGCGATACGGGACATATATCCGCAGGCTTCAAGGAATGCGAGCATCAGGAACAGAACGAGCATCTGAGGCACAAAGCCCAGCACAGCTCCGACACCGGCTATCATTCCGTCAATGACCAGTCCCTTGAGCCAGTCAGCGGCACCGGCCTTGTCGAGGCCTTTTTCTGCAAGGGCAGGGATACTCGGAACGAACCAGCCGTAATCAGCAGGGTCGGGCTCGTCACCGATCTTCTCAACGCTTGCAAGCGCATCTTCATAGTCCTCAAGTGTTGCTGTCTCCTGAGTTATCTCAAGAGTTTCCTCATCCTCGACATCATACTTGAACTTCTCCTTGGGAGCAGCTCCGTGCTCCTCCACATAAGCGTCATAACCGTCGATGATGAGCTGTGCGTTTGCATACTCCTCCGCATCAGCTTCATATTCCTCTGTTCCCTTTGCGAACAGGTGGAAACCGTCGCCGAAGAGATTGTCATTAGTAAAGTCTGTCAAAGGTGCACCGACACCGATCATAGCCACCCAGTATACCGCAAACATTATAACTGCAAAAATGGGCAGACCCAGCCAGCGGTTGGTGACGATCTTGTCTATCTTATCCGAAGAGGAAAGAGCACCCTTGTTTTTCTTTTTATAGCAGCTGTCGATGATGCTCGATATGTAGCTGTATCTCTCATTTGTGATTATAGACTCCGAGTCGTCATCGAGCTCACTCTCAACGGCTTCGATATCCTTGTTTATGTGTGCAAGCTTCTCACCGGAAATATCCAGCTTCTCGATGACCTTGTCGTCACGCTCGAAAAGCTTTATCGCATACCATCTCTGCTGTGTCTCCGGCAGGTCGTGTACGCAGGCTTCCTCGATGTGAGCAAGAGCGTGCTCCACCGCACTGCCGAAGCGGTGTACGGGGCCTTCGTGTGCCTCTCCTGCCGCAGCTATCGCTGCCTCGGCGGCTTCTGCAACGCCGTCGCCTTTAAGAGCGGATATCTCCACTACCTTGCAGCCGAGAGCTTCGCTCAGCTTTGAGATGTTCACCTTGTCGCCGTTCTTGTTCACGACGTCCATCATATTGACAGCACACACAACAGGTATGCCAAGCTCTGTGAGCTGGGTCGTAAGATAAAGGTTTCTCTCAAGGTTAGTGCCGTCGATGATGTTAAGGATAACGTCCGGCTGTTCATCTATAAGATAGTTTCTTGCAACTACCTCTTCAAGTGTATAGGGCGAGAGCGAGTATATTCCCGGCAGGTCGGTAACGATAACATCGCTGTGCTTTTTAAGCTTGCCCTCTTTTTTCTCTACAGTTACGCCCGGCCAGTTTCCTACAAACTGGTTCGAGCCCGTCAGCGCATTGAACAGCGTGGTCTTTCCGCAGTTCGGATTGCCCGCAAGCGCTATTTTGATACTCATATATTTTCCTCCTTGATTTGGTTAGTATGAGCTAACCTGTGTGCAATAAAATCGGTCACTCGATTACGACCATTTCGGCATCCGCCTTGCGGATGGACAGCTCGTATCCACGCACGGTGACTTCGATAGGGTCACCAAGCGGTGCTACCTTGCGGACAGTAACGGCTGTGCCTTTTGTCAGGCCCATATCCATTATCCTGCGCCTTACCGCACCTTCGCCCGTGAGCTTTCTGACTGTCACGGTATCGCCTATGCAGGCATCTCTCAATGTCATATTCCTTCCTCCTAGATCATGATCTTCATGGCGAGCTCACGGCTCACAGCCACACGGGTATCCCTGACGTTCACTATCATATTTCCGCCCATGACGGTGATGACCGTGACTTTTCCGCCCACAGAAAACCCCAGGTCTTCAAGATGCTTCTTGACATCAGCCTTGCCGCCAATGCGTTTTATGGTGCAGGCCTCACCAATTTTTGCAGATACTAAGGGCATCATGGTTACCTCCTTTGTTTTATAGTTAGTTGTTTCTAACTCTACATAGTAATTATATACCTCTATTCTTGCGCTGTCAAGGCGATACAGCTGATTTCGTCACAATAGCAGAAAAGTTAGCCAAGGTTAACCGCTGATTTTGTTAGTTATAGCTAACCTCGGAAAACAATTTTTTGATTTTCAAGGATGCTGCGAGGAACGGTATGTTATTACATACCCACAGAAGAAGACAGCAGCACTGTTTTTGAGTGTTTCAGAGTATCATAAGTTTCAGCAGGTCGTTGATAGCCACTTTCGCTCCGTCTGTGAAAACAAGCTCTCCGGTATAGCTGTCATATATCCTGACGTTTCCTTTTTTGTCTATATATCTGCCGCCGGCCTTGTGCTTGTCGGGCACAAAGTAGGTAACTCTCACCTCCGGCCGTTCATCCGTTATATCAAGCAGGCGGCCCAGCCCGGCGTTGAGCAGGTTAGCTTCATCCTCCGTCAGTTCGCTTCGGCTGTCTGTGAGCCTTGCTGTTTCGGCGATAGCTTCACCGTAGCCCACAAGGGCGGCAAAGGGTGAGAACTGCGCAGCCCTGTCCGCCGCACTCATAGGCGGGAAGTCGTCATACCGGGGCCGTGAGAGATATTTTATATCGTCACATATACCGTTCATTTTTCATACCTCCTTCTATGCTTTGTGGCCGCCTATCTGGGCGTTGCGCTCCTTGGCGGTGGCGCCCTCGGTGAAGTTCGTGCCTTTGAGAACAGCGTTCTTTCCGAACCTGTGCTTGATAGTTACCACCGCTCGCTGCAATGCCCGCTCTTTTTCAAGCTCCTTCTCATCATCAGTATCTTCCGTATCAAAAAGGGAAAGCTGTTCATATCTCTCGCTTTCGGGTATGCTGTCCTCTCTGATAATATTGCACGCCGCAATAGTTATCTTCCTTGCAAGCAGGCTTTTGTCAAAGATGCGCTCGAAAAGCGCCATTGTCGTATCCGTGATCTTCCGTGTAGACGAGGTGTGCCTGTCAAGGTTCTGTGTGCCGTGAGCGTGCTTAGGCACAGCTCTGCCGTAATAGTCCCTCACTATCTCGCCCTTGTAATGTCCGTCGGCAAGGCTCTCACGGTCATAGCTTATCGTCAGCACGAGCTGATCGGTCACAAGCCCCTTGTCCACCAGGTCCAGCGACAGCATATCCGCCATTTCCCAGACTATCAGCCTGGTGCGCTCATAGCTGCAGGGCTCGGAGAGCACCTGACCCGAGCTTATACTGCTGCTGGATGGCCTGTATGCCTTCACATCGGCGATCGCCGTGGGCTCTATCCCCCAGGCATGGTCTATCAGCAGCTCTGCGTTTTTGCCGAATTCCTTATAAAGTACCCTTGTGTGGCTTCTGTTGAGGGAGTGACGGGCGATATCTCCCATAGTGTGGATGCCCAGCTTCGACAGCCTTGCGGCTATACCTTTGCCGACTCTCCAGAAGTCGGTTATCGGCGTATGCGACCACCAGTTTTCCCTGTAGGACAGCTCGTCAAGCTCTGCTATACGCACTCCGTCCTTGTCGGCGGGGATATGCTTTGCGACTATGTCCATAGCCACCTTGCACAGATACATATTTGTCCCGACCCCTGCCGTAGCCGTGATGCCTGTTGTGTCCAGCACATCCTGTATCAGCATACGGGCAAAGCCGTGGCCGTCGGTATTGTAGATCTCAAGATACCCCGTAGCGTCGATGAACACCTCGTCCACGGAGTAAGCAAAAATATCCTCGGGAGCCACATATCTAAGATAGATGCCGTATATCTGAGAGCTCACCTTCATATACAGCGACATCCGTGGCGGAGCCACCACATAGTCCAGAGCAAGAGAGGGATCCTTTTCAAGCTCGGAGTAGATACAGCTTTTCCCGGTAAGCTTTTTCTGCGGTGCGTCCCAGGCTCGTTCCCTGTTCACCTCAGCCACCCGGGAGATGACCTCAAAAAGCCTTGCACGCCCCGAGATACCGAAGCTTTTCAGCGGCGGTGAGACCGCAAGGCATATGGTTTTTTCTGTCCGGCTCATATCGGCAACAACGAGATTTGTGTCCAGCGGATCAAACCCACGCTCCACGCATTCAACGCTTGCATAGAATGATTTCAAGTCGATAGCAACATATACCTTGTTCATGGTTCACCGTCCTTTCAGGATCCAGGCGCCCGGATAGGCGCAAAGAAAAAGAACATCTGTTCTGCAATTCTTATTATACAACAAAACGTATGTTCTGTCAATAGCAAATATCTGCCATATCCTGAAAAGTCCCAAAAGCACAGAAAAAAGCGGCATATCCTAAGATACACCGCTTTATACAGTTATTGTCATTATTGCCTTACGCTCTGTGCAACTATCCTGTCAGCTTCTTCTGCGGGAAGAGGTCTTCCCCAGATATACCCCTGGATAAAGTCACAGCCGACTGTTCTTAGTGTGTCGAGCTGGTCGTCCTCTTCCACGCCTTCGGCTATAACGTCGAAGCCCATGATATGTCCTATGGAAACGATAGCAGCTACATACTGCTTGGAAGAGTCGGTGGAGTTCATTTTATCGATAAAGGACTTATCGATCTTGAGAAGATTGGCAGGGAACTTGTTGAGATAGCTAAGGGAAGAATAGCCTGTCCCGAAATCGTCGATAGCGATCTTTATGCCCAGAGCTTTCAGCTCGCTGATGACCTTCAGAGCCTTGTCCACAGAATCGATCATGATAGATTCTGTTATCTCTATCTCGATCTGCTCCGGAGCGACCCCGGAAGCGTTAAGGATATTCTTTATCTCATCGATAAAGTCGTGCTTCATCAGGTGCCTTACGGACACATTTACACTAAGGGTTATATCGTAGTTGTATTTCTTAAGAAGCCCTCCGAAGAACAGGGCCGCCTTTCTGAAAACAGCAGCATCCACAAGATCGACAAGTCCAGCTTTTTCGGCCACCGGGATGAAAACAGCAGGACTTATCATATTGCCCTCCGGGTCTTTCATCCTGGCAAGAGCCTCGAAGCCACGCAGTTTATGAGAGATATCATACTGGGGCTGGAGGTGATAATACATCGTGTCGTTATCAAGAGCATCACGAAGCAGCTTTTCTGTTTCAAGGGACTGATCGTTCTTGATAAGATCGGGTGAGAACCTTAGTATCCTGTTGCTGCTGCCGGCACGCTTGACCTCCATCATAGCGGCGTTGGCGCAGTTGCCCAGAACATCGGTGGTGGTGCCGTCTGTGGGATATTCCGCATATCCGAAGCTTGCGGTGATATAGAGATCACAGGAATCCACAGTCAGCTGATCTGCTAGAGCGGCTTCATATCTGCGGATAGTATTCACTGCATCCTCTTCCGAATCATAGCCGCGGATTATAAGACCGAACTCATCGCCGCCTATCCTTGTGATAAAGTCAGTCGTCCCCGTAAGGCCGCCCTTGGCGATAGCTTTCCAGCGGGCCGAGACCTCTTTAAGGACCTCGTTGCCGGTGTTAAAGCCCATTGAATCGTTTATGCCCTTGAAGTTGTTAAGGTCTATCCAGACCAGAACGAACTTTTCATTACGCTTGATAAGGTCTTTTAAAAGGGTCGAGAAGGCAAACCTGTTGGGAAGTCCTGTCAGTATATCGGTAACAGCATGGTCCCTAAGACCTATATAAGCTTTTTCGAGTCTTTTGTTATTCATGTAGACCACAGATATTGCTACGATAGCAAGAAGGTTACTGAATATGCCCGGAAGGCTGTTTAAGTTTTTCGAGGCGATGACACCCCGGATTATCATCGGGATCTGAATGATCAGCAATGCCAGCGCAGTAAAATATCCCTTTTTACCGCAGTAGATAGCCATGAAGATAACGCAGATATTAGCTATGGCGGAGAACACTCCTGCAAAGGCATAGATAGCGATGGATTGGCCGAAGATATGCACCGCTTCCTGCTTGCTGGCAGTTATGCTGACGATGACTGTGCCCAGCAGATAAAGGGTCAGCAGGATAACAAAGACATAAGTCGGGGCTTTCGGCCTGACGCCCAGGCTTTCAAGAGCCGATTCGATGATCTTTTTCCTTTTGCTTTCAGGATCATTGTTCTTTTTCATATCTCCGCCTCCTTTCACAGACCGTCAGAACGGCCTTTATCCGCAGTTTTGAACGGTATCGATAGTGATACTTATAATTATATACATTATATCACATAAGCAAAGCGTTGTGATATAATTGCCCGATACGCAGGGAGTGCCACACAGTGGCACATATCTGCGAGGGCCACATAAGCAAAGCGTTGTGATATAATTGCCCGATACGCAGGGAGTGCCACACAGTGGCACATATCTGCGAGGGCATTAAGATAGAAATATAATGAATGTTCTGCATTCATTATATCACATTTCCACAAAAGCTTCAATAGAATAATTGTAAATTATTCATGTTGCACAAAAACCTATCCGCTGTTTGTCTGCTGTGGAGCTGACAAAAACCGCCGCACAGCTTTTGGCTGTACAGCGGCATCATATCACTTTTTCTTTTTCGATACTATTATCGCAGCTGCTCCTATGGCTGCGGCTGCAAGGGCTCCTGCTGCTGCACCTGTTGAAGGGTTGGCGGCGGAAGCTGTGTTCACAGCTGCCGGGCTCTTTGAGTCAGCATCCGGCTTTGATTCAGCGTATGCGGTCTCGGCGGCCTTGCTGTCAGGTTTACTGTCGGTATCGCTGTCAGCAGTAATGTCACTTCCGGTCTCGGAAGAAGTCTCACTCTCGCTTTCGGACACGCTGCTTTCCTCGATAGCGTCAGGGTAAATGGTGAAGTCAAAGCTCATATCCTTGTTGTTAAGGTAATAGCTCTCGATCACTGCCTTGTCGGGGTTTATTTTCAGGGTAACGGTATACTCTCCCGGCTCCCACTTTTCTAAAGCGCCGTCCTTGTTGTTGAGGTGAAGCAAAAATGCCGATTCGGTGTTGGTGTAGATATCTTCTTCAAGCTGCTCTGTGCCGGTCCAGGCAACGCTGCCGTCAGCCTTGTTTGTCACTGTCCACTCAAAGGTTATCTTGTTCCCTCCGGGATAATCCTTGTTAAGGACAACGCTTGACTGATTTGCGACGAACACATTGAGATTTATCATATCGTCCATACTGAAATCTCTTACAGCATCCTCTTCGATGCGATCCTTGAAGGGCATGAACTGCGGCTCGTCCTGGTTCGTAGTGAATATATAGTCGAGCACGAGGTCAACGTTCTCATACTGCTTTGCGCTGCCCTCGGTCTCCTTGTTGGCATCGATCAGCTCCCGGTCGTAGAGGGGGAAGCCCATAATGTCGAAAATGACATAAGGATATGTGGCGTCGGAACTGTAGTTTACCAGCTCCCAGACATTGTGTCCGTCTTGCAGCGTCCTGTTTTTCAGATCATACACGGTGTAGGAATTGGGACGGGCTGCCTTATAGTTACATAGCCTTTCGGTATCGGGCTCTTCCTCGGGATCCAGCTCGTATTCCGCATCCGCATCATTGTCGCTGTCGATGATGATGACAGCCTTATACCTGTTTGCGAGGTCCTCCTCCTCGGGGTCATATATGATGCCTTCGGCTGTAACAGCGTGCTCGGGCATCCCAAGGTAATCGTCAAAGGTGCCGCCTATCGAAAGGCCGAATCCACAGGGGTCATCGCTTTCTCTGTCAAGGTTCAGAAGCTTAGAGATATCGGATGGGGCCTTGGTCACATCATAAACGTCACAGACTTCCGAAGCAACGAAGCTTTTTTCAACTCCCAGAGCAGGGTCCTGCTGGTTTATAGGGAAAGAATGCTTGCCGGAGCCCGACACGAAGAAGATGCCGTCAAAGAACCAGTCAAAGCCCTTGTTTGTCTCGCCGCCCTTGTTAATAAAGCCTTTTCTGAAAAGCTCGAACACATCGTCTTCGGAATTCATAGAATTGCCGGTGAGCGGGTCAGCGTACTGCTGTGCCCAGCCGGTGAGCCACAGAACGTTTGAAGCCGATGCTGCCCAGCAAAGGGCGGAGTCATAAATCGGCGATATCACGTCAAACTTCTCGGCATCCACAAAAGACGCATCGTGGATATACAGCGGTGTGCTTTCGCTGGTCTTATAGTTGTCCTCGATCGCTTTGATGAATGCGTCCTTGTTGTCTTCACGGAGCCCCGTTGCAACAAGCCTAAGCTCTTTGCCTTCTATGGTTATCGGAACGTTTACCGACACTATCTGTGAGTTTCTGTCTGCGCCTGTGTCAAGGGCGACTTCGTTGTATTCTTCGTGAGTCGATGCGAAAACTGCCTGAGCCTGCATCATCGAAGCGGCAAGGACAAGGGCTGCCGCTGCTGTTGTGATCCTTCTTGCTTTCATTTTCTTCTTCCTCCTGATACTGATATGATCGACGTTTTTCTGATTATAGCATATCGTTCCTTGCAACTTCCTTGCAAAACAGGGTCTTATCTGAATATCTTCCCGTTTTCTATCTCGGAGATAACTTTTCCGATCGTGGGGATGTCTTTTTTGGGGTCTCCTGTCTCCAGCGAATGGTTGGCTTGGGGATATTCAAAGAGCTTAACGCCCTGCTCTTTGCAGAGACGCTCTATGTCCGGGGTCTTCGCCCAGGGGTCGGCGGTGCCGTGAAAGGCTATGCTGCCCTTTGCGCTGTGTTCAAAGGTAAGGGCAAGCGGTGTCAGCAGAACACAGTCGGCAGCTATATTATACTTTTCACGGTAGGCAAGAGCTGCTGCGGTGCCTATGCTTTTGCCGACGAACACCACACGGGAAAACTGCTGAAAGTCCACGCCCGAGAGCTGTTCTTCGCTAAGCTTCAGAGCGTGGCCGGCCGCATCTTCCTGACCGGTGAAGCCAGAGTATTTTAGCTTTATCGTTTCATAGCCCGATCTATCGGCCAGCTTACCGCAGTAATATAATAGCGGTTTGTCGCAGTGATAGCCTATGCCGGGGAAAAGCACGCAGAGTTTTTTGTCCATATCATTCAGCTCCGATCTTTGGATATGGATATATTATATCATTCTTTGACAGATTTTTCAATGCTTTTTTTCAGGCAGACGAAAACTGTTTGATCTTTCGGAGTATCATTGACAACCCTGCAAAGGTAAGCTTCTCGGTTACTTTCAAAGCAAAGGGCTCGGCGACATATTCCTGGAAGAAGGTAACGGGCGCCACCAGCTATGCGCTTTATTACAAGCCATCATTGGGAGCATCCTGGAAAAAGGTCGGCACTGTTAACAACAGGACCACGAGTTTTACAAAAACAGGCCTTAGATCCGGCACAGGGTATTTCACAGTAAGAGCGTACAGGACCTACGAGTATATCTCCTACGGTTCGGCATTTGACACCAAGACCGCAGCTGTAAAATAACATCAACCGTCAAAGGAGCACTTCGCTGTGGAGTGCTCTTTTTTGTCTTTGAAAATATACAATGCATTAGTTCAAAAATATCATTTTTTCTTATTTTGATTGACTTGAAGGTGCTATTGTGTTATAATATCTGACAAGATATGAAAAACTTTTGTCGAAAAGGGGGACGGTTTATGAAGGTGCTGTTTATTGATGACGATGCTATGATGCTCAGGATGGCAGGATTCATCGCTAAGAAAAGCGGCTTTGAAGCTGTCCTTGCGGGCTCCGGCGACGAGGGGACAGAGGCTTTTCTTAACCACAGGCCACAGGTGATCTTCATAGATATCGAGATGCCTGACAAGAACGGCTTTGAGACGCTGGAGGAGCTGAAAAAAGCAGGCCTTGGAGATGCCCGTGTGTATATGATGTCCGGGACTGTCGATGATGATGTCAGGGACAGAGCCGAAAGAGCGGGAGCCTGCGCAGTTATTGAAAAGCCGCTGAATGCGGCAGAGGTGACTAAGGTCATAAACGGATAAGGAGGGGAAAGATATGCAATACTGGGCTGCGGTCGTTGACGATGACGAACTGAACCTGAAAACGGCACACAGGATACTCAGCTTTCAGGGCTATAAGGTGAGCACCCTCGGCTCGGGCGAGGAGCTGCTTGAATTTGTAAAGGACAATACGCCCGATGTTATCCTTCTCGACCTTCATATGCAGGGGATAGACGGCTTCGAGACGCTAAGGCGCCTTCAGGCAAACAGGAAGAGCCGTGATATACCTGTTATCTTCCTGACAGCGGATGACGATGCGGACACCGAGACAAAGGCTCTGGCGGCAGGCGCTATGGACTTTGTGAGCAAACCCTTTATCCCGTCTGTCCTGATAATGAGAGCGAAGAACACCATAGAGCTTATGCGTCTCCAGACAGACCTGAAAAAAGAGGTCCGCTCCATGACCCGTGAGATACTCAAAGAGCACGAGAAAAACGAAAGGCTCTCCTTGCAGATAGTAAAGACCCTGGCAGGAACTATCGACGCCAAGGACAGCTATACCAAAGGCCATTCCAGCCGTGTGGCGGAGTATTCAAAGGAGATAGCAAAGCGCATAGGCTATTCGGAAAAAGCCCAGGAAGAGATCTATATGATGGGTCTGCTCCATGATGTGGGCAAGATAGGCATACCGGACACGGTCATAAACAAGCCCTCACGCCTGACCGATGAGGAGTATGAGATGATAAAGACTCACCCGACGGTGGGCTTTGAGATACTCAAAAACATCTCCGAGATGCCGAAGCTGGCCATAGGCGCCAGGTGGCATCACGAGCGCTATGACGGCGGCGGATATCCCGACGGCCTTTCGGGAAAGGATATTCCCGAGGAAGCAAGGATAATCTCTGTGGCGGACGCCTATGACGCTATGTCTTCGAGAAGAAGTTATCACGAGGTGTTTGCCCAGAAGTATATCATCGGCGAGTTTGAAAGGGGCAGGGGCACACAGTTTGACCCCGGCTTTGCGGATATCATGCTTGCGATGATCGCCGAGGACAGCGAATACAGGATGAGGGAGATCGTCGAGACGGGAAGCACCGGTAAGACGGACCTTAAAAAGGGCGAGACCGACGACAAGGTGTTCAGCTTTCTTACGATACTGGAGATCGGCGGCCTGAACACAGCTATCGGAATGAAATACTGTATGAACGATGTGGCCTTTTATATCGAGACGCTCAATGAGTTCGTGCAGTCCTCCAATGACAGGATAGAAAAGCTTGAAAAGAGCTTAGCCGGCAATGATATGGACAAGTACCGTATCGCCGCACATTCTTTGAAGAGCGCTTCGATGACCATTGGCGCAGAAAAGCTCTCCGAGTCGGCCAAGGCGCTTGAAAAGGCGGCAAAGACAAAGAACACAGACTTTGTTTCTGCCAACCACAGCGATCTGATAGGGAGCATACGCACCACCGTCAGCGGTATCCTTATGGCAACGAGTATGCATAACTGAACAGAAAAAACGGTATATCCCGAAAGAGAGGGATATACCGTTTTTTATCATAACCACAAAGTCTTGTTCATATCCCGAGAATAGCTCTGAGTTTCTGAGCTCTGGTGCGCAGGCTTTCGGAAAGCTCGTCGCTGTGCTTGCGGATAAAGTCTTCGTCGCCTGTCTTTGCGGCGTCCTCAAGCTTCTTTGCAAGCTCCGAGATATCATCGGCGCCCACTGTCTTTGATGCGCTCTTCAAGGCGTGGACATGGATGCGGTAGCTGTCGGTGTCTCCGTTTTTAAGATCCTGCTTCAGCTCCTCCAGCCGGGAGCTGCCCGAAGAAGCATATTCGCTCAGCATCTCCCTGTAGAAAAACAGGTCATCTGCACAGTAAGCAAGGCCGCTGTCCGGATCTATACCGGCGCTGCGAAGCTGTGTTATAAGCTCGTTTTCTTCCTTTTGCGGCGACGCAGTTTCAGCAGGCGGGATATCGGGGATGCTCAACGTTGTCCTTGCTTCCGCCTTGTGGAGCAGGTGCTTCATAAGGGTCTGCTCTAAGCTGTCAAGCTCGATAGGCTTCGAGAGATATCCGTCGAAGCCGGCCTCGATATAGGCTTCCTTTGCGCCGATGACAGCGTTGGCCGTCAGGGCGATGACAGCTGTGTCCTTGGGGATAAGGCCTTCCTCACGCAGCTTTGTCAGGGTCTCGATACCGTCCATTTTCGGCATCATGTGGTCGAGGAACACTATATCATACTGCTTGTGTTTCATCATCTCAATGGTCTTCATTCCCGAAGCTGCTGTGTCGGCATGGATGCCGAAGAGCTTGAGCAGATTTGTTGCCACCTGGAGATTGAGCTCGTTGTCATCGGTGACAAGGACATTGGCACCCTTGAAATGGATCTTTTCTTTCTTGGTGCTGCTGCCGGGAGCTGTATGCCGGCGGTTGATGTCGCCGATAGGCTCCGCATCCGCTATTTCCTGCTTTATCTCGAAGGAGAAAGCCGAGCCCTTGCCGTACTCGCTCTCGACTTTAAGCTCGCTGTCCATAAGGGCCAGCAGCTTTGTAACGATAGCCATTCCAAGTCCTGTTCCCTCAATGTTGCGGTTGCGGGTCTCATCAAGGCGTGAGAAGGATTCAAACATCTTCTCCATATCTTCCTTGTGAATGCCTATACCGGTGTCCCTGACCTCGACCGCCAGGATAACGGAAGTCTCGGTCATTTCCTTTGCGGCGACACTGAATGTGACGCTGCCGTTCTCGGTATATTTCACGGCGTTGCTGAGCAGATTCATTATTATCTGCGAAAGTCTCACATCGTCTCCGGTGAGCATCCTGGGAAGCTTGGGGTCGGCGTTCACGATGAACTCAAGCCCCTTTGATACTGCTCTCTCGTGAACGGAGTTCACAAGGTTGTTTATCATAGTGACGGTGTTATACTGGATAGGTATTATCTCCATCTTTCCGTCTTCGATCTTCGAGAAGTCGAGAATGGAGTTTATCAGTGATAGAAGTGTTCTGCCTGCGGTCTGGATGTTTTCTGCATAGCCTAAGATGTTCCTGTCCTCGGATTCGTAGAGGATCATCTCGTTCATTCCAAGAACTGCGTTTATAGGAGTTCGTATCTCGTGGGACATCTGTGCCAAGAAGTCGCCCTTTGCTTTGTTGGCGGCGTCCGCAGCAGACTTTTCAAATTTTAAAAGCTCTGCTTCATATTCCTTTTGCTGCTCGCTTATTTTAAGCGCCTCTGCTTCACGGTAGCTTTTCTGCTCGTTGCGGTAAGCGATACAATAGAACAGTGCGATAAGCACGAACACTATAACAAAGATAGCTATGCTCACAAGCATCTGGGACTGGACTTCCGTAAACAGATCCTCGTTGGGAACGACTATCACCACATACCACTGATCCATTATGGGCTGTGAGAACACGGTGCAGTCCTTGCCGTCCATTGTTATCTCGGAGTAGCTGATCTTCTTGTTGGAGAGGTTTTTCATAAGCTCTTTTCCGCCGCTTATAGCGGAGTAGTCCTCACCGTTGAGCTTTTTATCCTTGTGGGATATAATGGTCCCGTCCTTGCTGATGATAAAGCCGTAGCCCTTGCCCTTTATATTGGTGTTGTCGATGACCTCCTGGATGTGGTTGGTGTAAAGGTCGAGAGAAACAACGTTCTCTCCGTCGGAAAGCACCCTGTCTACCGATATTACCATGGAGCCTGTCTGTGCGTCCACATAAGGCGGCACTATGACCAGCTCGCCCTTGCTTTTTATGGCAAGCTTGTACCAGTCACGCTGTGTCGGGTCATAGCCTTCGGGGGGCTCCCAGCCAAGGCCGTCCAGGTATTCGCCGTTTATGTAGCCGTAAAGGCCGGTATAGTTTTTATCGAACTGGCTCTTATGGCGCTGGGTCTCCAGAACGAGATAATCAAGTATCTCCTGGTTGGACTCGCCGTTTGATACCATGAAGTCAACGGTGTCGGCAGTGACCCAGAGAACACTTTTGGTGGTGTCGAGGTAGTTGCCGAGGCTCGCCGAGATACCGGAGATCTTGTCCTCGCCGACTTCGTAGATATTTGAGACCGCAATGCGGTAAAACAGCCTCGAGGTATAGATGACCACGAGCACCATAAGGATGAAGGTTACCGCAAGAGGGAATATAAGATTGAATTTGCTCTTTTTATGTTTCATGATCTTTTCTCCGCTTTACTTATCGCTGCGACAGGCAGCCTGCCTAGATTGATTATATCACAACGTAAAAGATTTTTCAATATATATTCATAATTAACTTGACATAGGGGAGATAACAGTATATAATAGTCATTGACACTAGTTTTGAGAAAAGGGGGATAAGATGGAAGAGAGACAGATGAGACTCAAGCTCAAACGAAAGCAGCGCCTTGTCTGGGGAATGTTCTCGTCGGCGGCTGTTATGCTGATAGTTGCGGCCATTGTCTATGTTCTGAAGCTGCCAACACCCGAGATCCTGCTTATGACTGCTCTTGTCACCTCGACGGCTATCTACGGCCTGAGCGCAGGCGTGACCGGCGGGATAGTCTTTATAGGGTATATAATGTTTGCCTATTCGACAGACCATAGCTTTATCCATTATAAGGATGAAGAGATACTCAGGCTGGTGGTGACTGTCGCTGCGGTGATGTTCACTGTCTTTGTCATAGGAAAGCTCAAAAGCCTTTACTCCTCGACTCTTGACCGTCTGACCCGTGCGAACCAGATACTCGAGATGGACAACAGCCTGCTCAAAGAGGCTGCCGAGACCGATTCGCTGACCGGAGTTATGAACCGCTTTGCTTTTCGGCGTGACTACGAGAGCTACGAGCACTGTGATGTTCATGTTATGAGGCTGGATCTTGACGACTTTAAGAATATAAACGAAAAGTTCGGCCGCTCGGTGGGAGACTTCATACTTAAAAATGCGGGAGCTGTCCTTGAGGGCGCTTTTGAAAAGCACGCCTGCTACCGCTACGGGGCTGATGAGTTTCTGGTGGTCGCTGTGAATATGAGCGGCGAGAGCTTTATGAAAAGTGTCAGGGAGCTTTCAAAGGGCTTCGATGAACTAAGGAACACCGACCTTGCGGCAGTGGGACTGAATTATTCAGCGGGCTATGTTCACGGCGTTGTGGAGAATCATGACGATCTCCGGCTGATGCTCAGGGCTGCCGAAGAAAATCTCAACAGGGCGAGAAAGACCGGCAAAAACAAGGTAGTGGGCTCGGAATATTCAAGAACGATAATCAAAAAGCTCCGCAAACAAGGCAACGGAGCGATGAGAAAGTAAAGATGAACAGTCTCGGTTCCCGGGGCTGTTTTTTTCGTGATACTTGAGCAAAAAGATGATGATGTTGAAATTTTTCACTAATTCTCGATATATTTATATCTTTACACTCTGCTATAATGTGACTATCGGAATAGACATAAAGTTTGCTCAAAATGCAAAATTTATGTGGCAATCGACTAAGATAAGCGGAGGTAGATGAAAATGAAATTAAGAAGGATCGTCAGTGCTCTTGCGGCAGCAGTAATGACACTGAGCGTGGCAATGCCGACATCGGCAGCTTCCAGGTTCTCGGGAAGCTACTTCGGCACAGGCTTTGACAGCTATGACTGGGGCAAGATGGAGGCTTCAGACGGCTGGTCGAACGGCGGAATGTTCAACTGCACATGGAGCAAGGACAATGTTCAGTTCTCGGGCGGAAAGATGAACATCTCCATCACAGGAAATCAGTGGTCCGGCTATAAGGGCGGCGAATACCGCACCACACAGACTTACGGCTTCGGTATGTATGACGTGAGCATGAAGCCTATCAAGAACGTGGGCGTAGTAAGCTCGTTCTTCACCTATACAGGCCCCTCGGACGGAACGGTATGGGACGAGATCGACATTGAGTTCCTTGGCAAGAACACAAACCAGGTACAGTTCAATTACTATACCAGAGGCCAGGGCAACCATGAGTATGTTTACAACCTCGGTTTTGATGCTTCCCAGTCCTTCCACCAGTACGGTTTCTACTGGGACAGCAGCAGCATAACCTGGTATGTTGACAAGAAGCCTGTTTACACAGCTTACAGAGACATCCCCCAGACTCCCGGACGTATAATGATGAACGCATGGAACGGGACAGGCGTTGACGAGTGGCTGGGCCACTACAACGGTGTTGCTCCGCTGACTGCACAGTATGACTGGATATCCTATACCGCTCCCACAGGCAGCAGCAATAACAGCAATAACAATAATAACAACAACTATAATAACAACCAGCAGGGCAGCAGCTCCGGCAGCTTCAATGCAGGCCAGAAGTATGCTATCAAGAGCGTGAACAGCGGCAAGGCTCTGGACGTTTCCTGGGGCAGCAAGGACAACGGTGCTAACGTTCTCCAGTATACCTACAACGGATATCAGAATCAGAAATGGTATCTCGAGAAACAGTCCAACGGCTACTACGTTATCAAGTGTGCAAACAGCAACAAGGTACTTGATGTTGCATGGGGCAGCAAGGATGACGGCGCAAACGTTCAGCAGTGTGAGTACTACGGTAACGACGCACAGCAGTGGGAGCTCCGCAAGGTAGGAAACAGCTATGCTATCATAAACAAGGGCAGCGGCAAGGCACTTGACGTTTCCGGAAAGTCCAAGGCTGACAACGCTAACGTTCTCCAGTGGAGATACACAGGCGGCGCAAACCAGCTCTGGAACATTGAAGCAGTTTACTGATCTTCATATATAGCCGATCATTTCATTGGCAGAAATAAAGCGGTGCCGCCCCGGAAAAAGGGGAGCACCGCTCTTGTGTTTTTAAAGTGCCGCTTTGCACATTCTCTTGTCCTTATACATCTGTGCGTCCGCACGCTCAAAAACGTCCTGGACACGGATGTCCCTGCTGGATTCAAAATCCGACATGCCCACAGCGATAGGCTTTATGCCGTTACGCTTGTTGTCGCCCAGCATCTTGTCAAGGTTTATCAACAGCTCATATCTGCGCTCATAGTCGCTGTCACGCAGGATGACCGCAAACTCGTCGCCGCCCACTCTGAAAACAGGGCTGTGAGTGAACACATTGCAGATAAGCTTGCAGGACTCACGGATAAATTCGTCTCCTGCATTGTGGCCGTATTTGTCATTGGTCTGCTTCAGACAGTTAAGGTCGCAGACGACCACCGAGAATTCCGGAGTGTCGCCGCCGCTTATCCTGTTGTCTATCTGCATCTCCGTCTGGGCATAGGAGCGCTTGTTCTTTACACCTGTCAGTGCATCACGGTTTGCCATATCCATAGCGTCCTTATAGGCAAGCTCCATTTTCTTTGAAGCGTCAACATTTGCCACCGCCACGATGATATGCTCGGAGTCCTCCTTCGGTCTTACCGCATAAAGAGAAACATACTGTGCTTCGCCGTCGATCATCAGACGATAGTTAAGGAAGGTCTTTCCGTATGTCAGAAGGTTCTGCATAAGGTTTTCCTTCTTCATCGCATCTTCCATCATAGGCAGATCATCGGGATAGATGTCCTTCTGCATATTCTCAAAGGACTCGGCAAAGAAGTCTTTGCCTGTTGTGCCTATTTTCAGCCTTGCATACTTTTCGCTGGCGGTATATTCAGAATACTCGTTGGTAACGACATTTACATGATATATGACCTCATACCTCTGAGCCAGTGCCATGGAGATATTGCTGAAGGTGAGGTTCTCGGCTTCCATCATCTGCTCACGTCTCACCTGGTCATCGGTGTTTGCAACACCTACCACAATGTGATCGATATCGTTTTTCGGAAATACCACTGTGGTATTCACATACTGATACCTGCCGTCAAGCATCTGTCTGTAACTGAATGAGAAGGAACCGTTCTTTTTCAGGCTTTCCAATATATTATCTTTCTGGAGCATCGTGAGCACGGGCTTTATATCGGCAGGGTAGATATATTTTTCGATATCCTTGGCCGAGTCGGAAAAAAAGTCCGTTCCACGGACCGTCAGCCCGAGCTTTGAATATTCTTCACTGGGGCTGTACTGAATATATTCATTGTTATTGATGTCCACATAGTATATGACCTCATACTTTCCGGCAAGAGCATTTGCGATATCGGAATATGTTTTGGACATAGCCTCACGGTGCATCTGCTCATCAATATCCTGCACACCTATTACAACGCTTTGGTCATTTCCACGGATAGTTTTCAGATAGTAATATCTCGGCACACCGTTCTCGTCTGTCAGCCGATAGGTCAGCGAGAATGACTTGCCGTCCTTTAAGGTCTCGACCACATTTTCCTTTTTGAAAGCATTCAGAAAATAGTCCTGGTCGGCAGGCCACACCTGTTCACGGCAGTCACGTCTTACATCCTTAAAAAAGCTCTCTCCCGAAGCAACCTCAATAAGCTCCTTGTCGCTTCCGACGGCGGAATACTCTTTATAGCTGTCATCCTCGGCATTTATAACAAACAGCCGGTCATAGTCGCTTGCAAGCGCAAGTGCCAGACCAACAAAAGTAGCAGGCATATGGTTCTTGTCAGACATCTCGATACTCCTTGTGTTTTTACAGAATATGGCAAACAAAATTTTACATCTACTTTATTATAGCACAATTGATACAAAAGTGTCAACAGCTTTAAGGATAAAACAGCGAAAGTGACTAAGATTTTTTTGCCCAAAAGAGAGAAAAATCGTTTTAAACGATTTCGAGTCATTGACGTATCATAGAAAAGATGTTATACTTGTGGTGACGAAAGACCGCCTTTTTAAAAGGTCTGATAAGTCTGGCCAAGACTGCCGGCGAGCGGCAGCTTTTTGAATGTTCGTTGCCCTGTGGGTGAAAGGAGTTAAGTATGTCGATCGATATTTCAAAAATGCCAAAGCTGGGTTTCGGCCTTATGAGGCTTCCCCAGAAGGACGAGGTGATAGACCTTGATACCGTTTGCAAAATGGTGGACAAGTATATTGCCGCCGGGCTCAATTATTTTGATACTGCCTATGTTTATCACGGCGGAAAGAGCGAATGTGCCGCAAAGGAAGCCATAGTTGACCGCTATCCCAGGGACAGCTTTTATCTTGCAACAAAGCTTCCGGCCTGGAGCCTGAAGACCGAAGAGGACAGGGACAGGATATTCAACGAACAGTGCGAGCGTGCAGGGGTAGACTATTTTGATTTCTATCTGCTCCACTCCATAGAGGAGGGCGGCAACTACGATACCTATGAAAGGCTAAAATGCTTCGAGTGGGGAGCCGAGAAGAAAAAGCAGGGAAAGATAAAGCATTTCGGCTTTTCCTTCCACGGAACACCGAAGCTTCTGGAGAAGCTCCTTGATGACCACCCCGAGGTGGAGTTCGTTCAGATACAGCTCAATTACATAGACTGGGACAATCCTGTCATCGCATCCGGCAGGCTTTATGAGATACTCAAAGAGCGTGGGATACCGATGATAATAATGGAGCCTGTCAAGGGCGGAACACTGGCGTCTCCACAGCCCGAGGCTATGGAAAAGTTCAGAGCGGCAAGACCGGACGCATCGGCAGCTTCGTGGGCGCTGCGCTTTGTGGCGTCGCTTCCGGGAGTTATGACTATCCTTTCGGGAATGTCCAACGAGGAGCAGATGAACGACAACATTAACACCTTCACAAGCTTCGAGCCGCTCAGCGATGAAGAGAAGCAGATAATTGAAGACGTGAAGAACATTATGAGAGGCAGCCCCACCATAGGCTGTACATCCTGCCGCTACTGTGTTGACGGCTGTCCCCAGGGGATACTGATACCGGATATTTTCTCTCTTGTGAATACTATCCGCATCTATAAAGAGGGCTGGCGTGCAAAGAATTTCTATAACAGCCATATCGCCGTTCAGGCCAAAGCATCCGACTGTATTGCCTGCGGCCAGTGTGAGGGTGTCTGTCCCCAGCACCTGAATATTATCGAGCTTCTGAAGGACGCCGCAAAGGAGCTGGAAGAATAACACCTGACATAATTAAGAGGGTGCTGCTAATGAACCACCGGTCCGTTAGCAGCACCCTCATTCGATTATTGATTATCCTTCGGCGGGATGTCCCTGGGAGGGCCGCCGGCACCGTGAGGCGGAGGTCCGCCGACGCCGTTTTTCCCAAGCAGCAGCTTCATATAAAGAGGTGTGAAAATAAGCACCAGTATAAAGCCGATAACAAGGCTCAAAAGCAGGGCTTTTCCGAACATCGGCCCGAATTTAAGTCCCTTTGCGCCGTGGCTGACAGCGTTTTTATAAGCCAGAGCAATCATGGTCAGCGTGATTATGGGAGTGTAGATAAAGTCCGAGACCAGCGACTCCACAGCGTGGGTCGAGGGTTTCCCCGGAGCAAGGCCCAGCTTTCTGTCAACAGCATCGTTGACCTTTCTCATCGGCACAAGGAGACCTATCGCAACGCTTATGATAAAGCTCACGACAAAGCTTATGATAAATCCGATCACTGTGAATTTCCCCGAGGCCAGGTTGCCTGTCAGGGACAAAAAGAAGCTTAGGGTGAGCCCCATAAGGACGCTCATTTGTCTTGAGATCTTTTTCATATTCATATTCCGAGTCTCCTTTGCTGTGGATTTCCGGGCCGACCGTATCGGTCCGGAGTTTTTGCTTTATACTATTACTATATCATACCCCGCCGACAAAAGCAAACTTTGGCGCTCATTTCTCACATTCACACAAATCGGCAGGGCGTTTTTTGTGAACTTTTCAAGTTACGGAAATTTACGGATAAGTCATAATAGTGCTGTATTGTTGCGCTTGAAATCGGGAGAGAAATGTGGTATACTTGTAAAGGAAGCTATTCAGACGAAAGGAGGAAGGACGCTCACAGCAGCGGCCATGCGATATGAAATTAACTGAAATGGAAGTTTTACAGTTTTGCGAAGAGAACGATGTCAAGTTCGTAAAGCTCATGTTCTGTGACATCTTCGGAAATCTAAGAACTATATCTATCCTTGCCAGTATACTGCCGGAGGTGTTCAGGGAGGGACTTACGTTCCACACCTTTGATGAAACAGGATTTATAGGGGAGTACTGTGACCTGCGGCTCTTCCCGGATCCGGATACGCTGGCGCTACTGCCCTGGAGACCCCAGCACGGCAGAGTAGTGCGCTTTTTCTGCCATATAAGATACGAGGACAACACAGCCTTTGAGGGCGACGGCAGGTTCTTCTTGAAAAATGCGGTGGACTATGCTGCCGGCAAGGGCTATAATTTCAGGGTAGGAACATCCTGCGAATTCTACTGCTTCAATAAGGATGAGAACGACAAGCCTACTCTGGAGCCTCTGGACAACGCAGGCTTCTGCGAAGCTGCGCCCAATGACAAGGGCGAGAACCTCAGAAGAGATATCTGCCTGACACTGGAGAAAATGGACATTATGCCCGAGAGCTCGCTCCACGAGCACGGCCCGGGACAGAACGAGGTAGATTTCAGATATTCCTCTCCGCTGAAGGCAGCGGACAACCTTGTTACCTTCAAAAATGTCGTAAAGACTATGGCGGACAGGAACGGCCTTTATGCAAGCTTTATGCCGAAGCCTCTGCCGGATAATTTCGGCTCGGGCCTCCATATCATACTTATGTGCATGAAGGGAACGGAAAACATCTTTGAGCCTAAGCACGGAGAGCTTTCGGATGAGGCAAAGAGCATGATGGCGGGTATAATAAACCGGGCTAAGGAGCTGACCCTGATATTTGACCCGACCACAAATTCCTATCAGCGTTTCGGAGACAGGCTGGCGCCTGCTTATGTCAGCTGGTCCTACGGCAACTACAGCCAGCTGATGAGGACCATAGGCAAGGGCAGGAACGAGAACGGAGTTATCCTGCGTTCGCCCGACAACTCCTGCAACCCTTATTATGCTATCGGTCTTATGATCTATGCCTGCCTTGAGGGCGCTCTCAACCACGAGCAGCTCTGCGAGCCTATAACCAAGCCTTACTGCTATATGAGCGAGGATGAGATATCCAAGCTGGAGCCTCTGCCAAGGACTCTGGGAGAGGCTATCGAGGCCGCCGACAAGAGCGATTTCCTGCGTGACCGCCTGCCTGAGGATTTCTTTGACAAGTACCTCAACAACCGCAGAAAGCTCTTTGAAGAGTATGAGAAGGCAGAGAACAAGCACTCTTTTGAGATGTTCACCTATTTCAATTCGCTTTGATGTCTGACAGGGCCCCGGACCTTTAAAACTAACAGGCGATCGTAAAACCCGGCTCAAAAACGGAGAAAAACTAACGGAAGGAGGGACGTTTATGGAACGTGTGCTTATTGCTTCGGGAAGCGAGCAGGCCTCGGACGTGCTGGTCAAGCTTGTCCGTGAAATGTACAGCGGCTGCCGCATATCAGTGGCGCTGACATCCAACGACGCCAAGCGAAGTGTCGCTTCAAACGAATATGACTGCGTTATAATAAATGCCCCTCTTAAAGATTCCTACGGACAGGAGCTGTGCGAGATAGTTTCGGCGGATACCGATGCAGGCTGTGTTTTCATAGCCAAGGCTGAGAACTGCGATGTGCTCTGGGACGAAATGGAAGACCTGGGAGTAATGATAATCCCCAAGCCTTTGAGCCGAACTGATTTTTACCGTGCGATGCGTTTTTCAAATTCCGCAAGGAACCGTATGCTGGGTATAAGGACAGAGAACTTCAAGCTGAAAAAGAAGCTCGAAGACATCAGGCTCATAAACCGAGCAAAGCTTGCGCTTATGACCTATCTTGGATTTACTGAAAAGCAGGCTCACCGCTACATCGAAAAGGAAGCTATGGATCAGCGCTGCACAAAGGCAGAGATCGCTGAAAAGGTCATCCGTATGTACGAAGTCTAGGCAGGGGCGAGCCCCTGCACCGCCACCCCCACCCCGCAGGGTTTCGCACAAACTAATAATGCCCTCTGCCCTCCCCGGAGGGCAGGGGTGGGTTACGACTATGCTTTTCATTTCGTGACACTGCGTGAACCTTGCAAAAGAGTAACTAAAAACAGCACGCTGAAATTTACAGCGTGCTGTTTGCTTTATTATCCAAGCTTTGCTCTGTCCTTAGCTCTCTGGCTGTTGGAGAGGGTCTTCTTTCTTATCCTGATGTTCTTTGGAGTTATCTCAAGGAGCTCATCGTCTGCGATGAATTCGAGACAGTCCTCAAGGCTCATTATCCTGGGCGGGATAAGTCTGAGTGCATCATCCGAACCGCTTGCACGGGTGTTTGTCAGATGCTTTTTCTTGCAGACATTTACCACCAGGTCTTCCTGCTTGGGAGAAGCACCGACTATCATTCCCTCATAAACAGGGGTGCCGGCACCGATGAAGAGCTCGCCTCTCTCCTGTGCATTGAACAGACCGTAGGTAACAGCCTCGCCTGTTTCAAAAGCCACCAGCGAGCCTGTGGAACGCTTGGGGATATCTCCCTTATACTGCTCATAGCTGTGGAATACCGAGCTCATTATTCCCTCGCCCTTGGTGTCGGTAAGGAACTCGCTCTTATATCCGAAAAGGCCTCTTGCAGGGATAAGGAACTCGAGCCTCATTCTGCTGCCCACAGGAGTCATCTCCTGGAGCTCGCCCTTTCTCGATCCTATCTTCTCCATGATAGAGCCCACAGCTGTTTCAGGAACATCGATAACAAGTCTCTCGATAGGCTCGCAGAGCTTGCCCTCGATCTCTTTATAAAGAACGTGAGGTGTGGAAACGCCCAGCTCATAGCCCTCTCTTCTCATATTCTCGATGAGTATCGAAAGGTGCATCTCGCCTCTGCCTGCTACCTTGAAGCTGTCTGTGGAGTCTGTCTCGCTGACTCTTAAAGAAACGTCTTTGAGAAGCTCCTTGAACAGTCTCTCTCTTAGCTGACGGGAAGTAACGAACTTGCCCTCTCTTCCGGCAAACGGTGAATTGTTTACGCTGAATGTCATCTCGACGGTAGGCTCCGATATCTTCACGAACGGGATAGGCTCAAAATTGCCGAACTGGCAGATAGTGTCGCCTATGGTAATATTCTCGATACCGCTTATGCACACGATGTCTCCTGCCTTGGCGCTCTGGCAGGGCACCCTTTCAAGTCCCTCTATCTGATACATCGTAACTATCTTTCCACGGTATTCTTTCTTCGTTTCGTGGAAGTCTCCGATAGTAACGTCCTGGTTTACCTTCATCTCGCCACGCTCGATACGGCCTATAGCAATTCTTCCCACATACTCGTTATAGTCGATAGCCGAAACAAGATACTGCATAGAGCTCTCGGTATCTACCTTGGGAGCAGGGATGTATTCAAGTATCATATCGAACAGAGGAGTCATATCCTTGCCGATCTCCATAGTCAGCGATGCCGTGCCGTCACGTCCCGAGCAGAAAAGCACGGGGCTGTCAAGCTGTTCGTCGGTGGCATCAAGGTCAATAAGAAGCTCAAGCACCTCATCCACGACCTCGTTGAGCCTTGCGTCGGGCTTGTCTATCTTGTTAACGGCGATGATGATCTTGTGACCAAGCTCCAGAGCCTTCTGGAGAACGAACCTTGTCTGGGGCATAGGACCCTCGGCAGCGTCTACCAGCAGGATAACGCCGTTTACCATTTTAAGCACACGCTCTACCTCGCCGCCGAAATCAGCATGGCCGGGAGTGTCGATGATATTGATCTTTGTGTCCTTATACTTTATAGATGTGTTCTTGGCGAGAATGGTTATTCCTCTCTCTCGCTCGATGTCGTTGGAGTCCATAACACGCTCTTCCACAGCCTGGTTCTCTCTGAAAGTTCCGCTCTGCTTGAGCATCTGATCGACGAGAGTTGTCTTGCCGTGGTCAACGTGAGCGATTATCGCAACGTTCCTTAGATCTTCCCTTACTGTCATAGTCCTACCTCCATCAGGTCTTGGCCGAAAGCCCATTATTTCACAATTTTTAAGTTAAAATAATTATTCTTTTAAACTTCGGAAAACTAAATAATTTTTGCAAAAGGGGCGAGCTGCAAACTGAACAAAATCACAAAACTCCCCATTACAGCAAAACGACCCTGCGGCAAACGGTACCGCAAGGCGAAAAAGCTCATATTTACTTACAGAGGCTATTATAACACATCTTATTATCAATGTCAAGCATTTTTGCACAAAAAACGCTGTTGCTTTTTGTGCGTGTTGTAATTGTATTATGATCGTGACTAAGGAGTTATTCATCGTCAAACAGATCGTCATAGATCATCATCTCTTCGATAGTGAAAGGGCGGTTTTTATTGCGGCGCATAAGCTCTTTATACGTCTTTGCGTCTACCCTAAGGGTGCGCCACTGATAAACGGTCTTCTTCCTGCCGAAAAGACCTCTCTTTGTGACCGGAACTTTCACTCTTACCTTGTGCATCATAGTATCACCTCTGTCTGGTCTGATTATATCACAGATGGCTTCGTTTTTCAATAGCTTTTATTGACAGCACAGGATGTTTGGTGTATAATGCTTTTAAGATTATATCTGAAAACGAAAGGAGTTGCTTCTATGGGAACTATCTGCGGAGCCGACTGCACGAAATGTGCGATGAAGGACAGCTGCGGCGGCTGTGTCAAAACAGGGGGCTGTCCCTTCGGTGAGCCCTGCATAGCGGCGCAGTATATAAAGCTCGGGGGCATGGAGTCCTATAAGCGCTTCAAGGACGAGCTTCTCAGTGAGATAAACGCTTTGCTGAAATCCCTTGATATCCCCGGAGCAGAAAAGCTTTATGAGCTCCAGGGCTCCTATGTGAACCTTGAATACCCCATACCCAGCGGCAAAAATGTCAAGCTTCTGGACGACAAAAAGATATATCTCGGCTGTCAGATCGAATTCGGAGATGTGGGAGTGTGCTACGGTGTTGTGGCGGACGCCGGCTTCATACTTATATGCAGCTACTCCGTTAACGGCAGCGAGCCGGAGATAGTGATGTACAAAAGGAGGTAAAACTATGAGCGATGTTTATCTGTTCGGTCAGGTGATAGTCACACATTCCTTTCTTCTCAGCGGCGGCTTCCTGAAGCCGGACGAGTATTCCGAGATAGACGAGCATTTTTTTCTGCCGGGCGGCGAGACAGGAACGGCCGCCACTGTCCTTGACAGCCTTGGGGTGTCTTCGACCCTTGCAGGCACCTGGCAGGGTCCCGAGGCACACAAGCTTATGCGTGATTTCTACGGCAGCAAAAAGGTTGACCTCTCTGTGCTCGAATTCAGGGACGATTTCCCTGCGGTAATGGACTATGTTATCATCACGGATGATGTGCGCACGCCCATGGGGCGCTTTCAGCACCTTGCGCAGTCCGGAAAGCGCTGGTGGAATATACCGGATGAAAAGGACATCATCGGCTGCAGGGCAGCTGCGGTCGACCCTTATTTCGGCGCCGAGTCCGAAAAGGCTGCAAGGATATGTCTGGAAAACGGCATCCCCTATGTGACTATCGACTGCCGCCACGACAGCTTTCTTCACCGCCATGCGGCTGTGGATGTTATATCCGGCGAATGTGCTTCACAGCTCTATCCGGGAATGGAGCCGGAGAAGATAATGGAGCTTATGCAGGAAACCTCCGAAGGGCTTACTATCATCACCCAGGGAAAAGGCGAGATGCTTTTTGCGAGAAAGGGCGAGAAGATAAAGCGGATGAAGCCTTTCAGCGTCAGGGTGAAGAGCACGCTGGGAGCCGGAGACACCTATAAGGCAGGCTGTGTTTACGGTGTGCTCAAGGGCTTTTCCGACGAGGAGCTGGTGCGCTTTGCAAGCGCCTGCTCGGGAGTCGCTGTCTCCCGTTTTCCGCTGCCGCTTGACCCGCCGAAGCTTGGCGAAGTCGAGGAGCTTATAGCATCACAGACAGAATAAAAACAGCCGCTCCCGGATGTTCGGGAGCGGCTTTGCATTTATCCTCTGTTGCCGCGGGTCTTATTGTAGCCTTTGGCATAGGCATTGTAGGTCTTTATCGCACTTCGTTCCAGCTCGTTGAGGGTCTTGAAGCCGCTGCCTTTGAGCTCTATCATTTTGATAGTGAAGTCATCGCCGTATTTATAATCGGCATAAACATCGCCGTTGCCGTGGCCGGTAAAGTGGCTGTTGACACGGGAAAACACGTTCTTGGCCTGGCCCACATAGTAGAGATCCTTAGTGTGATTATACAGGATGTAGACACCTGCAAAGGCATATTTGTTGGAGATCAGCTGTCTGCCTCTTCCGCCGTTTGATCTGTTTCTTATCTTGAAAAACTGCTTGGGAGTTATCTCAATGGCTTCTCTTGACAGCCTTTTTATCTTTGCTTTCACGCTAAGTGTGTTCGCTATCGGCAGGACAACACCTGCGATCATCATAGCGATGAAAAACGCCATGCAAAGATATACAAAAGTCTCACTTGACATAGAAAACACACTCCCTCGCCTATATGATTGTATCATAAACCTGGCTTAATGTCAAACGAACAGCCGCTCCCGAAACCCGGAAGCGGCTGCTAAATTTAATTAACGTTCTCTCGGTAAAAGCCAAAACAAAATGAAAATCACCGAGCAACAAAACTATTAGTACGCTCTATGCTGTGAACGTATCGGGTGCAGGTGCACGCACCTGCCACTTAGTACATTCCGCCCATTCCGCCTGCGCCTGCGGCAGCAGCTGCCATAGCGGCATCAGCCTGGGGATCCTTCTTGTCAGCAACAAGGCTCTCTGTTGTGAGCACCATTGCTGCAACGGAAGCAGCATTCTGGAGTGCAGAACGTGTTACCTTTGTAGGATCAACGATACCTGCGGGGATCATATCAACATACTCGGAGGTGTAAGCGTTGAAGCCGTAGCCTACCTTTCTGGAACGAACGATCTTGTCGATGATAACGCTGCCCTCGAGGCCTGCGTTGAGAGCTATCTGTCTTACAGGCTCCTCAAGAGCTCTGTAAACGATCATAGCGCCTGTCTTCTCGTCGCCGGAAAGCTTATCAACAAGCTTCTTTACAGCAGGCATAGCATTGATAAGTGCTGTTCCGCCGCCTGCAACGATACCTTCTTCAACAGCTGCCTTTGTAGCTGCGAGAGCGTCCTCGATCCTGAGCTTCTTCTCCTTCATCTCTACCTCGGTAGCAGCACCGACCTTGATAACTGCAACACCGCCGGAAAGCTTAGCCAGTCTCTCCTGGAGCTTCTCTCTGTCGAAGTCGGAAGTTGTGGTCTCGATCTGAGATTTGATCTGGGCAACTCTTGCCTTGATCTCTTTCTTGTCGCCTGCGCCGTCAACGATGATAGTGTTCTCCTTCTGAACGACCACCTGTCTTGCGGTACCCAGCTGCTCTATCTGTGTCTCGCTGAGCTCAAGACCAAGCTCGGAAGAGATGACCTCTCCGCCTGTGAGGATAGCGATATCCCGGAGCATTTCCTTTCTTCTGTCGCCGAAGCCGGGAGCCTTTACTGCTACGCAGGTGAAGGTGCCTCTGAGCTTGTTTACGATAAGTGTGGAAAGAGCCTCGCCCTCAACATCTTCTGCAATGATGAGAAGCTTCTTTCCTGCCTTGACGATCTGCTCGAGCAGGGGCAGGATCTCCTGGATGCTGGAGATCTTCTTGTCTGTGATAAGGATGTAAGGCTCGTCAAGAACAGCCTCCATCTTGTCAGTATCAGTTACCATGTAGGGAGCGATGTATCCTCTGTCAAACTGCATACCCTCAACGACCTCGCTGTAGGTCTCGGCGGTCTTGGACTCCTCGAGAGTGATAACGCCGTCAGCAGTTACCTTATCCATAGCCTCAGCTATCAGCTTGCCTATGGTGTCGTCGCCTGCGGAAACAGCACCGACTCTTGCGATATCCTTCGAGCCCTCGATCTTCTTGGAGTTTGCGATGATAGTCTCGACAGCAGTGTCAACAGCAGCAGCCATACCCTTCTTGATTATCATAGGATTAGCGCCTGCTGCGATATTCTTCATGCCCTCTCTTACCAGCGCCTGTGCCAGCAGAGTAGCAGTTGTGGTGCCGTCGCCTGCGGCGTCGTTTGTCTTGGTAGCAACTTCCTTTACGAGCTGTGCGCCCATATTCTCAAAGGCGTCGTCAAGCTCGATCTCCTTTGCTATCGTAACACCGTCGTTGGTGATAAGGGGAGCGCCGAACTTCTTATCGAGAACAACGTTTCTGCCCTTGGGTCCAAGGGTTATCTTGACAGTATCGGCCAGCTGGTCGATACCCGACTGGAGAGCCTTTCTTGCTTCCTCGCCGTAAATTATCTGTTTAGCCATTATAGATTACCTCCGTATTGATTATTTTACTATTGCAAGAATGTCTTCCATCTTAACGATGATATATTCCTCACCGTCGAGCTTTACATTAGTTCCGCTGTACTTGGAGAGCAGCACCTTGTCGCCCTTCTTGACAGTCATTGTAACGTCCTTCTTGCCCTCGCCGACTTCGATAACTTCGGCTACCTCGGGCTTCTCCTTTGCGGAGCCTGTGAGGATGATGCCGCCCTTTGTTGTTTCCTCGGCCTCGGTCATCTTAACGACAACTCTGTCCTGTAACGGTTTGATAGTCATAATTGTTTCCTCCTTTTAGATGTTAAGAAGCGGCTTTTCTGTTCCGCTCCTGTTATCGCAAAAATATATTTAGCACTCTTTTGCTTTGAGTGCTAAATATATTTTAGCATCTTTTTGATAATTTTCAAGTCTTTTAAAGGGGTTTTACAAAACTTTGTAGACCTGCATAATTGAGCGCTTAATTAGTTTTGAAATTTGGCAAATTTACACAACGTTGCCTTATTGTTTATAATTGCAGGCCGGAAGATATTTTGACCCGGAAGACCGCAAAGCACGCAGTTTGGCGGTTTTTTGGCACCGGGGCGATTTCAGGCTGTTTTGGGGCTGTGGGGACGAAGAAGAGGGGAGAACAACAAAATTTTGGTTAATTATCTTAAATATTGGTTTTTTTGTTGACAAGAGGGCCTTTTGTATGCTATAATCAATGAAAATTAACTATTGGTTCACATGGTTTTAATCTCTTGCAATTGTAAATTTGTTATAATGTATTTATTAATTGAGAGAAATTGTCAGGATTAGTCAAATTTCATTCAAACCCGAATGATCGGGAGAAAAATGATAAAGGGGGAACTATAAATGTCACTGGGCAGAGTTTTGGTTGTAGATGATGACAAGAACATTTGCGAGCTTTTGAGGCTTTATCTTGAAAAGGATGGCTACGGAGTAATACTTGCACATGACGGCGAGGAGGCCATTGTTAAGATCAATGCGCTGAAGCCAGACATAATCCTTCTGGATGTTATGCTTCCCGGCATAGACGGATGGCAGGTATGCAGAGAGATCAGAAAGAAGTCCAATGTGCCGATCATAATGATAACCGCAAAGAGCGAGACCTTTGACAAGGTGCTTGGTCTTGAGCTGGGAGCAGACGACTACATCGTAAAGCCGTTTGACACCAAGGAAGTTATCGCAAGGATCAAGGCTGTTTACAGAAGAGTCGGACAGAGCAGTGCCGAGAGCGAGGTAAAGGAAGTCAAGTATGACAAGCTGTCGGTAAACATGACAAGGTATGAGCTTCGAGTAAACGGACAGGTGCTTGACACACCGCCGAAGGAGCTGGAGCTGCTTTTCCACCTGGCATCCAATCCCAACAGGGTCTATACCAGAGATCAGCTTCTGGATGAGGTCTGGGGCTTTGAGTACTACGGCGATTCGAGAACGATCGACGTTCATGTAAAGAGACTCAGAGAAAAGCTCGAGGGTGTTTCTGATAAGTGGGCACTCAAGACTGTCTGGGGCGTCGGATATAAGTTCGAGGTCGCAGAAGGAGCTCATGAATAAGAAAGTAAGCATATTTTTTAAATACTTTGCTATTTGTTCAGCAGTAATACTCGTCAGCTTTGTTTGCTTGGGCGCAGTATTACTGCTTGTTTCTTCCCGGTATTTTGTTACCAACGAGAAGAACCTTCTTGAAAAGCAGACAAGGACGCTTGCTTCCTATGCGAGGGACCGGATGAGCGACGACCCGGCCAGCTGGAAGGAGGACATATCGGCGGAGTTTGAAAGATATGCTACCGATACGAACGTCGATTTTATGCTTTGTGCAGATGACGGAGATGTGATAGTCTGTTCGACCCATCATGCTTTCAAGCTGCCCGAGACTATACCTGCGAAGGAACTGAAGGATTTCAAAGAGGGGTATACCTATAAGAAATCAAACCTCGGGGGAAGTCTGCGCAAGAATTCGCATATAATAGGAACGAGGTTCAAGGCAAACGGTCCCTATTATTATCTGCTGTCGCTGACTGACGAGGACGAGCAGAACGAGTATCTATGGAATATCGGCGAGCTGTTCATCATCTCGGCGATAATGGTGCTGGTCATCGTTATGTTCCTGGTATACTTTATGACTATAAAGCTGACGGCGCCTGTAAAGGAGATAGCCAATGCTTCTGTTGAGATAGGTAAGGGAGACTTCTCGGTGACGCTGCCGGAGTATTCGGTTGCGGAGTTTGACCAGCTGGCAAATTCCTTCAATGAGATGACCGCAAACCTTAAAAGCTATGACACCATGAGAAATAGCTTCTTAGCTAACGTTTCCCATGAGCTGAGGACACCTATGACTTCTATCGGCGGCTTCGTTGACGGGATGCTCGACGGAACTATCCCGCCCGAGGAGCAGCAGAGGTATTTAAGGATAATCTCCTCCGAGGTAAACCGCCTTGCAAGGCTTGTGCGCAGTATGCTCAACCTTGCTAAGATCGAGGCAGGCGAGCTTGAACCGAATCTCGCTTATTTCTCGGTGCTCGAACCGATAGTGGATACCCTTGTTACCTTTGAGAACAGGCTGGAAGAAAAGAAGATCGAGATCAGAGGTCTTGATACTGAAAGAATGGACCTTTATGCCGACAACGACCTTGTTCACCAGGTAATGTACAACCTTATCGAGAACGCTATCAAGTTCGTTGATGAGGGCGGCTACATTGAGTTCTCGTTCGAGAAACAGGGCGCTATGACAGCGGTGTCTATCAAGAACAGCGGCGAAGGCCTTTCTGAAGACGAGCTGCCGCTGGTGTTCGACAGATTTTATAAGACCGATAAATCCCGTGGCCTTGATAAGGCAGGCGTGGGATTGGGCCTTAATATAGTGCGCTCCATTGTCAGGCTGCACGGCGGCGAGATAATGGTAAGGAGCGTCAAGGGAGAGTATACAGAGTTCGTGTTCACTCTTCCCAACAAACCGGCTGACAACAACTAAGCTAAGATAACGGCATCCGATCTTCACAACACCTGTGAGATGCTGATGCCGTTTGTTTTAAGGAGTATGCTGTGGATTATTTTGAAGAAGCCGAAAAGGAGATAACACAGGAGCAGGCAGGCACCGATAAAGTCGGTCTGCCCAAAGGGGCTGTTACCGCTGACCAGACGGATGATATCTTCTGGAGAGGTGCCAAGAAGCCGCTTGCGGAAAAAAAGAAGCACAAGGGCCTTAAAGTGTTCCTTACTGTCAGCGCTATGCTTTTGCTGGTGTTTGCAGGTGTGGGTATCTCTATGATCTCCCTAAGAGGCAACGGCTGGCTGGGGAACCTTATAAGAGGCGAACAGAGAGTGAACTTCACTCTGCCTGTGGCCGAGAGACCTGAGCTTGACGGCGAGTTTGTCCGTGAGGACGGAAGGTACACCGTTGAGGGCGTTGCCAAGGCGGCGGCTGACAGCGTTGTATATATCGAGGTCTATTCCTCGTCGAAGTCACTGCTTTCAAAAGGGCAGGGCAGCGGAATCATCATGAGCGATAAGGGTTATATAGTCACCAACGCCCATGTTGTCGAGGACAGCGATTCGGGGATAAAGGTAGTTACCAATGACGGGCTCGAGTATTCAGCGGTGCTCATCGGGGCTGACCAGACCACCGACATCGCAGTGTTAAAGATAAATGCCCAGGGTCTTAAGCCTGCCGAGTTCGGAAGCTCTGCGGACGTTAAACAGGGCGAGGAGATAGTCACTATCGGCTCGCCTGCCGGATATAACAACTCGGTGACGGCCGGTGTCGTATCCTCGGTGAACAGAAAGGTAAGGTCGAAGGACGGCACGGACTATATCGACTGTATCCAGATAGATGCGGCCATAAACCCCGGAAACTCCGGCGGCGGATTGTTCAATATGTGGGGACAGGTGATAGGCATAACTTCCTCGAAGCTGTCTTCAAACGACTATGAGGGAATAGGCTTCGCTGTCACCACAGATGAGCTCAAGCCCATAATCGAAGACCTGATAGAAAAGGGCTTTGTCAGCGGCAGGGCAAGGATAGGGCTTACCTATTATCTTATAACCGAAACGACGGCCGAGATAAACAACACCCCTGCGGGAGCCTATGTGGTCGACATCGACGAGAGCTGTGATGCTGCGAACAGCGGACTTGAAGAGGGGGATATCATCACCTCGATAGACGGCAAGGATCCGCTGAAATATGAAAAGGTGTCGGATATCTTTGCCGATAAAAAGCCCGGCGATACCCTGACCTGTGAGGTGATAAGGCTTGGGACCGACGGAGAGTATGAGACGCTGACGGTCAGCTTCAAGCTGATGGAGGACAACGGCGGTTTTGTCGAAAGCTGAGCGGGACACCAAGAAAACGATTGAAAAAAGCGGTGCAAAGCCCCTTGCTTCGGGGGAGAGCGCCGCTTTATTTTGTTTGAAAAATTAATTTTTAAAGGGTAACGTTTACATTTGTTTCTAGCTATTGACATTTTCATTTTTTGTGTTATCATAATATCAGAAACGGCAGAAATGCCTTTATTTGGAGGTTAATTTTATGAAAAACAAAATGAAAAGAGGTGCGGCTTTTGCGGCGGCGCTGATGATGACGGCGGCTGTCGGCTGCGGCAGCGAGACAGGTTCATCCAGCAGCAAGGGCAAGTCTTCCGGCGACAGCTCTCAGGCAGTGACCACAACTACCGCTCCGATAGTTGAGACTATGGGCGATCTTGACCTCTCCGAGGTGAAGAACGAGTATGATGTGCCCGAGGATTTCGAGGTCAGCTTTGAAGCCGAGGAAGGGGAGCTTGGCGGCAGCGCTGAGGTGCTGGAGCAGGCCTTCCTGGGAGATTTCACAGGCTCGGGCTTTGTGTCGATAGCAAGCAAGGGCGACGAGGTGACCTTTGATGTTGAGATACCAGCCGAGGGCAGCTATAATATCACTCTGAGGATGGCGGCTGACTCTGAGGGACAGTCTAACCTTATCACCGTAAACGGCAGTGCGCTCACATCCTTCAGCTCGACCAGCAAGGATTTCGGCGACACCGTTGCAGAGAATGTGCTTATCCCCGAGGGCGGCAGCTATAAGATAGGCGTCAGGGGAGATCAGGGTCATATCTATATCGACAGCCTGAAGATAACCCCGGCTCCGGCTATCGACCTTTCACAGTATAAGGTGGAGAACAAGCTGTCGAACCCTAACGCATCGGACGAGGCAAAGAGGCTTTTCAATTTCCTTACCGATGTTTACGGAAAGTATGTTATCTCGGGTCAGTTCTCGGGAGACAACGAGGGCAAGGACAGCCGTGAATTCAAGGAGATACAGAAGCACACCGGCAAGACCCCCGCTATACTGGGACTTGATGTGCTAAACCTTTCAAACAGCGCTCTTGCTCACGGAGCAGGCGGCGGAGATATGGTGCCTATCCAGGCGATCGACTGGGTAAACAATGAGGGCGGTATAGTTTCTCTTTGCTGGCACTGGTATCCGCCCGAGCAGTATATGGAATATAACGGCGGTGCTTGGTGGCAGGCATTCTATTCCGAGTATACCAACTTTGACCTTGCAAAGGCTATGAGCGGTGAGGATCAGGAGGGCTATGATGCTATCGTTGCCGACCTTGACCACATGGCAGAGCAGCTCAAGCAGACAACGGATGCTAACGCACCTATCCTGTGGAGGCCTCTCCATGAGGCGGCAGGCGACCCCGACTGGCCCGGCAACCAGTGGTTCTGGTGGGGCTCAGGCGGAAAGGAAGCCTATATCAAGCTGTGGAAGCTTATGTATGATAAGTTCACCAACGAGTACGGGCTCAATAACCTTATCTGGGTCTGGAACGCACAGAACCCGACCTGGTATCCCGGCGATGATTGTGTTGACATAATCAGCTTTGACTGCTATCCTGACGAGCACGATTATTCGTCTCAGAAGAACCGCTACGACCTGCTCAAGCAATCCACCTCGACCAACAAGATAATCGCTATGAGCGAGAACGGAACTATCTTCGACCCCGACACCGCTTTCAATGACGGCGCAAGATGGGCGTTCTTCTCCACCTGGAACGGCGAGTTCTGTCTTAAAGACAAGCAGCTCTCAGACCAGTACACCGAGATAGAGCAGTGGAACAAGGTCTACAACAGCGAAAGGGTGCTCACCCTTGACGAGCTGCCCGACCTCAAGGCCTATCCTATGGATACCGAGACCTTCCTTGCGGCTCAACAATAGAGTAAAGCCTCCCAGGGGCGAGCCCCTGGATCGCCGCCCCCACCCGCCGGGGATTGGTGTAAACTAAAAGCACTTGCAAAAAAAAGAATAATAAAAAAGAAGGTATCGTTCTTCGGATGATGATATTTAAAAATCATCGCCGAAGGCGATACCTTAATTATTCATTATTCACTATTCACTATTCATTACTTCTTTTCCTCTGTAACGCATAATAAAAGCTCCCCGGGAGTTCAGTTCCGGGGAGCTGATGTGTTTTATGAAACGATCATATCGAGTATCTGGAAGTTTGGCTTCGAGTCGTCGATGACTGTTATCTCGACCTCGTGCTCTGCGACCTCGTCAGAGGTGAAGATCTCGTCGGCCTTAGCGTAGTTGCCCCAGCCGCCTGTGAAGTCAGCATTGAGGAGCTTTGTGGATTCGCCGTCTACCTTTACGTCTACGGAAGCGTAGGTGCCGTCAACGTTCATATAGTAGATGATACCGATGTTCTTTGCGGTGACCTTCATCTTGATGGAGCCGCCTGTGGTGGTGCCCCAGCCGTTTGTGAACTGCTGGAAGCTGGTCACATCGGTGAAGGTCCCCTCGTCAACGGTTTCCACAACCTCGGAATCTCTGTCAGCGATAGCAGCACCTGCATACTTGTCGCCGTAAGGAGCAGCGGTGGAAGCATCAAAGGGAGCGACCTCTGTGCTCACGGAATCAATATTGTCCTTGATCTTTGCCGTGAAACTTGTGAGCAGCTGAGCCATAATGGTGTGGCCTGCGCTGTTGGGGTGAACCACATCGGCCTGGAGCTTGCTCCACTCAAAGTTTCCTGCATCGATCTCGGGGATGATAGCATCATGATAAGATATCATAGGGATATTGTATGCCTGGGCCACGTTGAGGTGAGTGTTCTGCGGAGAAGTTCCGTCCTCACAGGTGGGCTCAAGGATGATAACGGCAGGGTTGTTCTCCTGTGCCAGACACATCCTTACAAGGCTGTCCATACAAGCGCCGTAAAACTCGTTGTCCTGGTCGTTTATAAACTCAATGAAAATGATATCGGGCTGGTCAGCCAGAGCATCTCTTGCTGCTCTGTGAACGCCTATGTAGGAATCGGTAGCGCCGATACCTGCGTTGTTCACATCAACATAGTAGCTGACATTCTCTTCCCACCAGGTCTTGTACTGGTTTACATACTGCTTCTGGGAAGAATCAGCAGAAGAACCCTGGGTGATAGAGTCGCCAAGGAAGCAGATCTTTGTGGTCTCCTTGGGGTTGTCAAGAGCGTATTTGAGCTTCGCAGCAAGACGTGAGGTGTCGCCTTCATTGAGGACACTTCTGCCTATCATATTCTCGGTGGCACCCTGAGTCGGGTCAAAGGCAGCGTCGCTCACAGGGAACTGCTCGAGCAGCTTGCCCGAAGGGGTGTCATCTGTGGGCGTGACATCACCGCCGCCTGCGTTCTGGGAGTCACCAGAGGAAGCGGATGCAGATGCGCTTTCGGCTTTGGAAGAGCTGTCGGAATCGCCGCAGGAGCTTAGCACTGCACAGCAAAGGCACAGTGAAAGAGCGGCAGCAAATATCTTTTTCATAGCATAATTC
The DNA here is from genome assembly GCA_902800795.1 of uncultured Ruminococcus sp. Classification (GTDB taxonomy): domain Bacteria; phylum Bacillota; class Clostridia; order Oscillospirales; family Ruminococcaceae; genus Hominimerdicola. Next base: position 175,557 of record CADCFQ010000004.1, on the reverse strand, counting down.
CTTTCAAGTCTTAGATTAGGGTCAGCCTTAGCCGACCTCATAATTGACATTATACAACACTTTTTTGTTATTTGCAACACTTATTTGTAAATATTCACCCATTTATCCGAAGAAATAAAAGTAACGTTCAGCTGCAAAAACTGCTCCGGGCCGGATGCGGGTGTATGAGTCTTATGCTGACAGATGATTGACAGAAAAGCAAAATAATGATATACTATTGTGGGTAAAGAATATCGGCGGCACTTATGGGTGCAGCCTTATTTTATGATATGAAGGAGAAAGCTATGGCAAACAATGTTGTTATCCTGGCAGGCGGCCAGGGAAAAAGAATGAAAACAAATAAACCCAAGGTCCTGCTGGAGGTACTGGGAGAGCCCATGCTCGAATGGGTGATCTCTGCCTGCGAGGATTCCGGAATGGAGAATATATGCGTGGTCAAGGGGTTTGAGTGCGAGCAGATAGATGAGTACCTTGCTCAGAGGCAGACAAAGGGAACTGTCGAGACTGCTCTCCAGGCCGAGAGACTGGGAACAGGCCATGCTGTTATGCAGGCTGTGGATTTCCTTAAAAAGGACACCTCGGGAAACACCCTTATTCTCTGCGGTGATGCTCCCTTTATCGACGAGGAGACAATAAAGGGCTCCCTTGCTCACCACACTGAAAGCGGCGCCGCTGTTACTGTGGTCACTTCAAAGATAAAGGACCCCACAGGCTACGGCAGGATAATACGCACAGACAACGGCATTTCCGGGATAAGAGAACATAAGGATTGCACTCCCGAGCAGCTCCTTATCGATGAGATAAACTCCGGCTGCTACTGGTTCAAGACAGAGGCTCTTCTTGAAGCGCTTCCGCTTCTTGACAGAAACAACGCACAGGGCGAATACTACCTCACCGACTGCATAGAGATACTGCTCTCAAAGGGATACAAGGCGGATGCTTTCACTTCGAGAAATCCCCAGGTGTCTCAGGGCGCAAATGACAGAAAGGGACTTCTTGCTCTCAATGACATAGCAAGAAAGCTCATCATAGACAAGTGGCTGGATGAGGGTGTCGAGTTTGTCTGTACCGACGGCGTGTCTGTCGGCAGAAAGGTAACTATCGGCACCGGAACAAGGATAGACAGCAATGTTAAGCTTCGTGGAAACACCGTTATAGGAAAAGACTGCAAGATAGGTGTGGGCTGTATCATCGAGAACAGCGTTATCGGCGACGGTGTTGACCTTAACTATGTGCAGGCTTATAATGCCAGGGTGGATGACAACGCCAAGATAGGCCCCTTTGTTCAGCTCAGGCCAAACTCCCACATCAAGAAGGGCGCAAAGATAGGCGACTTTGTGGAGATAAAGAACTCCACTGTGGGAGAGTACACCTGTGTGGCTCACCTGACCTATGTTGGCGACAGCGACGTTGGCAAGAACGTAAACTTCGGCTGCGGAGTTGTGACGGTGAACTTTGACGGCGAGAAGAAATACCGCACAACTATCGGCGACAACGCCTTTATTGGCTGCAACACGAACCTTGTTTCGCCCGTCAACATCGGCGACGGAGCTTATACCGGCGCAGGCTCGACGATAACAAAGGACGTTCCGGCAGGTGCGCTGGCGCTTGAGAGAACGGATATGAAGATAATCGAAGGCTATGCCGAGCGCAAGCTGAAGGCGAGAACAGAAAAGTTTATCAAGGCGCATGGGGATGAATAATGTGCTGAGAAAGATTATCGCTTTGCTGCTTGCCGTTTGCATGGTAACGCTTTGCGCCTGCCATGTGGATAAGAATGATGAATCATCGGAGAGAGAATCATCATCGCGGACTGAGGAAAGCTCTCAGGCGGAAAAAGCTGAGGTAGTGCTGCGCAAAGGTATTGCCGAAGACGGCGCGGTAGTTCTGACAGGCGAAAATATCGTGAGCGCAGAGGTAAACGCCATTAAGGACGAGACCACGGGAGTTATCGACTATGTGATCTCGGTAAGCTTTGATGATGAGGGCACGGCAGCCTTTGCCGAAGTGACTGAAAGACTGGCAGGAGAAGGACAGGTGTCTGTCTGGGTGGACGGCGAGTGCATATTTGCACCTACGGTTACCAGTAAGATCGTTGACGGTAATTGTCAGATAGCCGGCGGGTTCAGCTCTTTCGATGAGGCAAAGGAGCTTGCAGACAGAATAAACGGGTAGAAAACAAAAAACACAGGTCATTTTCTTCGATGATCTGTGTTTTTATTTATACAGTTTTTTATTGTTTGTGCGTCCCAGGATGTAGTCGGCGGAGACATTGTAGAAATCCGCAAGGATAAGCAGATGCTCGACGGGGATAGTTCTTACTCCACGTTCATAACGGGAATATACTGTCTGAGTTGTAAAGAGCAGTTCAGCGACTTGACTCTGGTTCAAGTCCCTGTCCTCACGGAGGTCTTTTAATCTTTGAAAGTACACAATAAATTCACCTGCAATTTGTATGGAATCACAATTATATTCTTAGTACCTTTTGGTACTATTGACTATACTACACTTTTGTGCTATATTGATTATAATATGACCATACGGTCATAAAATATTATATATGAGGTGTTGTTATGAGAAAATTTTTAGCAATTATGCTTGCAGGTTTAATTCTTATGCTTTGTGCGTGCGGGGATAAAAAAAGCGACAGCAGTAGTAAGATAAAAAAAGAACGTAGTATTAGTGACGTAGATAAATTAAAAAATGCAAACGAGAAAGCAAAAATAATTTATACAAAGATCAATAATCTTATATATGATTATGAATTGGATTATAAGGATGGAAAGCTTTCAGATATTGAAAGTAGTATGAACAACAAAGCGATTGAAATTGTAGAACTAAAAGATAGCACTAATCCGTTTGATAACGCATTATATAAAGTGTTGAATGAGGGAGAATATAATGGCGACGAAAAGACTGTCACATATGGAACAGTTTTTTTCAATGTTAGAGCGTTAGAACTCGACGATAAAACATCTTATTATGTTTATTACGCACAGTGGGCAGATGATAAAGATAGTGGTATCGTCGGTCAATACCCGGATTCGGAATTGGACAGTAAAATTGTACATAGAATTGGTGAAAAATTCGAGCCGGGAGTATATCAGGGAGAACACTGATTCGTCAACACAGTTCACCCTTTGTGATAAAAAGATGAAATTTTCCCCGGCCTATTGACAAATGGCAAAAACTGTTGTATATTGTGCTTGTCGGAAGATTCCGGCACGACACGGGAGCCCCGAAGGGGCAGAACAGGGAGGGGATACTATGACAAAGTACACCGAAGAGATGAACACAAGACTTGCTCAGAGAGCAGACTATCAGAACGCACTGGCGGTTCGCAAAAACACACGCAGGGGCAGCGCTTTTGTTGGTATCCTGTGCATCTTTATGACGCTGGCAGTTATGTTCGGCTCTGTATATACGATCTACAAGAGCGGAAAATTTGTAAAGAAAGAGTTCGGCGACACCAAGGTCGTCAGGGCTGTGGATCAGTATATCGACACACTTTTTGAGTAAAAACCATTCTTTGCTCCTTCCCGCTATGGGAGGGAGCTTTTTTTCTTGACGTTTTGGCTGTGTTGGTGTATAATAAGCTTAGCTTATTTCGGAGGAGGAAGATCTATGATATGTCCGGTATGTAAAAATCAACTCGCAGACGGCTCGGTATTCTGCGGATTCTGCGGAAGCCAGCTGGGTGCCTCCGGGGCTCCGCTCCAGGAGCAGGCATTTGAGCAGCCCCAGCAGTTCGAGCAGCCCCAGCAGAATTCGGGCTACGGTACACCCGAGTATCTTTCGGAGCAGGCCCCAAGCTACGGCACTCCCGAGAGGAACGACCCTTCAATGCAGCAGTTTGAACAGCCGCAGCAGTTTGAACAGCAGGCATTTGAGCAGCCACAGCAGCAGGCAGAGCCTTTCCAGGCTATACCGCCCCAGCCCCAGGCACAGAACCAGAAGTATGCCGGTTATAACACCCCGGTGAACCTCTCCAACCAGCAGCCCAGCTATGGTGCTCCCCAGCATTCGGCCGAAAACGGTTCGAGCAGCCTTGTTCTGGGAATAGTGATAATCGCTGTTGTTGTCGTGCTCATCATTGTGGGAATAGTTCTTGCGATCAAGGGCGGCAAGACGATAAAGGAAGCTATCGAGAGCGAGTTTGCCTCAGAGAAAGCCAGCATATCTGTTTCGATTGACAATAACGCCTGAACGTGGTATACTGTAAAGACGAGATCATAATATGTAAACACACCCCGGCTTTTTATAAAGTCGGGGGTGCTCGCCGCACGGCTTTGACGTTCAGCACATAGTCTGAGCTGCAGGCTTTGCTGCTCGGTGACTCTCATTCGTTTTGATTTTTACTGAGGGTCCGTTGAAAATAATATGTAAACACACCCCGGCTTTTTATAAGGTCGGGGGTATTGTGCGTTCTGTGTAAGACATTTTTAGAAAGAGGGATAATATGGGTTTATTTGAGAAACTGAAAGCACTGTCGGAGGAAACAAGGCCGACAAAGCCCGAATATATTATAGCAGGCCTTGGCAATCCCGGGGTCTCCTATGAGCAGACAAGACACAACGCAGGCTTTCTGGCGCTGGATGCGATAGAGAAAAAATTCGCTCCCACCTCGCCAGAGCACAAGTTCAATGCTGTGTGCAGGCGTGCCGTTATCGGCGGCAAAAGCTGTCTGCTCATGCGCCCCCAGACTTTTATGAACAAAAGCGGCGAGGCGGTGAGCGACGCTATGGACTTTTACGATATACCGCCGGAGAACATCATAGTTATCTATGACGATATCTCTCTGGACGTGGGCACCATGCGTATCAGGCGCAAGGGCTCGGCAGGCGGCCACAACGGCATAAAGAGCATTATCGAGCTCTGCGGCTCCCAGGATTTCCCCAGGATAAAGATAGGCATAGGCGGCAAGCCCCACCCCGATTACGACCTTGCTGACTGGGTGCTCTCACGGTTTTCGGAAGAGGATATGAAGACACTTGCAGAGGTCTTTGAAAAAAGCGCCGAAGCGCTGGAGCTCATTGTCAGGGGCGAGACCGGCGAAGCTATGAACAGGTTCAACTAAGATAGGGACATACAGATGAGTATTTTTCATTCAATGGCGGCTAAGCTGCCGTTTTGCAGGGATATAAAGAACTGCGTTTTAAAGGGCTTTACGCCCGTTGCCGTGTCGGGTGTATCGAATATCCACAAGGCGCATACGGTGCTGGGGCTCAGTAAGCTCTCTCCTGTGCTGGTCATAACAGATGATGAGTCCCATGCACTTAGAATGGCGCAGGACATAAACGAGATGTCGGGCGAAGAGACGGCGGTGTTCTATCCTGCTAAGGATCTGAACTTTGCGCTTATGGAGGGCATCTCCCGTGAATATGAGCACAAGAGGCTGGAAGCTCTCTCCAAGATCATTCAGGGTGAGAGCTGTGTTTGCTGTGCAAGCATGGAAGCCTGCCTTCAGGCTGCCATCCCTCCGAAGGCGCTGGAGGAATATTCCTTCGAGATAAAAGAGGGCGGCAGCGTCGATATGGAGCAGCTGCTAAGAAAGCTCCTTGCCGCAGGCTATACACGCACAGACCAGGTGGAGGGTCAGGCACAGTTTTCCCAGAGGGGTTCTATCATTGATATTTTCCCTGTTCAGGACAGCCGTCCCATAAGGCTGGAGCTCTGGGGAGACGAGGTGGACTCCCTTTCCTATTTCGATGTACAGTCTCAGAGAAGGACAAACAGCATAAAGAGCATAACCGTTTTCCCGGCGCTGGAGATAATCTTTCCCGACAGGGATGAGCTGACAGAAAAGCTAAAAGCTCTTTCGGCATCCGCAAGGGGCAAACAGGCCGACAAGATAAAGCTTAACATCAGCCGTGACATTGAAGCGATAGAGGCAGGGCTCATGCTCACCGACCTTGACAAGTATTACAGTATATGCTATGACCGCACCTATACGGTGTTTGACTATTTCAAGTCCGGCATAGCGGCTGTGTGCGAGTGGTCGAACTGTGTTGACAAGGCAAGGGCTGTGCTCTCACAGCTTTCAGAGGATATAAAGATTTTGCTGGAGGAGGGCATACTGTTCCCGAAGCTTATGGGCTTCAATATCGACATCCCGGATGTCGAGCGTGAGGTCACAAGGCTGAGAGCGGTGTTTCTCGACAGCTTCATGCGCCAGAACGGCGATCTGAAATTCAAGAAGATAATAAACGCCGACTGCCGCCAGACCTCTTGCTGGGGAGGGAATATGGCTTCCCTTGACGGTGAGCTAAGCGATCTTTGTTCCCAGGGCTACTGCGTTGTGCTGCTGGCAGGCTCGCAGAAGACACTGCCTATTATCATCAAGGACCTCACCGATGAGGGACTTGATGCGGTGGCGCTGGATGACAAAAGCGAGATAACCGCCGGCAGGGTGTTCGTCAGGACCGGAAGCCTTTCCCAGGGCTTTGATTATCCCGAGGCGAAGTTTGCCTGCATAACCCAGCAGAAGACCCTCAACTCAAAAAAGCGCCGCTATAAGCACAAGGCCGGCGAGGAGATAAAGAGCCTTTCGGACATCCGCCGCAACGACCTTGTGGTACACGCAATGTACGGCATAGGGCGCTTTGACGGGATAAAGAGCATAGAGACCAACGGCTCTACCAAGGACTATATAACTATCAAATATGCCGGCACCGATGTGCTTTATGTTCCGGTAACACAGCTCGACCTTGTGTCAAGATATATAGGAACGGGCAGTGACGAGAATATAAAGCTCAACAAGCTCAATACCAATGAGTGGAAAAAGACCCGTAACAAGGTGCGCTCTGCGGTGAAGGATATGGCAAAGGAGCTCACCGAGCTTTATGCCAAAAGGCAGGCCGCAAAGGGCTATGCTTTCTCACCCGATAATGACTGGCAGATGGACTTTGAGGAGCGCTTTGACTATGAGGAGACATCCGACCAGCTAAGGTCGATATCCGAGATAAAGGCCGATATGGAAAAGCCTGTGCCTATGGACAGACTCCTGTGCGGAGATGTGGGCTTCGGCAAGACCGAGGTAGCGCTGAGGGCGGCCTTCAAGTGTATGTTAGACGGCAAACAGGCAGCACTGCTTTGCCCGACAACTGTCTTAGCGTGGCAGCATTATCAGACAGCGATAAAGCGCTTTGGCCACTTCCCCATAAAGGTGGAGCTGCTCTCCCGTTTTCGCAAGCCAAAGGAGCAGGAGAAGATAGTAAGAGAGCTCAACCGTGGAACTGTGGACCTTATCATAGGCACACACCGCCTTGTCCAGAAGGATGTAAAGTTCAAGGACTTAGGCCTTGTGATAATAGACGAGGAACAGCGTTTCGGCGTTGCACACAAGGAGCGCTTCAAGGAGCTTTTCAAGGGCGTGGATGTGCTGACCCTGTCAGCAACACCTATACCAAGGACGCTCAATATGGCTATGAGCGGGATCAGGGATATGTCCGTTATCGAGGAGCCGCCTGTTGACCGCTATCCTGTTCAGACCTATGTTATCGAGTATAACTTAGGGGTCGTAGTGAACGCTATCCAGAAGGAGCTGAGAAGAGGCGGCCAGGTCTATTATATCTACAACCGTGTGGAGAGCATAGTTATGGCGGCTCACAAGATACAGGAGGTTATCCCCGAAGCAAGGATAGCTGTTGCCCACGGCCAGATGCCCGAAAAGGAACTCTCCGAGATATGGCGCCAGCTCTGCGACAGGGAGATAGACATTCTTGTTTGTACCACGATAATCGAAACGGGAGTGGATGTTCAGAATGTCAATACCCTCATCATCGAGGACAGCGACAGGCTGGGTCTTTCACAGCTCTATCAGCTGAGAGGAAGAGTGGGCCGCTCCAACAGGAGAGCGTTTGCATATTTTACCTTCCGGCGTGGTAAGGTATTGAGCGAAGCTTCTGCCAAGAGGCTGGACGCTATAAGGGAGTTCACTCAGTTCGGCTCGGGCTTCAGGATAGCGCTGCGTGACCTTGAGATAAGGGGTGCAGGCTCGATACTCAGCGGCAGACAGCACGGCCATATGGAAGCTGTGGGATACGATATGTATATCAGGCTCCTTAACGAAGCTGTCGCCCAGGCAAAGGGCGAGGAGATACCGCCGTCCCCCGAGGACTGCCTTGTGGATATAGCGATAGATGCCTACATCCCCGAGAGCTATATCTCGAACACCTCCCAGCGCATTGACTGCTACCGCAAGATAGCGTCCATAATGAACGAAGAGGATTCAAGAGATGTCATAGATGAGCTTATAGACCGCTACGGCGACCCGCCGAAGGCTGTCGAGGGGCTGATAAATGTGGCGCTGACCCGAAACCTTGCTTCAAAGCTTGGGATAAAGGAGATCGCCCAGCGTGGAGATAAGCTTTATTTCTACATCACCGACTGTATGCCCGAGCAGGCGGCAGCGCTCTTTGAGCGTTACGGCAACCGCATACGCTTCAATGAGTCGGAAAAGCCGTATTTTATGATAAAGCTTGACAAAAAGGAAAAGACCCCGGAGCTTATGAGCGAAGCGGTCAGAGCCTTTCATATTGATGCATAAAAAAATCTGCCTTATCCGCTGTGGGTAAGGCAGTTTTTGCGTCTGCGGTGCTATTTTTGCTTTGGCTTGAAGATAAGCGCCGCTATGAAGGCAAAGACCATTGCGGCGGCAACACCTGCCGCACAGGCGGTGAGCCCGCCTGACAGGATGCCGATAAGGCCGTCCTTATCTACCTGTTTCTCCACTCCCTTGCAAAGCAGATATCCGAAGCCTGTCAGCGGTACCCTTGCGCCCTCGCCGGAAAGCTTTATCAAGGGCTCATAGATCCCAAGCGCCCCCAGCGCCACACCTGCGCAGACATAGCACACAAGTATCCTCGCAGGAGTGAGCTTAGTAAGGTCGATAAGCAGCTGCCCTATAAAGCAAAGAGCTCCGCCGATAACAAACGCATAAACATATATCACAGACATCACCCTCTTTCGTTTGATATCCACACAAGATGCGATATCGAAGGTATAGCCTGCCCCTGCTGGGAAACGGTTGGAGACAGCAGCGCTCCCGTTGCCGCAAAGAGGATGTTTTTTATCGTCCCCTTTTGCAGCATCGGCAGGAAATAGCCGCACAGAAGACTTCCGGCACAGCCGCAGCCGCTGCCGCCGGCGTGAACATCCTGGGTGTCCGGGTCATAGATCATCTTTCCGCAGTCAAGATGGCGGTCGGCTATGCTCACACCCTCACGCTCAAAAAGCGAACACAGCACCGAGCTGCCCACAGCGCCCAGATCGCCTGTGACTATGTGGTCAAAGTCCCCGGGGGTCAGGCCTGTGTCCTCAAAAAAAGCGCTAATCGTGGAGAAGGCCGCAGGCGCCATAGCCGCCCCCATATTGTTGGCGTCGGTAACGCCCATATCAACTATCTTGCCCACGGTGCAGCCACGAACATAGGGCGGCTGTGACGAGGCGGACACCGCCAGCGCTCCCGAGGCGGTAGCCGTCCACTGGGAGGTGGGAGTTCTCTGTCCGCCATAGTTAAGGGGCATACGGTACTGGCGTTCGGCGGTGCAGAAATGGGAGGAGGTGACAGCCATAGCTTTCCGGGCGATCTGCCTGTCAACAAAAAGGGAAGCCAGCAGCAGTCCCTCTGCCATAGTCGAGCAGGCGCCGTAGATACCCAGAAAGGGTATCTCATAGGACTTTATCCCATAGGTCGTGCCGGTACACTGGTTGAGAAGGTCTCCGCCGAAGAGAACATCTATTTGTCCGGGCTCAAGGCCGCCCTTTCTTAAGGCGTGGTCAACGGCCTGCTTCTGGAGCTGGCTCTCGCCTTTTTCAAAGGTGTCCTCCGAAAAATAGGGGTCCTCGTTTATCTTGTCAAAATATTCGCCCATAGGTCCTTCGGCTTCCTTTTTGCCGCCAATTGCCGCAAAGCTCAGGACCGTCGGCGGCGATTGCATCAGTATGGTAGATCTTCGGTGTTCTCTCATTATCCTCTTCCTTTCCAGCGGTATTCCTTTATATTGTTGCCGCAAAGCGCCGGTTTATTCCATTATAGAAAAAGTTAAAAGCAGAGTGATGGGGAAAAATGAGAAATTTACAAAAAATATATAGCAAACAGGGAAAGATTATGATATCATTAAAACAAATAATAGCGAACGGAGGGGAGCGTTTGTGTATATTTGTCCTGTTTGCAAAAACGAGCTCGTTCTTGGAAAAAAGACATGGCGGTGCTGCAAGGGCCACTGCTTTGACATCCACAGAAAGGGCTATGTCAATCTTCTGACTACAAAAAAGCATAACCCGAAAAAGAGCGGTGACAACGGCGATATGGTCAGGGCGAGAACGGAGTTTTTGAACTTCGGCCACTATGAGCCGCTGGTGGAAAGGACCGTCAGCGTGATGAAAACGCTCCTTGAGGGCGTGGAAGGCCCCGTTATTATCGACAGCGGCTGCGGTGAGGGGTATTACACCGTGAGCTATGCAAGGGCTATGCCCGAGGCTTTGTTTTTCGGGATAGACATTTCAAAGGGGGCCTGCTCCCATGCTATGAGCAGGGTAAACGAGCTGGGACTTGAGAATGTTTTTATTGCGGTGGCTTCGGCTTTTGAGCTGCCCTTTGAGGACGGGAGCGCAGACCTGGTGGTGTGTACCTTTGCGCCTGTGAGCGACAGAGAGTATGCAAGGGTGCTCAAAAAGGGCGGAAAGCTCGTGGTGATCTCGCCGTCGGCGGATCATCTGTTTGAGCTCAAAGAGCTCATCTATGAGAACCCGTATAAGAACAAGCCCAATGAATACGGGCTGGAGCATTTTGATGAGGGCGAGGAGGATATCTTCGAGTATAAAGCAAGCCTTGGCACCAGGGAAGAGATCCTGAGCCTTTACAAGATGACGCCCTACTATTATAAAACTGCTGCGCCGGATGCGGCGAAGCTTATAGAGACAGAATCGCTGGAACTGACCTGCGGTTTCTCGATACGCACATTTACCAAAAAGGAGAGAACTTAATGAACGACAGGCTGTTTTGCAAAGGTTATACCTGGGGATTCTTCTCGGGGAGCGGTGTTTTCGGAACACCCGAGGCGGACGCTTCTATGGAGAGGCTGGCTGAGAACGGACTTGACTGGATATGTATCCCGGTCAACTGCTTTCAGGAGGCTTATTATTCGCTGAATGTTTTTGCGATGTTCGGCAGGACACAGACAGACGATGAAGTCAGAAAGGCTGTGAGAAAAGCTAAGAGCCTGGGACTTAAGGTGTGTCTGAAGCCTATGGTGGACTGTCTTGACAGGGCATGGAGAGCAAGGATAGATTTTCCTGCCGAGAACCCGAGATACTGGGATATGTGGTTTGCAAGCTACACCCGCTTTATGCTGCACTATGCGGCTATCGCCGAGGAAGAGGGCTGTGATATGCTGTGTACAGGCTGCGAGATGGCAGGCATGGACAAGCAGGCAGAGCGCTGCGAAAAGATGATCGGCGAGGTAAGAGAGGTCTACCACGGGCTCATTATGCACAACATAAACCACGGAGACGAGTTCAGGTTCCCGTGGCTTTCGGCGGTGGATGTTATCGGGATCTCGGGATATTATCCCTGCACCGATGAGAATGACCGCTCGCTTGAAAGGATGAAGAGCGTCTGGGAGGGCGTTGTCAGCCGCCTTGAAGAGGTGAACAGGCGCTATGGCAGGCCTGTTATGCTGGCGGAGATAGGAGTAAGAAACGAGCAGGGCTGCACACAGTATCCCTGGGACTTTCACAACAGGCCCGAAAGACCCATTGACGAGCAGGAGCAGGCTGATTTTTATGAGGCGGCGCTGAGCACCACCTGGGACAAGGAGTGGTTCGCAGGCTATTTCTGGTGGGACTGGAAGGCAAAGCTCCCTCCTGTTGAAAAGGCAAGAGAGAACCGTGACTTCACGATATACGAAAAGCAGGCGGAAAGGGTACTCAGAAAATGGTATAAGGGTGAGCAGAATGGCTGATATGGAAAAGATAAGAGAGTTTTTCAGCAAGGACCGTTTTGCCACAGACAACGGCGCTGTTATCGATGAGGTGGGCGACAACTATGCGAGGGTGAGCCTGACCATCGGCGAGCGCCACAAGAACGCTGTCGGCGGAGTTATGGGCGGTGTATATTTTATGCTGGCGGATTTCGCCTTTGCGGTGGCCACAAACCACAAGGCTCCGGGAACGGTCTCCCTGACCTCGGATATCTCCTTTATCGGCGTGCCAAAGGGCGAGCGCCTTATCGCCGAGACGGAGTTTATTAAAGACGGCCGCACCACCTGCTGCTACACGGTGAGGGTGACGGACGAGCTGGGAATCATTACTTCGGTGGTCAAGATCGTTGGATATAAAAAACAGTAGTAATGAATGTTGGATAACGAATAGTGAATAATGAAAAATAAAGGTATCGCCTGCGGCGATGATTCAGAATATCATCGTCCGTTTGACGATACCTTCTTTTTTATGCAAAAAAAGAGCCTGCCCGAGGGCAAGCTCTTTAAGTTAGTTGCTATAAGTCAGAAATTACTTTCTCTTCTTAGAAGTAACTACAGCAGCACCAGCAAGTGCAACGCCTACAGCAGCAAGTGCAGCAGCACCAGTGCCAGGGTTGGTTGTGGAAGCTGTGCTAGCAGCCTTGGAAGAAGAATCAGCAGCCTTCTTGGAATCTACAGACTCTGTCTCAGACTCTTCAGCAGACTCTGCCTCAGACTCTGTCTCGGACTCAACCTCAGACTCGCTCTCAGACTCGCTCTCAGACTCGGACTCGCTCTCAGACTCGTCCTCGCCCTTCAGGAATACCTTGTAGGAGATTGTGATGTCTTCCTGAGTGTTGTTAGCGAACTTGATGGTAGGAGCATAGTCAGGATCGTCCTCAGATGTGAGGAGAACAGATCCGCCGAGGATAACCTTGTCTTCCTCGTCAGCGTCAGGCTGGAACCAGATGTTCTTGCCGTCTTCGTCAACCTCTGTGCTTACATAGCCGAATGTCCACTTACCAGTAGAAGTGAACTCAACTCTGTCAACGTCATCAGGGTTGATGTCCTCGCCGAGGATGTCGGTCAGGTAGTTGAGAGTAAGCTCATCCCACCAAGAACCAGTACCCACGATTGTGAACTCGCCTTCCTTAGCAGCCTCTTCCTGAGGAGCATAACCTGTCATTGTGTAAACAACAGACTCGAAGTTCTGCTGCTGTCCGTCTACTTCGAGAGTAAGACCGGAAGAAGCGAACTTGATGGTTGCAGTACCGTCCTCAGACACGAGGTCATGACCGTTTTCGCCCCACCACTGGTTAAGCAGGCCGTTCATCTCGTTGCCTTCTTCGTCCTCAGCACCGCTGATTACGGATCTGCCAGCGTCTAAGAAGTCGATGCCGTTGACGGTGATCTTGTTGACCTCTACAGAGTAGCCTTCCTCAAGGGACTCCTCGGGATCCTGTGCGGACTGAACATAACCGAGGTTAGGCATTGTTGCCTGAGGAGCATCAGGTGAGAGATCATAAGTGTTCTCACCGGGTGTGATGTAAGCAACCTTACCGGACCAGTCACCGTATGTGTTGGTGAACCAAGCCACTGCGTCTGCAGGTACTTCAGTCTCAGCGGAATCTGCGAAAGATACCATGCTCATAGCGGAAGCTGCGAGAGCTGCTGCTGAAAGACCAGCAAATAACTTTGAAAGTTTCATTTTGAGTTTCCTCCATTTTCAAATAAATTCAACTTATGTTGAGCGATATCACCCCAACATGAATTGTAAATACATTGTAACACATTTTTAACCGCTTTTCAATCAGCATTTTTCACAAACATATCACAATTCTTTATGCACATTTAATGAAAAATTGGCTATGTTCCATTTTATTCCTGCGTTTTTTCGTTTTTTTTGAACCAAGCAGGGTAAAATTTTGGTCAGTAAGAGTGCACAAAACCCACGTTAATATTCTGATATGGTTCGTTTCTTCTGCTCTTCCCGCTCTCTCTGTGAAAAGAAACAGCCGCAGTAATCCTGCCTGTAAAGGCCGTATTCACGGGACAGCTCTATGGAACGCTTGTAGCCCTCACGCTTCTTGAAATCCGAGGGCAGGTGAGCCACACGGTATTGCTCGGCCACCTCCTCGGCTATCCTGTTTATTATCTGAGAGTTTTTTAGCGGCGACAGGGTGAGCGTTGTCGTGAAATAGTCAAAGCCCTGTTCCTTTGCAAGCTTAGCCGCCCTTTCAAGCCTCAGCCGATAGCAGGCAAAGCAGCGCTCGCCGCCCTCTTTTATGTGCTCGAGCCCCTTTACCGCATCGTAGAACTCACGGTCGTCGTAGGGCTGTTTTAGCAGGGTTATCCTGTTTTTCACCGGCAGCTCCTCGATAAGCCTGCGCTGCTCCTCCTCACGCTTATAGAACTCGGCTTCGGGATAGATGTTAGGATTATAGTAGACCACCGTTATGGAGAAAAACTCCGCTAGGTATTCCAGCACATAGGAAGAGCACGGCGCACAGCAGCTGTGGAGCATCAGCGTCGGGACTTTTTCGCTGTCAGAAATGCCATTTATAATAGTATCCAGTTTTTTCTGATAATTGATCTTTTCCATACTGTCTCTCCGTTATAAAAACGAGGAGCCGCCAACAAAAACAGCTCCTCTTTACAGTGTGATTATATCACGGAATCCTAAAATTGTCAACCAGGGGGTGCTCGCCGCACGGCTTTGCCCCTGGCGGATTTATCAGCTTAGTTGTGTAACGGACAAATTGAACTCTTTTACAAGGTTCACGCAGTGGTGCTCGCCGCACGGCTAATCCCCTGGCGGATTTAACGACTAAGCTGTGTAACGGACAAATTGAACTCTTTCCCAAGGTTCACGCAGTGTGACTATTGAAAAGTTTCGATGAAGCCCACCCCCTCCCCTCCGGGGAGGGCAGGAGGAACTTGTAATTTGCACAAAGCCCTGATGGGTGGGGGCGGCGGTGCAGGGGCTAGCCCCTGCCGATCACCTGTTGTTATAGTCCTCGTCGGCTTCCTCACGCCATGCGCAGTTTTCTTTGCCGAGGGCTCTGCCGCCTCTTATCTCGGAGAAGGCTGCGCTCACAGCTCTGAACATAGTGCGTGTGCCCGTTTTGTCGGCGTTATAGTTCACCGCTCTCGACTCATCTATGCCGAAGGCTCCTGCGGTCTCTACCGAGTCGATGTTTGCGCCAAGGAAGATAAACTCCCAGCCGTATTTCTCCTGCTGGCGCTTTATCATTTTCTTCACCTTGTCCGAGGAGTATCTGCGGCTTGCGTTCTCAAGGCCGTCCGTTGTGATAACAAACAGTGTGTGCTCGGGGACGTCCTCGTTTCGTGCATACTTGTGGATGTTTCCGATGTGGTGGATAGCTCCGCCTACGGCGTCCAGCAGGGCGGTCATGCCGCCGGGGTTATAATCGCCGCTGCCCATTTTTTCCATTCTGTCAAGGGGTATCCTGTCGTGGAGAACACGGGTGGTGTTATTGAACATTACGGTGGATACTATCACTTCGCCGTCCTTTTTCTTCTGCTCCTCGATAACGGAGTTGATGCCGCCTATGGTGTCCTCTTTAAGATCAAACATAGAGCCGCTCTCGTCGATGATGAGTACAAGTTCTGTCAAATTCTTTTTCATAATAAAAACCTCCTTGATGTTTCGGTCTGTTTTTCTTCTGTGACCTTATAATAACACATCCAAGAAGGCTTTTGGTCGCCTGGAAAGCGACAAATATTTTTTTATGACCTACGCCCCTATGAGCCCCTGATCGAAGGAATAGAGCGCCTGGTTTATGGTGAAGATATCATAGTTGTGATGCAGGATGAAGTAGCGGATTATAACGTCCGCCTTTATGCTTGGCGAGAGTGCAAAGCCGGCGGTCCTGAGAAGCTCCTCGGTCTCTGCGATGTCAAGCTCCAGCGCTATCGCAAAGGCGATAACGGTCTGCTTCTTGGGAGAATAGTCCTTGTTGCTCCTTATCTTTGAAAACAGCTTGCGGTCGATGTTGGCTTTCTTATAGGTCTCCACATCGGTGTATCCCTTTTCGTCGATAAGTCTCAGCAGGGTCTGCGAGAAGGTCTCGCTTTCTATTTCGTCAAAGGGTGCCCCGGCGTCAAGGTCGGCTGCTTCTTCCATATAAGCCCTTGCTGCCGGGACAGCATTCATATGCATAGCGGAGGCGGCTCCCGTCTTTGCCGAGGACATCATTGAGCCGAAGAAACCTCTCCTGCGGCGCTCGTCGGGCTGGGACGAAACATAGTTGTCATCTATGAACTGGCTTATCTCGCCGAAGAGCTTTTCGCTGATGGTCATAACGGAGCGGTCAAAGAGGACGAGATAAACATCCATTTCGTTGTCTTTCAGAAATTCCTTTATCGTTTCGGCTGCCACCTGGACAGCCTCTGCCTTTGGATAGCCGTAAACGCCTGCCGAGATGAGGGGGAATGAAACGCTCTCACAGCCCAGCTCCTTTGCCAATGCGAGAGAATTGCGGTAGCAGGAAACCAGGGCATCGTGCTCGCCGGACGCTCCGCCGTTCCATATCGGACCCACGGTGTGGATAATATACTTGCAGGGGAGCTTGTAGCCCTTTGTGGCCTTGGCCTGACCTGTTTTGCAGCCGCCGAGCGTTCTGCATTCTTCCAGCAGCTGCGCTCCTGCTGCCCGGTGTATAGCTCCGTCAACTCCGCCGCCGCCGAGAAGCGAGGAGTTTGCGGCATTGACTATCGCATCGGTATCCATTCTTGTTATGTCCTGTCTTATGATACTGAAAGGCACGTTAAGACCTCCTTTATCTGCAGCAAGACCCGAAAGATCATCTGAAGCTTTCGGGTCGTGGTGGTTTTACTTTTCGCTGTTCTCAAGGGATGCTCTGATAAAGTCGCTGAAAAGAACATGGGGATGATTGGGTCTGGATTTGAACTCGGGGTGGAACTGAACGCCCACGAACCAGGGGTGCATATCCTTAGGCAGCTCAACGATCTCGACCAGCTTTTCGTCCGGCGAGATACCGCCGATAACAAGCCCCTTGCTTGTGAGAGTGGTCTTGAAGCGGTTATTGAACTCCCAGCGGTGACGGTGTCTCTCATAGATGAGATCCTTGCCGTAGATGTCCTTGCATCTCGAGCCCTCCTGCAGCTTGCAGGGATAAAGGCCGAGCCTCATCGTGCCGCCCTTTTCGGTTATGTCCTTCTGGGAATCCATTATATCTATTACAGGGTACTCGGTCTCCTCAAACTCGGTGGAGTTTGCGCCCTCAAGCCCTGCAACGTTTCTTGCAAACTCAACTACAGACATCTGCATACCGAGACAGATGCCGAACAGAGGTATCTTGTTTTCACGGCAGTATCTGATAGACTCGATCATGCCCTCTATTCCTCTGTCGCCGAAACCGCCCGGAACTATGATACCGTCGCAGCCTGCAAGCTTCTCGCCGGCATTCTCACGGGTTATGTTCTCAGACTGTATCCACTCGATGTTGACTTCTGCGCCGTGCTCGAAGCCGCCGTGTCTGAGCGCCTCCGCAACGGACAGATAAGCGTCCTCAAGCTCAACATACTTGCCCACAAGACCGATAGTGACTTTCTTGTGGCAGCTCTTTACCTTTTCTATCATAGCCTTCCAGCCGGAAAGATCGGGCTTTCTCTTTTCAAGCTTCAGGTGGTCGCAGACAACATCTGCAAGACCCTCTTTCTCGAGCCACAGAGGCACTTCATAAAGAGACGGTGCAGTAAGGTTCTGGATAACATCCTGGGTCCTTACGTTGCAGAACAGAGCGATCTTCTGCTTCATATCCTCGGGGACCTCCATTTCGGATCTGAGCACCAGGACATTGGGCTGGATACCGATAGACAGAAGCTCCTTTACGGAATGCTGTGTCGGCTTTGATTTGAGCTCCTTGGAGCCGGAGATGTAAGGCAGCAGGCAGACATGGATGAACAGAGCGTTCTCTCTTCCAAGCTCGATAGAAGCCTGTCTTATCGCCTCAAGAAACGGAGTGGACTCGATGTCACCTACGGTTCCGCCGATCTCGGTGATGACGATGTCTGTCTCCGAGGTCTTAGCGACCCTGTAAAGTCTTTCCTTTATCTCGTTAGTGATATGAGGCACCACCTGAACTGTGCCGCCCAGATAGTCTCCTCTTCTTTCCTTATTAAGAACGGTCCAGTAGATCTTTCCCGTTGTGACATTGGAGTTTACCGAAAGGTTCTCGTCGATAAATCTCTCATAGTGTCCCAGGTCAAGGTCGGTCTCGGCGCCGTCATCGGTAACGAACACCTCGCCGTGCTGATAGGGAGACATCGTGCCGGGGTCAACGTTTATATAGGGGTCGAACTTCTGGATGGTCACGCTGTAACCTCTGGCTTTGAGAAGCCTTCCCAGGGAAGCGGCTGTGATGCCCTTTCCGAGTCCCGAAACGACTCCGCCTGTCACAAATACATATTTAGTAGGCATAGTTTTTCCTCCGTTATTTGTTTTAAGCAATTCTTAGACCAATTATAACAAATATCGCCCGGATTGTCAAGGATTATCCTGTGGACAAAATCACGATTTTACGGGTGTTTTCGGGCGGATATCAATTGATAATTTTCTGTAAAATTTCTGTAAAAGGGCACAGGGCTCCTTCTGCGGGCCGTCTAAGGAGTGGGGGGAGCGGTCAGAACAGGCGGTCTGGAACAAACAAAACGGCCCCGGGCACAAGCCGGAGGCCGTATTTTAAGCAGATGACGGGAGTCGAACCCGCCTCATCGGCTTGGGAAGCCGATGTACTACCGATGTACTACATCTGCATGATCATCGTTCGGACATTAGTAAGTATATCACAGTTTGGGCTATAAGTCAATGACTTTTTATAAAAAGAATGACCAAATCGTAAGAAAAGGGGGATAAGGGGCTTGACAAATGAAAAAGAGTGTGGTATACTACACCAGTAAAACAAAGCAGGACCTGATCCGTTCTCACCTCAAGCCCGTAGATCAAGGAGCAAAGAGGTCAATATCAGTACAAGGTCTCCTTGTCATGCTGTTTCGGGTACGGGTCGTTTTGCGTATCCGTTTTTTTATTTATTCCACTTATTGGGGGTGCTGTGTCATAAGCAAAAAGGAACATGAGCTCAATGAAGATATCCGTGACAAGCAGTTGCGTGTTATCGGAGTTGACGGGGAACAGCTTGGCATCATGAGTGCTGATGAGGCGCTGAAGATAGCCTATGAAAAGGACCTTGACCTTGTCAAGATCGCTCCGCAGGCGACTCCGCCTGTATGCCGCATAATGGATTACGGCAAGTATATTTTTGAACAGACAAAACGTGAAAAGGAAGCGAAGAAGAATCAGAGGATCATCGATATCAAGGAGATAAGAATGTCTTCCACGATAGATACTCACGATTTCAACGTAAAGGTCAACCAGGCTGTTAAATTCCTTAACGGAGGAGATAAGCTCAAGGTTTCGGTAAGGTTCCGCAAGAGAACTGTGGCACATCCGCAGTTCGGACAGGATCTTCTCGACAAATTCAAAGAGGCGATCTCCGAGGTCGGTGTAGTTGACAAGCCGTCCAAGATGGAGGGACGAAGCTTAGTTATGTTCGTTTCTCCCAAGCCGAATAAGTAAGCACGGCAGTCGTTATATCGCTGTGCGTACTGCGGCGCAGAGCGTAAGCTCCTTAAAAAGGGAGCAGCGATAAGCTAGATATAATTTAAGGAGGATAAATCAAATGCCAAAGATCAAGACACATTCGGGCGCTAAGAAGCGTTTCAGAGTAACAGGCAGCGGAAAGGTTAAGTTCCAGCACATCAACAAGAGGCACAGACTGACCCAGAAGGATCACAAGCGCAAGAGGATCCTTAGAGGCGCTGCTTATGCCGACGATTCCAACATCAAGAACGTAAAGGCTCTTATCCCTTACAAATAAACGGGTTGTAGGGAAATCACAAAAGAAAATTTCAGGAGGTAATTAACTATGGCTCGTGTAAAGGGAGCAATGATGACTCGTAAGAGGAGAAACAAGACTCTGAAGCTTGCTAAGGGCTATTTCGGCGCAAAGAGCAAGCATTTCAAGATGGCTAAGCAGGCCGTAATGAAGAGCGGTCAGTATGCATACATTGGAAGAAAGCAGAGAAAGAGAGATTTCAGAAGACTCTGGATCACAAGGATCTCTGCCGGCTGCAAGCTCAACGGCATCAACTACTCGCAGTTTATGAACGGTCTCAAGAAGGCTGGTATCGATCTTAACAGAAAGATGCTCTCCGAGATCGCTATCAATGACCCTGCAGGTTTCACAGCTATTGTCGAGAAGGCTAAGGCTGCACTTTAATAACAATAAACACGCAGCTTATATAAGTATGCGTGTTTTGTTGTATATACAGCCCTGTTTGTCATCGTGCAAAAGGGCCTGTATATGACAGAAATATCCTGTCTTTATTCGCCAAAAAGGCAAGGGACGCAGGGTCAGACGCAGAGATCCTGTTCCCTGTCACAGCGGCGGAAAGGTATGCTGCCAAGCGAAAGAGGTGACAAGAATGCTTATTTCCGGAAAGGATAACCCAAGGCTCAAAAGGCTGGCAAAGCTTTGCAAAAGCAGTTTGTTTCGCAGAAGCGAAGGAGAGTTCGTTATCGAAGGGCTCCGTGGCTGTGCGGACGCTGTGAGGAGCTTTTCGGAAGGGCTCGTAGAGATAACAGGGTTCTATTATCAGAGTTCGGCATTCTCGGGATCGTCTTATGTCGCTTATGAGCAGTTTGACAGTATACCCGATGACAGGAGATTTGAGCTTTCAGAGGGGCTGGCTGATAAGGTCAGCGATATGAAGAGCTCGCAGGGCGTTTTTATGACAGCTAAGAGGACGGCAAGGCCGCTTTCGGAGCTGGACAGCGGCAAGACGCCTAAGATACTGGTGCTTGACGCCGTGAAGGACCCGGGAAATGTGGGGACGCTTTTGAGGACCGCCGATGCGGTGGGGATAAAGGCGGCTGTGCTCACAGGCGAGTGCGCCGATGTTTTCAGCCCGAAGGTGGTAAGGAGCACGGTGGGGAGCCTTTTAAGGCTCGGTATCTTTATCGAGAACGATTTTGAGAACGTGTGCAAAGCACTCAAGGCGCAGGATATGAGAGTCTGTGCGGCTGTTGTCAGGGGCGGCGAGAAGCTGCCGGGGTTCGTTTTCCCGGAAAAGTGCGCTGTCGTCATCGGCAATGAGGCCAGGGGTCTTAGCGATGCCGACACCGGTCTTTGCACCGACAGGATAACCATAAACATGAAGGGCAGAGCCGAATCGCTAAATGCTGCGACGGCAGGAAGCATTATCATGTGGGAGATGCAGAGGGGGTGATGGCTTGAACATCAAGGAGCAGCTTCTGTGGCTGTGGAGCGTTATGGTGTTCGGGCCTGCCAACAAAAGGCTGTGGGAGCTTTCGGCAAACTATGACGGGATAACACAGTTTACCTCCGACCTGTTCAGGCTGAAGGTCTCTGACCTCAGAGAGGACGAGAAAAAGGCCGCAAAGGCCATAACCGCCGCACAGGTGAGAGAGCTTTATGAGAAGATAACGGCTTCGGGCATCGGGATGACCTGCTACGGAGCAGAGGATTATCCCGTTATGCTCTCGGGCGTTGCAAATCCGCCTGCGGTGCTTTTTTACAAGGGAGATATAAGGCTTTTAAACGACAGAGCGGTGCTGGCTGTTATCGGGACGAGAGACCCCTCCGAATATACAGAGAGGGTCTGCAAGAGCTTTTGCAGAGGTGTCAGCGAAAGAGGAGTGCTTATCGCCACAGGTATGGCGGAGGGTGTCGATGCGCTGGCGCTCGGAGCCTGTATGGACAGCGGCAGAGCTGTTGTGGGCGTTTCGGCCAAGAGCCTGGGAGAGTTTTCCTCAGATGATGAAAAGGCGCTTTTTGAGCGCATCTGCGAAAACGGTGTTGTTGTCACCGAGCAGTGCGAAGCTTTCAGGCATTCGCCGGTGTCTTTCAAAAACCGCAACAGGATAACGATAGGCATAAGCCGTGCGGCTCTGTTTTTTGAGTGCAGCGCACAGAGCAGAGGACTTGACAATTATGCAAAGGCGCTGGCACAGGGAAAGCAGATATATGTTATCCCGCCCCATGACCTGTTTGACCGCAGGTATTCGGGACAGAGCCACATGATAAGAAACGGATGCAGACCGGTGTTCACGCCGGCGGACATCTTCCGCACCTTCGATTCCGACGAGCCTATGCTTGCGGACAGCGAGGATGTTTATATCAGGCCGGCTGACGATTTCATCGTAAGGCCGAAACGAAGAAAAGGAACAAAGTCAAAAGCAAAGGCGCAGGAGCAGGCTTCTGCGGAGCCGGCGGGCGTTTCAGAGCTGGCACAGGCGCTGGGTGTTCCCGAACCGCAGGGCGACAAGGGGACTATCTGCAAGGTGCTTGAGGGCGGCGAGCTTCTGGCGGACGAGATAGCCGCAAAGACAGGGCTCGATATAGACAGTGTTCTTGAAACACTGACAGACCTGGAGCTTGACGGCTTTGTGGTGTCACTTTCAGGAAAGAGATTCGGTCTTGATCTGAAGGCCGTGAAATAAAAGCAGGGCTTCCTGCATGAAAAGGAGCGTTTATTTTTGGATCTTATTATCGTTGAGTCACCGACAAAGGTGAGGACAATAAAAAGATATCTGAGCGGAGATTATGATGTGGTAGCATCTATGGGACACCTCAGAGATCTGCCGAAATCCAAGCTCGGAGTGGATATCGACCACGATTTTGCTCCGCAGTATGTGAACATAAAGGATAAGCAGACGCTTATCAAGGATATACAGAAAAAAGCCAAGAAGGCTGACCACGTTTATCTGGCAGGAGACCCTGACCGTGAGGGAGAGGCTATTTCCTGGCACCTGGCACAGATACTGGGGCTCGATATGAACGATGCCAACCGTGTGACCTTCAATGAGATCACCGAGAACGGCATAAAGACAGGAATGAGCAAGCCCAGAAGCATTGATCTCAACCTTGTCAACGCCCAGCAGACAAGACGTATCCTTGACAGGATAGTGGGCTACAAGCTCTCGCCTTTTCTCTGGAGAAAGATAAGACGTGGCCTTTCCGCAGGAAGAGTGCAGTCTGTTGCTGTGAAGATGATCTGCGACAGGGAAGAGGAGATAAGAAACTTCGTTGCCACAGAATACTGGTCGATAGATGCAAAATTCTCGGCACAGGGCGAGAGAAAGCAGTTCTCGGCAAAGCTGGCGCTGGTCGACGGCGAAAAGGCGGAGCTTGAGAACAAGGAACAGACAGACAAGATCCTTGAAAGGCTCGGGGGCGCTTCCTACACTGTTTCTACGGTCAAGAAGAGCGTCCACAGAAAGAGCCCTGCGGCTCCTTTCACAACATCTACGCTCCAGCAGGAGGCTTCAAAGAGACTGAGCTTCCAGGGCAGAAGGACTATGAAAGCCGCCCAGGAGCTTTATGAAGGCGTCGAGATAAAGGAAATGGGACCCACCGGTCTTATAACCTATATGAGAACAGACAGCCAGCGTGTTTCGGATGAAGCAAAGGCTGCGGCTGCTGATTTTATAAAGAAAAACTACGGGGACAAGTATATCCCCGAAAAGCCCAGGAACTTCAAATCCAAGGGCAGCGCACAGGACGCTCACGAGGCCATAAGGCCCACACACCCGGAGCTCACTCCCGACATGGTGAAGGCCAGCGGCGTGACAAGCGACCAGTATAAGCTTTACAAGCTCATCTGGGAGAGGTTCATCGCTTCGCAGATGGCAAACTGTCTGATGAACACAGTGTCTGTGGATATAGATGCAAACGGCTGCACATTCAGGGCAACAGGAAACAGCGTGAAGTTTGACGGCTTTACTGTGCTCTACGAGGAGAAGAACGAGGACGACGAGAAAAAGAATATGCTCCCCGAGATAAAGAAGGGCGATGTGCTCAAGCTCCGTGACCTTTCGGGCAACCAGCATTTTACCCAGCCCCCTGCAAGATACACCGAAGCATCGCTGGTAAAAGCCTTTGAGGAGACGGGTATCGGCAGACCTTCTACCTATGTTCCGACGATAACAACTATACTCAACAGAAGCTATGTGGAGCGTGACGGGAAGTCGCTCAAGCCCACATCTCTGGGCGAAGTTACCAACGAACTTATGAGCAAGTGCTTTGACAAGATAGTCGATGTGAAATTCACCGCCAATATGGAGAACTCCCTGGATGCTATCGAAAGCGGCAAGAAGAGCTGGACAAAGACTTTGCAGGACTTTTACGGCGAATTTGACAAGGAGCTTGTCAAGGCCGAAGAGGATATGGACGGCAAGCGTGTAAAGGTGCCGGATGAGGCCACCGATGAAGTGTGCGAGCTTTGCGGAAAGCCTATGGTCATAAAGATAGGCCGCTTCGGAAAGTTCATGGCGTGCTCGGGCTTCCCGGACTGCCGCAACACCAAGAGGATAGTTACCGAAACAGGTGGGAACTGTCCCTTCTGCGGAAAAAGAGTGCTCCTCAAAAAGTCCAAGAGGGGCAAGAAATATTATGGCTGTGAGGATAACCCCAACTGCTCGTTCATGACCTGGGACGTTCCCACCGAGGAGAAGTGTCCGAAGTGTTCATCCACCCTTTTCAGAAAGGGCGGCAAGAACGGTATCCTTATCTGCCACAAGCCCGACTGCGGATATGAGAGGCCGCTTTCCGATGAGAGCTGACGTTATAGGCGCAGGGCTTGCAGGCTGCGAGGCTGCATGGCAGCTGGCAAAGGCAGGAGTGAATGTAAGGCTTTTTGAGATGAAGCCGGAGAAGTATTCGCCCGCTCATAAATATCAGGGGCTGGCGGAGCTTGTGTGCTCCAATTCTTTGAAAGCCGAAAGGCTTGGTTCGGCAGCAGGTATGCTCAAAGAAGAGATGCGCCGTCTTGGCTCTGTGACGATGCAGGCAGCCGAGGCTTCGAGAGTGAGCGCCGGCGGAGCTCTTGCGGTGGACAGATACAAGTTCTCGGACACAGTGACGCAGCTTATAAAGGCAGAGCCGAATATCGAGCTTATAAACGGCGAAGTTACAGAGATACCCGAAAGCCCCTGCGTTATCGCAACAGGGCCGCTGACAAGCGACGCTCTGGCGCAGAGCATAAAGAGCCTTTGCGGAGAGTATCTTTACTTCCACGATGCGGCAGCGCCTATCGTTACCGCTGAGAGCATAGATATGGAAAAAGCGTTTTTCGCTTCACGCTATGACAGGGGAGAAGCGGATTATATAAACTGTCCTATGGACAAGGATGAGTACGAGCGCTTTTATAACGAGCTCGTCAATGCCGAGAGTGCGCCGCTCCATGAATTTGACAAGGAGCATTTCTCGAAGATAGGCTTCAAGGTCTATGAGGGCTGTATGCCTATCGAGGCGCTGGCAAAAAGAGGCGCAGACACTATGCGCTTCGGGCCGCTCAAGCCCGTGGGCCTGCGTGACCCAAGGACCGACAGGCGTCCCTATGCTGTGGTCCAGCTGAGAGCCGAGAACGCAGAGGGCTCGATGTATAACCTTGTGGGCTTTCAGACAAACCTTAAATTCGGCGAGCAGAAGCGTGTGTTTTCCCTTATCCCGGGGCTTGAGAATGCCGAGATAGTAAGATACGGCGTTATGCACCGCAACACGTTCATAGATTCACCAAGGCTGCTGACCCCTCAGTTTGAGATGAGACAGAGAAAGGGAACTTTCTTTGCAGGCCAGATGACCGGAGTCGAGGGCTATATCGAGTCGGCGGCAAGCGGCATCTTTGCAGGGCTTAGTCTCGCAAGGGAGCTTAAAGGCAAAGAAGCGGTGACTCTCCCGAGAGAGACGATGCTTGGTTCTCTGGCGGCTTATGTCAGCGACCCGACCGTTGAGACTTTCCAGCCTATGGGATGCAATATGGGTATCCTCCCCGATATCGGTGAGAGGATAAGAGACAAGAAACTCAAATATGAAAAGCTGGCGCAGCGGGGACTTGACAAGCTGGATGAGCTGATCGCAGAGCTTTGATGATACAGGAGGTTCGTTTTATGAATATAATCATAGATGCTTTCGGCGGAGACAACGCACCGCTGGAAGTCATAAAGGGATCGATAGATGCTCACCGTGACTTCAAGGTGGATGTCACTCTGGTGGGAGACGAGAACAGGATAAAGAAATGTGCTGCCGACAACGGCCTTGACATAACAGGGCTGAAGATCAGACACGCTGATACAGTTATAGATATCTGCGAGGAGCCCACCGAGGTCATCAAGGGCAAAAAGGACTGCTCCATGGCAGTTGGAATGAAGATGCTTGCCGACGGCGAGGGAGACGCTTTTGTTTCCGCCGGTTCTACCGGTGCCATCGTTGTGGGCGCTACCTTTATCGTAAAGAGGATAAAGGGCATCAAGCGTCCTGCTCTTGCAACTATCCTTCCGACAGCAGGCGCTCCCACTATGCTTCTTGACTGCGGAGCAAATGCTGAGTGCCGCCCCGAGATGCTGGTACAATTCGGAATAATGGGTTCGGCTTATATGAACAAGATAATCGGTGTCGACAAGCCGAGAGTCGGCCTTGCGAATATCGGCGCCGAGGAAACAAAGGGAAGAGAGCTGGATAAGGAAGCTCACCAGCTTCTGAAGTCTGCGCCTGTGAACTTCATCGGAAACCTTGAAGCAAGACAGCTGCCTCTGGGTGACTGCGATGTCTGCGTTGCGGACGGCTTTACAGGAAACATGATGCTCAAGCTCTTCGAGGGCTCGGCTAAGTTTTTCGCAGGGGAGTTCAAAAACATCCTGACCAGCGGCTTCAAGAGCAAGATAGCAGCCCTTATGGTAATGAAGAATATCAAGGCCTTCAAGAAAAAGACCGACTACACCGAGTACGGCGGAGCACCGCTCCTCGGCACCGCAAGACCGGTCATCAAGGCTCACGGCTCTTCCAATGCCAAGGCTTTCTACAATGCTGTAAGACAGGCTAAACTGTTCTGCGAGCGCAACGTTATCGAGGAGATAACCTCGGCAGTCGCTTCTATGAAAAATACAGGCAAAGAGGCATAATAATGATGAATGAACAGGAAGCAGTAAAGAAGTTTCAGGAAAAGATAGGCTATCAGTTCAAAAACGAAGCTCTTCTTTATGAGGCTCTTTCACATTCGTCCTATGCGAATGAAAACAAAAAGACAAGAAACAGCAACGAACGCCTTGAATTTCTCGGCGACTCGGTGCTTTCGATAGTGGTTTCCGACCACATTTTCGAGCATTACAAGCATATGCCCGAGGGTGACCTTACCAAGATGAGGGCAAGCCTTGTGTGTGAAAAGGCGCTGTTCGAGTTTTCAAAAAAGATAGACCTGGGCTCCTTCCTTTTTCTTGGAAAGGGAGAGGAGATGACCGGAGGAAGGACACGCCCTTCCATCGTGTCCGATGCCTTTGAAGCGGTGATCGCCGCTATCTATCTTGACGGCGGTATGGAGGTAGTATCAAAGTACATACTTTCGTTCCTGCCCGAGAACATAACTCCGGATTTTACGGTGTTCCACGACTAT
The DNA here is from genome assembly GCA_902800795.1 of uncultured Ruminococcus sp. Classification (GTDB taxonomy): domain Bacteria; phylum Bacillota; class Clostridia; order Oscillospirales; family Ruminococcaceae; genus Hominimerdicola. The sequence continues at coordinate 148,081 of CADCFQ010000004.1, read as the reverse complement.
AAGACCGTGCTCCAGGAGGTCATCCAGAGAAACCCCGAGGAGAAGATAGAGTATCATCTCAAAGGGGAATCGGGACCTGACCACAACAAGCAGTTCACCGTTCAGGTGCTTTTAAACTCCAATGTTATCGGCGAGGGCACAGGCAGATCGAAGAAGAATGCCGAGCAGCTGGCCGCAAAGGAAGCACTCAGCCTTATGGGCATAGACGTTTAAAAATGGCACACAGCAATATTTCTATCTTCGTGACCCATGTGGGCTGCCCCCATCTTTGTGCGTTCTGCAATCAGAGGACAATAACGGGAACGGCAGACCTGCCGAGGGGCGGGGACGTAAGGCGCATCTGCGCTGAGCAGCTGGGCAGGATAAAAGAGCCGGGCGAGACCGAGATAGCTTTTTTCGGCGGAAGCTTCACCGCTGTCGAGCGCTCCTATATGACGGAGCTTCTGGAAGCGGCGGCGGAGTTTGTCGGCGAGGGGATGTTTCGGGGGATACGCCTGTCCACCAGACCCGACTATATCGACCGTGAGGTGCTCACGCTTTTAAAAAGCTACGGTGTCACAGCCATAGAACTCGGGGCACAGTCACTTGATGACAAGGTGCTTGAAGCAAACGAGCGAGGCCACAGCGCACAGGACATTCTTGATGCGGCAGAGCTTATAAAAGAATATGGCTTCGAGCTGGGGCTCCAGCTTATGGTGGGGCTTTATAAGAGCAGCAGGGAGACAGAGCTTGCAAACCTTGAAAAGGTGCTGGCTGTCAGACCCGACACCGTGAGGATATATCCGGTGGTGGTGCTTGGCGGAACGAAGCTTGCAAAACTCTATCAAAGCGGCGAGTATAAGCTGATGCCAATGGACGAGGTCACGGATATCTGTGCGGTGATGCTCGAGCGCTTTGAAGAGGCCGGAATAAAGGTCCTCAAATGCGGTCTTCACGCCAGCGAGTTCGTTGAGCGGGATATGGTGGCAGGATATTATCATCCGGCTTTCAGAGAGATATGTGAGGGGCTTATCTATCGCAGAGCCTTTGAGCAGGAGCTGGAAAGCGCCGGGATAGAAAAAGGCATTGCTGAATTTCTGGTGCCGTCAAGGCAGCTCAGCAAAGCACTGGGACAGAAAAAAAGCAATGTTCGCTTCTTTTCGGAGAAGGGCATAACACTGAAGATAACACCAAGCGATGAGCTTGAAGAAAAGCTAAGACTTATAAAAATCACAGATGCCGGGAGGTGAGAGCGTGTATCTTAAAAGCCTTGAAATGCAGGGGTTCAAGTCGTTCCCCGATAAGATAGAGCTTAAATTCGACAAGGGAATAACTGCGGTGGTCGGACCAAACGGTTCGGGCAAGAGCAATATCGGCGATGCCATGCGCTGGGTAATGGGCGAGCAGTCCTCAAAGCAGCTGCGAGGCGAGAAGATGCAGGGCGTCATCTTCCACGGCACGCTCACAAGGCCCAAGGCCGCCTTTGCACAGGTGACGATAACCATTGACAACAGCGACCACAGGCTTGGCGACGAGGACGAGACTGTCAGCGTTTCGAGAAAGCTTTACAGAAACGGCGACAGCGAGTATATGATAAACTCGAAGCAGGTAAGGCTCAAGGACGTAGTGGAACTTTTCATGGACACGGGTCTTGGCCGTGACGGTTATTCTATAATCGGTCAGGGCAGGATAGCCGATATAGTAAACGAGAAATCAAATGAGAGAAGAGAGATCTTCGAGGAAGCCGCAGGCATCTCGAAGTTCAGATATAAAAAAGAAGAAGCCGAGAGAAAGCTTTTACAGGCACAGGATAATATCTCACGTCTTGGGGATATCCTTGGCGAGCTGGCTTCACGCATCGAGCCTCTGAGACACCAGTCGGAGAAGGCAAAGAAGTTCATCGTTCTTGATGAGCAGAAAAGAAAGCTTGAAGTGTCCCTCTGGGTCAAAAGGCTGGATGAGTTTTTTGAAAAGGGCAGACAGCTGGAAGAAAAGCTGGCCGCTATAAACGAGCAGTATTCGGCGCTTTCGGAGGAGCTCAAGGACGTTGAAAAGGAGATAAGCGACAACTTTGAGCTTAGCGCCAAAAAGGCTGAGGAAGCAGAAGAGCTCAGAGACCTCATCCACGAGACACAGCTCAAAAGCTCGAAGTCGGACTCCGATATAGCGGTGCTGGAAAATGATATCGAGCACCTTAAAGAGAATATAGCAAGGCTGGAAGAGCAGATAGATCAGTCGAAGCAATCTGCGCAGTATCTGGAGGAGCAGAAGACGCAGCAGCAGAAAGAGCTCGATGCTTTAAGACAGAAAGAGCAGGATTCCCGCAAGGGTATCTCCGATCTTGAAGACGCTCTGAGAAAGCTGGAAGTCAAGACCGATGAGACGGATAAGGACCTCAGCGAAGCCAACGACCTTATCAGCTCGGTGTATGTGAGAAAATCAAAGATCAGCTTCACTATCGAGAACTCCAAGAACGAGATAGCAGACTGTGAGGAACAGCTGGCGGCGGCTCACCAGAGAAACGGTGAGCTCGAAGAACAGTTCGATGACGCCTCGAAGGAGCTCAGAGAACTTAACGAAGCAAAGAACGCTGCCGAGGAAAAAAGACAGGACTCCCAGAACCGTGTCAGCGGAATGGAGAGGCTTCTTGCAGCAAAGAAAGAGAAGCTTGAAAAGAGCAGCAAGGACTTCACAGACACCGATGTGGCCATAAGGGAGACCGAGTCAAAGCTTGCTATCCTTCGTGACCTTGAAAGCTCTATGGAGGGCTTTGCTTACAGTGTAAAGCACATAATAAAAGCTTCTCAGCAGGGGAGAATAAGCGGCGTCGAGGGAACGGTGGCGCAGCTGATAAACGTAAGACCCGAGTATTCTCTTGCGATAGAAACGGCTCTCGGCGGCGCTATGCAGAACATAGTTGTTGCCAATGAGGAGACCGCAAAGAGAGGTATCCGTCTGCTAAAAGACAGCGGCGCAGGAAGAGCGACCTTCCTGCCGATAACCTCGGTGAAGGGAACAAGGCTCGAGGTGTCAGGCCTTGAAGACGAAGAGGGCTTTGTCTCCAATGCCAGCGACCTGGCAGAGTGCAGCGGGAAGGTAAGGTCTGTTATAGACAGCCTGCTGGGACGCATAGCCGTGTTTGAGGATATCGATGCGGCAGCAGCGGCGGCAAAGAAGTATAAATATAAGTTCAGGATCGTCACCCTGGATGGTCAGGTGATAAACGCAGGCGGCTCCTTTACGGGAGGCAGCGCTGCGAAGAAGACGGGTATACTTACCCGCAAGAACGAGGTCGAGACTCTTGAGGGGCAGAAGAAAAAGCTGGAAGAGAAGTTTTCACAGCTCAAATCCGAGCGTGAAAAGCTCCTTCAGGAGAACGCAAAGCTTGAAGCCGACCTTGAAGCTCTGCGTGCGGATGCTGCGGCTGTGAACGAGGATCTGCTGAGGTTCGAGCTTGAGATCAAGCGTGTGAGAGAGTTCCGTGACGGCTATGAGAAACAGCTTGACGAGCTGGATGAGCTTGTCAGCGACCTTGGCAAAAAGATAGCAGCCGCACAGAAGGATATCACGGATTCTACTGCCGAGATGGAGAAGACAGACCGTGAGATAATCGAGACCGAAGCAAGGCTATCGCAGTCTCAGAGCGAACAGGCCAAGCTTCGCCGTGAACGTGAGGAGCTGGGCGAAAAGCTCTCGGCGGCAAGGATAGCCGGAGCAGAGCTTGCAAAGGATATAACTGCCTGCGAGATGTCGATAGCCCAGATCGAGAGCACCATAAAGTCCGGAGGCGAGGAGCTTGAAAGCATAAAGGCTCAGATCACCGACAACCATAAGAGCATAGATGACAAGAAAAACGAGATAGGCAATATCCGCCTTTCTCAGAGCGATGCCGGCGAGGAGATCAAACGCATCGAGAAACAGGCCGAGCAGGCACTTGCAGACAAGATAAGGTTCGAGAATGAAGCCAGCAGGCTGAGAAACAGCCAGAAGGGCAAGCTTTCAGAAAAGGAAGCGCTCTACGCTTCGATATCGAGGACCGAGGAGCAGCACAAGAATGTTCTGGCGCAGTTTGACAAGCTGGTGGCCCAGCTGTGGGACGACTATGAGCTGACAAGGACGGGCGCCGCAGATGTGGCAGAGGAGATAGAGGATTACTCCGAAGCCGAGAAGCAGCTGACGTCTTTGAGAAACAAGATCAGGAACCTTGGCAGCATAAACCTTGAAGCCATAGACGAGTTCAAGGAGGTAAGCGAGAGATATGAGTTCATAAACTCTCAGCTTTCCGATGTGAACACCTCAAAGGCCGAGCTGGAAGAGCTTATCAGGGATCTGACCGAGAACATGAAGTCCATGTTCATCCAGACCTTCGACAGCATAAACCGCAATTTCAGCACTATCTTCACAGAGCTGTTCGGCGGAGGAAAGGGCGAGCTTTCGCTCTCCGACCCCGATGATGTGTTAAACTGCGGTATAGATATAAACGTTCAGCCCCCGGGCAAGGTCATAACAAACCTTATGTCCCTCTCCGGAGGCGAGCAGTCCCTTGTGGCTGTGGCGATATACTTTGCGATACTTCGCATCTCGCCTTCGCCTTTCTGTCTGCTGGATGAGATCGAGGCGGCGCTTGACGATGTGAACGTTACAAGATACGCACAGTATCTCCACCGCCTGACGGACAGGACACAGTTTATAGCTATAACCCACAGAAGAGGAACAATGGAAGAGGCGGATGTTCTCTACGGAGTAACGATGCAGGAAAAGGGCATCTCGAAGCTTCTGAGAATGGATGCCGCCGAATAGAAACAAACGGGAGAGCATTATGGGATTTTTTGAAAAACTGAAAAACGGTCTTGCAAAGACCAAGAATTCAATGATGGGAAGGATAGAGTCTCTGCTCCATTCTTTCACAAAGATCGACGAGGATCTTTTCGAGGAGCTGGAGGAGACCCTTATCCTCTGCGATATCGGCGTGAACACTTCGGTCAAGATCTGTGATATGCTAAGAGACAGAGTAAAGCGTGAGGGTGTAAAGGACCCCGAGCAGATAAAGGATCTTCTCAAGGACGTTATCACCGAGATGCTTGGCGAGGATCAGCCGCTGGATATGTCTACCACACCGTCTGTCATCCTTGTTATCGGAGTAAACGGTGTGGGCAAGACCACCACCATAGGCAAGCTTGCAAACAGGCTCCACAGCGACGGCAAGAAGGTCATCGTTGCGGCGGCCGATACCTTCAGGGCTGCGGCGATAGACCAGCTGGAGGTGTGGACGCAGAGAGCCGGCGTCGATATAATCAAGCATAACGAGGGCTCGGATCCCGCATCCGTCGTTTTCGATGCTATGCAGGCGGCAAAGGCAAGAAATGCCGATGTTGTCATCTGTGACACAGCAGGAAGGCTCCACAACAAAAAGAACCTTATGGATGAGCTCAAGAAGATATCCAGGATAGTTCACCAGCAGGCTGAGGGCTGTGCTCTTGAAGTGCTGCTGGCACTGGATGCTACTACCGGTCAGAACGCCGTAAATCAGGCAAAACTTTTCAATGAAGCGGCTGCTATCACGGGAATTATCCTGACAAAGCTTGACGGAACGGCAAAAGGTGGTATAATAATAAGTATAACAGACGATCTGCAGATACCTGTAAAGCTTGTTACTGTGGGCGAACAGATAGATGATCTTCAGCCTTTCGTGGCAAGAGACTTTGTGGAGGCTCTGTTTGAATAATAAATCTTTGTGTAAAAATATTTTTTAGGGGTGATCTTTAATGGATAAAGCTTTGATGGTACTTGATATGCAGGATATGTATGTAGGAGAAGGAAGAGACAAGGCACTTTATCCTTACGAGACGAAAGAGCTCATAAAGAATGTAAACAAAAGGATAGAGGCTTATGAGCCCGAAGCGGTGATCTATGTCAAGAGTATCAAAAAGGGGCTGTTCGGCGGCGCCATGCCCAAGGCGGGCACTACCGATGCGGATTTTGTAAGAAACCTCAAAGTGGTCTCGAAGAACATATATGAAAAGAACAAGCCCGATGCTTTCTCGAACGAGATACTTTTCGAGTTCGTCAGGGCAAGAGGTGTAAAGGAGCTGGAGCTTGTAGGCGTTGACGGCGGTACCTCTGTGGGTATGACGGCAGTCAGTGCAGTTGCGGACGGTGACCTCAGGGTCATATTCTGCGAGCCGGCTATCGGAACGCTTCAGCATGACAAGGCTATGAAGTGCCGTGAGAAGATCAAGAAGACAAGAATGACAAGCAGTTTTGAGGTGTGATATGAAGCTTATCATAGCCAGCAACAACAAAGGCAAGATAAGAGAATACAAGCAGATACTCGAGCCCCTCGGATATGAGGTCGTGTCCCAGAAAGAAGCGGGCGCAGATATCGAGGTCGAGGAGACAGGGACTACTTTTGCAGAGAACTCACAGCTGAAAGCGCAGGCGATCTATGATATGTTCGGCTGTGCTGTTCTGGCAGATGACAGCGGCCTGGAGATAGATGCCCTTGACGGAGAGCCTGGTGTATATTCCGCAAGATACGGCGGCCTTGACAAGGACACCGAGAGGACCGCTCTGGTGCTTGAAAAGATGAAGGATGTTCCCGAAGATAAAAGAGGAGCACACTTTTCCTGCTCGATATGCTTTATCGACGAGACAGGCGAAAAGATAATGGCCGAGGGAAAGGTGTTCGGCGCCATAGCTTATGAGCCGAAGGGCGAGAACGGCTTTGGCTATGACCCCATATTCATCTATGAGGGCAAGACCTTTGCCGAGCATACGGCGGAGCTTAAAAACAGCGTTTCCCACAGAGCAAATGCGCTTAAAGACCTTGAAAAGAAGCTTGGCGCAAAACAGTGAGACAAAACAGTTAGGAATGATACTATGCAGATAACGACTAAGCAGAGAGCGGCACTTAAAGCCATAGGCCAGAAGCTCACGCCTGCCTTTCAGGTGGGCAAGGGCGGAGTGAATGACGCTCAGGCCGCACAGATAGAGGACTATCTCAGAGTTCACGAGATAGTGAAGATATCCGTTCTGGATAATTCTATGCTCACAGCCCGTGAGGCGGCAGAGGATATCGCAGAAAGGACAGGCGCTATCGTTGTACACACTATCGGAGCGAAGGCTGTCCTCTATAAGAGAAACGAAAAGAAACCCGTTATAGAGCTATGAGAACAGCTATCTTCGGCGGGACCTTTGACCCTGTTCACCTGGGGCACAGGTACTGCCTGGAGTCGGTGATGAAAAACGTGGGGCTTGACCGTGTTTTCATCATCCCCGACAGGATACCGCCCCATAAGCAGCGGCAGGACATAGCCTCGGGAAATGACAGGCTGGAGATGTTAAGGCGCACCTTCGCAGACACCCCGGGGACCGAGATATCGGACTGGGAGCTTCGCCGTGAGGGCAAGAGCTATTCGGTGCTGACACTGAGACATTTTCACAGCCTTTATCCCGATGACAGGCTTTATTTCATCATGGGCAGCGATATGCTTTTGTGCTTTGACAAGTGGTACTGCTGGGAGGAGATACTCTCTCTCTGCGGTCTCATCTGCGTGTCAAGACGCAATGAGGACACAGGCAAGCTTGAAGACAAGGCAGAGAAGCTAAGAGCCGCCGGCGCAGAAGTGATAATAGTTGATGTAGAGCCTTTTGAGGCATCGTCTTCGGAGATAAGACAGATGATAAGAAACGGCGAGGATTGTTCGGGCTTTATGGATAAGAATACTCTTGATTACATTAAGAACAAAGATCTTTACGCCAAGAGGGATTTTGATGACTGATAAAAAGCTGATAGGAAAGTATAAGACATATATAAAAGAGAAGCTGTCAAAGAAGAGGTACACTCATTCGGTGAATGTGGCCAATGCGGCTGTGGAGCTTGCAAGGCGTTACGGCGGCGATGAGGACAAGGCTTACATAGCAGGGCTTCTGCACGACTGTGCAAAGGAGATGCCCGTCGAGGAACAGCTTGCGCTGGTAAAGCATTCGCAGCTGGATGTCCACGAGATAGAGATAAAGGCTGTGCCTCTCTATCATGCGATAGCAGGAGCTGAGATAGTAAGAGCGGCGCTTGAGATAAAGGACCCGGAGATCATCCTGGCCATAAGGTATCACACAGTGGGCTGTGCCAATATGAGCAAGCTTTCGCAGATAGTTTATCTGGCAGACCTGATCTCTGAGGACAGGGATTATAAGGATGTCAAAAAAATGAGAAAAACAGCGGCCCAGAGCCTTGAGCGGGCAATGTTCGAGGCCTTTCGCTTTTCGATAAAGGACTCGGCAGAGAAGGGTAACCTCATACCGCCGTCTACCTTTTCGGCATACAACGAATTTGCGGCACTGATGAAAGCGCCGGAATGATCCCGATCGATCCGGGCGGGAAAAGATATAATGCAAAAATGAAAATCATCTCGTATATGCGAGAAGTATAGATCGCAGCGATCGGCTGACGACCCTAAGACAAAGGAGTAAATATGGAAAACATCACTTATGAGCAGAAGCTTAAAACGATAATCAAGGCTCTCGATTCAAAGAGAGGCGAGGACATAAAGATAATAGAGATAAGCGACCTGACTATAGTTGCGGACAGCTTTGTTATCGCAGGTGCGTCCTCCACCACACAGACTAAGGCGCTGGCTGAAGAGGTCGAGTTCAGGCTTTCACAGCTGGGGATAGAGCCTCACCACACCGAGGGCTACGGCCCCAACAACTGGATCCTGCTCGATTACAGCGACATCGTTGTCCATGTGTTCAACAAGGAGACCAGAGACCAGTATAACCTTGAAAGGCTCTGGGCAGACGGCAAGGAGATAGACCCGGAAAAGTATCTGGGTGACGAATAAGATGAAACTGTTTGAAAAGCTGGAACCCGAAAAGGCAGCGGCAGCAATAGCAAGCTGGCTTGTGCTCAAATCGGTCATCAATCTGCTTCTGGGATTTTCTTTCCAGAACGTGATGATGCTGGCGGTCTCTGCGGCGCTGGGGTTTTGTCTTATCAAAGCTCTGCCCTATTTAAATATTGCGGCGGCTGTTCTTCTTGTCAGCGTTGTGCTGGCACACCTCTGGGACAACCTTGCCAATGCAAGACTTCTGTATCTTGCCGAGGCGGCCTTCGATATGCTGTGCGTGGTCACGCTGGTGCTCCCAAAGCAGATGAGAGAGCATTTTAAAAACGAGTTTTAAAGCTTATACATTTTGTCTGCCTGTCATACGGCGGACCGCTGTTTGGGATTTCAGACAGCCGGACTTGATAAAGAATAAATTTTTGAAAAGGATTGATAGAAGATGAAAAACTACGATTTCAAAGCTGTCGAGGCTAAGTGGCAGCAGTTCTGGGACGAGGACGAGACCTTCAAGGCTTCAGGCGACCACAGCAAGAAGAAGTTCTACGGCCTGGTAGAGTTCCCTTATCCCTCGGGACACGGTATGCACGTCGGCCATATCAAGGCTTATTCCGGCCTTGAGGTCGTTTCCAGAAAGAGAAGGCTCCAGGGCTACAACGTACTGTTCCCCATAGGCTTTGACGCTTACGGCCTGCCCACTGAGAACTCGGCTATCAAGTTCGGCGTTCACCCAAGACAGATAACTGATGAGAACATAAAGAAGTTCACTTCCCAGCTCAAGCGTGTTGGCTTTTCCTTCGACTGGTCAAGAGTTGTCGATACCACCGATGAGAATTATTATAAGTGGACTCAGTGGATCTTCCTCAAAATGTTTGAAAACGGCCTTGTTTTCAGAGACAAGACCCTTGTAAACTACTGCCCCAGCTGTAAGGTCGTTCTCTCCAACGAGGACTCCCAGGGCGGCAAGTGCGATATCTGTCACAGCGATATCGTCCAGAAGACAAAAGAGGTATGGTATCTGAGGATAACCGAGTATGCTGACAAGCTTCTTGAAGGCCTCAAGGACGTGGACTATCTGCCGAACATCAAGCTCCAGCAGGAGAACTGGATAGGCAAGTCCACAGGCGCATTCGTTGACTTCACCATCAAGGAAAACGGCGAGAAGATGCGTATCTATACCACTCGTCCCGATACCCTTTACGGCGTGACCTTTATGGTAATGGCTCCCGAGCATCCGCTTATCGAGAAGTACCGTGACAGCATAGCAAACATCGCAGAGCTGGACGCTTACAAGGCAGAGTGTGCCAAGAAGAGCGAATTTGAGAGAACACAGCTGGTCAAGGACAAGACAGGTGTCAGGATAGACGGCTTTACCGCCATAAACCCTGTCACAGGAAAAGAGATACCTATCTACATCTCTGACTATGTAATGATGGGCTACGGCACAGGTGCTATCATGGCGGTGCCGGCTCACGACACAAGAGACTATGAGTTTGCAAAGAAGTTCGGTATCGACATCATCGAAGTCATCAAGGGCGGAGATATCTCCAAGGAAGCCTACACAGGCGACGGCGAGATGGTCAACTCCGGCGAGCTCAACGGCATAAAGAACAAGAAGGACGCCATTGCCAAAATGCTGGAGGTGCTGGCAAAGCTCGGTTGTGGCGAGGCAGGCGTTCAGTATAAGATGAAGGACTGGGCCTTCAACAGACAGAGATATTGGGGCGAGCCTATCCCGATAGTACACTGTGAGGACTGCGGAATGGTGGCTGTGCCTTATGAGGAGCTGCCTCTCAGACTTCCTCCTATTGACGACTTCAAGCCCGGCACAGACGGCGAGTCGCCGCTTGCAAGGATAGAGAGTTTTGTAAAGTGCAAGTGCCCCAAGTGCGGCAGGGACGCAAGAAGAGAGACCGACACCATGCCCCAGTGGGCAGGTTCCTCGTGGTATTTCCTCAGATACTGCGATCCTCACAACGATGACGAGTTCGCTGCTCAGGAGGAGCTGAAATACTGGCTGCCCGTAGACTGGTATAACGGCGGTATGGAGCACGTTACCCGTCATATGATCTACTCCCGCTTCTGGCACAAGTTCCTTTATGATCTGGGTCTTGTCCCCACAGCAGAGCCTTATGCCAAGAGAACAGCTCAGGGCCTTATCCTGGGGACAGACGGCGAGAAGATGTCCAAGTCCAGAGGAAATGTGGTTGACCCCAACGATGTCGTTGACGAGTTCGGCGCAGACGTTCTCAGGCTGTATGTACTGTTCATGGGCGACTATGAAAAGGCAGCTCCCTGGAGCGAGAACAGCGTAAAAGGCTGCAAGAGATTCGTTGACCGTATATGGGCTCTTCAGGACAAGGTGACCGAGGGCAGCGATTACAGCGATGCTCTCAGGAGCGCTATGCACAAGACCATAAAGAAGGTAACAGAGGACATCGAGGCGATGAAGTTCAATACAGCTATCGCCGCTATGATGAGCCTGCTCAATGAGATCTACAGCGTGGGCAGCATAACAAAGAAGGAGTTCAGAGACCTTCTCATCATCCTCTATCCTTTTGCACCTCACATCACAGAGGAGCTTTATCAGCTCATAGGCTGCGAGGGTATCCTCAGCCACCAGGAGTGGGTAAGCTTCGATGAGGCACTGTGCGTTGACAAGACTATCGAGATCGTTGCACAGATAAACGGCAAGATCAGAGCAAAGCTTATGATCGCAGCTGATGCAGACAAGGACGAGGTGCTCGCTCTTGCAAAGGCTGATGGGGCAGTGGCAAAGGATCTTGACGGAAAGAATATCATCAAGGAGATCTATGTTCCCGGCAAGCTTGTAAATATAGTTGCAAAATAATTTGTTAAAAATAAAGAAATACTATTGACTTTTTTGTGGGAATGTGATATACTCTGTATGTAATTGTTTTTGGTTTTGAGGCTATGCGGTATAAGGACAGAGACACTGCAGAATAAGCAGTTGGGAGACCGCTTCTCACGAGAGTGGCATTCGCCTTCACTATCACCGTTTTACGCACAGCCGACCGGCAGTTACCTCTGTCATAAGGTGGCAAAGGGAGGGAATAATTTTGGCAGAAATTCGTGTTGGTAAGAACGAAACTCTGGATACAGCGCTCAAGCGTTTTAAGAGATCATGCGCAAGAGACGGCGTTATCGCTGAGGTTCGTAAGAGAGAACACTACGAAAAGCCTTCGGTAAAGCGCAAGAAGAAGTCCGAAGCTGCTCGTAAGCGTAAATATTGATAACATCAAAGCGGGCATCTTTGTATGTCCGCTTTTTGTTTTTAGGAGAAAGCTATGTTTATTTTCAAACCAACTTATGTGTTTGACAAGGTGGTCGATATCAGGCCGGAGTTTCTGAGAAAGAAGCATATAAAGGGGCTCATACTCGACCTTGATAACACGCTGACCACACATAACAATCCAATAGTGCCGGAGTCGAGCCTTGCGTGGATAGCGGATATGAAGGCGGCAGGGATAAAGCTTATGATAGTTTCAAACAACCATGCGCCGAGAGTCGAGCCTTTTGCCGAGCAGTTGGGGATAGAGTTTGTCAGCGAGGGCAAAAAGCCGCTGACCTTCGGCTATAACAGGGCGGTGAAAAAAATGGGGCTTAAAAAGGCTGATGTTGCCGCTGTGGGCGACCAGATCTTTACGGATATAATGGGCTCGAACCTTTGCGGTATAAGGTCGATCTTCGTCTTTGCGATAAAGCCCGAGGAGAGCCTGCCTTTCAGGTTCAAGAGGGCGGTGGAAAAGCCGTTCCTGCCGGACTTTCCCGATGATAAGACAGACACTTAAAGGAGTGGATATTATGAAAAAAGTTTTAGTTATGCACGGACCTAACCTGAACCTTCTCGGAGAGCGTGAGCCGGGTATCTATGGGACAGATACCTTCGAGTCTGTGAATGAGGAGATAAAGGCTGCGGCAAAGCAGCTGGGCTTTGAGTGTGAGGTGTTCCAGTCAAACAGCGAGGGCGCACTGATAGATAAGCTCCACGAGAGCCGCCTGGATTGTGCGGGCGTTGTGCTCAACGCAGGTGCGTACACACATTACAGCTATGCAATAAGGGATGCTATCGCCGCTATAAAGATACCGGTGGTGGAGGTACATATCTCGAACGTTCACTCCCGTGATGAGTTTCGGTCGAAGTCCGTTATCTCGCCTGTCTGCGCCGGCGTTATCGCAGGGTTCGGAAAGAACTCCTACATCCTGGGACTAAGAGCGCTCAAAGATATAACGGAGGCGCAGAACGGATGACACATATCGAAAGGCTGAGACAGAGCCTTGACGAGCACACCTGTGCGCTTATCGACAGCGATATAAACAGGCGCTATTTCACGGGGATGAAGTCCAGCGCCGGAACGCTTCTTGTGTTCCGGGATGCGGCTTATTTCATCATAGATTTTCGCTATATCGAAAAGGCAAGAAAGACCGCTCACAGCTGTGAAGTCATATTGCAGGATAAGCTTTATGAGCAGATCTCTGTGCTGATAGAAAAGCACGGCGCAAAGAGAGTCCTTATCGACAGCAGCGTCTGCACCGTAAAGCAGCTGGCAGCACTTAAAAACAGGCTGTCCTGCGAGATAGTTTCAGACGATACGCTGTCGGACTGCATATCCTCACTAAGGATAGTAAAGACCCGTGAGGAGCTTGACAAGATGATCGCTGCCCAGCGCATAGCCGAAAGGGGGCTTGCTCATATTTCGGAGTTTATCCGTGAGGGCAGGACCGAAAAGGAGATACAGCTGGAGCTGGACTACTATATGCTGTCTCACGGTGCAGAGGCGCTTTCCTTTGACACTATCGCTTTGTCAGGGCCAAACACCTCGCTGCCTCATGGCGTGCCATCGGACAGGAAGGTGAAAAACGGCGAGTTCGTGCTCCTTGATTTCGGAGCAGTGGTTGACGGCTGGCACAGCGATATGACCAGGACCTTCTGTGTGGGCGAGCCCTCGGAGGAGATGAGAAAGGTCTATGATATCGTCCTGCGGGCACAGAAGGCAGGCCTTGAAGCGGTGAAGGCAGGCATCAGCGGAAGAGAGCTCGATGCAGCTTCGAGAAAGATAATAACAGATGAGGGCTATGGCGAAGCCTTCGGCCATTCCCTTGGTCACGGCGTCGGCATGGAGATACACGAGAGCCCTTATGCTTCGCCGAACGTTGACGATATAATAAACGAGGGAAGCGTCGTTACTGTGGAGCCGGGCATATATCTTGAAGGAAAGTTCGGTGTTCGGATCGAGGATTTCGTTATCGTGACCGCTGACGGCTGCATAAATATGACAGAGGCGCCAAAGGAGCTTATCTGTCTGTAAAATTTTTGTGAGAATGGAAAAAATGTTTAAAAGCCCTTGCAATATTGCATATTATGTGTTAAAATAGTATTGTAAGTATTTATGCTTTGAAAAATCAATGGAGGTATAAAATAATGGTAACTGCTGGCGATTTCAGAAACGGAATGACTTTTGAGGAAGACGGCAATGTAATGCAGATCGTGGAATTTCAGCACGTTAAGCCCGGCAAGGGTGCTGCCTTTGTAAGAGCAAAGGTCAGAAACGTTATTTCGGGTTCCGTGGTTGAAAAGACCTATAACCCTACAGCTAAGTTCCCGACAGCTTATGTCGAGAGAAAGGATATGGAGTATTCCTATAATGACGGCGATCTTTATTACTTTATGGATCCCGAGAGCTATGAGCTCGTGCCTGTAAACAAGTCCGAGCTTTCCGACAACTTCAAGTTCGTTAAGGAGAACATGGTTTGTAAGATCCTTTCTTACAAGGGCACTGTATTCGGTGTTGAGCCTCCTTACTTTGTAGATCTTGAGGTAACAGAGACAGAGCCCGGAATAAAGGGCGATACCGCTACAAACACAACAAAGCCCGCAACTGTTGAGACAGGTGCAGAGATCAGAGTTCCTCTGTTCATCAACACCGGCGACAGGATCAGGATCGACACACGTACCTGCGAGTACATGGAGCGTGCATAACAGCCCGATCGTTTATGGGGCTGCCTGGTTGGCGGTCTTGTGAGGCAAGAGGAGCCCGGCTGTTAAAGTGCCGGCTTTCTTTAAAGAGCTTGATTTGAAACGGAGGTTTTGATATGGAGCTTAGTAACAGAGCGGCTTATCTTAAAGGCCTGATCGACGGTCTGAAGCTTAGCGAGGAGACCGACGAGGGAAAGATCATCAGGGCTATGGCAGACCTTATCTCGGATATGGCTGCTGCTATCGAGGATGTTTCCGATGAGGTAGATACAGCTGTTGACGTTATCGAGGAGATCGGCGACGAGCTTGCTGATCTTGAGAACGATCTTTATGATCTTGATGACGAAGATGACTGGGACGATGAGGATGACGACGAGGACGATGACGACGACTTTGAAGAGGAAGTCATGTACGAGTGCGTATGTCCCAACTGCGGCGACCAGATAATGCTGGGCGAGAGCGTTGTTGAGGAAGGCTGCATCGATTGTCCCAACTGCGGAGAGAAGCTTGAATTTGACTTCTCCGAGCTGGATGAGCTTGAATAAACGGGCGAGTCCTGAAAAGAATATACAAACAATAAACAAAGTTTCAGGGGTGGTGAAAGTCCACACCGGAGGTGACAGTCCTCGAGCGCTCAAAGAGCGTTGAATCGGTGAAACTCCGATACCGACGGTAAAAGTCCGGATGGAAGAAACGACGGTTCATTTATGTGAATTTGCGCCCCCGAAGGTTTTCGGGGGCGTTTTATTTTCCGCTGTTTCTCCAAACAGGAAAGTATTATTGGAGGAATGAATTTTGACACAACAGAATATTGCTATCAACAAGAGCTCGTTCACAACAAGAACGATGGTTATGACAGGAATGATGAGCGCAGTTGCGACTGTTATCTATTATCTTGATTTTCCTGTGCCGCTTATGCCGGCATTTATAAAGCTTGACTTTTCAAATGTCATCTCGATGCTTGCCGGCTTCTCGCTGGGACCGATCCCGGGCATAATAGTCTGCCTGATAAAGAACGTTATCCAGCTGCTTCTCAAGGGCTTTGGCACAACTATGGGAATAGGCAACATTTTTGACTTCGTGACCAGTGCTGTACTGGTGCTCACTTCGAGCCTCATCTATCAGAGGAAAAAAACCAGAAAGGGTGCGCTCATCGCAGTTATCGCAGGCGTTCTCGCATTCTCACTTATAACTCTGCCGCTGAACTATTTCATCGTATACCCGATCTATTTCAAGGCATACGGCGGCGAACAGGCTGTGCTTGCAGCTTATAAGGAGATCATGCCGAGCGTAAAGAACACCTTTGCTGCTTTGTGCATCTTCAATCAGCCGTTCACCTTTATCAAGGGCGCTATCTGCGGGCTGATAGTTATGCTCATTTATAAGCCGCTGTCCCCGATAATCAAGGGCGCCAGAAGCTAAGAGCTTATCTTTTGACCTGTTTATTGTTTGTATATAAAAAGAGGCTGTTGCTCAAATAGCTTCAGGCGAAAAATGGTACCTCACCCCGAAGGGGGTGAGGTACCATTTTATCGCACTTTGCGCCGCTGCTTTGCAGAGGCGTTTTCATTAAATCCAATTGAAACCGGAGACTTGCAGCAGCCCCTTGATATTTGGGATTACTTTACAGCCTCGAGAAGAGCATCTACCTTGTCGGTCTTCTCCCAGGCAACGCCCAGGTCCTCACGGCCGATGTGTCCGTATGCTGCCAGCTGCTTGTACTGGGGCTTTCTAAGATCCAGCATCTTGATGATAGCCGAGGGTCTGAGGTCGAACACCTTGTTCACAGCCTCGGAAAGCTTGTCGTCGGAGACCTTTCCTGTGCCGAAGCTGTCCACCATTACGGAGACAGGATTTGCAACGCCGATAGCATAAGCAAGCTCCACCTCGCACCTGTCAGCAAGCCCAGCCGCTACGATGTTCTTGGCAACGTATCTTGCCGCATAGGTAGCAGAACGGTCCACTTTTGTGGGGTCCTTTCCGGAGAAAGCTCCGCCGCCGTGACGGGAGTATCCGCCGTAGGTGTCAACTATTATCTTTCTGCCTGTAAGTCCGCTGTCGCCGTTTGGGCCGCCCACAACGAAACGTCCTGTGGGGTTGATGAAGTATGTAGTATCGTCATCGAGAAGACCCTCAGGGATAACAGGCTTTATAACGTTCTCGATAATGTCTTTTCTGATCTGCTCGAGGGTGACAGCATCGTCATGCTGGGAAGACACAACAACTGCGTCAACTCTTACAGGCTTGCCGTCATCATACTCGACTGTTACCTGGGTCTTTCCGTCGGGTCTGAGATAGGGGAGTATCCCTGTCTTTCTTACCTCGGTCAGTCTCTTGGCCAGCTTGTGTGCCAGCGAGATAGGCATAGGCATGAGCTCCTTCGTTTCGTTGCAGGCATAACCGAACATTATTCCCTGGTCGCCGGCGCCGATATCAAAGGCGTTCTCCTCTCTTCCTTCAAGGGCATTGTCAACGCCCATAGCGATATCGGGAGACTGCTTGTCTATGGTGGTTATAACCGAGCAGGTGTGAGCATCAAAGCCGTACTTAGCTCTGTCATAGCCGATCTCCACAACTGTGTCTCTTGCTATCTGGGCGATATCTATGCTGGCCTTTGTGCTGATCTCGCCCATTATCATGATAAGGCCTGTTGTGGTCACTGTCTCGCAGGCAACTCTCGACAGGGGATCCTGCTCCAGCAGTGCGTCAAGGACAGCATCCGACACCTTGTCGCAGATCTTATCGGGATGACCTTCGGTCACTGATTCTGATGTAAAAAGTAATTTTGACATTTTTAAAACATCCTTTCTGAAAATTTCTGGTATCAAACGTCCGCCGGGACGAAATGATCTGATAAAAAAATAAGCGCTTCGGCAGTCCGAAACGCAGAAGAACTCTTTATCCCTCATCTTTCGGATCAAAACCGCAGGATCTGGCACCTTAACTCTCGTCAGGTTGCCGGGCTTCATAGGACCTGTTTCCTCCACCACTCTTGATAAGGCTGATTCAATACAGATATTATAACACGATTCGACCCTCTTGTCAATAAAAAAAGGCGGTGCATTTGCCTTTTGCGTATGGAAAATGCACCGCTTTTTTGAGTTGTTTTTAGATATTCAGCACAAGAAACCCGTAGGTCAGATAAAGCGCATAAGCTGTCCACAGCAGATAGGGGACGTTTATGAGCGCCGCTGTCTTGTTTATCCTGAAGAAGCTTTTCATCATAGCCGCCACCATAAACAGGAGCACCGTCACTACTATTGCCGCTCCCACAAGGGACTTGAACCTGAAAAACACAGGGCTCCACAAAAAGTTTATAAACAGCTGACCGGCATATACCGCAAGAGCCTTGTTTTTATCAGGGTGGTCGGTGGAGTATATCATATAGGCCGAGACCGCCATAAGGATATAGAGTATCACCCAGGCGACCGAGAAAAGCCAGCCGGGAGGGGCAAGGGGCGGCTTGGTGAGAGAATCGTAGAAGGCTTTGAAATTGCCCTCGGAAAGAAGACTGGAGGCGGCTCCCACAAGCCCTGTCCCGATAACGAAAAGCAGAAGGTCGGTCACTTTTTCTTTTGACGCCGGGGCTTTAGCAGGAAGCCTTTCGGCAGCAGGTCCGTTCATAGGATCATTCCTTTCATAGTTACTTGTAGTATTGTATGCACATCGTGGCCAAATATGCAGATTTTTCACGATCGCCGGCAGGGGCGTGGTGCTTGCCGCACGGCTTTGCCCCTGGCGGATGATTTCAACTTTGTTGTGAAACGGACATTTCAGCTATCTCCCAAGGTTCACGCAGTGGTGCTCGCCGCCAGGTGCGTGCACCCTTGCCGTCAAGCCGCAGGCGGCTTGAGGAAAGATGGTTCTTGCTTTTCACAAGGGGAAGCCCCTCTTGCAGGGCTTCCCCTCTTCAAAAACAGTCCACCGGACTGTTTTTGAATTCACCCTTTTCGAGCGCCTCCGTGTAAAGGGGATTTCGCCCTCTGCGGAGGGCGACCAGGGGCGCCGCCCCTTGGATCCCTGCGAGCCTTTGAAAAGGCTCGACCCAAACTTTTAACTCCCTGGCGGATCATCCTTGCTTTGTTGTGAAACGGACAGATCAGCTATCTTTCAAGGTTCGCATAGCGTGACTATTGAAAAACCCACACAAGGAGAACCCCCTCCCCTCCGGGGAGGGCGGCAGCTATCTATTAGCCAGCACGCCCCTGGGCGGGGTGGGGGAATTAGCCGTGCGGCGAGCACCTTGACAAAATTGGGCATTTGTATTATAATAGGTATATTATAGAATAAATGCGATGAGGGAATTATCCGTTCTGGTGCCGGCACAGAGAGAAAGCGGCTGGTGTAAGCTTTTGCGGCAAAGGCGGTGGCTAACCTGAGTATCGGTGCGAAAGCATCGGCGTAGGCCTGCGTTAAAGGCACTGAGAGTGGTCGGCAAGGCTTTGCGCTTCGCCGGCAATTTGGGTGGTAACACGGAGTATGAGCTTCGTCCCATGTTCGGGGCGAAGCTGTTTTTGTGTGCATCGGAAGATCACGGAGAGAGCTATGAAAAAGTTTGAATGCCCCTGCTGCGGGTGCCTGACGCTTGACGAGAACAAGGCCTGGGAGATATGTCCGGTGTGCTTCTGGGAGGACGAGGGCGGAATATATGACGGCGACACGGTGAAGACCGATGTGTTGAGCGTGCCGAACCACATGACACTTTCACAAGCGAGGGAAAACTTCAGGCGCTTCGGGGCCTGTGAAGAGAGCATGATAAAAAATGCGAGAAAGCCAGACGAGTCCGAAATAACGGACACTTATATAAAGCTAGTTAATAAAGACCGGGAGGAATTTAAAATGAAATGGACATCACTTAACGAACTCAGAGAGTCCTATCTCAAGTTTTTCGAGAGCAAGGGCTGTCTGAGACACAAGAGCTATCCGCTGGTACCCCAGGGAGATAACAGCCTGCTTCTCATCGTTGCAGGAATGGCTCCGCTCAAGCCTTATTTCACAGGCCAGGAGGTGCCGCCAAGAGCAAGGATGACCACCTGTCAGAAATGTATCAGAACAGGCGACATCGAGAACGTGGGCAGGACCGCAAGACACGGCACCTATTTTGAGATGCTCGGAAACTTCTCATTCGGCGATTACTTCAAGCATGAGGCTATCGCCTGGGCATGGGAGTATGTTACCCAGGTGCTGGAGCTGCCGAAGGAAAGGCTTTATATCTCTGTTTATGAGGACGACGACGAGGCAGAGCAGATATGGAACAAGGAAGCCGGCGTGCCTATGGATCACATCGTGAGGATGGGCAAGGAGGACAACTTCTGGGAGGCAGGAACAGACGGCCCCTGCGGACCCTGCTCCGAGATATACTTTGACCGTGGAGAGAAATACGGCTGCGGAAAGCCCGACTGCAAGGTCGGCTGCGACTGCGACAGATATATGGAGTTCTGGAACCTTGTGTTCACCCAGTTTGAAAGACACGAGGACGGCACCTATACTCCTCTTGCACAGAAGAACATCGATACAGGTATGGGTCTTGAAAGACTTGCGGCTCTTATGCAGGACGTAGGCTCCATTTTCGATGTTGACACTGTGAAGGCTATCCGTGACCATGTCTGCAAGATCGCAGGCTGCGAGTACGGCAAGGAGTATAAGAAGGACGTATCTATCCGTGTTATCACAGACCACATCAGGTCAGTTACCTTCCTTGCTTCCGACGGCGTTCTTCCATCAAACGAGGGCAGAGGCTATGTAATGAGAAGACTGCTCAGACGTGCTGTCCGCCACGGAAAGCTTCTCGGCATAAACGGTATGTTCCTCAAGGAGCTTGTCCAGACAGTTGTTGACTGCAACAAGTGTGAGTATAACGAGCTCGAGGAGAAGTACGACTACATCGTGAAGGTCCTCTCTACAGAGGAGCAGAACTTTAACCAGACTATAGACAGAGGAATGAAGATCCTCGATGACTATATCGAGCAGCTTGAAAAGAGCGGCGAGAAGGTGCTGGACGGCGAGAGCTGCTTCAAGCTTTCCGATACCTACGGCTTCCCGATAGACCTTACAAGAGAGATACTGGAAGAGAAGGGTCTCTCCTGTGACGAAGAGGGCTATGAGAAGTGTATGCAGCAGCAGAGAGAGACCGCAAGAAACGCAAGAGGCGGCTCAAAATACATGGGTGCTGACGAGACTGTCTTCCACAAGATAGACAAGGAAGTGACCACAGAGTTCACAGGCTATGACAAGCAGACCGACGAGTGCGAGATAGGCTATCTTGCTACCGAGGACGAGCTTATCGAGAACGCCGGCGTTGACGATGAAGTTTACATCGTTGCAGAGAGAACACCTTTCTATGCCGAGAGCGGCGGACAGGTAGGCGACAAGGGCTTTATCACCACCAAGACCGGCAAGGCAGAGGTGCTGGATGTTCAGAAGGCTGTGGGCGGAAAGTTTGCTCACAAGGTCAAGGTCATCGAGGGCGGCATCAGCGTCGGACAGACAGCTGTCTTTGAAGTCGACAAGAAGAACCGCTTCGCTATAATGAGAAACCACAGCTGTGCTCACCTGCTTCAGGCAGCACTTAGAAAGGTGCTGGGTGACCACGTTCACCAGGCAGGCCAGCTGGTTGACGCTGAGAGAGTAAGGTTTGACTTCTCTCACTTCTCGGCTATGACCGAAGAGGAGAAGATAAAGGTGGAGACTCTTGTTAACACCTACATCCTTATGGCTCTCGATGTTGAGACAAAGGTAATGCCTATCAAGGAAGCACAGGAGCTGGGCGCTATGGCTCTGTTCGGTGAGAAGTACGGCGAGTTTGTAAGAGTCGTTACTATGGGCGACGGCGACGAGATAGTTTCCCGTGAGTTCTGCGGCGGAACACACGTTGACAACACTTCACGCATCGGACTGTTCAAGATCGTTTCCGAAAGCTCGGTAGCTTCCGGCGTCAGAAGAATAGAGGGCGTTACCGGAAGAGGTGTGCTCAGGCTCATCGCCGAGCATTCCGAAGAGATAAAGAAAGCAGCACAGGTGCTCAAGGTGGCTAATCCTATGGAGCTTGCCAACAGGTGCAGCGCTGTTATGCAGGAAGTAAAGGATCTTGAAAGAGAGCGTGACGCTCTGCAGAGCGAGATAAACGCTATCCGTGCAAAGAACATCCTCGGAACAACAGCTGATGTCAACGGGATCAAGGTCGCATCCGCTATGCTTTCAAATATCAAGCCTGATGCTCTCAAGAAGATGGCTGAAGATATAAAGGCACAGTTTGACGATGTGGTAGTAGTTATCGCAGGAGTGAACGGAGACAAGGCAAACATCGTTGCCGCAGCAGGCAAGGACGCAGTTTCCAAGGGCGCTCACGCAGGAAAGATCGTCGGCAAGGTAGCTGCTCTCACAGGCGGAAAGGGCGGCGGACGTCCGGATCAGGCTATGGCCGGTGTCGGCGACAAGTTCAAGATCGACGAAGCCCTTGACAAGGTAAACGAGATAGTAGGCGAGTTCGTAAAGTAAGGCTTTGGTCTTGATAACGATCCGGGCAAACGTAAGACCCGGCGGAAAATGCAAAATTGCATAATTAAAGTTAAACCCGTATTTGCGAGGATATAAGAATTCTGCAATCAGCTGATAACAAATAACAAGGAGGAATACCACTATGAATGATTGTCTGTTTTGCAAAATAATCAAGGGCGAGATACCCTCGAAGAAGATCTATGAGGATGAGACAGTTTATGTGTTCGAGGATATAGCTCCCACAGCTCCCGTTCACTACCTTGCTATCCCCAAGGAGCATATCTCGAAGCTCGATGAGATAAACGAGACAAACAGCGCTGTTATCTCTCATATCTATGAGGTGATAGCAAAGCTTGCAAAGGATATGGACATAAAGGACGGCTTCCGTGTCGTTTCCAACTGCGGCGAGAGCGCAGGTCAGAGTGTGTTCCACATCCATTTCCATATGCTCGCAGGCCGTGAGTTCGGCTGGCCCGCAGGCTAAATGAAAAGAAAGCTCCTTGTCCCCTCTGCGGCATATTTTGCGGCGATGTTCCTTCTTGCGAAGGGGCTTGGCCTTGCAGCGGCGCTGGGGACAGGGCTTACAGTGTTCGTTTTTGCGCTGGTGTTTATTAAGGACCGGCGCAAAACGGCGATAACAGGGCTGTGCTTTTTCCTGGCCGGAGCAGCCGTGTTCTCGGGGTACCGGCTTATTTTTGCCGACAGGGCAGAGGCGCTTGACGGCAAGGAGATAGATGTTCACGGCAAGGTGACGGAGCTTAAATACTTAGGCTCCGACAAGCTCCTTGTCACTGTGGACGGCGACTGCGGAGGCGTTTCTGCAAGGCTGTCCTTTACCTGTGAGAACAGCGATGTTGACTACGGGGACAGGATAAAAGCGAGAGTTGAAGTGTCCAAAATAACGGACACATTAAAAGGGACATCCGCCGACTGGTATCGGTCGGAGGGGATGTATATCCGTGGCGGTGAGGCAGCCTCTTTTGAGAAAACAAAGGAGATACCTGACTATCCCCTCAAATGGTCGATGCACCTGAGAGACAGCCTTTGCAAAAAGATGCTGGGCGGCATCGGCGGCGAGGAGGGCGCTTTTGCAGCCGCAATGATCTGCGGTGACAAAAGCTGGCTTTCGGATGCCACTGAGAGAAACGTTTACCGAAGCGGCATAGGCCATATTTTCAGTGTGTCGGGGACCCACGTTGTCCTGATATTCACTATGCTGTCCGGGTTCATTTCGCTGCTTGTGAGAAGCAAGAAGCTGCGTATGGCGATACTGCTGTGCATAATATGGTTCTTCTCGGCGGCGGCAGGCCTTTCACCGTCGGTGGTGAGGGCAAGCTTTCTGCTTACCGTTATGGTGTCGGGAGAGCTCATTCACAGGAGAACAGACAGGCTCAATGCTCTTTGCTTCAGCTCGCTGGTCATGCTCACGTTCTCACCCTATGCGGTGACTTCCGTATCCTTCCTGCTGTCATATTCGGCTGTGTTCGCTCTGGTAACGGCAGCGCCCTTTGCTATGGGCTTTGTGAAAGCTGCGGGCGTAAAGAGGGATATCCTGCATGGCCTTATCGCATCGTTCTCGATACTGATCGTGACGATGCCGATACAGCTTATGTATTTTGACGAGATATCGGTGATAGCTCCGGTGTCTAACCTTATACTTGTGCCGCTGTGTACGCTGGCGCTGGGCTTTTGCGTGGCGGCAGCCGCCTTCGGGTGGGCGGCGTTCAGCTGCACTCCTTTTCTTATGTTTGCAAAGGTCCTGCTGCGCCTGGTCTTCATCGGCGCAAAGGCGCTTGCTTCTTTGCAGCTTGCATACATCCCGGCAGGTGTGCCTGCGGTGAGGACTGCGATACTGCTTTCGCTGGCGGCCGCTCTGGCAGCCGTTATTATAAGACCGAAAGCTAAGGTGATAGCGGTTTCTGCTATCGGGGCAGTGTTTGTGTGGGTGTCGGTGTCGGCGGTGTGGTTCTGCCGGCCGGGAGATGATAAAAAGCTTCTTATCCTGCCGAACGGCACAACTATGCAGTGCCTTCTCTATCAGGGGAAGGACGGCGTGCTCTTCGATATCGGAAGCGGCGGCAGGCTCAACAAGGCTGTGTCACGCTATGAGCAGAGGATGGGCGTGCGCTGTATAAGCTGCGCTTTTATAAGCCGCAGAGACCGGGCAGCCGCCGACAGGATGAAGGCGGAGCTGGCCTTTGTTCCCGAGAGCTTTTGTTTTGAGCATGATGAGGGCACGAAGATAGTCCTGGGTGACCTGACAGTCACAGTTCTGGAAAAGGGCTACAAGCTTGAAACGGACGGCAGGGAGATAGACCTGACCGGCAAAACGATAGAGTATTCGGGTAAGACATTTGACACCACAAAGGTGAAAAATGCGCTTATCCTTGACCTTGACAGCATGGAGCTGTCGGACGGATAAAGGAGGTAAGTCATGGCAGCAGTATCTGCCACCGAGCTGGCAAAACAGATAAAAAGCGGTGAGATAAGCTCGCTCTATTTCTTCTACGGCCATGACACCGCCGCACTGGAGAGCTTTACTTCAAAGCTGATAAAGACACTCTGCCCGAAGGAAGCGCAGTTTATGAACTATCATAAGTTCGACGGCGCCAAGTTCGATATCGACGCATTCAATGACGCCTGCATGGCTGTGCCCATGTTTGCGGACAGGGTAGTGGTTGCGGTCAACGATATAAACTTTGACAGCGTCTCAAAACCCATAACGGATGCGATAAAAAAGACGCTGGAGGACCTTGACCCGGCCACCACGGTAATCTTTTACTCCACTGGTGCTAACCTTTATAAGAGCAACAACAAGTATCTCACCGACAAGAACAAGGCCTTTGTCACTTTCTGCGAGAAGCACGGAAGCGTGGTGGACTTTGCATATAAAAGGCCACAGGACCTCGGAAGGTCAGCGGCAGCTTATCTTGCAAAAAAAGGCTGTACCATAAGCAAGAGAAACGCAGAGTATCTGGCACAGCTCTGCCTTTGCGATACAGGGGCTGTCATGCGTGAGCTTGAAAAGCTGAGCGCCTATGCCGAGGGCAGAGAGGTAACAAGGGACGACATCGATGCCTTGTGCATAAAGAAGATAGAGTCCGACGGCTATGCGCTGGCGATAAATGTCCTTAACGGCAACGCAGGCTTTGTGTTTCGGCGTGTGAGAGAGCTTGACAAGCAGAACTATAAGGCTCATGAGATACTGGGCATAATAAGCTTCTCCCTTACGGACCTTTACCGTGCGAAGCTTGCAAGAAGCTCGGGTCTGGAATGGCAAACGGCTTCAAAGGATTTTCGCTATCCCAAGAACCGTGAGTTTGCGATAAGGAATGCCTATTCCGAATGTGCGCCGATATCGGCGGCGAGGATAAGAAAGACCCTTCGCATACTCTTTGACACGGACCTTGCGCTGAAGACACGCTCGGTGGGAAAAGAGGGCGACCTGCTGACTCTTGAACAGGGGCTGGCAAGGTCGATGGCATTAAGATGCTGAACGGACAGAGCGAGCGCCTGAAGATAAGACAGGCGGTCGTGGTCGAGGGAAAATATGACAAGATAAAGGTGTCGTCGGTCATCGACGCTGTTATCGTAGAGACAAACGGCTTCGGCCTGTTCAAGGACAAGCAGAAGCAGGAGCTGCTGCGCCTGTATGCTAAGACCTGCGGCATTGTTATTCTTACGGATTCCGACACGGCAGGCGCAAAGATAAGGGGATATATAAAGAGCATCGTTCCGGACGGCGAGATAACGAGTCTTTATGTTCCCGAGATCTTCGGCAAGGAAAGACGCAAGACCGCCCCCTCAAAAGAGGGCAAGCTGGGTGTCGAGGGAATGAGCGCCGATATTATAAGACAGACCTTTTTAAGAGCAGGGCTCCTTCGTGAGGGCGAGGTCGTCAGAGACAGGGTCACAAAACAGGACCTTTATGAGCTGGGGCTCAGCGGTGCGGCTGACAGCCGTCAAAGAAGAGAGCTTCTCTGCAAAAAGCTGGGGCTTCCGACGGTGATGTCGGTGCCGGCACTTATTGATGCGCTCAGTGCGCTTTATGACAGAGAAGAATTTATATCACAATACACAAAGGATAGGGATAAGCTTGGTTAGTATCGTATTTCTGTATTTTTTCCTACCTGTGTTCATCGCTGTTTATGCGCTGGCAGGTCAGAAATATCGGCCTGTCGTCTTTCTGACGGCGGGAGTGCTCGTTGCGTGCTGGAGCTCCCTCTGGGGACTTCTGCCCATAGCAGTAAGCATGATGACCGGCTGGGTCAGCGCTCTTGTCAGCGTTAAATGCTCAAAGAAAGCGGCCGCCGCCATGCTGGGTATCACGGTGGCTCTCAATGCCGCAAGTGTGGTGGTTTTCTCCTATTCACGTTTTTACGGCGCCGATCTTGCAGGCATACTGACAGGTCATTCCTTTCCCTTTGCAGGGATAGTTTCGGCAGGCTCCGGGCTCTGTGCGCTCCACAGCATATCCTACAGCGCAGATGTTTTCTTCGGAAAATATGAGAGAGAGCGGAGCTTTATAAAGACCGCCTGCTATATAGCCTTTTTCCCGAGTTTTATCTGCGGTCCGGTTATAAGATATGACAGGATAAGAGAGGAACTTTCCCATCCTGTGATCTCTTATGACAAGCTGGCCGAGGGCATACGCACGCTGGTCTACGGGTTTGCCGAAAAGCTTGTGGTGGCGGCTCCCCTGCTGGACCTCTGGAACCGCATCTCGGGAGAAAAGACCGAGAACCTTTCCTTTGCGTCCTGCTGGATAGCAGCGGCTGCCTTTTCGGGCTCGCTCTATTTTGACTTGAAGGCCTACTGCGATATTGCAAAGGGTCTGGGGCTCATGGCAGGCTTTTCTATGCCTGACAACTTCAATGCGCCCTTTGCCTGCGGCGGCTTCAACGAGCTTATCAGGCGCTACTGCATCACACTTTTCGAGTGGTTCCGGGACTATGTCTACCGTCCGCTTTGTCCTAAAAGAAAGTCCGACAGCATCTGCCTGCCGGCCATGCTTGCGGCTATATCGGCCAGCCTTCTGTGGCTGGGCCTTGGCGGAAGATATTTCATCTGGGGCTTTTTCTTCCTGCTGATAATAACTCTCGAGTATATCACAAGAAAGCTCCTTGCAAAGATAAACCATGTTGTGCGTGCGATATTTATGAATATGATATTCTTAGGTTCCATGCCGCTGCTCATCTTCCCCTCGTCCAAGGACGCCCTTAGCTTTATCGGAAGGATGTTCAGCTTCTCGGGACTGCCGGGAGATGTATACATCGTTTATGTGGTCAAGAACTATTTCATAATGTTCATCATCTTTGTTATCCTGGCCTTTGGCCTTGCAAGGTTCGTAAAGACCGCTCTCAATCAGCTGAACCCAAATATCGTAAGGATAGTCCAGCCTATCTGCCAGACAGTTCTCCTGCTGGTGGCAACTGCTTTCCTTGCCGTTTCGCCCACACAGGGCTTTATGTTCTGACAGGAGGGCAGGGATATGAAAAAAACGCTTAATCTCATAAGCATAGCAGGATTTTTTATAATCGTTGTGATGCTGGGCGGCTTCACTGTTTTTCGTGCCAGGGGTGACCTGGGGCGGATATTCTCATCCGGCGCCGACGCCAAGCAGACAGCATCTGACCTTGCGCAGGGTTATTTCCCGCTGGATACTAACTGGAAATCTCTGCACACGATGATAACAAGAGCCACCACAGGCTCCGAGATAAACGGCATCTACAGCGATGACCAGCGCCTTATGAGGGTGTATCCCGATTATGACAAGGGCAGGGCTTTTTCAAACATCGGCCTTATTAACAATTTCGCCAAGCGTGCGGATGCGCCTATCTCCCTTATCCTGGCGCCCACAGCAGCAGGTGTTTATCAGTCGGGGCTCCCGGATTTTATCGACAACACGAACCAGCTGGAGATAATAAACTCCCTTTACTATAAGCTCGGAAAAGGTGTGGGAGCCATAGATGTTTTCTATCCTCTGTATTCTGCAAAAGCAGATTACATCTACTACCGCACCTCGGACTGCTGGACCTCGCTGGGGGCTTACTATGCCTATGAGGATCTTATAAGACAGCTGGGAGCCACACCCTTTGACCTTTCAAACTATGACCTTGAATATGCGGACGAATCCTACTACGGCGAGCTTTATCAGCAGCTGTGCTTCAAGGACTGCGAGCAGGATGCTATAAACCTGTTCCGCTCGAAGAACGGCAGCACCGTGGACAAGGTAACGCTTTATGACGGCGACGAAGAGATCGAGGCACGCTCGGTATACTTCAAGTCTGCGCTGAAGACAGACGAGAAAAAGGATGTCTTTTTGAAGGGCGACAGCTTCACCCGTGCTGAGATAGACACCGGCAGCCAGACCAACAAGAGGCTGCTGCTTATCAAGGGCACCTATGCAAACACGATGATACCGTTTTTGCTGCCGCACTATAAGCATATAACCGTTATCGACCCCGACAGGCTCAAAGCCGAGGGCAAGACCCTTTCGGACGCTGTCGATTACGATGCCTATGACAGGATACTGGTGCTATATGACTGCGTCCAGTTTTCAAAGACCGATTCTTTTGACATTCTAAGATAGGGGGCTTAGTGATGCAGGGATTCACCGTTAATAACGAGCTGGAGCTGGAGCTTTCAGACAGTTTTGAGCAAATGTCCGACGCCCATCTTTTAAGGATGTTCAAAAACACCGCCAACAAGAAAGGCTTCTATTCGGCGCAGGAGCATATTGCGGTGGCAGTATGCTGGACAAAGCCGAGCCTGATCTCGGCGATAGCCGATGCCGGGGGAGTTGCAAGAGGAGCCGAAGCGTCCTTCAGGGAAAGGCTCAGGGACTATGAACCGGGAGAAGAGACGAAATGCAGGCTCTGCGGCAAAAAAGCATTTCGCAAGGCATACAGCTACACAGCAGACGCCGAGGATGTAAGACAGACAGGCGAGCTTACGGTGATAAAACACAAGAAGCGGTTCTATGCGGTCTATGTTGTTTCCCGGGCAGAAGACACCGGGAAGAACGACAGCCTTATAGCCGATATATACGAAAAAATGACTTTGGTGTAAAAGAAAAGCTGACATTAAAGGAGAGAGTTTTATGAACAAGAAATCCGATCTTATCGACCTTAACGATTACCCCGTAGAGTGGTGGGAAGAGCTCCTGGCGCTGGGTCACAAGATAATCACCGACCCCAAGGCTTATGCTCACGCCTGCGACGGGAAGATAATGGGCACGCTTTTCTATGAGCCCTCAACAAGAACACAGATGTCATTCCAGACAGCTATGCTCCGTCTCGGCGGCTCGCTGATAGGCTTTGACAATCCAGCTACCTCATCTGTTGCAAAGGGCGAGAACATCAAGGACACCACAAAGATAGTTTCGGGCTATGCGGACATCCTGGTGATGCGTCATCCCACCGCTGGCTCTGTCAAGGCGGCGGCTCTCACTGCCGACTGCCCTGTGATAAATGCCGGCGACGGCGGACACCTTCACCCCACACAGACCCTCACCGACCTTCTGACTCTTAAGGAAGAAAAGGGCACGCTGTCGGGGCTCACAATAGGCTTCTGCGGCGACCTTAAAAACGGAAGAACGGTCCATTCTCTCATAAAGGCTATGTCCTGCTTCAAGGCAAACAAGTTCGTGCTCATTTCAACAAAGGAACTGGCGCTGCCTGTCTACATCAAGGATGTGCTGTCTGCCAGCGGTCTTGAATATGAGGAATGTGCAGACCTTGAAAAGGCGATAGGGAAGCTCGATGTGCTCTATATGACAAGGATCCAGCAGGAGCGCTTTGCTTCCCGTGAGGAATATGAGGCACAGAAGGGCTGCTATGTGCTGGACAAAAAGAAGATGTCGATAGCAAAGGATGATCTTATAGTTCTGCATCCGCTGCCGAGAGTTGATGAGATAGAGATAGCCGTTGACGATGACAAGAGAGCTATGTATTTCAAGCAGGCCGAATACGGAATGTATATAAGGATGGCGCTGATACTCACTGTGCTGGAGGGGAAGACCAAGATCGACCTTGTCAAGGGCAGAGCCCACAAGCACGCAATTTGCTCGAACCCTGCCTGCATAACCCACAAGGAGCAGTACCTGCCCCACTATTTCACAGGCAAGGGCACAACGCTTATCTGCGAATACTGCGACGAAAGAACACTTGTCGAGTAGAATTCTGTTTTTTCAGACAGAGGATAACTTTTTTTGAAGATCAAGAAACACTTCGTAAAATGCTCTCCCTGCCGCCGGCGGGGAGATGCGTTTTGCGCTTGAAGAGTTTTATGATCGGCCGGATAATTAGATCTTAGGAGAAACACTTAGCGATGACAGAAAAGGAATTTGAACAGCTTTACGGCAGAAAGCCGTATAAAAAGCGTGTCAGATATAAAATATACTGGGGAAGGATATTCATAGCGCTGCTCATACTTGTTCTTATCATTTATCTGATAGTCAAGGCTGTGTCGGGGCTGATATCCATAATAAAGAAAACAGGCGGCGATGACAGCTCGTCCATGGCGGCGGCAGTGTCACAGTCCCAGAGCGCACAGGCGGACAGCGGTGAGAAGTCAAAGACCGAAAAACAGGAAGACACAGTTTCTGACAAGATAGACGCTGGCGCACTGACAGTCTGCATAGATGCCGGACACGGCGGCTATGACGCAGGCACCACGGATATGACGGGGCTTCGTCAGGAAAAGACGGACACCCTCGAGGCCGCACTGAAGATAAAGGCAGAGCTCGAAAAAATGGGCGTCACAGTCATTATGACAAGAGAGGACGACACTGCTCTCGAGCACGCAGAAAGGTGTGCCGCTGCCAATGACGCAAAGGCAGATATGTTCGTGTCGGTACACAGGAACAGCTCCGACAGAGACTATCAGGGTGTCGAGATATGGGTCAACAACGCAAAGCCCGAATATGATGTGAAGCTTGCAGAGAACATACTCTCGGGACTAAGAGAAGTGGGCATAAGCGAGGACAGGGGCGTCCAGTACGGCTATGTCGGCAACAGCACCGTGAACTACTATGTCAATGCTGACACCGTTATGCCAAGCTGTATCATTGAGCTCGGATTTATCTCCAGCGACTTTGACAACCAGCTCTTTGACGAGCACCTTGACGAATATGCAAAGGCTGCCGCAAAGGCGATAGTCAGGACCTCGAAGGAGATAGGGCTTATCGACGGCAGCGGAAAGAGAACGGATCCGGAGCAGCTTATCTCCAAAGAAAAGGAGATAAACGGCGGTGCCGAGGATGAAGACTCCCAGGCGGATGAGTCACAGGGTGATGACTATAACGAGAACGGCGGACAGACCGAGGGCGAGGTATATAACACCCAGGAAAACGAGGCCTACGATCCGTCTCAGGATACGGATCAATACACAGACGAAACAGCCTATTACTGATAAGACCACCTGAACGGGGAAAGGGGATAAGCCCGTGTTTGACAGGAAAAAAGCCAAAAAGGCAGCCAGACAAACTGTGAGAACGCACTACACGGTGCTTTTGTTCATTTGTCTTATGGCGGCCTTTGTGAGCATAAAATATGAGAGCTCTCTTTCGTTCCTCGGGGTGTACAGCAGCGTAAATATCACAGATCCCGAGATAAGCACCACAGTATCTCCCACTGATACTGTCAACCTGCTTTCGGAGCTGCTTTCCGGTAACATCGGGATAAGCAAGGTGGATAAGGATGTCGAGAACCGGATAGAGCAGTCGAAGGAGAACTATAAGGAAAACAAAAACAAAAGCTTCAAGCTGGGGAATATCGAGGTGAGCTATGCCGAGGGCGAGTTTGCAAAGATAGCGAATTCTCTTTCAACAGGCTCCTATTCCTCGACCGTTTACAGCGGCATAAAGACCCTTACCGGCTCCGGCAGGGCAGCCACTATCATCTTTACGATAGTAAGTATGCTGGTAAAGCTGTTTCTGACCTATTTTGTTTTCAATGTGCTCCATGCGGTGATGAGCCGTATCTTCCTTGAAGCAAGGATATATGAGAAGATACCCGTAAAAAGCTTCTTCTCCCTGCTCAGAACAAGAAAGTGGAACAAGGCAGCCATCATCCTGCTGGTCAAGGAGCTCTATCTGGCGCTGTGGTCGCTCACTATCATAGGCGGTATCATCAAGAGCTATTCCTATGCTATGGTGCCCTATCTTACTGCCGAGAACCCGGACCTCGGGGCGAATGAAACGATAACCCTTTCACGAAAGCTTATGAACGGCCACAAGTGGGAGTGCTTCAAGCTTGACCTCTCGCTTATGGGCTGGAGGCTGCTGGGGCTTCTGACTCTTGGCATAGCGGATGTTTTCTGGGCAAGCCCCTACACTGAGGCCTGCTACGCCGAGCTTTACGCTTTTCTGAGAAGCGAAGCGCTGACAGGAGAGAAAAGGAGCCAGGTGTTTATTGACCGCTATCTTTTCGAGAAAGCGTCCCACGACGCTCTGGCAAGAGAATACGGCGATGTTGAGGAGCTTAAAGCAAGGACCGAAGCCTTTAACGGGAACTTCACCGGCTTCAGGGCGGTGCTTGCAAATGTGTTCGGTATAGTTCTGGCCTATTCCGAAAGGACGGAGGCTATCGACCGCAACGAGATAGACAAGATAAAGGTAAGGCAGAGCCTTGATGAGATGGAAGGCAGAGCCTATCCCGAAAGGCTGGCGCCCGAGCCCCCTGCGCCCAAGCGTGACAGACTGAGCGAGATATACTATACAAGAAGCTACTCCCTCATTTCTCTGGTTCTTATGTTCTTCATCGGAAGCTTCATAGGCTGGGCGTGGGAGGTCGTGTATAAGTATATCGAGATAGGAAAGCTTGTCAACCGTGGCGTTATGCACGGCCCGTGGCTGCCTATCTACGGCTCCGGCGGAGTCATGATACTTATCATCCTCAAAAAGCTTCGCTACAAGCCTGTGCTGGAATTCTTCTCGGCAATAGTTCTCTGCGGCATAGTCGAGTATTTCACAGCCTACATCCTGGAGACCACTCACGGCGGCCAGAAGTGGTGGGATTACAGCGGATATTTTCTTAACATCGACGGCCGTGTCTGTGCCGAAGGTCTTATGGTGTTCGGCATCGGCGGAGTTGCCTTCGTATACTTTGCCGCTCCGATGATAGACAACCACCTGAGAAAGCTAAGGATGCGCATAGCGGCGCCTGTTTGTGCGGCGCTGATATTACTGTTTGTCTCCGATTTCATCTACTCACGGTTCAACCCGAACCAGGGAGCAGGCATAACGGATTATCAGACGTCTTCTTCACAGGTACAAAAGGAATAAAAATTACCGCTCCAAGGGTCAGTCTCCCTTAGAGCGGTTTTCTTATGCTGTATATTTTATTCCTGCTCTTGCGCTGCGGATGTTTCAGCTCCTGCTTCTGTGCCGCCGTCGTTCTCGGTGCTCACGATCAGGCTGTCAAGGACAGCTTTTGTCTCCGGGCCGTCAAAGGCGAAGCCTGCGCTTGAAACTCTCAGATACTTGTCGCCGCTTTTGGCATAAAGCTCAAAGCCGCCGCCGAAGTCGTTTCCGTAGGAGAAGCCGTTCCACTCGATACCGCCGAAGGTGGTGGCAGGCAGATCCTGCTGTTCGTTGGTATAGGTGTTTTTGTTATACTCATACTGCTTCTTCTGGACTTCCTCGGTCTCGCTCTTGATATCGAAATACTTGAAATCAGATTCCTTGACCGATACTACATCGGGGTCGTTCTCATCAAGAAAATCGCCGCCCTTTAGTGTCCAGCCATCCGGAACGAGAACAGTGAACACGCCCCAGGTCTGGGTCTCGCCTGTTATCTCTGCAGGCTGTGCTTCGGAAGATTCCTCGGTCACTATGTCTGCTGCTGCGGTGGTGGTTGCGGCCTTTTCTTCCTTTGAGGAGCTTTCATTATCACCGCAGGAAGCAAGCGCCAGCGTCATTGATGCCGCAAGGATAAGAGCTGCGGCCTTGATAGTCATACTGTTTTTCATAATAAGACCTCCGTTCGTTTAACAGGTTATATTAGTTATACACTATCCATCTGATTTTGTCAACATCAGCAAGGCGGCTTTTATTATGATAGGATCGGTTTTGACTGTGCGATGATTTGTTATTGACATACCGGGCGGAATATGTTAATATTAACTAAAAACAGAGAGGTATCCGGCCTGCGGATAGTAAATTCTGTAAAATGGTGAGCCTTATGGATAGTTTGGATATTAAATATGAAGAGCTGAAACAGTGGTTCATAAACCAGGGCTCTGCGGCGGTGGCTTTTTCGGCAGGCGTGGATTCGACGCTTCTGCTTTATGCGGCCCACGAAGCCATTGGCGACAAGGCGCTTGCTGTCAGCGCAAGGTTCTGCCTTGTGCCGCAAGAGGAGAGCAGGGCAGCAGAGGACTTTTGCAAAAGCTTCGGGATAAAGCATATCGTGGTCCCGGAGGAGAAACTCCCGATAGATTCTTTTCACCACAACCCCGAAAACAGATGCTATCTCTGCAAGCGCCGGCTTATGAGCAGGCTGCTTGAGGCCGCCGGGAAAGAGGGAGCGGACTGTCTTGCGGAGGGCTCCAACACTGATGACCTCGGCGCTTACCGCCCGGGGATGAAAGCAGTGGAGGAGCTGGGAGTAAAGAGCCCGTTTCTGGAGCTGGGGTTTTCAAAGGCGGAGATAAGAGTGCTTTCAAAAAGGCTGGCTCTGCCCACGGCGGACAAGCCCTCGCTTGCCTGTCTGGCTTCACGCTTTGCCTACGGTTATGAGCTTACGCCGGAAAGGCTTGATAGGGTGGATAGAGCCGAGCGGTATCTTCATAAGCTTGGCTTCGGTCAGCTTCGTGTCCGAATAAGCCCGGAGGGCGCCCGCATTGAGGTGATGCCCCGGGAGTTTGAAAAGCTGTTTTCTATGGCACACGAGATAACCGAGGGGCTGGGTTGGCTCGGCTTTGAAAGGATCACCGCCGACCTCAAAGGCTATCAAAGCGGTTCTTTTGATAAAGACTTTCATTCTGAAAGTGTTGATAAAAAACGATAAGTAAAACGGTTAAGGAGGACACATTTATGGCTTGTTTTACAGTTCCCGCCGCTGAAGCGGTAGTTACAACGATCATTACGAAAAGGGTAAAGAAAAACGAACAGGAGAGCAAAAAGAGCACGACTGCTATCCGCTTTTCCGAGAAGCTCGGGTGGCTAAACAAGATGCTCTGGGGAGGCTCCGGCCTTCTGGCCTTTGAGCACCTGTGGCACGGCGAGATAACACCCTGGCCGCCGTTTCTGACGGGAGCCGAGAACCCATCCGAGATGTTTGCCGAGATGGCCACCAACGGTGTGGGCATGGCGGCATTGGTGACCCTTGTGTGGGCAGGCATGGTGGCTGTGACTTCAAAGCTTTCAAAGAGCACCGGCGAGGAAACTGCGGAGGTGACACCATGACCTTACTTATCTCAACAGTGGCTGCGGTTGCCGCAACGGTAGTGTGGTATGCAAGCGACAGAGCAAGAAAACTAAGAGTCGGCACCCTTGCCCTTATGTTCTGGGGAGCATCGCTTATGTGGTTCGTTGATGCGGTGATGGAGTATATCGACATAAAGGATGAGTTTTTTACTCCTGCCGCAAAGGATATGCTGAATGATGCTTTCCTTGGGCTGAGCGTAGTTGTGCTGGGTCTTGTGGCCTGGCTGGTCATCGTTCTGGTGAACGACCCTTCGGGCGTTGTGAGATCGGCGATCGTCAGAAAGGAACAGGATGGAAAGAGATGAGCTAAAGGCTCTGCTTGAAAGCGTGGCAGAGGGCAGACTTTCTGTCGATGACGCTTTTATGAGCCTGCGACTTGACCCGATAAAAGAACTTGGATATGCAAACATCGACACTCACCGCTCCCTGAGACAGGGGGCGGCAGAGGTCGTTTTCGGTGAGCCCAAGACCGCCCGACAGATAAGAGGCATAGTTGATGCTATGAAAGAAAGCGGTCAGGCGAGGGTGCTTATCACCCGGCTCTCGGAGGATAAGGCAGCTGCGCTCTCGGATATCGGGGGCTTTTCCTATGACAGGACAGCAAGGCTTGGCGTTATCGGACAAAACAGAGAGCCGGACGGCATAGGAACGATAGTTGTGGCGACCGGCGGCACTGGAGATATACCAGTGGCGGAGGAAGCCGCAAAAACAGCCGAGTTTTTCGGCAACGAGGTAAAGCGCATATACGATGTGGGGGTAGCAGGGATACACAGGCTGCTGTCTCACACGGATGAGATAATGAGTGCCGGCGTCATGATCGCTGTGGCAGGAATGGAGGGGGCGCTTGCCAGCGTTGTGGGCGGCCTTGCCGACTGCCCTGTGATAGCCGTTCCGACAAGTGTTGGCTACGGCGCAAGCTTCGGCGGCGTTTCGGCTCTGTTGTCGATGCTCAATTCCTGCGCTTCGGGGGTCTCGGTGGTCAACATCGACAATGGCTTCGGAGCAGGCTTTCAGGCAAGTATGATAAACCACATGGGGAGAAAATAATATGAAAACATTATACCTTGACTGCTCAATGGGCGCTGCGGGAGATATGCTCACCGCTGCGCTCTGTGAGCTTTTAGACGAAAAAGACAGCTTTTTTGAGACCCTTGATTCTCTGCTTCCCGAAGCGGTCAGCGTGAGCGCTTCCACGATACAGAAGCAGGGGATATCCGGCACCTCGGTGACGGTGCTTGTTGACGGCGAGGAAGAGCACAGCGAGGACGCTCACGGGCACCATCACGAGCATAGTCACGAGCATCATCACGAACACCACCATGAGCACTCACATAAGCATCACCACCACCACACCTCTATGAGTGATATCGAGCACCTCATAAATGGCCTTGAGGTCTCTGACAAGGTGAAGAGCGATGCGCTGGCGGTATACAGGCTTATTGCCGAGGCCGAGAGCGAAGCTCACGGCAGACCTGTAAGCGAGATACATTTTCACGAAGTGGGCACACTTGATGCGGTGGCGGATGTGACCGCAGTATGTATGCTTATGGAAATGATAGCCCCCGAGAGAGTTATAGCGTCGCCGGTGAGCGTCGGAAGCGGCCACGTTCACTGTGCCCACGGCATTCTCCCTGTGCCGGCTCCCGCAACGGCCCATATCCTGCGTGGGGTACCCACCTGCAGCGGAAGCGTTGCCGCAGAGCTTTGCACGCCCACAGGAGCGGCTCTTTTGAAACACTTTGTCACAGACTTCGGCGATATGCCCCTTATGGTGACGCAGCGCATAGGCTATGGCTTTGGTAAAAAGGACTTTGAGCGCCTTAATTGTGTCAGGGCTTTTCTTGGGGAGAGCGCCGAGGACACAGGCGAGGTCGCCGAGCTTAGCTGTAATATCGACGATATGACGGCCGAAGCCCTTGCGGCGGCACAGCGCAGGCTTTATGAGCTGGGAGCGCTGGAGGTGTTCACCACGGCGGTGAATATGAAAAAGGGCAGAGCAGGCGTGATGCTTACCTGTCTTTGCAGGGCAGATGAGCGTGAGAAGATAGCTGAAGCTATGCTTTTGCACACAACGACCATAGGTGTTCGTGAGAAGGTTTGTAAAAGATACACCCTTTCGAGGAGCGTCAGGACGGTAAAGACTGCCTGCGGCGAGATAAGGGTCAAGGTATCAGAAGGCTATGGGATAACAAAAGCTAAGCCCGAGGCCGATGACATCGAGCGGGCGGCCAAAGAAAACGGCCTTACCTTTGAGGAGATAAGGGATGAAGCTATGCGGTGCTTTTACGGGAAAAACTGTTAAGATCCTGTTGACAAAAGGTTCGATATGTGATAGAATATATCTGTATAGGTGTAAGCGCTTGTAAGCATTTACATCCTGGAAAAGAAAATATATATTTTTGGGAGGAAAATCATTATGAAGATCACAAAAATCGTTACAGCTTCTGCTGTAGCACTGACACTGGCTTTCGGCACTGCTATCTCTGCAAGCGCTGCGACCTTTGACATGAACACACCTGCTATCACAGGCGAGGGCATCGTTCTCGAGAACCCCGGCGATTCTATCACCACCGAGGGAACAAGCGAGGAGCTGCAGTTTGATTCGGACTTTAAATTCCGCTGGGAAGACACTTATGCTTATTATGCTGAGGACGAGTATAGCTATATGAATGATGGCAACGACTGGGGCGGCGTTACAGAATTCTCTATTGACGACAACGGAATTTACCGCATTTCCGAATTTGGTAGGAATGACTACTTCTATCTTGATGAGGGAAACATTGCAGTTGTTACCTATGTTCCCGGCAGCAGCGATGACAGCTCAAGCTCCGGCTCTGATTCTTATGATTATTGGCATATCGAGCAGATAGCTGACGACAGAATTGACCTTTCCACTGCTGACGTTCAGGTAAACACCACAGACAAGACTATCACAGTTGTTGATGCTGACGGCAACCCTGTTGACAGCGGCTGCTACACTGTTGAATTTGTTAAAGGCGACAGCTCCTCTACAGAGTTCCCCACAGAAGGCGGCGAATACACCGTAGTTGTTACAGCTGCACCCGGCGCAAGATACGCAAAGGGCGTAAACGACAACGCTACCTTCACAGTTGAAGAGGACGAGTCCAGCGAGAGCACAGCTGATTCCAGCGAGGCAACTTCCGAGGATGAGAGCACTCCCGAGGTGATCGATTCTCAGGATGAGAGCACTGCTGACGCAGACGCAAGCTCCAAGGCTGACACAAGCTCCAAGGCTACCAGCACAGCTTCCACAACTAACCCCGGCACAGGTGCAGCAGCAGCCCTCGGTATCCTTGCTGTTACTACCGCAGGCGTTGTAGTTACCAAGAAGAAGAGCAGATAATTTAAGACTTAATAACACTATGACCCTCACCTGAAAGTGGGGGTCGTTTCTTTTAAAATAATAATAACAAATTCTTAAAAAAGTCCTTGAAAAGCGGAGGGGTATATGTTATAATCAAATTGGTATATTATGCAGACTTCTCGATCGGAGGTATGATGATGAACGGCAGTCAGGAGATATTCAATAAAATAGCGGAATCTCTGCTGATAGATTATACCAGCGTCTATTATGTCAATGCTGTTACCAATGAGTATACCTGGTATTCAGTAGATGAAGACTATCATTCCCTTAGCATCCCCCAGAGCGGAGCGGATTTTTTCAAGGACCTTGTCCGTGATGCAGACAGGGTCATCTATGAGGACGACAAGCACATCTTTATGAAAGAAATGACCAAGGAGAAGCTGCTGTCCGGAATGGATAAAGGCTCGATGCAGAGCATAGAATACCGCCTTATGATAGACGGCAAGCCTGTTTATCATACGGTAAGGCTCATAAGAGGTCCCCGTGAAGGCGACGAGTATTTCATCCTCGGTGTTATCAATATCGACGAGCAGGTGCGCCGCAGACAGAAGGAGAAGAAGCTCGAAGAGGAGAACCGCATCTATAACCAGATAGCGGACAGCCTTGCCGAGCATTATGACACCCTTTATTATGTGGACACCGAAACGGATGATTATTTCGAGGTGTCCTCCAGCGATGTCTATAAGAGCCTGGAGATAAAGCCTTCCGGCGGAGACTTTTTCGGAGAGAGTGCAAGGAACCTTAAAAAGTTTATCCATCCCGACGACGAGAAAAGGGTCTTGCCCCTGTTCACAAAGGAAGTCATTATCGAGAACCTTAAAAAGAGCAAGACCTACACCCTGACCTACCGCCTTGTCATCGGCGAAGGCACCGTTATGAACGTGCGGTGCTTACAGATCTGGGCAAGCGACAGAAAACACCTGATACTCTGTATCGAGAATATAAACGACGAAGTGAGAACACAGAAGGCTCTCATGGAGAGCCGCCGCAAGAGCATAACTTACGGCCAGATAGCCGAGAGCCTTGCTTCACACTACGATGTGATCTACTATGTGGATTCATCGAACAGCAGCTATTCGGAGTTCACCGCAAGCTCTATCTACGGAAACCTTGAAGTTCAGGAAGAGGGCGAGGATTTCTTTTCCGAAGCTGAACGCAACCTTGAACAGGTGGTCCATCCTGCCGACAAGGAAAGAATAAGAGGCATCCTCAACAAGGACTTCCTTATTTCCACTCTGGGCGAAAAGAAACAGTTCGTTGCCGACTACCGCCTTGTTATCAACAAGAGGACCCAGTATACCCGTATGACAGTTATCTGGGCAGGAGACGGTGTTCATTTCATCATCGGTGTCCAGAACGTTGACGAGGAGATAAGAAAAGAGAAAGAGCAGATACAGGCTCTTAACCACGCAAACGAGCTGGCAAGGCGTGACGAGCTGACAGGCACAAGGAACAAGACCGCTTATCACGAGCTGGAAGAGAAGCTTCAGGACAGCATCAGCTCCGGCGATGACAGTATCGACTTTGCGATAGTTGTCTGCGATATAAACGGACTGAAGCATATAAACGACACCAAAGGCCACAAGGCAGGTGACGACTATATCCGTTCTTCCTGCAAGCTGATATGCAGCATATTCTCTCACAGCCCTGTTTACAGGGTCGGCGGAGATGAGTTCGTCGTGCTCATAAACGGCGGAAGCATGAGCGAGAAACAGGCGCTTCTTGAAAAGCTCAACACCCAGGTGATGGAGAACATCAAAAACCAGAGCGGTCCCGTTGTGGCTGCCGGAATGGCAAACTACGAGAGGGGCTCGGACAGAAAGGTCAGCGATGTTTTCAGCAGAGCCGATGTTAAGATGTATGAGAACAAGAACCGCCTTAAAGACCTCTCTGCCCGCAAGGCAAACGGCAGCGAGGAAAATGACGATATCCTCATCCCTGTTACCCAGGAAAGAAGCATCATCCTTGACAGGATATTCGAGGCTCTGTCTATCATCTCTGACGGCGCATTCGTCTTTATCTGCGATATGAAGCACGACTATTCACGCTGGTCAAAAGCCGCTGTCGAATACTTCGGTATGCCTTCGGAGTATATGTATAAAGCCGGCCCGATCTGGATCGAGAAGATACATCCCGACGACAGAAAGACCTATTCTGACAGTATGGACGCTCTTTTCACAGGCCATGCCCTTTCCCACAATATGCAGTACAGGGCAATGAAGCCAAACGGCGAATACGACCTTTGTACCTGCCGTGGCATAGTTATGCGTGATACGAACGGCGACCCGGATTATTTCTGCGGTTCCATAAGAAACCACAACATCCACAGACAGGCAGACCAGCTCACAGGTCTTCGCAATCAGTACGGCTTCTTCGACGATGTCCAGTGGGCGCTTGAACACAAGAGACCCGGCCGTATAGTCCTTGTGGGAATAAGCAAGTTCTCGGAGATAAACGAGGTCCACGGCTATGATTTCGGAAACAAGATACTCCAGAGCTTCGGAAGATATCTTTACAGCCACACAGGCAGCGAAGGAATGGTTTACAGGCTGGACGGCACCAAGTTTGCGATAATGACCAAGCGAAGCGTTGAGCAGATAGAGAAAAGCTACAGCGAGCTTAGGGCGGCTTTCCGTGCGGGAACGCCCATTGATGACAAATACATTATCCTCGACCTTAACGCCGGTCTTATAACTGTTGACAACTTCAACATCGACCACAGTACTGTGTATGCTTGCCTGAATTTTGTTTACAACGAATCCAAGCAGCGCAGACAGGGAGATCTTGTGGAGTTCAGAAACGACCTTAATGACCGCAACAGACAGCGCATAGAAAAGTTCCACGCTATCAGAGCTTCCATAATGAGGCAGTATAAGGGCTTCTTCCTGCTTTACCAGCCGGTGGTGGATTCTCACAGCGAAAAGCTCATAGGCGCCGAGGCTCTGCTTCGCTGGAAGAGCGAGGAATACGGCGTTGTGCCCCCTGACCACTTTATACCTTTGCTGGAAAGGGATCCTCTGTTCCCGGATCTCGGTGAATGGATAATAAAGAAAGCCATATCGGACGGCGGAAAGATACTGGCCGAGTATCCTGACTTTATAATGAATGTCAACCTGTCCTATACCCAGCTGGAAAAGCCGGACTTTGTGGATATGGTCCTGAGGCTTCTGGAGGAGACTGGTTATCCTGCAGAGCATCTGTGCTTTGAGATAACAGAGAGATGCCGCCTTCTTGATATGGCGCTTCTGACAAACGTTCTGGTCAAGCTCCGCAGCAGGGGAGTAAAGATAGCCCTTGATGATTTCGGAACCGGATTCTCATCTATCGGTATCGTAAAGAACCTGCCCTTTGACTATATCAAGATAGACCGAAGCTTCGTTCAGCGTATTGAGGTAGACGCAAAGGAAAGAGAGCTTATCAAATCCTTTGTCGGTGTAGCTCTCACCTTCGGTGCAGAGGTCTGTGTCGAGGGTATCGAGACAGAGGGTATGAGAAACATCCTCCAGAGCTACAATGTCCACAGCTTCCAGGGCTATTACTATGCAAAGCCCCTGGAATACGATGCGTTCATAGTCTGGAAGGAAAAATATACTAACGGATAAGATCTTTGCGATAAAAAAGCTCACACACCGTTTTGGGTGCGTGAGCTTTTTGTTGTTCTTTATACTCTCAGATGAGAGGTCTGGCCTTTGTCCTTGCGGGCTTTTTTGTCAAGATACATAAGGGCGTCCGCCTTGTGGTAAAGCTCGTCATAGTCATAATCGCCTTCGCCGTACTGCATACCGCAGGCCATTACACAGTGGATGTAACCGCTGTTGTTTTCCTCTTCAAGAGCCAGCTCCCAGCGCCTGCGGATATCAAGGGCTTCTTTCTCGCTTACGTTTGCCGCCACGATAAGATACTCGTCTCCGCCCATTCTGAATCCA
This sequence comes from uncultured Ruminococcus sp., assembly GCA_902800795.1. Lineage (GTDB taxonomy): Bacteria > Bacillota > Clostridia > Oscillospirales > Ruminococcaceae > Hominimerdicola. Next base: position 105,021 of record CADCFQ010000004.1, on the reverse strand, counting down.
AAGACATTGTCGGATACCACAGCGTGGATGCTCTTTGCCGCCTTGATTATCAGCTCGTCGCCCCGTTCGTGGCCGAAGCTGTCGTTTATATATTTGAGGTTGTTCACATCGAAATTGAATACTGCGATAGAATCGGGGTCCCCGAAGCCTGCGGACTTCATGGCCATATATTTGCCCTTGTTGTAAAGCCCTGTGAGTCCGTCGTGCTCGCTCTCGTAAACTATCTTTTCACGAAGGATGCTGTTCTCGATAAAAAGACTAAGCACATTGAAAGCCGAGATATCGAGGAAGTTGTCCATCTTGAAAGATGGGGTGAGCTTTGCAAACACACAGTATCTTCTGTTCTCAGTAATGGATGACAGCAGACAGAGATATCCGCCTCGTTTTTCGTCACGCTTACAGGAGAACACATCCTCTGTCTCCGAAGAGTATTCCAGCCGTGTGCGGGTCATCGTGCCGTTGTAAACGCTCTTTGTTATGTAGCCGTCTGTCTCGCAGTACATCATAAGCTCCTTGGCAGAGCAGTAATCCGCCAGCGCCGGCATAAATGAGTCATACCTGTCGCTCATCAGCTGGACTATCTGAGACTGGAACGCAGATATCTCTGCAAGGTTCTTGGTGTAGGCCAGGGCCTCTTTTGTAAGCATAGAATACTCGGTCACATCGGTAAAGTGGCAGCAGAGATATTCCTTGCCGTCGTGTTCTATCTTCATCCGTCTGGCTTTAAGGCTGACACGCTGCTCGGTATCCAGCAGCTCCCATTCCTCACATTCCTCGTGGCCGGAGTTTATGTCCTCCATTATCTGGTCAAAGGAATAGGGGAAAAATTCGCTTTTCCACACAAGCTCGCCCTCTGTGTCGGTGATTATCATGTGTTCCTTTTCGGATTCAAAAAACTTTCCGATCAACTCATCTACACACATACTGTCCTCCCGGATCATTGATCCTGCTTCTCTCCCATATATCTTACACAGAGCATCGTTATATCATCCGACTGCTCCGCACCGTCGGTAAACTCTGAAACATCGACTAAAACCTTTTCACATACAGGCTCGGCTATGCCGTTTTTCTCGGAAGGCTCCGGGACCTCGTCTCCGAAGGACAAAAGCTCTTTGAGCCTTTCCTCGCCGTAAAGATCCTCGCTGTTGTTCATAGCCTCGGTGACACCGTCTGTGTAAAGGTAGAGCATATCGCCCTTTTCAAGCCGGATCTCCTGCTCCTTATACTTTATGCCTTCCATTCCGGCAAGCACAAAGCCGGGTCGGAGCTTTAAATACTCCGCTTTGCCGTTATGTATCAGCACAGGCGGGTTGTGGCCGGCGTTTGCCGCACGCACAAGTCCGGTCTTGAGATCAAGATAGCCCAGCCAAGCAGTAACGAACATTTCGGCTTCGTTGCCTTCGCAGAGCTTGTTGTTTGCCTGGGTGAACACCTGGGCAGGGGAAAGACCGCTTTCCGCAAGACTCTTTATGACGGTCTTTGCAGTCATCATAAACATGGCTCCGGGAATACTCTTTCCCGAAACGTCTGCGATAAGAAAGCCAAGGGTGCTGTCATTCAACAGATAGAAATCATAGAAATCTCCGCCGACCTCTTTTGCGGCGTTCATGCTTGCAAAGAGCTCGAACTCCGTTTTGTCAGGGAAGGGAGGGAACACACGGGGCAGAGCAGAAGTCTGGATGGACTTAGCGATAGAAAGGTCCGCTTCTATCCTTGCCTCGGCCCTTGCCATTTCAGCGGCAAGGTCTTTTGCTTCGATAGCTGCGTTGGTGGCGTTGATGTTTCTGATGATAACGCAGAACGCCCAGATAAACAGGAAGACGACCAGCAGCGAGAATAGCTGGGACACAAGGTTCGCAGCATAGCTGCCGAAGGTAAAGGTGCAGTAGTCGAAGGTATAGTATATCGGCAGGAAGAGTATCGGCGGGATAAGGAAGAGCTTCCAGTTTATCGCACGCTCCTTGTCGGTCAGCGCCGAGAGCGGCCGGATAACATATCGGTACAATAGACAGATAGCGGCTATGGAGCAGATGTTGCTCATAAGATTGAAGCCGCTTGAGGGGATCGGGACGGCCGAGCTGCTGTCGTCGGAGCTTGAGCCCGAAAGGCCGTAGATGACCGAGAACATCAGATATATGAATGTTACCATTGAAACGTTCGGAGCTTTCAGCCATCGGCCAATCAGGTGGGAAAACAGTATCGAGAGCGCAATAAACATCATTCCGCCGACCATAGTTATCTGCAGCGAAAAAGTATCGCCGTAGATGGCTTCGTTGATCCCCTGACTCATAGTATTTCCGCTTATGAGTGCCCAGATCAGACCGCAGCTGATCATTGCTGTAACAAACGTTACAATGAATACCATAATAGGATTTGTCACGAAAGTCAGGAAAAACAGCTTGACTCTGTTTTTCTTCTCCCTGAGAAAGCATTTCTTTATCGACACAAAAAACATGACGATATAGAGTATGGTAAAAATATTGAAGGTTATGGTATATAATATGTCGAACAGTTTTTCCATAAAAGAACCTCACAAGCAAAAGTCTTGACTCCGGTGAAACAGCTTTTGCTATGCCTTTTCCACATCCATAATGTCTGCCATTCCGGTGAATGTCAGAACATCCATCACCGGTTCGGTGACATTTATTATCTTGAAGCTGCCCTGTTTGTGCATGACTTTAGCAGTGGACAGCAGAACACGCAGTCCGGCGGAAGCCATATAATCCACCTTGCCGAGATCGAGCACGAGCCCGGTCATGCCGCTGATGTTTTCTTTTATCGCCTTTTCAAAATCGGGAGCCGCCGAGGTGGTCATCTTGCCCTCGGGTGTCACGGTCAGCTTTGTCCCTTCCTTGAGAGTCGTTACGGTCATATTTTCTTTCCTTTCACAAACAAATAATATCTGCGCCTGAAAAAGTTTTGTTCTAACCATTATAACACAGATGCCGCCTTATTTCAAGAGGCAGAGGGGATAATACACAAAAACCGGGCTGCGATCTCTCGGGTCTGATCCTGGAGGAGATAAATGATGCGAAAAAATGAAAATGTTTTAAAAATCTGTTCAAAAACAGTTGACAATTGAAAAGATGTATGGTAATATGTATCTGTATAGGTGTAAGACTATCACCTAGGAATAGAAAATAGAAAATAACGGAGGAAACAGATATGAAAATGACTAAGAAGCTTTTAGCAGCTGTTCTGGCTCTTTCCCTGGCAGCCTGCACAGCAATGGGCACTATCTCTGCAAGCGCAGAGGAAGCAACAGGCGAGGCCGTTACAGCTACCGAGATGGCTATGCCTAGCTTTGTTGAGCTGACAGATCCCGCTGTTCTTGACGGCGATATCGCAGAAGTTCCCGAGAACGTATTCCTTGTATGGCTCGAGCAGAACTGGGACTATGCATATTCTCTTTTAGACGGTTCTACCGGAAGCGAGCCCATGCTTGACGCTATTCTGGGAAAGAATGAAGACGGCAAGTACAAAGTATTATATATTGATATTCTTTCCTATGATTCCTATTCTGATTTCATCGAGGATTATGATAACAGTTCAAACGGTGTTTATCCTACAGATAAAGATAGCCTGCTGGGTTATCCCGAGAGATTCGGCGATAAGCTCATATATGTAGCAGCTCCCGTTGATATGCTTGAGTGCGACGTTTCTGTTGACGTTAACAATCAGGCAGTTACCGTTACATATAACGGCAACGAGATCCCCAGAAGCGAGTACACAGTTACACAGTTACATACTTCGGTGTTGACAACGACTACGAGTCCTGGGAGTTCCCCGCAGAGCCCGGCGAGTACAGCGTAACAGTTGCAGCTAAGGACGGCAGCTTCTATGTTAAGGACGGAAACGACAACGCTACCTTCACTATCGCCCCCGAGGAAGAGAGCGAGTCCGAGAGCGAGAGTACTTCCGAGGCTGAGAGCACAAGCGAAGCTGAAAGCACATCCGAGGCTGAGAGCACCGCTGATACAAGCTCAAAGGCTGATTCCAGCTCGAAGAGCGACACAAGCTCCAAGGCTACCAGCGATTCTTCCACAAAGAACCCCGGAACAGGTGCAGCTGCCGCTATGGGCATCCTTGCAGTTGCAGCAGCTGGTATCGCTGTAAGCAAGAAGAATTCCAAGTAATCTGATATTCTGAGATATTTACCGCCGACAGGTCATCCTGCCGGCGGTTTTTTATGCTCCGGAGCCGAAGAAAAGATCACCGGCTGATAAAAGAATACGAAATATCCGCACCGCTCAATGCCGTGAGCTGTGCGGATATTTTTGTGCATTTTTGCCTATATCTGCCTGATTTAAGGCGAATTTATATTGACTTATACAGTGAATTGTGTTATAATTATTATGAATTTATTACATAAGTCCTTTGAAAGGGAGCGGTGCGGATGACTTTTGAAAACAAGCGCCAAAATGCTGCGTTCAAAAAGCATAGGTTATCTAAAGTGATGCTGTGTCTGATCACAGTTTTCACAGTGATGCTCTGCACTGTGCCTTCTGTGTCTGCGGCTTCGGAGACTCTGACTGTGGGTGTCCCCGCAGACCGCTGCCCGGTCTTTTACCGGGATGAGGACTCGGATGAGATCGTCGGTATCGGCGCTGACCTTATGCGCATCGCCGCAGATGAAGCGGGATACGATGTTGAGTTCGCAGAGATCGATGAGCCGTCTCTGAAAGAGGCTCTGGACAATCCTGAATACGATGTTGTCCTTCCCTTCGGAAGCGCTGTTACCAGTGCCGCCGGGAAAGACACCGTGGTCTCTGACAACCTTTTCCAGACACCCTTTACTCTTGTCACCGAGGAGGACAAGATAGTTCCCTCTTTGAATGAGCTGCGTATAGGAATGCTGAAATCCCTGGCCGGCGGAGCAGAGACAGTAAGACAGCTCTACCCGGATGTGAAGATCAGCTTCTATGAAACGATGGACGAGTGTGTCAAAGCTCTGCGTGACGATGAGGTGGATGCTCTGCTGCATAACTCCTATGTCTGGAGCTATGTGCTGCAAAAACCCTCTTACTCTGACCTGGCTGTGCAGCCTGCGGCTATGTTCTCTATGGATTTTCGTGCCGGGACCATTGACACTCCGGAGGGGCAGGCGATCATAGAGCGCCTCAACGAAGGCATATCAAAGATCCCCGATACCAGGCGACAGGCGGTCATCCTTGACTATACAAGCAGAAAGCTCTATAAGTATGAGCTGTCAGACTACATCTACGAGCACGGAGTGCTCCTGCTGCTTGTGGGGCTTCTGATAGTTTCTCTGATAATCATCGTTATGCTTAAATTCCGCACCTACCGTTTTGAGCAGGAAGAAAAGATGCGCCGGATGATCGACCACGATCCTCTGACCGGAGTTCTGAGCCTTACGGGCTTTCGCAAGAGGGTGGAGGAGCTTTTGCGTGCTCACCCGGACACTCCCTATGTCCTCTCCTATAACAATATCAAGAATTTCAAGTATATAAACGAGAGCCTCGGGATGAAAGCCGGCAACGAGTTCCTTCGCTTCTGGGCGGACATCTCGGTGAAAAACATCTCGGACGAGCTGGATACTTTCGGCCGTATCGAAGCCGATCACTTTGCTGTGCTCCGTCATCTCGAAGGCGACGATCAGCTGCCGAAGGATAACGAGATATTCTTTGAGCCTATCCGCAACTACTTTATAGATCGTGGCAAAGAGATCCGCATCCAGATCTGTACAGGCGTTTATGCGCTGACACCGGAGGATCATCTGCAGCCCAATGTGGATCAGATGCTCGATTATGCCAGAGTCGCAGAGAAAAGGCTCCGTAATAATCATAAGGAAGGCATCGAGTTTTATAACTCGGAACAGTGGAAGACAGGCAAGCTGTTCGCAGAAGTTACAGGGCGTCTGAATACTGCTCTCCAGACCGGAGAGATACAGGTATGGTATCAGCCGCAGATAAACTATGAGACAGGAAAGATCATCGGTGCCGAAGCCCTTTGCCGCTGGGACCACGCAGAGCGTGGCTGGATACCCCCTTGCGAGTTTATCCCCGCACTGGAGGATGCAGGCCTTGTCTATGATCTGGACTGCTTTGTATGGGAAAGAGTGTGCAGCGATCTTCACCGCTGGAACGAGAGGGGCGAGCGCAGGATAGCCTCTGTGAACCTGTCGAGGGCCGACCTGACGAAGGATCTGAATGTCCCCGAACACTTCCGTGACCTTATAAAGCGCTATGATCTGTCGCCTGACCAGCTCCATATAGAGATCACCGAGACCGCTTATGTGGAGAATCCGGAGCTCCTGATCTCCACGACCCAGAGGTTCAGAGAATACGGCTTCCAGGTGGAAATGGACGATTTCGGAAGCGGCTATTCATCGCTTAATATGCTCAAGGAGGTACAGGTCGACCGTATCAAGCTGGACCTTCATTTCCTCACCGAGACCGGCGACCCGGATAAGGGACGGATAATTATCAGGCATATCATCCGGATGGCTGTATCCCTTGGGATGAAGCTTATCGCCGAGGGTGTAGAGAAAGAGGATCAGGCATTGTTCCTGCATGAGCTTGGCTGCTCTGAAATGCAGGGATTTTATTACTACAAGCCGATATCATCCGAAGATTTTGAAAAACTTGACAACTCACTGTTCTGACTTAAAACCGCACCGCTCCCTGCCAAACTGACGGCGGGGAGCGGAATTTTGTTTTGCTTGACATTACAGCGGCTTTGGTATAAAATATCCTATAAAATATAACAAGCTCTCTGAAAGCATCAGCTGTCCAAAAAAAGTTACCGCAAATAAGAAAAGATATGTTATAATATTTGCAGAATAAAAACAGGAGGGGGTGCTTGTATGATCAATCTGTTTCCTGACGATCATGTTAGCGGAGTTGTTCGTTCTGAGCAAAGAAGAGTTGGTATAGAGGGGTATCCATATGTTGGTGTTGACCTCAAGCTTTATGCAGGAGATATAAGTGAGCCTTTTTGTGTCAGTTCGAGAAGAAATATCTATAATGCTTACTATGAAGGACTTGATGCTGCTGTTTCTAATGGCATAAGACGACTAAAAAAGGCTTTAAAAAAAGATAGTCAAGTTTGTATTTGGTTCACACCTTATGATGCATGTGAATATCTGGCTATGCTTGCATTTATAGAATGGCTTACTGAAAAAGGATCGGTGATTTATCTCTGTGATTACTCTGAGGCGTGTCCTGATCTTCATACCAATATGTATTGTAAATTCAAAGCAAAACCTGAGAAACATCTTCTTTCTAATGAAGAGCGCCGAACTTATCTTACCGAACTTGCAAAGTTAAAAGCAGAGGATACGGGGCTGAGGCTTATGATAGACGGTAAGATCGTGAGCCTGCCTGATAACCATTTTGATGCTCGTATTCTTGAGGTTATTGGTGATAAAACCGTGCGAACTATTGAACCATATTCGGAACTGTTTAATGAAATGCCAAGAATGCTGAATTTCATGCTTTACAGGATAAGAGTGCTTATCAAAGTCGGTAAATTGGAGATCGTTAAGAATGGTAAGATCGAATCTGGTATTTATGGTACGGGAGATGATTTTGGTCAAACGCTGATCAGAAGAACTGATCTGAGATCACGTTGATCTATTGAAAGGAGTGTCCACAAATGTTAGGTGCGATAATCGGTGACATCGTAGGTTCGGTCTACGAATGGCACAATATCAAAACAAAGGAATTTCCGCTGTTTCGTGACGACTGCTTCTTTACGGACGACACGGTCATGACCTGTGCGGTGGCAGAGGCCGTTATGAACGGCGGCGAGCGTGACCACTTCATCGACGCTATGAAAAAATACGGCAGGATGTACCCCGACGCAGGCTACGGCAGCTGGTTCAGTCTTTGTGATCGCTCTTGCAGCAGTGGTTGCAGCAAAGAAGAGACGCTAAGGTTTTACATCAGCTGAATAAAACAAAAGCTGTCCGGGCTAACAAGCACGGGCTGCTTTGTGATTTAGTATGTTTTGCGTTTTTTGATCGCTTTTCATTCAAAAATATAATTTGATGTTCATATCGTTAAAACATAAGAAAATCATCTATTGATTAAGGCGGCGATATGGTATATGATAAATGAGAATCTTTTTTCGGGAGCAAAGCCGGCTGTTTCTCATCGGCTAAGAGCTGCTCCCGGAGCATGAAAGGAGAAACTATGAAGATATCAGATATTGCTGAAAAAGGCTCACCGAAAGCCGGAATGATCTATCACGAGGATGCGAAGGCTCTGCACATAGGGACGCTGCCGGATCATGCCTATTTCATACCCTTTGCGAAGGGTAAGGACCCATTTGAGCTGCGTGAGAGATCGGAGCGCTTTGAACTGCTGAACGGGGAGTGGGACTTCGACTATTACGATAGTATCATAGATATGCCCGATGACTTTATCGCACAGGAGCATTCGCCTAAAATACCTGTGCCCTCAAACTGGCAGCTCCACGGCTATGACAAGGCGCAGTATACCAATATCAACTACCCGATACCCTACGATCCGCCGTTCGTTCCCGATGATATCCCCGTCGGGGTCTATGGCAGGGACTACACCTACACGCCTGACGGTCTGCGGCGCATACTCTGTTTTGAGGGCGTTGACAGCTGTCTGTATCTGTATGTCAACGGAAAGCTCGCAGGCTATTCCCAGGTCTCGCACCACACCTCGGAATTTGACATAACCGCCCTGCTTTCCGAGGGTACTAACCGCATAACCGCCGCTGTTCTGAAATGGTGTGACGGCACCTATCTCGAGGATCAGGACAAGTTCAGGCTCTCGGGGATATTCCGTGATGTGTATGTCCTTTCCCGGCCGGAAAACCGCCTTGAGGACTACCGCATAACAGCCGGCTCCGACGGAAAGCTTTGTGTGAGTGTAAAAGGCAGTAAAGCACAGCTCCGACTTTACGACGGCGGGAAGCTTCTTCTCTCGGGGGAGGTCTCGGAGGATACCCCGTTTGAGCATATCATCAAGGATGCCAAACTGTGGTCGGCGGAGAGCCCTTATCTTTACCGCCTTGAGATCGAGACCGACAATGAGCTTATCGGCGAGCTGGTGGGCTTTAGGACTGTGGAGATAAAAGACGGTGTGTTCAGGCTGAACGGCAGGCATATAAAGCTTCTGGGGGTCAACCGCCACGACAGCTATCCCGATAGCGGATATTACGCAGACAGAGAGAAGATGATCAGTGACCTTACACTTATGAAGCGTCACAACATCAACTCTGTGAGAACGTCGCATTACCCGAACGCCCCCGAGTTTTACAGGCTCTGCGATGAGATGGGGCTCTATGTTATTGACGAGGCTGACCTTGAGACCCACGGCTGTGTGACAGTATATAACGACCTCAAATGGTCCCGGGGCTATAACGGCATAGCTATGATCGCCGGTGAACCCTTGTTCAGAGAGGCTATCCTTGACCGTGAGCGCCTTCTGGTCAGCAGGGATGTAAACCGCCCCTGTGTTATTATCTGGTCGCTTGGAAACGAGTCGGGCTGGGGAGAAAACTTTCGTGAGGGAGCAAAGCTCATAAAGCAGCTTGACAGCACCCGCCCGGTCCATTACGAAAGCACACATAAGCTTGACGACACCCCGGACGATGTGCTGGATATGGTCTCCGAGATGTATACCTCTCCCGAGGATATCAGAAAATTCCTTGCAAGAGAGGATGAAAAGCGCCCCTTTGTGCTTTGCGAATACTGTCACGCTATGGGCAACGGCCCCGGAGACCTGGAGGACTACCGCCGGCTGTTTGAAGAAAGCGACAGGCTCATGGGAGGGCTTGTCTGGGAGTGGGCAGACCACGCTGTTATCCTGGGATACACCGAGGACGGCAAGCCTAAATACGGCTACGGCGGAGACAGCGGCGAGCGCCACCACGACGGCAATTTCTGTATGGATGCGCTATGCTTTCCCGACCGCAGACCCCACACCGGGCTTCTTGAGGTCAAACAGGTCTACCGCCCCCTGCGAGTAAGACAGACATCCCCGGGCGATTTCGTGATAGACAGTCATCTGCGGTTCATTGATGCCGGTGAGTATCTTGACTGCAAGTGGGAGATGACCCATGACGGCGGCAAAGATGCAGCGGGTGGTTTTTCATTCTCAGTTTCGCCTATGGGCAGCACGCAGATAGATATTCCCGAAGCCGCACAGAGCTTTGAGCAGGACACTTACATAAGGTTTGTTTTCACTGCTAAAAACGGCTATGGCGTTTATGCTGACGGCGAGGAGGTCTGCTTCGAGCAGATAAAGCTGTCAGGAGCAAAAAAGAGGATCGCTCACTCCAAGGGGCAGGCTCCTTTATTTACGGAGACTCCTTTAGAATACCGCATCAAGGCGAACGGAGTGACCTACACCTTCAGCAGGCGCACAGCACAGTTTGTAAGCATCGCCGCAAAGGGCAGAGAGCTTTTGTCAAGGCCCATAGAATACAACTTCTTCCGTGCCCCTGTGGATAACGACACTATGAAAAACGACTGGTATGCGGCTCACCTCAACGAACCCGAGGTCAAGGTGTACCGCACTGCGATATCCGAAGAAGATGGCTGCGCTGTGATAAGAGCGGAGCAAAGCTTCGGGTGGAGCATCCACCAGCCCTTTGCAAGGATGACAGCCCTTTACCGCATAGACGCAAAGGGAGGACTCACGGTGGAGTGTGAGGCGGAGTTCTCGAACAAGGTGGAGTTTTTGCCGAGGTTCGGGCTAAGGTTATTTATGCCTAAGGAGTTTAAAAAAGTAAGCTGGTTCGGCTTTGGCCCCTATGAAAGCTACATTGACAAGCACCGGGCATCTTATGTAGGAGACTTTGAAGCGAAAGTGTCCGATATGTTTGAAGACTACATCCGTCCACAGGAGAACGGCTCTCACTACGGCTGCATCAGGATGTCGGTAACTGACGGAGCGGCCTCGCTGACCTTTACAAACCCGGAGGGCTTTTCCTTCAATGCTTCGGAATACACACAGGAGGAACTGGCAGAAAAGCGCCACAGCTTCGAGCTTGAAAAGAGCGGCTTCACTGTCATCTGTGCAGATTTTGCCATGGCAGGCGTGGGCTCTGCCGCCTGCGGCCCGAAGCTGGCTGAAAAGTACAGGCTGCCTCTTCCTAAGCTCAGCGGCATGATCAGGATCGATCCGGGAGACAGTGAAGAATAAACACAATTGAAAAGAACAGAAAAAAATTCGGGGAGGACCCTTTTTAAAAAAGGATCCTCCCCGAATGATTTATATGATTTTTTCGCAGGCATTGATTAACAGGTAAGTGTACTTACTTCTTCCTCTTTGCATTTGCGATGACCACTGCAGAGCCTGCCAGAACTATCCCTGCGAAGACAAGGCCTTCTGTTAAGCCTGTCTGTGCAGTTGAAGAATCATCGCTCGTGTCGGCTGCCGCTGCGGTGGCCTTTTTAATTTTCATAGTGACCCCTCCGTAAGATATTATCATTTGTGTTATCGGGTGTTTTACTCGTATTATACACAATATCGGAGAAAAGTCAATAAACTATATTATCCTGTATAACAATAGTATCATCGCTTTTCACAAAGTAAAAACTCAGGCGTGATGACCATAATGTAAAAAACGGTTATATCTGAAATTGTGAAGGGGTAAGGATATACACCTATATCAAGCTTCTGAACTGGGTGGGCGTCATGCCCTCATATCGGGTAAAGAGCTTGCAGAAATAGCTGCCGCTGCAAAAACCAACGTTTTCGGAAATGTCCTCTATCGACATATTTCCGGATTTGAGCAGGGCCTTGGCGGCCTGTATGCGGCGCTTTGCTATGTATTCCATAGGGCGGGAATTCAGGTAACGCTTGAACAGCCTGCAAAGCTGCTGCTTTGAAAGGTTTGTCACCCGGCACAGGTCATCCATGGTTATCTTGTTTTTGTAGCAGTTGTTGATGTGATCTATCGCAGCAACGATGGCTCTGTTTGAGGTCCTTACCACACGCTCGTTGTTTTTCTGGTTGAAAAGCTCAATGAGAAAATTATACAAATACCCTGATGCTCTCATATTGCCGTTTATGCTGTCGCCGATGATAGACTGGTGCATCCTTGAGAAGAAATGTTCAAGCAGTGCGGTATCCCTCAGCTCAAAAACCATGGGCTTGTTAAAGCCCAGATAATCAAGCAGCTTATTGCATTCATATCCGTCGGGCACCACCCAGTGGATATCCCATTCATCAGACGTTGGGTAGTACTCGTGAGGGTGCTCGGCAGGCAGGAATATCGCAGTGTTCGGCGGTATCTCGGTGCTCTTTCCGTCAACGCACAAAACGCCGCTTCCCTTTGTGCAGTAGAGTACCTGCGGCAGGGGGAACCCTCCGCTGCGCTGTGTTCTCGGCTGGCAGATATGCTTGCCGATATTGTCCGGAAACAGCGGCAGCCCCAGCTCGCAGTTCTTGATAGGATAATCGCAGAAAAACATATTTCAGACCTCCGATACAGATGATACTATTATTATATTCTTATACTATCATTTATCGGTGCTCCTGTCAATAGTTATCAAGAATAAGCGGTGCTTAAAGCTTTTGAGTGCGGCTGATTGGTCAGACCGTTTTTGATAGAATGACAGCAGAACGCTCGAGCGGATATCGTAGGATCACTTGGTGAGATCACAGAAAATGAGAGCTGGAAATAAGCTTTAGGTCTGTTGAGTACAGAAGCGGTAGCCCTGTATCGGAAACGGAGATCTGAAGATACTGAAATAATAAATATCTGTTCAGATGTTTTCATGGTTTTGCAGCACTGCTCTGCGGATCTCCTCGATCTCTTCACCGGCTTTCAGCATATGGACCCTGCAAAGAGGGCACGTCATACTGCCGTTCTCATCGTTAACAGAAACGCTCAGATACACACCTGTTAGGATCATACGGTAATTAGATACTACCCTTACTATATCGGTAATGCTGTCACGCCTGAGCACAGCTCCGTTTCTAATAAACAGATAATATCTGCCGACTCTGAACTGGTCATCCGCATAGGGCTGTGCCGAGGCAAAGTCGATGACCATGCTCTGTCCGCCGTCTGCGTCGAGGAAGGAGTTGAGCCTTTTTGAAGCTCCTACCCGGTATCTGTAAGCGAGCCAGCAAATAAAGGCAAACAAACCTCCTATGATGGCGCCTATGAGCACAGCCTTCCAGAGTGTCACCCCCATAGCTGCGATGACGAGAGTTATTATCACACCCTCAAGTACAGTGATCACAACTGGGGCAGCTCCCAGCTTAGGCACACGCATTACTTTGCAGTAGCTGTATAAGGCGTTGCTGATCTGATCAAGCTGCTGCTCATTCATTATCCCGTTTGAATAGAAATTCTGGTTATATTGTGACATCAGTGTTTATACCTCCTGTAATAGCAAGCTGCGGCTTGCCGGTACGGCTCGTGCTCGCTTTCCAGCATATCATTATATACATTTTATAAGGGCTTGTCAATAACATTCTTTTTGTGATATTGCTTTTTTGCAAATAATAGTGTATAATACGAAAAGTGAGTTTGAGCTATCAAACCAGAGGAGGAAAATTAGAATGGGACTGTTTCTTTCAAATCTTCACAAAGTATAGATGGATATAAAATGGTAACTTTCAGTTTAATTGATGCAACATTTGATTTTGAACCGTTTGATAACGGTTTAGCATGTCCGCATTTTCTACAAAGCTACTATTTATTGAGTAAAATAATTTAATGGAAAGGAATATGTATGTCTATAAAAAAGGTTCTTACTTGCATATCATCATATTCAATCAATATAGTGTTGGCATTATGGGAGAGCCATACTGAAGGAATTACCGAATTGCAGTTTTGTGCTGTTTCATTTGCAGTGTATTTAATTATGTCGCTTATAATCAAATATACTCCAACGCAATGGCTTCATCTGATCTTTTCGCAAGTGCTATTTTGCATAATTCAGTTCATTGTTTACGGTCATTCAGATAAACTAGGTATCTTGGGACCATTATTTGTAACTTTTATTAATCTTTGGTCACAATCAATAGCATTAGCGTTGACCATACTAATAAAAAAACAATCGAAAAGATAGCTGATTTGGAGGTAACAGTTATGTTAAAAACACCTGAATTGTCGTGCCGAGAACGCGCAAGATTACTACTGTCTGCAATGGCAGACGTGAGGTCTGGACCGACTACGAAGAAGCTAAGGCATATTTCCTTGAAATGATGATAACTACGGACGGCGAGGAACATGAACGTGAGGAGTGTGTATACATTCAGCTACTCCACAGACTTGACGAGTGCAGCGACGAGGAAGAATAATCACTACAAAGCAAGTTATCAGTGACGGTAACTTGCTTTTATTATTTTACCTGAACTTTACATACTGATACTATTCAAATTTACATATCCATGATATACTTATTTTGTAGGAGTGTGATCAAATGCTGATATATATATAGTTGAAGACGAAGAACGCATAAGGGAGCTTGAAAGCTATGCCCTCGAGAAGAATGATTTTGAAGTGGTGAGTTTTGAAAATTCAGTGGAGTTCTACAAGGCTCTGGAAATAAGACTACCCGACCTGATACTGTTGGATATAATGCTTCCCGGTGATGACGGGCTTACGATACTGAAAAATCTTCGTAATAATACAGTATATGAAAATATCCCTGTTATCATTATTTCCGCAAAAGATACCGAACTTGATCGAGTGAAAGGACTTGACCTCGGGGCAGACGATTATATGTGCAAGCCTTTCGGGGTAATGGAAATGGTCAGCCGTATTTTGTACGATAGTTTCGCTTTTTGCTCTGCTCATAATTTACGGGTTTTATGTATGAGGTCATGTTATGTGATCTGAGATAAAGATAGTTCTCCTCGCTCTCATAACCCG
>CADCFQ010000004.1:0-90154 GCA_902800795.1 uncultured Ruminococcus sp. | reverse complement strand
CCGCATCACAGATAATGTTTTTCAACACAAACAACTCAAGACTGTTAAGCTTTTCAAGAAACGGTATCAGCGTATTTACATCGCTCCGTTCGCTTGAAACGTCTATACCTACAATATACTCGCCTTTCACCGCTGCCTGTATGTTTGTAAGCACCAATTATCGAAGATTTCAATGCAGTCTTTTCCGATAATACTGTATTTGAAAGGAAATAGTACGATGATCGATGCACTTTACAACTACCGCCAGGGCGAGATACATTCCGCTGAGTTTTCTGACGAGTGGGGCAAGCTCTGCATACTGTTTGAAGATTCACTTAGCGAGGAGCAGATTGATGTGTTCCACAAAATCCTCGACTGCGTGAGCGATACCGCCGCCGCTGAAATGAGAGCTGCCTATAAGGTCGGCTTCAAGGACGGGGTGGCTATGATGTTTGAGATTCAGGACTGATATAATTACAGCATAAGGAAAGGGCTATGTCCTCCGTGACCTGTGTACGGAAGGCATAGCCCTTATTTCCTGTGCCTATTCAATTAACTATAGTCCTGCCTTAATCTTTTCAAAAACAATTCCGCAATCGGCGAAAACACCTGATACTTTTTCCAGATGATATACATATTAGTTTCAAGTGTCGGCTTGATCGGTCGGAAGCAAAGTCCGCTTTCTTCGCTTGTGTCTACAAGGTGCTCAAAGGTCAGCATATATCCAAGTCCTTCTTTCACAAATACCGAGCCGTTGTAGGCAAGATTGACAGTTCCTGCGATATTGAGCTTATCCATATTATCCCCGCACCAGCGAGGAAAATCCACACGGATAGACTGCTCCGAGCAGAATAGCGGCAGCCCATAAAGATCATCAAATGTTACATACTCTTTTTCGGCAAGCGGACTGTCACGGCGCATCACAAGCCCCCATTTGTCGCTTTCGGGAATAGAGAGATAATTATACTTTGACAGATTCGGCGGCTCAACGATCACGGCGAGGTCGAGGATTCCCCGGTCAAGCCGTTCCGCAACAGGCTCAGTATCTCCGCTGAAAATGTGGAAGATGAAATTCGGGTATTGTTCCTTGAATGCTTTGATACTTCGTGCAAGGTACTTGATAAGATGGCTCTCGGCACAGCCCAGCCTCATCTCTCCGCCGACGATGTTGTCAAGCTGGCTGAACTCCTCGGCGGTCTTGTCCACCATAGCGAGAATGTCCTCAGCACGCTTTCGCAGGAGCATTCCCTCATCATTTAAGAGCATACTTTTATTCGTGCGGATAAACAGTTCATGCCCCAATTCTTCCTCAAGCTTCTTTATCTCTTTAGACAGCGAGGGCTGCGAGATATGAAGCCGCTCGGCTGCCCTTGTCATGTTTTCTTCTCTTGCAATGGCGAGAAAGTAACGTAAGACACGTATTTCCATAGCACACCTCCAATATTTCTATTATCATTATAACCTGTTTTGTCATTCCCGTCAAGAATGACAAGCTATTCAAAATAGATATTTTACATATCATAAGATCTGTGTTATACTAAAGATACCAAATAACACAGAGGTGAGAATATGGCAAATGCAGCCGACAAAATAGCGGTCATGACCGAAAATCTCATGGATATGGGCTTGGACGATGAGAGCGTAGCGAAATGCCTGCAAATGGTCGAAAGCGGACAATATCAGGCACTTGACTTTTTTCTGAAAAGCTATCGTCAAACGCTCCTTGACAGCGTTCACAAGTATAACGACCGCATCGACTGCCTCGACTATTTCGCCTACACATTAAGAAAAAACGGAGGTATCTGAAATGAAAGATGAAATGCTCAACATGACACAGGAATGGGACAAGACCTTCCCCAAGTCCGACAAGGTTGACCACAACAAGGTCACTTTCCACAACCGCTACGGCATCACACTCGCTGCCGATATGTACACTCCGAAAAACGCAGGCGGAAAACTCCCTGCCATCGCTGTGTGCGGTCCTTTCGGCGCAGTCAAGGAACAGTGCAGCGGTCTTTACGCACAGACGCTTGCAGAGCGTGGATTCCTGACCATTGCCTTCGATCCGTCCTTTACGGGTGAAAGCGGAGGACAGCCGAGATACATGGCTTCTCCCGACATCAACACCGAAGATTTCTCCGCAGCCGTTGACTTCCTCTCCGTGCAGGACAATGTCGATCCCGAGCGGATCGGTATCCTCGGCATATGCGGTTGGGGCGGAATGGCTATAAATACCGCAGCGCTCGACACCCGTATAAAAGCGACTGTTGCTTCGACTATGTACGATATGACGAGAGTGAATGCAAAGGGTTACTTTGATGCCGATGACAGCGAGGAAAAGCGCTTTGCAATGAAGCAGGCCCTTAACGCTCAGCGCATCATAGACTACAAGTCCGGAGAGTATGAGTTAGGCGGCGGTGTGATTGATCCTCTGCCGGAAGACGCTCCCTACTTTGTCAAGGACTACCACGCATACTACAAGACTAAAAGAGGTTATCACCCTCGTTCTCTCAACTCCAACGGCGGTTGGAATGTGATCGGCTGTATGTCGTTCATCAATATGCCGATATTGCAGTACAGCAGCGAGATACGCTCCGCTGTGCTGATCGTTCACGGTGAAAAGGCTCATTCCTTCTACTTTGGAAAAGATGCGTATGAGAATATGATAAACGGAAACAAGTACACCGACAATAAACAGCTTCTTGTGATCGAGGGCGCTTCTCATACCGATCTGTATGACGGCGGAGAGAATAACGCTATCCCATTCGACAAGCTGGAAGCGTTCTACAACGAGTATCTGAAATGATCTATCCGGAGGAAACAGCAATGACAACAGCAGAATTTCTTGAATTTATGAACAGCGGAAAACAGGTCACGGCGGAGAGCGGTGTGCATCAGACGATGCACAGACTCAGTCAGGAGGCTATCCGTATCACAATGGAGATCAATAATCACTATCATACTCCCGATGAGATCAATGCGCTGATGTCGGAGCTGATTGGTGAACCTGTTGAGGTCGGGCTGTTTCCTCCGTTTTACACCGACTGCGGAAAGAACATTCATCTCGGCAGGGGCGTGTTCATCAATGCAGGCTGTAAATTTCAGGATCAGGGCGGTATTTACATCGGTGACGGAGCGCTGATCGGTCACAACACGGTGCTTGCCACGCTGAACCACGGACTTCTGCCCGAAGAACGTCACGATCTGATACCAAAGCCCATTCACATCGGCAAAAATGTATGGATAGGCTCAAACTCAACTGTCCTTGCAGGCGTTACTATCGGAGAAAATGCAGTCATCGGTGCAGGCTCGGTCGTTACAAAGGATATTCCCGAAAATATGATAGCAGTCGGCAGCCCTGCGAGAGTTATAAGGAGTATATTTGACAAAGTAACTCAATTCAGCAAGCAGAAACAACTTTAATCTTTATATTCTTTTGACATAAAACCTATCGAGGCGATGATGCGGGAAATTATGGAGTAAAGAAAATGCTTCACTGTATTATAACAATTCTAATGGAGTAAGTGTACCGTATGACCGTAGCCTATTGGCGCACTTATAAACCGTTCCGCACAAATCCGATTAGGCATTGTGGAACATATCACAATGGTCACATACCCTTTTGGAACGAATATCCGCAAGCTCTCGGAAACGCTCTGTAAGCGTTTCTGAGGGTCTTTTCCTTTTCAGGCGGTTAAGTTTTCCGCTCCGCAGGCTTGGACGGCTCTGAGGGGCGTTTCCGTTCGTTTGAGGGGGCTTTCAAGCAGAGGTCGGCTCGGCAATGCCGTGTTCCGCTTCATACTCCCTGACACGGCGATAAAAGGTGTTTGCCGACAAGCCCATTCTCCGCATAAAGTCACGCCCTGTGATACTCTTGGACTTCCATTCCCCATAAAGCTGACAGAACCTTGTCCAGTCGATTTCAATGGGCTTTCGTACTGTGTACTTGCCCTGAGCCTTAGCAATCTCGACGCCCTCACGCACATAGTCCAGCATAGCCCTGAGCTGTGGGCGGTCTTTAGCAAACTGCGAAGCATTTTGCGTGCTCACCGAAATCTTCTCGGAGAAGATGCGGTCTACCTGATAGTCGCACATGATCTCCTGCTGTCTTGCTGTCTCCTGATGTTCCGTGGAAACACGGATATAACATATTCTACTCATAGAATTTTCTCTCTTTATTCAAGCTGACTTTTCTTTCTCCCTACAGCCTGTTCGTTCTGCATATATCGGGCAAGCGTTCTCTGACTGTCACGCTTGCGTTCATCATCGGACATATCCTGAAGATTGCGCGACAAGCGGTTCACCGTTTTTATCAGCGGTTTTTTTCATTGAGATTTCTTTCGATCTCGGAAAGCATGGAGCTTCCCGATGCGAGCATACCATAAGTCATATCACAGACGAATTTCATCTCCGGTCTGTTTAATCCTTTGCTATTTTTCTTTGAATAATTGCAGATACCTCTTTTCAAATTGCTGTTAGTTGTGCTATAATTGATCATAGTGCAATGCGCTCCTTTGTTATAGTGGTTTTGTGGCTATTATCATTATATCACATTGGAGTTGTCATTGCACTGTTTTTTGTAAATTTCAATTTATTATGCTTAAAACATATTGCATTGGCGAGGGTTTGAGAGGTTTTATGAAGTGTTTGGGGGGAAATTAAATAAAACAATAGCTTGACAATTCTCCTGACCTGTGCTATAATAATACCAGACGCAAACAGCCGTCCGGGGTGCACCACCATCGGTGCAGATTCCGGGCGTGCTGTCTTTTTTTGCGTATATTTTCTGAAAAGGAGAAATCAAATGGTAACAATCAACGGAGAACCCAAAGCGGCAGACGGAATGACCGTGCTGGAACTGCTCTCCTCTATGCAGCTCAAGCCGGAACGCACGGCGGTCATGATCGGCGGAGAGATCCTGCCGAAATCGGACTACAGCACAGCCCTCAGGGATGGAGATGAGGTAGACATTGTCAGCTTTGTCGGAGGTGGCTGATATGAAAGGGATCACAGAAGCAGAATTTGCACAGGCTGTCGATTCCCGCAGTGATAAGCCGATCTACAGCATCATGAGATCCTCACGCATCGGTATTGCGGGGCTGGGCGGACTTGGTTCCAATATTGCGGCGGCACTTGCACGGTCGGGTGTCGGGCATCTGATACTTGCCGATTTTGATACGGTTGAGCTATCCAACATCAACCGTCAGCTTTACACGCTGAACCACATCGGGCAGAAGAAAGCCGAAGCCCTGCCCATGATCCTGCATGAGATCAATCCGTTCTGTGAGATCACCTCGCTTCCTCTTCGTGTCACGGCGGACAACTGCCGGGAGCTGTTTGCGGACTGTGACATCATCATCGAAGCCTTTGATGCGCCGGAGCAGAAAGCCATGCTTGTAAATACCGTACTGGAACAGATGCCGGAGAAGAATCTCATCAGCGGTAGCGGTATGGCGGGATTCGGTAACGCAAACGCCATTACCACACGCTTTATCACGGAAAAGCTGACGCTATGCGGCGATGGAAAAACAGACGTTGTGGATGGCGTGGGACTGACTGCCTCCCGCGTGATGGTTTGCGCAGGCCATATGGCAGTGCGGGCAGTCGAAATCATTCTACAAAAAGGAAGAAAAACATCATGAACGATAAACTTGTCATCGGAGGACACGAATTTTCCTCCCGTTTCATTCTGGGTTCAGGCAAATTTGACCTGGACCTCATCCATGCAGCCGTAGAACACGCAGGCGCGGAAATTGTTACACTTGCGCTGCGACGTGTCAACAGCTTCAGCGGTAATATACTGGAGCATATTCCGGCGGGCGTGACGCTGCTGCCGAACACCTCCGGCGCACGAAATGCCGGGGAAGCCGTCAAGATCGCAAAACTTGCCCGTGAAGCGGGCTGCGGTGAGTTCATCAAGATCGAGGTCATCCACGACTCAAAGTATCTGCTGCCCGATAATTACGAGACGGCAAGAGCCTGCGAAATGCTCGCCAAGGAAGGCTTTATCCCTATGCCCTATATGTACCCCGATCTCTACGCCGCACGGGATATGGTCAACGCCGGCGCTGCTGCGATCATGCCGCTTGCTGCACCGATCGGCTCAAATCAGGGACTCGCAACAAAGCAGTTTATCCGAATCCTGATCGAGGAGATCGACCTGCCCATCATCGTAGATGCAGGCATCGGTAAACCATCTCAGGCGTGTGAAGCGATGGAAATGGGTGCCGCTGCGATCATGGCAAATACTGCCATCGCTACCGCTGGTAATATCGTGGAAATGGCTAAGGCGTTCCGCCACGCCATCATTGCCGGACGGACAGCCTATCTCGCCGGAACGGGACGTGTGCTTGACCGCGCGTCTGCATCCTCGCCGCTGACGGGCTTCCTGCAGGAATGAGGTGCAGCATGGAACGAATCGACCATATGCAGTATCTCCCTGACATGGAGATCCTGGAGGATTCCGACATCGGTGAGCGTGTTGTCAAAGCGATGCAGGAATATGACTGCACTCGCTATACCGCAGCCGACGTAAAACGTGCCATTGCTGCTGAGTATCTTACACCGGAGGATTTTGGTGCGCTCCTCTCCCCTGCTGCAGAACCGTTTCTGGAGCAGATGGCAAGACGCGCTACCATCGAAACGCAGAAGCATTTCGGCAATTCCGTCCTTCTTTTCACGCCGCTGTATATCTCGAATTACTGTGAGAATCAGTGCATCTACTGCGGCTTCAACTGCCAGAACAAAATCAAGCGTGCCAAGCTCGACGAAGACGGTATCCGGCGTGAAATGGAAGCCATTGCAAAAACCGGCATGGAGGAAGTCCTCATCCTGACCGGTGAGAGCCGCAAGGCAAGCAATGTGGAATATATCGGACGTGCCTGCAACATCGCGCACGAATATTTCAAGAACGTAGGTATCGAGGTCTATCCGATGAATACAGACGAGTATGCATACCTCCATGAATGCGGTGCAGATTACGTCACGGTCTTTCAGGAGACGTATGACAGTGACCGCTATGAACAGCTTCATCTTGCCGGTCATAAAAGAGTGTTTCCTTATCGGCTGAACGCACAGGAACGTGCGTTACGGGGCGGAATGCGCGGCGTGGCATTTGCGGCGCTGCTGGGGCTCTCTGATTTTCGGAAAGATGCGTTTGCCGTCGGGACACACGCATATCTGATTCAGCGCAGATATCCTCATGCGGAAATCTCCTTCAGCTGTCCGCGTCTGCGCCCCATCATCAATAATGACAAGATCAACCCGAAGGACGTTCACGAACGTCAGCTTTTGCAGGTGATGTGTGCTTACCGCATTTTTATGCCTTTTGCAGGTCTGACAATTTCTACACGTGAACGCGCCGGATTCCGTGATAACGTCATCGGTATGTGTGCGACTAAAATTTCCGCAGGTGTCAGCACGGGCATCGGCAGCCACACGGAGGAGGAAGATGCAGGCGATTCGCAGTTTGAGATCAGCGACGGACGAACGCTCGATGAAGTCATTGCCGCCATCAAAAACCGAGGATTGCAGCCGGTTCTGAATGATTATGTTTACATCTGAAAATTTTGAGATCATTGCAGTGACGGCGCGGGATCTCTGCCCGCGCACGCTGTGGGAGCAGATCCCGCGCATCCGTGAGGCAGGGATTACCCGCGTGATCCTGCGTGAGAAGAATCTGTCAGAAGATGACTACACCATACTTGCAGAAAAGGTGCTGCGGGCTTGTGAGGATTGCGGCGTAACGCTGACTCTGCACAGTTTTCCCCAGGCAGCGCGTAAACTCGGTATATCCTCTTTGCATATGCCTCTGCAATGGCTAAATGAGCGGATCTGCAGCGAATTTGAAATGGTCGGCACTTCTGTTCACAGTACGGGACAACTGCAAACCGCTGAACAGCTTGGTGCAGATTATGTCATAGCAGGGCATATTTTCGCAACGGATTGCAAGAAGGGTCTGCCTCCGCGCGGAACAAGTTTTCTCAGCAATATTTGCAGCCAAACAAAGCTGCCTGTCTATGCCATCGGCGGGATCACATCACTCCGAATTCCGGAACTTCGACAGGCTGGTGCGGCTGGTGCTTGCATCATGTCGCGGGCAATGCAGCTATGATATGCCTATTGAATCACGAGCTAACAGGAATAAACATCCAATCCCCCTACTCAGCTATCTTGTTTTATCGCAGGCTGATGTGCTTGGCAAGAGCGATTATGTGCCGAAGTCAACTACAGCGGAAAGATATGAGATCTATGGGGTTTGATATGAAAGCTGAATGACTGTAAAAAAAGCAATGTTAATCTAAGGGAGAGAATAGAATGGGTTATATATTAGATCTTAGAAAAATAGAAGGTGTTGGTCACAGACCGCTTCAAATGGTGGGATGTGGAGTGTTTATCTTTGATGAGCAAGACCGGGTTTTGTTGGAGCAGCGAACAGATGACGGTACATGGTGTGTACCCGCAGGCAGTATGGAACTGGGGGAGACACCGGAAGAGGCTGCCAGACGTGAGTGCTTGGAAGAAACAGGCTTGTGTGTAAAGGATTTGCAATTTTACAATATGCAGTCGGGTGAAAAATGTCACTTTACCTATCCCAATGGAGATGAAGTGTATGCATTGGACATTAACTTTGTTTGCAGGTCATATGAGGGAAATTTAAAACAACAGGAAGAGGAAGTCCTACGGCTTCAATTTTTTGCTAAAGGAGAACTCCCGGAAAAATTGTGTGAGAATGATAAAGAAGTGATTAAAGCAATATGGGAGAAACACTCTTGATAATTCGGAGATGATAGGTGACAGGCTTGACAATGGCATTTATCCTGCAATGGAGCTTGGAATGATGACCGTTTGGGTAAGGCAAGGAATTGCAGTTGATCTACTATAAAGCAGGTAAAGAAATGCAAAGCTCTGAACAAAATTCCGCCCCGATCCAAACCAAATGAAAAACCCTCGCCAAAGCTGTTGGCGAGGGAATTGCGCGCGGCCGCTGCCGCTGGCGGAGACGGTGAGATTCGAACTCACGAGCCCGGTATGGGCTAACGCATTTCGAGCCCTTCGGACTTCGTCCCGTTTCGTCCCCGGGCGTCATTTCTGAACCCTTAAAACGGCGAAATTTAACGGTATTTAACGCCTTTTTTGGAAATCTGCGAGAAATTTGCGAGAAAAGTGCGAGAAACATAGCGGAACAAATGTCCAAATCTTTGGACAGAATATCGAAAGGAATGTTCGACTATGAATGAAGAATTTGATACCAAATCAGAATACTACTGTCAGCAGATTGAACACCTGCTAAGGAAATGCCCCGACATCCTCACCCCGGCAAAGGCAGCCAGATGGTCACCGTTGGGGAAGAATAAAATCTACGAGCTTCTGAAAAGCGGCGAGCTAAGATCGTTCAAATATCAGGGCGGGTACATCATCAGCAAGGCTGACCTTATCGACTACCTTGCCGAGCATTGCGAAGACAGCAGCGGCAGCCGTTTCAAGGCAGGTGGCTCCGATGACTGATCCCGAAGCTATCCGGCAAGCCTACCCGCCGATCATATCAAGTGAGCAGCTCCGCATCTTGCTTCACGTCAGCAAACGCAGATGCGTCTGGCTGATGAAGAATTACATACCACACACCGATAACGGAGCCAAGACTCGCCGTTACACTATCCGCCTTGAAGATGCTATCAGCTTCATCAAAGAGTACGAGCGTTCTCCCGACAGCTTTGCTGCTCCGGCAGGGCAGTTCAACTCAAAGCTCTGCATCACAACGAAGGTCGATACCGTAGCCCTCCGTCTCAAACTTGAAGATGAATGGTACAATGTCCCCGATATCCTTGACACTGTGACCGTCAGCAGGCTGACCTGCTACTCCGACAATGCCGTGAACCGTTGGCTCAATAAAGGTATCCTGCGCTCGGCACTTGCGCAGAACGGAAGGGTAACGAGCAAAGCTTGGCTCATCGACTTTCTCTGCGGCAAGGGGATGCGTATTGTAAAGAAGAATGAGTGGCATATTGAAATGTTGACGTTGGGCGGAATAATTGAACCAGCATTAGTCTGATATATAACAGACTAAAGTAAAAAATGAGCGTTGCCCGTATCGGACAGCGCTCTGTTACTTTTATTCCTGATCGTCAATGCCTTTCATCTTTTCCTTTAGTGTTTCTTCAAGCACAGCAAATGCAGGGATGAAACTGTCACGGATAAGCAGGAGCATCTCGTCGATCTCTTCTTCATCATATATGTGAATAGTTGTGTTTCGCTTTTTCAGCATAGTGATCCATACGGACTCATCATTAATAAATCCGACCTTGTATCCGAGCTGGAGTATTTCTCTCGGAGAGCCTGTTTCCGAGCCTTCTGCTCCGTGAGCTCTAAGTACAGCCTGAAGAGCCTTCCACGCAAGCTCAAATGTTATGTTGAACTGTCCGATAACGCCTGTTCTGTAAATATCGTTATTGTTTGCCATTTCAAAATCGGCGGTCTTTAATATTTTAAGGCAGTTGGAAAAATTATCAAGTTTTTTCATAAATTATAACACCGTCCCTGTCAATCTCTTTTTTCAGTTCTTCGGAAATGTTCTTATCAAGGTCTATAATATCAAAAGAAAGAAGCGAATGGGTCTTTTCCTTGATGTCACAATAAAAAGAATCAAAGTCTCCGCCACTTACCGCGATGTCAATGTCGCTTCGGTCTGTGTGTGTTCCTTTGGCGCGGGAACCGAAAAGAATGATCTTTACGATTTTGTCGGCATCGGCAAATCTGATGAGATCTTTATATACTCTGTCGGGAATGTTGTAAGTCATACCGACACCTCCGTTCAATCAGCACAGGTATTGTTCTTTTTATATAGTGTAGCATATTATACAGTAAAAATCAAGCACTTTTTTAACTCTTAGAATTTGAAGAAAGCTAAGATAACGCCGTAAACCACTGGCTTGTCAAGAGCGAACTTAATTCGGTGCTTACGCAGAACGGCAGGATCATAAACAAGGAATGGATGATATTATAATGCGATCAATACCAGTAATAACGCGGCGAATTCAACTGTGTTTATTGAGTTTATGCTCGAAACGATAAAGCTTGCACTTGATGAGGCTCTTGTGACATGTTCCGAGGAACAAGTTAAGGAACAAGTCAGTGCTCAAGAATTGCTGAAATACTGTGAGACGCCTCGCTCAAGGGTAGAAATGCAGGAGTTCTGCCACATATCGGGAAGAAAAAAATACAATATGAATTATCTTAAACCTTTGCTTGAAAGGGGTCAGCTCACTATGACTTTACCCGATAAGCCTAACAGCAGAAATCAGAAATACTATACTGTGAAATGATAAGGAAATTGTGAAATGATAAGGAAATATAGAGAAACAACAGCGCGGTCGGAAACGGCGACCCTGTTGTGCATTTTTGGAGAGCATTTCGAAGACTTATCTATGCACTTTTGGAGCCTTTTTGAATGTTGAACGCTTGTGCACAGGTTTATGATGCAGTGGAGTGGAAGGTGAAGCTGACCGTTAACAAGGCTGACCCGACAGTTACCAATGCTCCCACAGCAAAGGAGCTTACCTATACAGGCGATTTTCAGGATCTGCTTAACCAAGGGCGGCACAATGGTATATGTTCTTGACGGCGACGGAGACTATCTTGATGACAACGCTTATACAGATGGGGTTCCCACAGCTAAGGACGCAGGAACTTACAAGGTATGGTACAAGGTCATCGGTGACGAGAACCACAACAGCACCGAGTTCCCGACAGAGCCGGGCACATATATAGCGGCAGTTACTGCAAACGAGGACAGCGAGACTTATATCGGCGAGAACAGAAGCGAGCCGTTTACGATCGCAGCTCCCGATGACAGCTCGTCACCTGACGATTCTTCCAAGAAGGACGACAGCTCAAAGGCAGAAGAAAAGAAGACTGACAGTTCCTCAAAGGCTGCGACAACTGCTTAGACCTCAAATCCTTCGACCGGCACAGCAGTCGCAGGCATGAGCGCACTTGCAGCCGCAGCTGTTATGGCAACCAAGAAGAAAAAGTAAGATAAAACCTAAACAATACGATCAGGCCAGCTGAATGGGCGGTCTGATTTTTCTAATTACAAAAAAGATGACTGTTGCATGCATGTATGCAACAGTCATCTTTTTGCTCGTTTTTATGTTATGAGATTGATCTGGGTTTTTGAGTAGGCTTTCTTTATGCAGTACGCTTGTACTTTGCAATTAGTGCTTTTCTTGATTCCAATTCTTCTGGCGTGAAGATTAATTCAAGTATTCTTTCATCCCACTCAATATTCGTGAATGGCCATCCGTAGCGAGTTTCTTTATATGTCTTTACTCCTAGTCCTTCACCGAGTTCGGTGAACTCATATTCGCCTAAAGCGTTTCTGTATGCCAGGCCGGTCTCAACGATCCTTTTGTTGATCGTTTGAGCAGAGTACCATAGTTTCTCGCCTAATTCCGTTGCCGTCAAGCGATTGCCTGATAAATTATCATAAAAATCGTCTGGTATAGTTATATGTGGCTCTTCGATAGTATCAATGGATGGCTCCTCGGGATCATCAGGTGGATCCGGAAATTGAAGATCGTCTTCGGCCAAGGCTGATGTATCACCGCATTTGTTTACAAGAACAATAGCTACTACTGTCCCTATAACGATGCTGCCGATGATTATTATTTGCTTTTTGTGGTCCTTGAACCATTTCTTTATTTTTTCGGTTTTCATCAAAATCCTCCTTTTTTGATCCGAATCTCTTCGACTTATGTGTTTCTTGAGAGAACGTCAAGCTGTAGCAGGGCTTTGAGGTTCGTCTCCTTTTTCAGGGAACAAGCATTCAATGCTTGTTCGGATCTTCGCCAGTTCTTCTCTTAGCTCGTTGAGATGGATAGCAGTATTGTCATCGTAAGTATTGCATGACAATGCGGCGTTTATCTGAAGTATTGTGGTGTCGATCTCAGTGTATATGCGCTTCGTTTCCTGATTTATCTGTTTTCTGTTCAGGTGAGCGGCTATAGCTGCTACTCCTAAGCATGCTGCTACCGGAAATGCAATTGTCATGCATAACCCTGTTCTCATTCCGCCGAATGCAAACTTGCCTATGGCTTTTAAACCGGAAGTGATCCCTGGTGCGGAAAACCCTACGACACCGCCGCTGTAGATCGCCAAGGTATCAAGTCCTCCGGAAGCCAAGATTCCCAGAAAAAGCATTGTTTTTTCGGAAATGCTTTTTTCGAGTTCAATCATTTCTCCTTTTCCGATAATCTGACGAGCTTCGTTTATACTGTCAGATGCGTTTTTAAGGAGATCTCTGATGCTGATGATTTCGTTCTTGTTGTCTTTCATTATAATTCCTCCTTGATAGTCATTGTTGGCCTTTGTTCTTCTGTTACTAGTATAACACGTCCCATACTCTGTGTCAAGGAACTTAGGAACTTTCTTGGATTATATACCTTTAAATACTATTCCTAAATATTTCAAATATCCTCTAAAAACCGAATGATATCTGATAGAATATATTCCTAAAATAGGAATATAGTTATTTTTAACAAATTAGTTGCTTGCTTTTTTCAGTTCTTTGTTTTGCTTGTATTTTTACAGATCATATGATATAATCGTTATATCAAGCTTATAAGGAGGGGCTGAAATGGGTTTTGATTTTAAAGATAAAAACTATGGCGCCAAAAAAGTATACTGGAAACTGAGTGACTATGCATATGATGTGCTCAGGTCTGATATGGAAGAATACATATACAAGTGGCCGGGCAAAGACGTCAAGAATATGACTCAGTTTATAAATAGGATTTTTATCAATTTTCATGAGTCGGCATTCAGCTCAGTTTATATAAGCTTGGGAAATAAAGTAGATATACAAAACGAGAACACGATTCAAAGTTATTTATTGCGTATAATTAAGAAAAAATATCTTCAAAAAGAAGCGAAGGTCAGAGGGAACAGAATGCTTAAAGATACCGTTAAACTTTTGAGGAAGTCAATGGAAAGCTCGGTTTATGAAGAACCTAACGCTGCGGTTTATTTCAGGGCGGTGCTCGAAGAATATGCTCTTCTCCCTAAATATGAGCGAGAGAGATACATATATAAAGATGCTTTTGATATGGCAAAAGAATGCATCGATCATAAAGATCCGATAAAATATCAGATAGAAATACAGATCAAAGGCAAATCGATCATTATGTTTCCGATTAAAATGTCAACAGACAAAAACCAGAACCATTATTATATCGCAGGTGTCAGTAAAGTGGAGGGGAGCGATGATCCCTTTAGGTCTTCAAGCATACAGCTGACAAACATAGACGAGATTTGTTACAGCAATTACAGCGTGGGAAACTCCGATAAAATCGAAGAACTACAAGAAGCGCTCCTTGAAAAACTGAAAAACACCGATATTCCTTATGTAAATAACGAAGCACTGCCGGACATACAAGTCGAATTTACCGATGTCGGCCTTGGGCTGCTCCGAAGGATAGTTCACAACAGGCCACGCTTCAGGGTCAATGAAGACAACGACCATATCTGCACGTTCTATGATGTCACCAAACAGGAAATGCTGAATTATATCAGGCAGTTCGGAAAAAACGCTGTGGTCATCTCTCCGGAGAGTATCAGAGATGAGCTTTATGAGTTTTACAAAGACGCTGCTGAAAAATACAGCCGTGATCAATGTCTTGACAAAGATACAGAAAAATGATATAATATAACTACAAGATAAAACTGTTTATCTTGTACAAAGTATCACAGCTTTGTTTGTATACTTTGGCCTACTACACCCCTGTAATTTAACAGGGGTCTAAAACTCTAGCCAAATAATACTCAACTCCGGCCTTCTACTACACCCCTGTAATTTAACAGGGGTCTAAATCTTACTGCCGCAATACCAACCGCGAAGGCAACTACTACACCCCTGTGATTTAACAGGGGTCTAAAACTTCGTTACAGATTGTTTCATCAGTGAATCTCTACTACACCCCTGTAATTTAACAGAAAAACATAAAGCCCGACAGTTCTGTGAACTGCCGGGCTTTTTTGTATATCAGTATTGAAAAATGTCAGAAACAATGATATAATAACAGCAAAGGGGGTGCTTATCATGGCAAAAAAGAAAATGAAAGCAAGAGAGATACGAGAACTTTACGAACAGAAGAGAAAGGAGAAATACTCCAAAGTCAGCAATAATGTGAAGCCGGAAAAAACTGCTGTCAAAGCGCCGGAGCCGGCACCTGATAAAACTGTCAAGCTTAAATCTGCTGCCAAGGCAGTGGGTCTTAAATCAAGCTTTGTTCTCGGGGAAGATCTTGTGCTCACATCTTTTGGCCGTGGTAATGAAGCTGTTCCCGAGCTGCGCTTAATAAAAGACGGAGTCGAAAAGATCAAAGAAGGCAGCAGCTCTTTTGAGTTAAGCAAAAGCAGCTCTTATGTGTTCACGCTTCATAACATACCCCGAAACATAACAGCCAGGCCTTCGGACCCCAGGCATTTAAAAAAGAGCAAGTCGAACTTCAAGGAAGATCAGATCGGTATTAGAAAAAGACTTGAAAAAAGAGTGTTCGGCAAGAATTTTGATGATAATATCCACGTTCAGCTTGCCTATAACATCCTTGATATCGAGAAGATCATGATACAGTATATAGTTGATATAGTTTATGTGCTTCATAATGTCAATAAGGAACATAGAAATATCAATAAGGAGCATATAGAAGACGATCTGTTGGGATATTTGTCTGTACGTAACAGTTATAAGCAATTTAAGAATTATAAGGAAATGCATGGTATTAAACTACAGACAAGGCTTAAAAAACAGAATGAAGAATTAACTGGAATAATCAAAAGCGGCAGGCTTGGCTATTTTGGTTCAGCCTTCATCAGGAATGAAAAACAAAAAGACGAAAAAGAGATATACCATATCTATGCCTTGATGGGAAGTCTCAGACAGAGCTATTTTCATGGCGATAAATACACCAGTGATCATCAAGGTCCGGAATGGGCATATTGTCTTGAAAAAAAGCTTCCCAAGGAATATAAAGAAACTCTTAACCGGCTATATGAAGAGGGATTGTCAAAAGTCAACAAGGATTTTGGATTTACAAACCGTGTAAATCTCCAGATCCTTGAAACCCTGCTTGAAATGCTTTACGGGAAGATTGATCCTAAAACCCTGGCTGGGGAATACTACGATTTTATTGTTAGCAAGGATCATAAGTATCTGGGCTTCTCGATAAAGAAGCTTCGTGAAAAAATGCTTGATGAAACAGCGCTAAAAGAGTATAGAAGCGATGACTATAACAGTGTAAGACAAAAGCTTTATAAGGTCATTGATTTTCTTATCTATAACAGATATGTGAGTCATGACACACAACGGATAAACGATCTTGTAGATAAGCTAAGAGCATCACGGAATGATGACGAAAAGGATAAGATCTACGCTGAAGAAGCAGTGTATACATTCAGTGTTCTTGAAAAAGCATTAGGTAACGAACTGGAAGAATCGATAAGCGGCGATAAGATCAGAGAGTTAGATAAGGAAACAAACAGAGATTTTGCGAAAAAGAATTGGGACGTTTCTGACAAGATGCAAGGCAAGGACGTTAATCTGTTTTGCAAGCTGATCTATATGATGACACTTTTGCTGGACGGCAAGGAGATCAACAATCTGCTGACTACTCTTGTGAGCAAGTTTGATAACATAGCATCGTTTATAGATGTCCTCAAAGAGCTTGGACTTGACTGCGGCTTTGAATCTGAATATGAAATGTTCAGAAACAGCAAAAAGATCTGCTCGGATCTGAAAATTATCAATAGCTTTGCAAGGATGTCAAGTGCAGATGAAAAATCGAAAAGACAGCTTTTCAGAGATGCACTTGTAATTCTTGGAATGGATCAAAGCGAAGAATATATCAATGATTATCTTGACAATAATGCTTTCCTTATTGATGAAAATGGTCACATCAAGGAGTCAAAGGACAAACACGATTTCAGAAATTTCATCGCTAACAGTGTTATCAAATCGTCAAGGTTCAAATACCTGGTCAAGTACAGCAGCGCTGATGGGCTGAGAAAGCTGAAAAAGAATAAAAAGCTGATAAGCTTTGTTCTGAAGTCGCTCCCGGACACCCAGATCGACCGTTATTATGAATCCTGCAAACTTGATAGCGCAATTGCTGATCGGAATGTAAAGATAAATAAATTGGCAGATCTGATCGGGCAGATGGATTTTAACACATTTATAGAAGTAAAAAACTCTAACGAATCTACTCCGAAAGAAAAGCAGGATAAGTCAAAATACCAGGCTATGATCAGCTTGTATCTTATGGTGCTTTATCAGATCGTCAAGAACATGATATATGTTAATTCCCGGTATGTTATTGCATTCCATTGTCTTGAGCGCGACCGTATCCTTTGCGGAAAGGATAAGCTTAATGAGAACAATTACAACGAACTGACCGAAGAGTTTATTGAGAAGAAATATAACAATAGCGATGCCCAGGGATGCAACAAAAGAGCCGGAAAATATCTTAAGCAGAATATATCCCATTGTTCTGATGATCTGAAAGTAAAATTGAGAGTAGAATATAGAAATAGTGTTGCTCATTTTGAAGTGATAAGAGAAATACATAATTATTCCGCTGATATTGGAAAGTTCGATTCATGGTTTGAGCTTTATCATTATATCATGCAGCGATCATTACGATCAAAGTTCAATGATGAGGATCCACATGAAAAAGAGTATAAGCAGCTGATAGATAAGCATCATACATATTGCAAGGACCTTGTTAAAGCGCTCAATACACCGTTTGGCTATAACCTTCCGAGATATAAGAATCTTTCGATCTGCGAACTCTTCGACAGGAACAACTACAATAAAAACACCGCCGAATCGATCCGGATACTTGACAAGGAAGATCAGACATGATATAATTATAGTATAAGGTGAATATGTTCATCTTGCACAAGGTATTGCAACTTTGTTTGTGTACTTTGGCCTACTACATCCCTGTAATTTTACAGGGGTCTAAAACCTGTAAATATCCATGACGGCCGAGTTGCTTCTACTACATCCCTGTAATTTTACATGGGTCTAAAACAACACCCAATCCAACCAATCACGCTAACTACTACTACATCCCTGTAATTTTACAGGGGTCTAAAACAATGGGTTCGTCTTTGTAAATATCCCACTTACTACTACACCCCTGTAATTTTACAGGGGTCAACAGTTAGTACGCTAAAACATTCAAAAACAAAAAATGCCTGACAGTTCTTTTGAACTGCCAGGCATTTATGCTCTGGTGTGCGCTGTCGATCGAGCCGGTATCACTAGCTCGACTGAGTCAGAGTATCCGGATCAGGAAGTATGAATGGGAATGTCTCTGCAATAAATGAAAACTCCCGCAGATCATTACGACCTGCGGGATTCACTTTGTTTAGTATTTATTTTTAACATGTTATCTTAGCACTGTCTTTTATGAGTTCACTTATTACTTCACACTCACCGTCTTAGTATCAAACGCCGAACCATAGGAAGTACCCTCATAAGTCCTGAACGCTCTTACGGTGAAATACCCTGTGCCGGATTTTAGTCCTGTCTTTGTGTAGCTTGTTGTGCTGTTGCTTACTGTCGCTACCTTGGTCCAGGATGCGCTTAAAGAAGCCTTGTAGTAGAGAGCATAGCTGGTAGCACCCGTGACCTTCTTCCAGCTGTATGTCGCCGAACCTTTAGTCTTTGAGGAAACCGAGAAGCTGACCTTTGCAGGGTTAGTTGAGGTCTTGAAGTTTGTGAAACTGGGCGAGAGGACTTCCTTACCGCCTACGGTCTTGTAAGCCCTTGCGGTCAGCGCATAGGCCTCGCCGGGGTTCAGCTTGTTGACCAGCTGAACGT
This sequence comes from uncultured Ruminococcus sp., assembly GCA_902800795.1. Lineage (GTDB taxonomy): Bacteria > Bacillota > Clostridia > Oscillospirales > Ruminococcaceae > Hominimerdicola. The sequence goes on along the minus strand of CADCFQ010000004.1, from coordinate 71,295 downwards.
TGTTTCCGCCGGTGGTCTTTGCGTATCTCTGCCACTGCTTGGCGCTCTTGTTGTAGAGATAAACCACATAGCCGTCAGCGCCCGAGACCTTGTTCCAAGTGAACTTGATAGCGTTCGCAGAAACTGCCACGTTCTTGAAGCCGGTGACGTTTGCAAGATTGATCGTGAACGTCTTAGAAAGTGTTCCGCTGTAATTGCCCTTGCCGGTCACGGTGACAGTCGCTGTTCCGACAGCGGTATTGTTCTTGTAAGCCACAGTGTAATCAGAGCTTGTCAGTGTTTTTGAGCCATTCTTAACTGTGACTGTCGGCTTCTTAGCTGAACCGTTGTAAGTATAGGTGCTAGCAGAAAGCGTGGCTGTGAAATTAGCTATGCTGGCTTTCTTGATCGTAAATGTCTTGCTCGCTGTCCCAGTATAGCTGCCCTTGCCGGTGATCGTTACAGTTGCAGTTCCGGCATTGGTGTTGTTTTTGTAGGCAACGGTATAGTCGGTGCCGCTCTTTAACGTTGTGGAGCCGTTCTTTACTGTGACAGTCGGCTTCTTTGCTGTGCCGTCATAGGTATAACTTGACGCCGAAAGCGTGGCGGTGCACGTGGTGATATCTGTGTAGGGCAGCTTGTCAGTGTAATTATCACGATAGCTGTCACCGCAGACTGAGCAGGTATGCTCGGTGTAGCCTTGTGATTCGGTGGTAGGAGCAACGACCCTTACTTCATATTGGTGGCCGGTGGCGGTGATAGTCTCAGTGTAGGTGTCGCCGCACTCTGTGCAAAGATATGTTCTCACGCCGCTTGTGGTGCAGGTCGCCGCTTTGGTGACCTTGGAAATATAGTTGTGATCTGCAGGCAGCGTGTAAGTATCCTTGTAGGAGTCGCCGCAGGCGGAACACTTGTGGAGAGTATAGCCGCTTTCAGTACAGGTCGGATCAACCACTGTGTCGACATATTTGTGACCCGATGCTATTATCGGTTCGGTGTATGTTTCACCGCAGGAGCAGGTGTAGGTCATTACACCGTCCGTAGTGCAAGTTGCTGCTTTAGTGACCCTGGATGTATAGCTGTGAGTATGAGGAACATCTCCGGAAAGATCAATAAAAGCAAATCCGTATTCGTTAGCATATGTTTCTGCCGCTGATCCTTTGTAACCATAGATAGTAAAATCCATGATCTTTTTTTGTTTCAAGTCATCTTCATCAGAATAATACCCAAAGGCTTTTTCACCGATGTTTGTGATATATTTGGGCATTTTTATAATTGAAAGATTTATGCAATCATAAAATGCGTCCTTATCAATACTTGTAACACTATTAGGTATAGTTATGCTTGTAAGGTTTAAACAGCCACAAAATGCTATAACACCAATACTTGTAACACCATCTGGTATCGTTACGTTCATGAGGCTTTTGCAATCCCAAAAGACACCATTACCAATGCTTGTAACTCTATCCGATATTGTAACACTCATAAGGTTTGAGCAGCCCCGAAAGGAACAATCACTAATGGTTGTAACACTATTTGGTATAGTTATACTTTTAAGGCTTTTACAATGATAACATGCGCTTTCACCAATGCTTGTAACACTTTCAGGTATTGTTATGCTCACAAGGTTTGAGCAGTTAGAGAATGCTTGATCGCCAATAGCTGTAACGCTGTTTGGAATAACTACATTACCAGTTTTACCTTCGGGACAGGTTACAAGCATCGTTCCGTCCTTGTTATATAGTATTCCATCCATAGAAGAGTATACTTGATTATTATCGCTGACGTTTATGCTTTTAAAGCTTGTGCATCCTGAAAAAATCCTTTCACCAATGCTTGTAACACTTTCAGGTATTGTTATGTTCACAAGGTTTAAGCAGCGAGAAAATGCTCCATCACAAATGATAGTAACGCCGTCCCCAATAGTGACCTCTGTAAGGTGCGTGCAATCATAAAATGCCGCTTTACCTATGCTTATTACGCTATCAGGAATAGTTATGCTTGTAAGGTTTCCGCAAGATGAAAAAGCTCTTTCATCAACGCTAGTAATACTATTTGAAATCGTTATGGATGTAATGCTTTCACATCCTTCAAACGCTCTAGTGCCTATTTTTGATACCCGCATTCCGTTTATAAATGAAGGAATAATAAGCTCTGTATCATTTCCTTTATACTTTGCTATCAGAATTGTTTCGTCATCAAGAACGATGTACTCATAATCACCATAAGTCTCAGCGCTGGCGGTTAAATCAAACTTAGCAAGCACGCTTTTTTCACTGACCGGAACGGCCATGGCCGCTGCTATCATAGCAACGCAAGTCAGTCCTGAGATCAATCTTTTCTTAATACTCATAAAATCACGCTCCTATCAGTTATAAAACAAAAAAGACAACGCATCATACGACGCATTGCCTGATTCCACCTATCAACATGAACTAACGTTCACGGCAACCGGCTGTCATACCTTGCGGCTTAGACCCTTGGCTTTGCGTCGCTGCCTTTCGGCAGGTTTGCTTATTATTAAATTCAGTATAGCACATTTTACTCGGAAAGTCAAGGAAAGCGGCGGTTTTGCGATGCTTTTCGACTGATTGTACAAACAAGCTCTATGTGGTTTGTACAACATTAAAAGCTAGTCTTTGTCTAGACAATTGAAAGAAAAAAGACATATACTATTATCTCACTTCAGATTAATAACACCGAAAATATACCCATGCTACTGCCCTAACTTGGTAGCAGCCTGTTCCGTTTATCCGATACACCATAATGAGCACCGTTTCACGTCAAATTGCATAAAGCTCAAAAATCGCGCCGGCAGGTCATTTCCACTTGTTGGCGCAGCTCACTATCGAACATCTGTTCTAATTACAGCGCGTTTCGTTGTGCAATCATACGAAATTGCAACTGTCCAAAGAATCGCATTGACAACTGTCACAGTTGATGATATAATACTCTCAAAGACCAGCCAAATAACTCCGGAGGTGCAGAATGAACGAAAGAAAACGCCAGGCAGCGTATGCCATGATCGAGTACGTTGACAACTATTATCGTGAGAACCGACACACGCCCTCACTGCGTGAGATCGAGGCGGAACTGGGCTTTTCACGCCAGTCAGCGATGCGTTACCTGCAGGAGCTCGACATGGAAGGCGTAGTCAGGTATAACGGCAAAACGATCATCACACCATACATCGAGAAGCTGACCAGCTACACAGTCAGACGTGTACAGGTTGTCGGGACGATACCCTGCGGAACACCGACAGTTGAGGAACAGATCGGCGGAGAGTTTGTGTCGATACCCTCTGAGTGGCTCGGCAGCGGAAGATATTTTATCCTTCGTGCATCAGGCGATTCGATGATCGAGGCAGGCATCAGCGACGGTGATCTCGTTGTCATCGAGCAGACAGATCATGCCGAATACGGTCAGATCATAGCAGCCCTCGACGAGAACAACGGAAGCACTTTGAAAAGACTTGTGTACGACAAAAAGAAAAAGCGTCCCGTACTTCACCCAGAGAACAGCAGTATGAAGGACATCTGCCCCGACGAGATCGTGGTGCAGGGCGTTGCGGTAAAGGTGATAAAAGACCTGCCGTAGAGCGAAAGGAGAGCGAAGTGACAGACAACAGAAAGAAAATGCCGAAGCTAAGATGCCCGCATTGCCAGGCACGCTGTGCGGATGTTGCGGATGTCAAGCTCAAAAACAACAGCGTTGTTACCAAGCTCAGCGGCGAGCCGGCAGACTATGTTATAGAGTGCCCGAGGTGCCATAAGTTGTTCGGGTTGTATATCAAGGTGCTTCACAGCGCGTAGTATCCGGTTGATTTTTAGTGGTGATTATGATATAATACACTTATCCAAAAGAAACGTTGGTGAGTAATATGAATGATAATAATAAAATCCAGATAAGGAACTCTACTGTTGATTTCTTGGTTTTTACGCGTGATGCTGATGAGGATGGGATAGAGGTCAGAGTACAGGACAACGATGTCTGGCTCACACAGAAAGCAATAGGAGAGCTGTTTGATGTTGACAGATCTGTTATAACAAAGCATCTTAAAAACATTTTTACTGAACGAGAGCTTGTTGAAATTTCAGTATGTGCAAAATTTGCACATACTGCCGATGACGGAAAAACTTATCAATATAAGTTCTATAATCTTTCTGCAATAATGGCCGTAGGCTATCGTGTTAATAGCGAAAAGGCAACTGCTTTCAGACAGTGGGCGACAAAGGTTCTTGATACATTTGCCAAGCGAGGATATGTTCTTGATAAAAACAGGCTCGAGAACGGACAGATATTCGGAGAAGATTATTTTGAACATTTACTTGCGGAGATCCAGGAGATCAGAGCAAGTGAACGTCGTTTCTATCAGAAAATAACTGATATTTACTCAACCGCTGTTGATTACGATAAGAACAGTAAAATAACACAGGACTTCTTTGCAGCGGTACAAAACAAAATGCATTTTGCTGTTCACGGTAAAACTGCCGCTGAAATGATAGTTGACCGTGCGGATCACACCAAAGAACATATGGGTCTTAGAAGCTGGAAAAATGCCCCCGACGGTAAGATCGTAAAGACTGATGTGTCCATCGCAAAAAACTATTTGAAAAAAGATGAAATCACCGAGCTGAACGAAATAGTAAGTATGTACCTTGACTATGCTGCAAGGCAGGCTCGCCGTCATATTCCGATGACTATGGCAGACTGGGCTGAAAAACTTGATGCGTTTCTTAAATTCAATGATGCGGATATTCTTCAGGACAAAGGCAAAGTTACAGCAGCGATAGCAAAGGCTTTTGCAGAAAGCGAATTTGAAAAATACAGAGTCATTCAAGACAGACTATATCAAAGTGACTTTGATAAAATGATAGAAGCTCTTGAAACGGCTGACAAGAATAATGATACTTAAAACCAAACAACCGTAGTCTAACCATCCACCCGGCGGTGAATTCGGGAATAATGGGTCGGGATCATTACGAACACAGAGGATAACTCTGTGCGTATGATCCCGGCTTTTTTTATTTCAATTATAAATGAAAGGGGAAATCAAATGGAAAACCAGATCGTTAAGCCGCTTAAAACTGTCGGCGGCGAAGAACTGCTCGAGATGCAGCTTCCGCCGAAGGAGTTTGTCATCGAAGGGCTTCTGCCCGTAGGTCTTGCAATGCTAGTCGGTTCGCCCAAGGTCGGCAAATCATTTCTTTCTCTCCAGACAGCTGTCGCAGTTGCAGAAGGAGAAAAGCTGTGGAGCTATCCGACTAAGCAGGGTCATGTACTCTATCTTGCGCTCGAAGATGATCTTGAAAGATTGCAGATGCGTCTGAAAAACATGAATGATAACGTGAGCAATATGCTGCGCCTGTCGATAATGTCAGAGACGCTTCACAGCGGCCTTATCGAGCAGATGGAGTCGTTCATCACGGAGTATCCCGATACTGTTCTGATCATCATAGACACCTTGCAGCACGTCCGGGATAATACAAACAAACAGGGCGGCAATCTTTATGCTCAGGACTATACAGAGCTTATGGCTCTGCAAAGATTTGCGCTCGACAAAAAGCTGTCTGTCATGCTTATCCACCACAAGAACAAACTGAAAGGCAAGGATCCGTTCGAGGCTGCATCCGGAACAAACGGTATCACAGCTTCACTAGATACCTATTGGTTTCTTGACCGCCCCGACAGAGACAAACCTCAGGCAAAGCTCAGTGTCGGCGGAAGAGATGTCAGTGATCGACAATTCAAGATCGAACTTCAGCAAAACGGTGAGTGGGTATTCATCGAAGGAGAAAAATACAAAAGGGATAAGATAAACTCTTATGTGTCGCTGATCGCATTCTTTCTTCACATTTGTGTCTGGGCATATCAGGAAGAGCCTCAGCCGTTTCAGATAACTGCGACAGGACTTGTCGAAGAGATAAAGAAATGTCAGATCGAAGTGATGTTTGATTTCAATCCGCTGAAGATCAAAAAAGAGCTTACAGCTTATCATCAGCAGCTTGAAAACTTCGGGATACTCTTTGACGGAAGCAAGCGCACAGGGAAAGAGCGTCTGCTGACATTCACACCTATCACAGAAGAGAATGCTCCACCGTACTACAAACCGGTTTCACTCTTCGCATATGAAAATCATGATGACAGCAGTGACGGTATGACAGTTGAAACAGATATGGGAGAAAAGCACTCTTCAACTGTCACAGATGCAAATGACAGTCAGGATTCAAATGACGGTAGTCTTCCCCTGTCGGATGTACTGTCACAACCGTCACTACTGTCACAAGAGGTGAAGATCGATGCAAAAGATCCGATGAGTTTTCTTGCAAAGATAATGGAGCAAAATCTTTCTGCAAGCGGAATAAATGTCACTCCGTTTGAAGAGTTCTGCAAACAGCAGGAAGAAAAAGAGAGAAAGAAATATATCGATGTGAAGCTCAGTGAAGAAGCAGATAGTGCCGATGAAAGAATTGCTGATGATAAAAATGTTTTTGCTCTCAGCGGCAAGAATCGTGTGGATGCAAATGTCAGATTCATAAAAGCATTTCTGTTAAAAGCAAGACTGAACTGTGCGTGACATTTCTTTTCTTCGCCATTATCTTATCAGCAAAGGGAGAGTAACAGCGCCGTACTTTTAGTCTGAATAATAGTCTGGGACTCCAGGGCAAGCATAGCGCTTGGGCGACCACTGCCGCTTTGGGCGGCTGCGGCACCCTGCGCCTATGCGGGAGACCCGCACCCCTTTTCATTGGCGGGGGGAGAGAAAGGAGAGAACTATGCCGAGAAACCAAACCAAACGAGTGACCATTCGGCTCACGCCGGAGGAGTATCATACCCTGATGTGGAAACGAATTGAGGCGGCAGGAGTCACATGGAGAGACTTCATTTTCAAAATGTGTACTGAGGGAAAGATCGTTTCCAACGATGCCCTCCGCGAGCTGAACAAGGAACTTCACTACCAGGGGAACAACCTTAATCAGCTGACCCGTCTTGCTCATCGGGGAGAAATCAGAGTCGTTGACTTGTCAGAGCTGAGAAAGCTGTACGAGCGTCTGCTCGATGAGATCAGGAAAGCAGGTGAGGACTGATGGCTGTCATTCAGAATATCCCCGAAAGCAAGCAGACACCCTCGGCACTGAAAGGGCTGCTGAAATACTGTATGCGTCCCGACAAGACCAACCTCAACGAGAGCGTTCAGCTCGTCAGCGGACATAACTGCGTGCCGGAAATGGCTCTGAAATCCTTTCTTGCAACGCAGGTGCTCTACAAGGCCGAGCAGGAAAAGCACATCGCAGAGGGGAAAGAGAACGTGCTGTTCTATCAGTACGTCCAGTCATTCAGCCCGAAGGACAAGCTCACCCCCGAACAGGCTCACGAGATCGGGATGCAGTTCGTCCGTGAGTTCTTCCCGAAGCACGAGGTAGTTGTAGCCACCCACCTCGACAATAACCAACTGCACAATCATTTTGTCATCAACGCGACGAGCTTTGTGGACGGAAAGAAACTCCACACAAACAAGTACACCCTCTCAGATATGCGTCAGCTCAACGATGAGATATGTCTTGCTCACGGGCTGTCGGTGCTGAAACCTTACGACCCGACCAAACCGAGTATGAACCTCGGGCAGCGTGAATACCGGGCGCAGGAAAAAGGCGAGAGCTGGAAATTTGAACTGCTGCTTGTGATAACCGATCTGATGAAAACCTGCGGAAGCAAACAGGAGTTCATTGATAAATTAAGAGAGCGCGGCTACGATGTCCGGTGGGAGGAGCATCACAAAACGATGACCTACACCTGTCCCAACGGAATGAAGGTCAGGGACAACAAGCTGCACGATGCAAGATTTTTGAAAGGAGCAATGGAAAATGAGTTCAGAATCAGAGGACAACACCTTGAATCGCTTGCTCGGTTTGGAGAAGAAACAAGTCAGCGAAATAGCCGAGCAGCCCTATCAGCCGACGGTCTATGCGATACCGAAAGACCAGTGGCAGCAGATGCTCAGCCTGCTGAAAGAACAGTCGGAGTTCCACGAAACGCTGCTGACGGTAATGGACAGACTCCCGACTTCGAAGGCAATAGACCGTTTTATGAATACGACTATGGAGAGACAGCTCAAGATGTTCAGCAGTCAGACGGACGAGGTGAAGGAAAGTGTCAAACTGGCTGGGAGGAGCTGAAAACAGCTCTCGACAAGATCACGAAGCGAGTGTACCTGTTCACAGCAGCAGTCTTCCTGACCTCAGTCCTGCTGTCGGGGCTGGTATCGGTGCTTTGCTTGCACTGGCTGACTTAGACAGTAGCGACGATCCCGAGGAACAGCGCCGGAGGTATGAAGCCTACCTCGCCGCGCAAAACCTCAAATTTGTTATGGACATCATCGTGAAAGTGCTTGAGAAACTCAACGAGATCGACGAGCGGAGAGCGGCGCAGAGCTTCCAAACTGAGGTGCGTAACGAAGTGGTACAGCAGGAAGATACGAGTTCTGAACAAGAAGAACAGCAGGAGGTAAACGAACAGGAAGAAACAGAGGAACAAGAACAGGAACAACAGATGGATGAACAGACGATGTGACCGCCCACAGCGCCCTGTGTGCCGCCGATGCTCCCGGCCGACCGTGTTGACGGGGAACAGGTCGGAGGGGGTGTCGGGGCGGTTGTGAGGGTTTGTGGGCGCTTAAAACGAATTATGAAAGAGAGGGATACGATGATAAAAACAGATGCAATGTTCCGGCATACACCCGATATGATGTCGGTGCCGGAGGCGGCAAAGGAGCTTCGGATCGGGAAAAACCGAGCCTATGAGCTTATCAAAGAGGGTCGGCTCGAAGCGATAAAGGTCGGGCGAAAGCTGGTGGTGCCGAAGTCGGCTCTGTATGAATTTTGTAGGGATGAACGAAACTACTTGTTGGTTTTGCCGAATTGGAGAAAGTGAGATAGACATTCCCACAGCCTTGTGGTATTGTGGTGTTGACGGCCGGGGACGGCCAAAACCGAAAGGAGAAATGCGATGAAAAGAACGACCGGACATCTGTCCGAGAAGAACGGACGGTGGTATGGGGTCATCAACCTGTACGATGCCGACGGCAGGCGCATCGAGAAATGGCAGAGCCTCGACCTCGCTGCGAAGAAAGGCACCAAGACCGAGGCCAACCACCGGCTGAATCAGATACTTGAACGCTACAACAGCGGCGATTTGTATCTTCACGAAACGATGACTCACGCCGAGCGCGAGCGGAACCGGATAGCCGATCTGAAAGTCGAAGACTACCTGACAGAGTGGCTCACAGGCTACAAGGGGAGCGTCACCGACTCGACCTACGAGAGCTATCAGATGTATATCAACGTCCACATGATACCGTTTTTCAAGCCGATGAAGCTGAAAGTGCGTGAGCTGACAGGTGATGAGATCAACGAATACTATGCCCACCTTCGGGCAAAGGGCCTGAAAGGCACGACCTGCCAGCGCCACCACGCACTGCTGCACCTTGCATTCAAGTCAGCGATGAAAAGACGTATCATTCCGAGCAACCCCGTCGATCAGGCGGACAGGCCAAAGGCGCAGCAGTTCATCGGTAACTTTTACAACGCCGACGAGATCAGGGCTCTGCTTGACTGCACTAGGAATGACCCTCTGCACATCGTCATACTGATAGCCGCATACTACGGACTGCGGCGGAGCGAGGTGGTCGGGCTGAAATGGTCGGCTATCGACTTTTCAGGCAGGACGGTAAGCATCAAGCACAAGGTCTTGCAGGATGGCTCCGACCTCAAGGGCTTCGATGTGATGAAAACTAAATCCTCATACCGCACCCTGCCGCTGATACCGATAGTCGAGCAGGAGCTGATAGCCGAGCGTGAGAGGCAGGCCGAAATGAAGCGTGTCTTCGGGATGAGCTACAACCGCAATTATGAAGAATACATCTGCGTTGATGCGGTAGGGGAGCTCATCAAGCCCAACTATGTGACAGACCACTTCAAGGTGATCCTCAAGCAGAACGGATTGAGAAAAATCAGATTTCATGATCTCCGTCATTCGTGTGCGAGCCTGCTCCTTGCCAACGGCGTACAGATGAAGCTGATACAGGAATGGTTAGGACATAGCGACATCAGTACCACGAGCAACGTCTATTCCCATGTTGACAGCGAAAGCAAGCGCCTGTCGGCACAGGCTATCGAAAAGGCTCTGGGGGAGAATGACGAAGGAAGAAAGGAGGGGGCATAAATAATACTATATAAAAGAGCCCATGCGAGGAATGACCTGGCACGGGTTCGAATAGGCATTGATTTGGAATAAAATGTAAGATTTCTCGCAGTTTTCTCGCAAAAACTGCGAGAAACGAGTCCGATATTTTGGACATTCTTGAAAATGTGCGATAAAAGGCAAAAATAAACCGCCTTAAGCATCTCTGCAAAAGGCGGAAATACGCGGCTCCTGACCGCTTGTTGGCGGAGAGTCAGGGATTCGAACCCTGGGTGAGTTTTACCCCACACAGCATTTCGAGTGCTGCACCTTCGACCACTCGGACAACTCTCCGTACAAAAAAACTATTAGAAAAATGCGAGAAAACTGCGAGATACGGTCTGTAAAAAACGCCGTATCAGAGCCCCGAAACTGCGTAATATCGCAGTTTGACGACAACAACCGTGACAAACTCGACTATGTTTCGAGTGCGCCCCGTTATGACCACTTCGATACGTCTCCATAAGTTACTATGGTATTATACACTATATGCGGTCAAATGTCAAGTCCTTTTTGTGAACAATCGGACTTTTTGGGCATCACAGCCTTCTGTTTTTTCCATATTGCAAAATTTACCTGTTGTTCTGCTCAAAACTACTTTACATTTCCGACTTTTTATGGTATACTTTTATTTGTTTAAAGCTTTTGCGCTTTTATCTATTAAAATGAAAGGACGATAAAAATGCCTATAACCGAAATTCTGGAAAGAAATGCGAGAGAATACGGTAATGACGTGAGCCTTGTGGAGGTAAACCCCGAGATCACCGAGAAGAGAAATGTCACCTGGAGAGAGTATGAGCTGATAGAGCCAAATCCCGAGTATCATTACAGACGTGAGATAACCTGGGGCGTGTTTGACGAAAAGGCTAACCGCTTTGCGAACCTGCTCCTTTCGAGGGGAGTGAAGAAGGGTGACAAGGTGGGCATCCTGCTTATGAACTGTCTCGAGTGGCTGCCTATCTATTTTGGCATCCTCAAGACAGGTGCACTGGCTGTACCCCTCAATTTCAGATACGCTTCCGACGAGATAAAGTATTGTCTTGACCTTGCCGAGGTCGATGTTCTTATGTTCGGCCCCGAGTTTATCGGAAGGGTAGAGGAGATAGCAGAGGAGATAAGCCGCAACAGGCTTCTGTTCTATGTGGGCGAGAACTGTCCCACCTTTGCAGAGCATTATGACAGGCTGGTGGCAAACTGCTCAAGCACATCGCCCGACATAAAGCTGACAGACGAAGATGACGCAGCAATCTATTTCTCCTCGGGAACAACAGGCTTCCCGAAGGCTATACTCCACAACCACGAGAGCCTTATGCACTCCTGCAAGGTGGAGCAGAACCACCACGGCCAGCAGAAGGACGACGTGTTCCTCTGCATACCGCCGCTTTACCATACAGGTGCCAAGATGCACTGGTTCGGAAGCCTTCTCTCCGGCGGAAAGGCGGTCCTACTTAAAGGTGTAAAGCCTAAGTTCATTTTACAGACCGTTTCGGACGAGAAATGTACTATCGTATGGCTGCTCGTTCCGTGGGCACAGGACATCCTCGACGCTATCGACAGGGGAGAGATAGACCTTTCCAAGTATGAGCTTTCTCAGTGGAGACTTATGCACATCGGCGCACAGCCTGTTCCGCCGTCCCTGATAGCTCGCTGGAAGAAGGTCTTCCCGAATCATCAGTATGATACTAACTACGGCCTCAGTGAGTCCATAGGCCCCGGCTGTGTTCACCTCGGTGTCGAGAACACCCACAAGGTCGGCGCCATAGGCAAGGCAGGCTTTGGCTGGGAGACAAAGATAATCGACGAAGAGGGCAACACTGTTGAGCGTGGCCAGGTGGGTGAGCTTGCTGTCAAGGGCCCCGGCGTTATGACCTGCTACTACCGTGACCCCAAGGCTACCGCAGAGGTGCTCCACGGAGACTGGCTCTATACGGGCGATATGGCACAGGAGGACGAGGACGGGTTTATCTTCCTTGTTGACCGTAAGAAGGACGTTATCATCAGCGGCGGCGAGAACCTTTATCCCGTTCAGATAGAGGACTTCCTCAGAAGCCACGAAGCGATAAAGGATGTTGCAGTTATAGGTCTTCCGGACAAGAGACTCGGTGAGATAGCGGCAGCGATAATCGAGCTCAAGCCCGACCACCCCTGCACAGAGGACGAGATAAACGAGTTCTGCCACAAGCTCCCGAGATACAAGAGACCTCACAAGATAATCTTTGCCGAGGTCCCCAGGAACCCCACAGGCAAGATCGAAAAGCCCAAGCTCCGCCAGATCTACTGCGGCGAAAGCCTCGTAGCAGCGCAGAACCGCTCCTGAAACGAGCATAGCTTTTTATGTGAGAAAACTTAATATCAAAAAAACAGCACTCTGATTTTTTTCAGCGTGCTGTTTTTTGTCATATCAGAATGTTATCTGATCCGGGTCCTCGATGTCCTTGGCAAAGCTGCCGGCAACGGGGATGGTCTTGCTCTTGTATTTTTTCAGCTCCTCTGCCTTTTCATCGGAAACGATAAAGGCACGGTCAACAACGCTCTTGGCCTTGCAGGTCATCGCCTGGACGCCAATGGTGTCTCTTGCGGCCTTGGGCAGCAGCAGGGCTGTGCTGAATATCATAGCTCTGCCGTTGGTGGTGCGAAGCATTATGTTTGCGTTGTCCGCAACATGGAACATAGCCACCAGCCTGCTCTTTGCGCTGTAAGCATTAGCAAGCTTCTTTCGGTTGGTTTTGGTCTCGTAGGCTGAAAGCGGGACCTTGGCTACCTTGCCGTTTTCAAAGCAGAACAGAAGATAGCCCGAATAGTCCGTTGTTGCCACCATGGAGAACACGCTCTCTCCCTCGTCGAAGGAAAGCACCGCCGGGATGTAGTCGCCCAGAGCGCTGGCCTTTGTGTCAGAAAAAGCGCTGGCCTTTGTCTTATAGACAGTGGCGGAGTTTGTGAAGAACAGCAGGTCGTGCCTGTTGGAAGCGTCTATCTCCTGGCTCTGGAAATCGCCCTCCTTGAACTTCTGGTCGCTTGCCATTCTCAAAGACTGCGGCGTACACTTCTTGAAATATCCGCTGTCGGAGAGGATGAACTTGCACTGATAGTCCGGCACCTCTTCCTCTATGCTGACCTCTTCGATGTCGGTCTTGTAGAAGAACTGGGTGCGGCGGGGCTGGCCGTATTTCTTGATTATCTCTTTGAGCTCGGCTATGATTATGTTCTTTATGCGCCTGTCGGAGCCGAGTATCTCTTCGAGCTCTGCTATGTCTTTTTCAAGCTTGTCAGTCTCAGCTGTGCGTTTTAAGATGTATTCACGGTTCAGGTGGCGCAGCTTTATCTCGGCAACGTATTCCGCCTGTATCTCGTCTATGCCGAAGCCTATCATAAGATTGGGAACGACCTCGGCTTCCTCGTCCGTCTCACGGATTATCCTTATGGCCTTGTCGATATCCAGCAGTATCTTTCCCAGACCCTTGAGCAGGTGGAGCTTTTGCTTTTTCTGATCCAGCTCATTGGCTGTTCTGCGTCTTACGCAGTTCATCCTGAACTTTATCCACTCGCCCAGGATATCATATACGCCCATTATCCTGGGATAGCCCCCCACGAGGATGTAGAAGTTGCAGGAGTAAGCGTCCTGGAGAGGAGTGAGCTTGTAAAGCTTCTGCATCAGCTTGTCGGGGTCAACGCCCTTCTTCACATCGATGCCTATCTTCAGGCCGTTTATGTCGGTCTCGTCACGCAGATAGGATATCTCCTTTATCTTTCCTGCCTTCACAAGAGCGACTATCTTCTCGATTATCGCTTCCACTGTTGTGGTGGCCGGTATCTCGGTTATCTCCAGTGTGCGGGAAGCCTTGTCGAACTGATATTTAGCCCTCAGCTTGACCGAGCCCTTACCTGTCCTGTAGATGCGGTCAAGCTCCTCCTCGTCATAAAGCAGGGAAGCGCCGCCGGGGAAATCCGGGCCTTTGAGGGTCTCCAGCAGATCAAAGTCCTTGTTCTTCATAAGTCCGATAGTTGACTCGCAGATCTCGGTGAGATTGAAGGAGCAGACAGATGAAGCCATTGAAACACCGATACCCACATTGGAGTTTACGAGTATCGACGGGAACCTTACCGGCAGCAGGGTCGGCTCAGTGGTGGTGTTATCATAGTTGGGAACAAAGTCCACGGTGTCCTTGTCTATGTCTCCAAACAGCTCGGCGCAGATAGGCATAAGCTTTGCTTCGGTGTAACGGGAAGCGGCATAAGCCATATCTCTCGAATACGCCTTGCCGAAGTTTCCCTTGCTCATTACATAGGGGTGCAGCAGCGCCTCGTTGCCCTGGGCAAGTCTTACCATGGTCTCATAGATAGCTGCGTCACCGTGAGGGTTGAGCCTCATGGTGGAGCCGACGATGTTGGCGCTCTTAGTGAGCTTGCCGTTTAAAAGCCCCATCTTGTACATGGTGTAGAGCAGCTTTCTGTGAGAGGGCTTGAAGCCGTCTATCTCGGGAAAGGCTCTTGATACCAGTACGCTCATAGCATAGGGCATATAGTTCTTTTCAAGCGAGAGAGTTATCCTTTCGTCCTGCACAAGTCCTGCGCCTTCGATATAGGCGTTGGACTGCTTTTTAGCAGGCGCTTTAGGTTCAGTCTTTTTTCTAGCCATTTATTCTTTCCTCTTTTTTCAGGATTTTAAGATCAGGATATATCAGCCATATCAATGTAGTCTATACCGTTGTTGGTGATAAATTCCTTTCTGCCCTGCAGATCGTCGCCCAGGAGCATATCGAACATCCACTGTGTCTGCTCGATATCATCGGGGTGGATCTTTATAAGACGTCTTGTCTCGGGATCCATAGTTGTCAGGCTCATCATATCGGCCTCGTTCTCACCAAGACCCTTCGAGCGCTGGATGTCATACTTCTTGCCCTCGATCATTTTGAGTATCTTTGTCTTTTCCGCTTCGTCATAGGCGAAATATTTCTTTCCGTCAGAAGTCGTTATCTCGAACAGCGGAGACTCTGCGATGTAGACATAGCCCTGCTCGATAAGCGTCGGAGTCAGCCGGTAGAGCATAGTCAGTATCAGCGTCCTGATGTGGAAGCCGTCAACATCGGCATCGGTACAGATAACGATCTTGTTCCATTTGAGATTGTTTATATCAAAAAGGGATATCTCCTTGTTCTTGCCTGTCTTGACCTCTACTCCGCAGCCAAGGACCTTTATAAGGTCGGTGATGATCTCGTTTTTGAATATCTTGTCATAGTCTGCTTTCAGACAGTTGAGTATCTTTCCTCTTACCGGGATTACCGCCTGAAAGTCGGCGTTCCTTGCCATCTTTACGGAGCCCAGCGCCGAGTCACCCTCAACTATATAAAGCTCTCTCTTGTCAAGGTCCTTCGAGCGGCAGTCTATAAACTTTGCCACCTGGTTTGAAAGGTCGATAGTGCCGGCCAGCTTTTTCTTGATATCGACTCTTGCTTTTTCCGCCCTCTCACGGCTTCTCTTGTTCACAAGCACCTGCTCGCCTATCTTTATAGCCTCGTCAGGGTTCTCGATAAAGTAGACCTCGAGATTGTGCTTCAAGAAATCTATCATACATTCCTTTATGAACTTGTTTGTGATAGATTTCTTGGTCTGGTTCTCATAGGATGTCTGGGTCGAGAACGAGTTTGACACCAGAACCAGACAGTCGGCAACGTCCTGGAAGGATATCTGTTTTTCGTTTTTCAGATACTTGCCGTTGGATTTAAGATAAGCATTTATCTGAGAAGTGAAGGCGCTCTTTACCGCATCATCCGGAGAACCGCCGTGCTCCAGGGGGCTGGAGTTGTGGAAATATTCAAGATGATCCACAGTGTTTGAGAAAGTGAATGCGACCGAAAGCTTTACCTTATAGTCCTCCATATCCTCACGGTCACGGCCCTTGCGGTCGCCCGAGAAATACTGAACAGAGGTAAGCGTCTTTTCGCCTGCTATCTCTTTAACATAGTCGGCTATGCCGTTCTCATAAAGATAGGTCTTCTCCTCAAAGGAGCCGTTCTCTCTTTGGAGCCTTAAAACAAAGGTGACGTTGGGGTTTACCACAGCCTGCTTCTTGAGCACGTCCTCATAGTATTCCGGCTCAATGTCGATATCGGTGAATACTTCAAGGTCGGGCTTCCAGCGTGTGCGTGTGCCGGTCTTTTTACGGGTGGTGTCCTCGGTCTTAAGTCCGCCTATGTTCTTTCCCTTTTCAAAATGCAGATTATACTTCTGCTTGTCTCTGAATATCTCAACGTCCATATACTCCGAAGCATACTGTGTGGCGCAGGCGCCCAGGCCGTTGAGACCCAGTGAATACTCATAGGTGCTGTCGGAGTTGTTGTTATATTTGCTTCCGCCGTAGAGCTCGCAGTAAACGATCTCCCAGTTATAGCGCTTTTCATTTTTGTTATAGTCAACAGGGCAGCCTCTTCCGAAGTCCTCGACCTCTATGGACAGATCGTTGTATCTGGTGACGATGATCTTGTCGCCGAAGCCCTCTCTGGCCTCATCGATAGAGTTTGACAGTATCTCGAAAACAGCGTGCTTGCAGCCGCCCAGCCCGTCCGAGCCGAATATTACCGCAGGACGCAGCCTGACACGTTCCTCGTCCTTGAGGAGCTTCATTGATTCGTTGCCGTAGTCGTTTTTCTTTGGCATAAAAACTTCCGCCTTTCACTACATTTTCCGCATACCTATTTATAATAACACAAAATCTTGTATTTTGTCAAGCCAGGGGCGTGCCCCTGGACCGCCTCCCCCACCCCGCCCGGGAGCGTGCAGGCTATTCAATAGCCGCCGCCCTCCCCGGAGGGGAGGCAGGTGCGTGCACCTGCACCCAATTCCCCCACCCATCAAAACTTCGCACAAACTAATAGTATCTCCCCACCCTCCCCGGAGGGGAGGGGGTAGTCTCGTCGGAACTTTTCACTTGCACACTGCGTGAACCTTTGAAAAGAGTCTGGTGTGAGCGTTATCCGACAAAGAGCGGCAGATCGAAGGCAGGCGAACTGAGAAGCACAGGTGCGTGCCCCTGCACGCTTTCCGTTACGCTGCATCGGGCGGCTATTTGTAGATATTTCGTTAAAAAAGTGGCAAGCTACTTGCAATCCGGGGAAAAATGTAGTATAATGTATACGTTGAAATTTTATAAATCAATGGAGGTAAATTATTATGTTAGTATCTGCTAAGGACATGATGAACAAGGCTCTCGCAGGAAAGTATTCCGTAGGCCAGTTCAACATCAACAATCTTGAGTGGACAAAGGCTATCCTGCTCACAGCTGAGGAGCAGAAGTCTCCTGTTATCCTTGGTGTTTCCGAGGGCGCAGGAAAGTATATGTGCGGTTTTGAGACCGTAGCTGCTATGGTAGCTGCTATGGACAAGTCTCTGGGCATCACAGTTCCTGTTGCGCTTCACCTTGACCACGGTACTTATGACGGCTGCTACAAGTGCGTTCAGGCAGGCTTCACATCTATAATGTTCGACGGTTCTTCCCTCGCATTCGAGGACAACCTCGCAAAGACAACTGAGCTCGTTCACGTTGCAGATAAGCTCGGCCTTTCCATCGAGGCTGAGGTAGGCTCTATCGGCGGCGAAGAGGACGGCGTTGTAGGTATGGGCGAGTGTGCTGATCCCGCAGAGTGCAAGACTATCGCTGATCTCGGCGTTACAATGCTTGCAGCAGGCATCGGCAACATCCACGGTGTATATCCTGACAACTGGCAGGGTCTTTCCTTCGAGACACTCGAGAAGATAAAGGCAGCAGTAGGCGATATGCCTCTGGTGCTCCACGGCGGTACAGGTATCCCTGACGAGCAGGTTAAGAAGGCTATCAGCATGGGCGTTGCTAAGGTAAACGTTAATACTGAGTGCCAGCTGGTATTCAGAGATGCAACAAGAGCATACATTGAGGCTGGCAAGGATCAGCAGGGCAAGGGCTTCGATCCCAGAAAGCTCCTGGCTCCCGGCTTTGAGGCTATCAAGGCTAAGGTCGCTGAGAAGATGGAGATGTTCGGCTCTGTCGGCAAGGCTTGATCTTTGGCGAAGGATACGTTTTAATAAGAATGATAACACCTCTGCTGAGTGCGGAGGTGTTGTTTTGTAATGACGGAGGGAAGATGATGAAGGTAAGCACAAGGACTATTGCAAGGGTGGGCGTGTCGGCGGCGCTGTATGTGGTGTCCACGCTTTTGTGTGCGCCCCTTGCTTATGGCCAGGTACAGTTTCGGTTCTCCGAGATGATGATGCTCCTCTGCTTTTTCTCGAAGGACTATGTGGTGTCGATGACGCTGGGCTGTCTGATAGTCAATATGTTCAGTCCCCTGGGGCTCACAGATGTGTTTTTCGGGACCAGTGCCACCCTTGCGGCGGCGGTGCTGATATACCTTACAAGGAAGAAGCTTCCGCTGGCGGCGGTCTCGCTTTTCCCTGTCATCTCAAATGGTCTTATCGTCGGCGCCGAGCTTACCATAGTTTTCAGCGAAGCACCTTTCTGGGTCAACGCCGGGTTCGTTGCGCTGGGAGAGCTTATCTGCGTTTCGGTCGTAGGCGTTATCGTTATGAAACTGCTTATGAAGAACGGCACATTTATGGGACTTATTTGCGATGAAAAAACTGTCGGAAAAGGTCAATAATTTGTAGGTTGTGCTATTGACAGAAATAGATGAATAGTATATAATAACTGTGTATGAGCAAGGCTTGAAAAACAGAAAAAGCCAGGGCCTTACAGAAGAAAGAAGACAAAAACAAACAGGAGGAGATTATGAACAGGATAGTTTGTTCTGCAATGGCTGCCGTTGTGGCTCTTGGGATACTGGCAGGCTGTTCCAATCCTTTTTCAAAGAAGAAGGATGACGATGATACCGTTTCCGGATATTCCTACACGGTGGATGACAATGTTAAGGAGCAGGCCTACAGCTGGATGATAAAGCCGTCTATCGATGCGGACAATATCATCACCTTTGATGCGAGCCAGGTGGACCCCGACAACCAAAAGAGCACGATGTGTGAGAACTATTCGGTAATTGTTAAAAACGGAAAGTACGGTCTTATCGACTACGGTGCGAACATCATCGTTCAGCCGGAATACGATAACTACTATACCTGCTGGTGCGGACAGATAGTCCTTTACAGCGAGGTAGAGACCGACTACTATGAGTATTGTACTCTGGATGACGAGAACAAGGTGATAGACTACGTTCCCGACCACGAGGACAAGGCTCCGAGCTATTTCTGGAACGAGGACGAGGGACAGGTCTATGTCCAGTATCCGGATGAAGACTATGCCAGCAAGTATGACGGCAAGAGGACCGTTGTTGCGGCAAAGGCAAGCTTCAAGGATGCTGGCGGCGGAGATGTTGAAGTCACCACGGATGAGGAGCCGCTTTACGGGCTTGCAAAGAAGGACGAGCTGATAATCGAGCCTAAGTATAAAGACTTTTATGCGCCGGCCTTCAAGGGAGCAGGAAAGACTATGATAGCCTTTAAGGACGACAGCGGCAAGTGGGGCTATGTGGGCTCCGACGGAAAGGTGATAGTCGACTTTAAGTGCGACCCAGACCTCAATGCCTACAGCGGCGAGATCATAGACGATATCGAGAAGAGCCATCCTTATCTTTTCTCGTCTGATTATGTTCCGGTTCTGGTAGATTCTTTCTACGGCTATTACAGCAGTGAGGGAGAATGTGTTATAACTCCGGGCGAGTTCGAGCAGGCAAGGCCTACTCATAACGGAAGAGCGTGGGTGCGCTCCGGCGGGCTCTGGGGAGTTATCAACCTGGGTGAATATGTGGAGCCGCCTGTGACGACCACCACGACGACTACCACGACGACCACCACGACCTATTCCTGGACGACCGAGGAGACCACCACCAGCGAGGAGCAGACAGTAACGGCGGCACCTGTTGTTACAAGCACAGTTACGTCATCAGTTGTGTCCGACCCGGTAACGCCTGTTGACCCTGTTGATCCTGTGGAACCGGTAGATCCTGTGGATCCGGTGGACCCCGTTGATCCTGTGGATCCTGTGGATCCGGTCGACCCCGTTGACCCTGTGGATCCGCTGACGCCTGTGGATCCCGTTGATCCGGTACAGCAATAAAAATGATCTCAAGGCAGTCTGCTTTTTGGCGGGCTGCCTTTTGTATTAAGTAAAATGAAAGCATTCAAAGAGCGAACAGTTGATCTGCCAAAAAATGAAAATTCACAACAAAGCATCGCCCCGAGCAAGACAAAGCTCTGTTCACGCACAAGGTGGCGGGCGAGGGATATGGGTCCAGGCGTACACGCCTGGTGCTCTTTACTTTTTTGTTTTTTTAGGTTATAATAATACCATACTCCGGATCTTCCGGATAGAAAGGTTGATAATAATGAGCGAAGAAAGAATACCTAAGAGAAATGAAGTGCCCGAGGAGTTCAAATGGCGCCTCGAGGATATTTATGAAAGCGATGAAAAATGGAAAGAGGACCTGGAAAGGTTCAAGGCCTCTGCCGAGCAGATAAAGGCTTTCAAGGGTCGTCTCTGCACCGACCCGGCAGCGCTTCTTGAATACTGCCGCCTGTCGGACGATATTGACGTCCTGGTGGACAGCCTTGCAAACTATGCACAGCGCCGTGCCGATGAGGACACAGCCAACACCTATTATCAGGAGCTTATCGGCCAGCTGATGAGCGTCTATGTTGAGTTCTCGTCAGCCTGCAGCTTTATCACCCCGGAGTTAATGTCCGTGGATGACGAGACCTTTGAGGGCTTTTATAAGGCACAGCCTGACCTTGAGCTTTACAGGCTGGCCTTTGACAGGATAAGAAGGAAGAAGGAGCATATCCTCTCCGAGGAAGCAGAGAGGATAATGGCGCTGGCAGGAGATGTAACAAGCGTTCCCGAGAACGTGTTTTCCATGTTCTCCGATGCCGACCTTAAATATCCGGATGCTTCCGACAAGGACGGCAAGCTCCACCAGGTGACTGACGGCAGCTATGTTCCTCTTATGCAGTCGCCGGACAGGGTTTTGAGAAAGAACGCCTTTGAGGCGCTTTACCACACCTATGACAAGTTCAAGAACACTGTTGCCGCTACTCTTTCGGGACAGACAAAGGCTGTGAACTTCCGCTCCAAGGCAAGAAACTATAACAGCGCCCTTGAAGCGGCTCTCGATTCAAACGAGATACCCACAGAGGTGTATACCAATCTTATCTCTGCGGTGCATGAGAATATGCACTATATGTATGACTATGTAAAGCTGAGAAAAGATCTCCTCGGAGTTGACGAGCTTCATTTCTACGACCTGTATACACCTGTGGTGGCAGATGTGGATATGAAGATAACCTTTGAAGAGGCCAAGGAGACTGTCCTCAAAGCGCTGGAGCCTATGGGCGAGGATTATCTGAAGATAATCAGAGAGGGCTTTGAGAACCGCTGGATAGATGTTTACGAGAACGAGGGCAAGACCAGCGGAGCTTATTCCGCAGGCGCAAGGGTACACCCTTATGTTCTGCTCAATCACAAGGACACCCTGAACTGTATGTTCACCCTTATCCACGAGATGGGTCACTCTGTTCATTCCTACCTTTCAAACAAGACCCAGCCCGTTGCCTATGCCGATTATTCTATCTTTGTGGCAGAGGTGGCTTCCACCTGCAACGAGGCTCTGCTGATGCAGTACCTGCTGAAAAACACAGAGGACAAGAAGCAAAAGGCTTATCTTATAAACTACTTCCTGGAGCAGTTCAGAACGACCCTTTACAGGCAGACAATGTTTGCGGAGTTTGAACTGAAGATAAACGAGATGACCGCAAACGGCGAGCCCCTTACCGCCGAGAATATGAGCAAGATCTACGGAGAGCTGAATAAGCTTTACTTTGGCGACGGCATAGTCCTTGATGACGAGATAAAGCTGGAGTGGGCAAGGATACCCCATTTCTACTATAACTTCTATGTATACCAGTATGCAACAGGCTACAGCGCAGCGATAGCGCTTTCGCAGAAGATACTCAGAGAGGGCGAAGCGGCTGTAAAGGATTATATCGGTTTTCTCAGCGGCGGATGCTCGAAGGATCCTATCTCGCTTCTGCGTGGAGCAGGCGTTGATATGGCATCCACCCAGCCTATCACCCAGGCGCTTGAGCTGTTCGGCGAGCTGATAGAGCAGATGAAAGAACTTATGAAATAAGGGAAGAGTATCATGACAGGCTTTAAGGCAGGTGAGAAAAAGCTGACAGCGTCCCGTGCTGTCGGCGATATACTGGTCGGAGTCATCATCGCTCTGGTCTCCATACCGATCTCTATGGGCTATTCCCAGATCGCAGGTCTGCCTGCGGTCTACGGCCTGTATGGGTCTGTGTTTCCTATTCTCATTTTTGCCCTGCTGTCAAGCTCTCCC
Organism: uncultured Ruminococcus sp.; assembly: GCA_902800795.1. Classification (GTDB taxonomy): domain Bacteria; phylum Bacillota; class Clostridia; order Oscillospirales; family Ruminococcaceae; genus Hominimerdicola. Next base: position 48,703 of record CADCFQ010000004.1, on the reverse strand, counting down.
CAGTTTATTTTCGGTATCGATGCAGCGCCCTGTGCTCTTGTGGGAGCCTTTCTCACCGAAGAGGGGATAGCCCTCGGCACAAAGCAGGCCCTGAAGACTGTCCCTGTGATAACCCTGGTCACGGCGCTTTGTCTGCTGATATTCTATATTTTCAAAGCGGACAGGCTTATAAATTATGTCTCGACTCCCGTTATGGGCGGCTTTATAAGCGGTATCTCAACTACGATAATCCTGATGCAGATACCTAAGCTTTACGGCGCAGATGCCGGCACAGGGGAGCTTCCGCAGCTTATAAGCCATATAGCAAAGACTGTGACCGGCGGCAGCGGACTGACGGTTCTGCTTGGCCTTTCGGCGCTGGTGCTGCTTATTGTTTCAAGAAAGTTCGTTCCGATGTTTCCGATGTCTGTGGCTGTTATGGCAGCCGGTATTGCGCTTGAAATATTTGCCGGCCTTTCGGACAGGGGAGTCAGGATGCTGGGGGATGTGGAAAAGGGACTGCCTGGGTTCGTTGTCCCGGATGCTGCCGCTGCGGATATCCCGGCGGTGCTGAGAGTGAGCCTGACGGTGGCGCTTGTAATAATGGTGGAGACGCTTCTTGCATCAAACAGTGTTGCTTCAAAAAACGGCTACCGCCTGCTGCCAAGACGGGAGATACTCACATATTCCCTTGCCAATTTTGCGGCCGCCTTCACAGGCTGTACCCCTGCCAACGGAAGCGTTTCACGCTCCTCGATGAATACCCAGTTCGGCGGCAGGACAAAGCTTGTGTCCTTTACCGCTGCAGCCGTGATGTGCGTGATACTTTTGTTTTTCACTCCTCTGATAAAGCTGATGCCGGTGTCTGTGCTGACGGCGATAGTCATCTCGGCGCTGCTCTCGACCATAGAGTTTGACCTTGCGGCAAAGCTTTGGAAAAGCGACAGGAAGGAGCTTTTAAGCTTTATCGGAACGTTTCTGGGCGTCCTGATCCTGGGAACTGTGTTCGGTGTCATCATCGGCGTTATACTCTCCTTTGCAGAGGTGATCTCGAAGACCACTAACCCCAAGCGTTCATTCCTGGGTGTCATCCCCGGTCACGAGGGCTTTCACAGCCTGGAGCGAAACACCAACGCTATACCCTTGAAGCACGCAGTTATCTACCGCTTTTCGGGAAACCTTTACTTTGCAAATGTGCGAATATTCACTGACGAGATAACCTCGGCCGTGAACAGCGACACAAAGGCGGTCATCGTTGATGCAGGAGCTGTCTGCTCGATGGACCTGACGGCGGCGATGGCTGTTTCAAAGCTGAGAGAAAAGCTGGAGGGACAGGGAACAGCGCTCTATTTCACCTGCCACATTGCGGAGCTCAATGACCGCTTCAGGACATTCGGGATGAATGATATGATAGAGCAGGGAAGATGCAGACGGACGATAGCGGCAGCCCTTGATGACGCTGGGCTAGGCAGCGAGGGCGAGTATGAGCTTGAAAGGGAGCCGTCCTATGCGACGGCGGAGCCCGGGAGCCTTGACCGTGCCGAGCTGGAATGGGCGTTCGGCGCAGATGCTGACAGGGAGGCCGAGCGCCTCACCGAGATGAGCATTTCAAGCATACCCAGCGAAGCCTCTCCGGAAAAGCTCGACAAGGACATAACAAGGACGGTGAACGTCTGGAAGGACCTTAGTCCCACCGACCGTGTGGATATGCTCCACCACCTTATCGGCCATTCGGAGGAGATATCAAAGAAGCTGGGAATGGAACGCTCAAAGGTCGAGGAGGCTATCGCTGCCAGAAAGATAAGGCTGATCCTTGCGGTGAACAAGGGCAGCGGCCAGTCATTGGACACTATGAAAAAGCTAAACGAGCGCTTTGAAAAGCGGCTCAAAAAGAATGCCCCCGACCGTCTTGAAAAGATATACATAGCCCGTGAACGAGTGATATCAAGGCTTGATGACAGCGACAAGGCTATCGTCAGAAGGTTTTACGGCATATAAATATGCAAGCTATAAGCAAAAGCGGTACCTCTCCCTGAATTGGGTGAGATACCGCTTTTTGCACTGTATATCGTTTTACGGTATAAACGTCAGATACTCCGAAACGTCCTTTCTCACGGGCTCTCTCGGGGGCTGGTCAGCATAGCCTATCGCTATCAGCGCAGACACCACACGGCTGTCATCAAGCCCAATCAGCTCGCCGACCTTTTCGTCACTGAATATACCCATGATGACGCTTGCCACACCGAAGCTGTAAGCTGTCGTGGTAAAGGCTTCGGCAGCTATCCCTGCGTCAAACATCTGCCACTCGTTACCCTTGTTTGTGCTGAATGACCCGTCAGGCTCATAGCCGCAGATGCCCTTGACCGAGGTGAGAACGATAAGGGTCTGACAGGAGCGGATTATCCCACGGTTGTGCTCTCTGCCCATAGTGCCTTCATCGGCTATCCTGTCGATAAGGGCTCTGTCCTCCACAGCCACATAGCGTGCGGTCTGGGAGTTTTTCCAGGTGGGAGCAAACCTTGCCGCCTCAACTATCTTTTCCAGCGTTTCACGGCTGACCTTTTGCTCTGTGAATTTTCTGATGCTTCTTCTGCCTTTCATCGCTTCAAGGTATTCCATATCGATTCTCCTTTCAGTTTCCCTCGTTTTCATAGTCTTCTATCGCCCTGACGAGCCCCATGGGTATTGTCCTCGGGCCTCTCACGGCGGTAACACCGTATTCTTTCAGCCTGCCAAAGGTGAACACGCTCTCGTCATAGCGCCTGACAAAGCGCATATAGACCACCTTGTTCCTGCCCTTTGGCTCGTTCTCAAGTATCTCCACCTTGTCGATGTGAAACTTATACTTTATCGCCGAGGTGGGGGCGGTGACATAGAGATAAACAGTGTCGCCCTGAGAAAAGTTATAGCGCTGATGCCATTCAAGGGGCTTGTCCGGGGAGCACTCTATCGCTTCCTCGATGTCGTAATAGTCGTTGTTTATAGGGATGATCCAGTAAGGCGTGCGCATCACCTGACGGGTCTTCTGTCTTGGCGCTCCCAGCTGATAGCTCATATCTATGAGCATCATTATCTCCTCGGTGGGGACAGTTCCGTCCAGCAGGACGGTTATCCAGTTTTTCTTGTTCATGTGATAGGCCGGATATATCCCCTCGTTTGTCAGCATGGAACCTGTCATCAGCGGGTCGCATTTAAGGTCTATGACCATGACCTCTCCTGTCGCACCTATTATTATCTTCTCTCTTTTGACCTTCATTATCACAGCGAACCATTTGCCCGTGTCCTCTCTGCGAAAAACACAGCTGTGAGGATCCCTCGCCCACAAAAACTCAGGCTTTGCGCCAAACACCCGGGATACATTTTCAAACAGCTCGTCACGCTGCTTTGTAAGCTCATTCATTTATGCGTCCTCCAGGTATTTGTCTTTGAGCCTGCGCCTCATCTCGCTGTCGGCTCCCAGAACATTTTCAAGGTAGCCGTCAAAGGAGCCGAACTGCTTGTCTATCTCATCAAAGGCCGCCGCCAGGAACTGCTCCTGTGCGGTGAAGAGAAGTATTACCGCTTCTTTTGAAACGGCCGAGCCGCTGCTTACGAACTGCCCCAGCAGCTGTTTTACATCTTCCTTTATGCACTCGTTGGTGTAGAGGTAGTCTTCAAATATATCCTCGTCCGAAACCCCGAGGATGTGCTCGATCATGACGCTTGCAAAGCCCGACCTGTCCTTTCCTGCTGTGCAGTGCCAGAGAACGGCCTTGTCCTCATTTTCAAGAAGTATCTGCAGGAACGCCTTGTAGGCAGCAGCTGCCGAGGGCATTGTCGGGAAGGAGCGGTAGATGCTTATCATCTGTTCCAGCGCCACCTTCGGGTCGCCTGCCGAGCGGATAAAGGCTTCCTTGTCAGACTCCTTTTCCCTGGTTATCCCTGCGGTCAGGCTCCCGAGGACAGGGATGTGCAGCTCTTTCACCCCGGAAAGCTCCGGGTTCGGCTGCTCACGCCTCTCCTTATCCGTCCTGAAGTCTATGACAGTGCCCACCAGCTGTTCCAGCTTTTTCTTGTCCTTCTCGCTTGAATTTATCAGCTGGCCGCTCCTTATGAGCCTGTTTTTCTTTATCCGTCTGCCGTCTGCCGTCACCAGCGACCCCAGGTCACGGGTGTTTAAAAGGCGTTCAAATTCTATTTTCTCACATCTCATGTTTTTGTTTGTCCTTTCATTTACTGCATATATTGTATCACAAAGCACAATAATTTGCAAGCGCAAAAAGAGCCGGGACGCACCCGGCTCTCGCTGTCAATATGTTACCATCAGTGGTACCCTTTTTCTGAAATAGCTAAGATATTCAAACCCGACTTCCTCGGCAAGCTTTATGCCGTCCTCGATGCCTGCACCGATCTCGGCACAGCTGTGGGCATCGCTCCCGATCGTGATGACCGAGCCTCCCATATCGTGGAACAGCTTGACATACCGGATGTCCGGAAGGGTCTTGCCTATGGGCTGTCTTAGTCCCGAAGTGTTTATCTCGATGCCTTTGTCGTTTCTGATAAGCGTCTTGAAGATCTCCCTTATGACCTCTTCATACTGCGACATATCTATCTCGAACTCACAGCGCTCTGCTATATAGCGAAGCGGATAGGTCAGGTGTCCCAGCACATCGAACTCTCCCCAGACACACATATCAAGTATCTCGCTGAAATAGTCCTCAAGGAGTCTTTCGACCTGTTCTCTGGACATTTTCCCAAGCTCCAGCCAGTAGAAATCGTCCTTGCCCTTGTTCATGTGGTGAGAGCCGATCACCATATCCAGCCGCTTGTCAGAAACGATCTTCTGTGCCGCTTCAAGGTTTTGCAGCGGCTGTGCCAGCTCTATCCCGCAGATGAGCTCCAGCTGACCGCCGTAGATCTTTTTCATATCATCAAGCCTTGAAATGCTGGCCTTGGCATAATACCTCGAGCCGTACATATCGGCATCCCTCACGTCAGGCGAGGGGGGCATCTCCCAGAAATTGCAATCGCAGTGGTCCGTTATGGCATAGTACTGTATGCCCATGTCTATCGCTTTGAGTATCATCGCCTGCGCTGTGTCCTTTGCATCCGGCGAAAAAGCGGAATGGGTGTGAAGATCACAGATCATACATATCAGCTCCTTTTGCCCGGAGCCATAGCCTCCGGTATCAGTTCTTGAGCGAATGCAGCGGTGCAGGTATCTGACCGCCTCTGTTTATGAATTTAGCCGAGCTTTCTGTGTGAAGCGGCATAACAGGTCCTTTTCCGAACAGGCCGCCCCAATCAAGAGACTCGCCAACCTTTTTGCCGATAGCAGGTATCACCCTGACGGCGGTGGTCTTTGTGTTCACCATACCTATAGCGGCTTCGTCTGCGATGATAGCGGCTATGGTCTCGGCTGTTGTGTCGCCGGGCACGCAGATCATATCAAGACCTACCGAGCATACAGCTGTCATAGCTTCCAGCTTGTCAAGACAAAGGGTCCCTGCCTCTGCGGCATCTATCATGCCTGCATCCTCTGAAACGGGGATGAATGCTCCCGAAAGTCCACCAATGCGTGAGCAGGCCATAACGCCGCCCTTTTTAACTGCGTCATTGAGAAGAGCCAGGCAGGCTGTTGTGCCGTGTGTTCCGCAGCGCTCAAGGCCCATTTCTTCAAGTATATGCGCCACCGAGTCACCGACAGCAGGGGTCGGCGCAAGAGAGAGGTCAACTATGCCGAAGGGAACGCCGAGCCTTTCGGAAGCTCTCTGTCCTACCAGCTGACCTATCCTTGTTATCTTATAGGATATAGTCTTTATAACGTCGGATATCTTGGTTATATCCGCATCGGGATACTTCTTCAGAGCCGCTCTCACAACTCCGGGTCCAGAAACGCCTACGTTTATCATACAGTCAGGCTCGCCCACACCGTGGTAAGCGCCTGCCATAAAGGGATTGTCCTCAACAGAGTTGCAGAACACGACCAGCTTTGCCGCACCGAAGCAGTCATTGTCAACTGTCTTCTCGGCACACTCTCTTACTATCCTGCCCATTACCTTGCAGGCATCAAGGTTTATACCGGCCTTTGTGGAGCCGATATTCACCGAGGAGCAGACTCTCTCGGTGGTGGCCAGCGCCTCGGGTATGGAGTTTATAAGCTCTAAGTCTCCGTCCGAGAAGCCCTTCTGTACAAGAGCGGTGTAGCCGCCGATAAGGTTTACGCCCACAGCCTTTGCAGCCTCATCCATAGCCTTGGCAAAAGGCACAGGCGAACAGCCGCAGGCAGCGGATATCATAGCTATAGGAGTAACGGAGATCCTCTTGTTTATGATCGGGATACCAAGCTCTTTCTCTATCTGCTCGCCCGTTTTAACAAGGTCCTTAGCCTTCAAGGTTATCTTGTCATAAACCTTTTTGCAGGCCTTGTCGATATCGGGATCAATGCAGTCTAGCAGAGAGATACCCATGGTTATAGTTCTGATATCAAGACATTCGTCCTGTATCATCCTTATGGTCTCAAGTATATCATATTGGTTTATCAATTTATTTACCTCCCACACCCAACAAAAGCAGCCGGGTGTTTTTAAACCGTTTGCCCTCCCTCGCAGGGAAGAGCCACGCAAATATTATAAAGAAATGTTATGCGTTTGATCTTTAAAAACTGTTATGCGCTATTATTCTAAATGTTCCCTCGCTTGCCTCCAAAGCAATTGATAAGCTGCGGAAACAAAGCCCACCGTCCGCCCGATCTACGGCGTGTATCAGCCGTGCGGCGAGCACCCGTGCGGCGAGCACCGGCGAGCACCACTCAGATGTGGTGCATACAGTTGAAGATATCCTCGTGCATAACGAGCACCTTCAGGCCCCATTCGTTCTCGCCCTTAGCTGTGAGCGCATCAGCCATATCAGCAAAATCGATGCTCAGCTGTGAGATATCCACCAGCATTATCATAGCGAAGATATCCTCGATGACAGACTGTGTCACCTCTATAACATTAGCATTATACTCGGCGCAGGCTGTGCTGACTTTAGCAAGTATACCTACGGCGTCCTTTCCGATAACAGTAACAACTGCTCTCATAATGATTCTCCTTTCAGATCTTACTGATATCTATTATAACACACAAAAGCAAAAAAGTAAAGCGATAGAGCCATTATTCACTATTTGTTTCCATTTAAAAACATAATAAAAAAGTGTGTCCGCCCCCGACAAAGCCGGGAAGGACACACCGAAGTTTTTTATGGTTCAGATTATTATTCCGACCTTGGCAAGCACCTTTGATGTCAGCTCACGGTCCAGAGCATAGATATTCGTCCTGCCGCATTCACGCTCGCCCTCAAAGCGGAAGAAGCGCACATAGTTCTCCTCCATATCCTCCGAGCTGTAGAGCCTTGCCAGGATGTAGCTGTGCTTTATCGCATAGTAGTTCACGGGCTTGAGTCTCATTATGGCCTTGGGGTCGGCGTTCATCTCCGTCCCCAGGCTGTCAAAGCCCTCGTCAACATAGTTTATCTTGCGAAGCTTCAGCTCACGGAGCCTTTTTTCAAGCTCTGTTTCCTCGCTCTTTTTCTTCCTGAAAAACATATCATTTCTCCCCGAGAAGTCTCTCCAGCAGCACCTCACGGCACTCCTCTTCGAGCTTGTCATTGACAGCCGAAGGAGTGAACTCTTCGCCTGTCTGCCGTGTCATACAGTAGCTTATGATGTGGTCGGAAAGCTTAGGGTTCTTTGAAAGGAGCGGTCCGTGGAGATAGGTGGCCACAACGTTTTTCTCCATATATCCCTCTGTTGAGCTGGAGAATTCGTTTCCGTTTCCGGCAAGCACACGGCCGAAGGGCGTCTTTACAGCTTTCGTCTGTCCGCCGTGGTTCTCAAACCCTATGACCTTATACGGCTCTCCGCCGATATCTGCTTCGATAACGATGTTTCCGATACATCTCTTTCTCTTGTCGGTGGATGCCACAGTGTAGTAGTCAAAAAGCCCGAGTCCCTTTATCTTTTCGCCGTTGGAGTCAAGATAATACTGTCCCAGGAGCTGATATCCGCCGCAGATCATCAGCAGGAAAGAGCCCTTTTCATAGGCGGCCTTTATGCCGTCGGCACAGCTTAAAAGGTCCTCTGCCAGCATCTGCTGTTCAAGGTCTGCGCCGCCGCCCAGGTAGATAATGTCCATCCCCTCAAAGTCGGTGTCCCTGTCGCCGATGATATGTCTGCTGACTTTAAGGTCTATGCCTCTGAGCGCACAGCGGTATTTGAGTATCTCGACGTTTCCGCTGTCGCCGTAAAGGTCGAGAAGATTGGGATACATATGCAGAAGCTTTAGTTCAGCCATTTTTCTCTCTCCTCTCCTTGCAGCGCTTTATTGCAGCTCTTGTGGGCTGGACAGCGGTATAGTTGGCTATGGCAAATTTGCGGCCGGTGTTTTTGAAAAGCTCGTCCATAGCGTCGTCAAGATCGGGTCTGACCACTATCTTGTCAGGGTCATAGCCAGAGCACTTTATCCTGATAGCTATATCATAAGCTCTTGTTCCCGAGGTTACCACTCGGGTAACGTCTCTGAATATGGAGAAGTTTATATCCCAGATCCAGGAAACATCGTGACCGTCGGCAAGGTTGTCATTGAGGACGAACAGAAGCTCCTTTTCGCCTGCCTGCTCGTTCATTACTCTAAGGGTCATATTTGCGCCGACAGGGTTTTTCGCAAGGTTCACCATAAGCTCGCTGCCCGTGATATTGAAAGTCTCCAGCCTTCCGTTGTTCACCTCAAAATGCTCGAAGGTATCATGCAGCGTTGCCTTGTCAAAGTCATAGAGCTTTGAAGCTGTGTAGACCGCCGCAAGGTTATACATATAGTAGATGCTGTTGTGTGCGGTCTTGAAGGTCTCGCCGTCGGCCTCGAAGGACGGGGCAGAGAGGTCCACGTTCTTTATAAGAGTAAAGGGCTTGTCCTCGCCGAAATGACACTTTGGACAGTGGAAGCGGCCCACATGGGAATACTGATAATAGTCGTACACAAGCTCTGTTCCGCAGAAGGGGCAGAACTTTCCCTCACCCACTTCATAGGGCTCATCGGTGGCGCCGCTGTAGCGCTCTACGCTGAAATAGAAGATGTTCTTGTTATTGGGGTTTGCTTTGCCCAGCCTTGCAACATTCGGGTCATCGGCATTGAGGACGACATTTCCCTCGAAGGTCTCCAGAAACTTCTTTACTTTCAGTATCAGCGTTTCCACCTCGCCGTTACGGTCCAGCTGGTCACGGAAGAAGTTAAGGAGCACCAGTGTCTCCAGCTTGAGCTGGGAATAGATAACGGGAACATGAGACTCGTCGGTCTCCAGCACGAGATAGTCAGCCTTGACCCTGCCCTTCATATCGCAGTTTGCCAGCAGCAGTGAGCAGATGCCGGTGTCCAGGTTGTTGCCCTGGGTGTTTGTTATTATCTTGCCCTTGTTCGAGGCGAAGATGTGGCTGAGATAATTGGTGACCGAAGTCTTGCCGTTTGTTCCTGTCACGGCGATGATAGGACACTCCACCTTGAAAGCTTTCAGGCAGTTTTTATTCAGCGTCCAGAGGATGAGTCCGGGAGCGTTGCCGGCGCCTTTTCCAAGCAGCTTCATCACCTTGACCAGCAGCTTTCCAAACCATATAGTAAACGTGTTTTTTATACTCATAAATAATCTCCGTTATAATGCGCAGAGCACAGAATTTCATACCCTATAATTATAAAACAAAACCCATACAATGTCAAGCCCAGGTGCGGCAGGTGCGGCAGGTGCGTGCACCTGCACCCAATTCCCCCACCCATCCCGACTTTGCACGAACTAACAGTACCTCCCCGCCCTCCCCGGAGGGGAGGCAGGCGTGTACGCCTGCACCCAATTCCCCCACCCATCCCGACTTCGCACGAATTAACAGTACCTCCCCGCCCTCCCCGGAGGGGAGGGGGTAAGCTTCGACGATGTTTTTCAATTGCTCACTGCGTGAACCTTGGGAAAGAGTTGATATGTCCGTTACACAGCTTAGTCGTTGAAAGTCCCCAGTCGTTTTTCGCAGCTTGTCGTAACATTGAGAAAATGCCGAAATTACGGCAAATCAGAGCAATTCAGAAAAATTGAATTTTTGCGATTTTTCCTACTTTTTTGCACCAATAAAGAACAAATAAAGAACAAGATTTTGTCTCAGCGTGCCTTTCCTGCGGTGCAAAATCGAAATTCGCCATATCTGATAAAGAACAAATGAAGAACAAAAATGACGCTTTACAAAAAGTAAATGTAGTTTTTTGATTTTTGTGCGTATGGAAAAATTTTCATTATGTATAAATCTGTATAAAACAGAAAAGCGCTTGACTTTTGTGCTTATTTCGTTTATAATATAAGCACGAAAGTTGGTGATGATTATGAAGGATATGGCTGAACTTATAAAAGAGTATGGTTATATAACGCCTGAAATTGCGGCAAAAAATGGAATTTCAAAATATAAATTCTATAAATATGTGCGTGAGAACGACTTGGAACAGGTCGAACACGGTATCTATATTCCACAAGATGAATGGGTAGACGAGCTGTATGTGCTTCATAAAAGGTGTCCCAACGCCGTCTTCTCGCATAACGAAGCGTTGTATTTCTACGGACTGACAGACAGAGAGCCCTTAGTTCATACGCTTACCGTGTACAGCGGTTATAATGCTCACAGGCTGATCGCCGACGGAAGATGCAAGGTCTATACCGTAAAGAAAGAATTGCTCGATGTGGGAAAAATCTTCGTCAAGGATAACTGCGGTAATGAGATACCGATGTACGATCTTGAAAGAACTATATGCGACCTTGTGCGAAGCCGAAGTACGATAGATATTCAGGAATTTCTTCCTGCATTGAAAGCGTATGCATCAAGAAAAGATAAGGATCTGAACAAGCTCTGGGAGTATTCAAAATTATTCAGGATACAGACTATTGTTCGTAAATATATGGAGGTGTTGCTGTAATGCAATTAACGCCTGAACAAGTAAAAGGCAGGATCAAAAGTCTTGCAATAGTAAAAAACGCTGATGCCAGAGTGCTGATGCGAATATATATGATGGAGCGTTTCCTTGAACGTGTCGCAAACTCGGAATACAAGGACAACTTTATAATAAAAGGCGGAATGCTGGTCACAGCTATGGTAGGTGTGGCACTCCGCTCTACGATGGATATCGATACGAGTATCAGAAATCAGAATCTTTCGGCAGCCGATTCAAAGGGTATCATAGATAACATAACAGCTGTTGACCTCGGAGACGGAGTGAGGTTTGAGATCAAGGATATTTCCGATATAATGGACGAAATGGAGTATCCTGGCATCAGAGTCACATTGAATGCGGTAATGGACAGGCTCATCACTCCCATGAAGATAGATATCTCAACAGGTGATGCAGTCACACCTCGTGCCATAGAGTATGATTATGAGCTTTTATTTGATGACCGTTCTATCAAGTTGTGGTCGTATAACCTTGAAACCATACTTGCCGAAAAGCTCCAGACTATCCTCGCAAGAGGCGTTCTCAATACCCGTATGAGGGATTTCTATGATGTCTATATTCTTCTTTCTTTGTATGAGAACAAGATAGACGGTACGGTGTTCAGAGAAGCCTTTGATGCGACTTGTCAGAAGCGTGGCACAGTGAACCTGATACAAAACGCTCCGGCAATAATATCAAACATCAATGAAGACGATACCCTGCATAAGCTATGGGCCGCATATCAGAAGAAGTATCCTTATGCGGAAAAGATACAATATGCCGATATCATACAAGGCGTAAAGAGCCTGTTTGGAAAGCTTACATAACAGTGTATATCTCAAAAAGAACAGCTCCTGTCCGTGTGGATGGGAGCTGTTATGAGTTGTTGCAAATATTGCAACAACTCATAGTAATGTGCATTTTCTGCACTTTGCTTTCAGGGATTTGCGATTTTGCGGTAATAAGCGCAGAAAAAATATGCGAGCAAATTACCGGCAAATTAAAAAGTGCCGATGTTACGTGATTTGAGGTTGATATATTAATGCATCATCAAGTTACCGGCAAGTTAAATCTGCTTGAAAATAATAAAACGCAATATATTGTATTTAAGCTCGGATTTATGGCTCAATGACTAATATATTGCATTTTATCATATAAGTTTGGCGGTCGTACTGAGACTTGAACTCAGACATCGGAACATTCCAATTACTCACAGTTTAGCAAACTGCTGCCTTACCAGTTAGGCTTATGCGACCATGGTGACGGACGTGGGGTTCGAACCCGACATTAAGAGGTTGAGAGCCTCTCGTCCTGACCTGTTAGACGAATCCGCCATATTGGTGGGCAAGGTAGGAGTCGAACCTACGGTGTATCAAAGTCACGGATTTACAGTCCGCTGCAATCGCTACTATGCATACTTGCCCATGTGGGGTAATCGAAGAGAATCGAACTCTTATTCTCAGAGCCACAATCTGATGTCCTTCCATTAGACGACGACTACCTGGTGACGGATAGGGGGATCGAACCCGCTATTTAGAGATTGAAAGCCTCTTGTCCTGACCTGTTAGACGAATCCGCCATATTATATTGGTGGGTAAGGTAGGACTCGAACCTACAGTGTTTCTATGTCACGGATTTACAGTCCGCTGCCTTCACCAATTCGGCGCACTTACCCATTGTCGCCACTCATATTCGGGTGACGATTATTATATTATCTATCGGTACATCAAACATATCTGCCAGTATTATCAGGTTGTCGATGGTAGGAACAGCGTCTCCACGCATCCACTTGAAGATAGCCTGCGGAGTATTGAAACCGCATCGAGCCTGCACATCGGATATCTTGAAGCCCTTGGATTTGATGATATTCTTTATGTTATTTCCTGTTGCCTTTACGTCGATCACCGGCATCGCGAGCAACTCCTTTCCTTGTATTATGAAAACAAAAACACCGCCTGCTTGCATACAGACGGTGTTTATCATTTGTATGGATCACAACACAAAGAAAGTGCTCTCCGAAATGACTATCCACTATGTTCTGTACGCAGCACAATAAGAGCTTCTTCACTCTCGTGATAGAAACTTTCCTCATAGTGTTCACTGTACAGATAAACCATAGTAAACTGTTTCATTTCGGTAACTCCTTTCAAAATTATTTTTGATACAGTGGTCGTCCTGCGACCGTTTCGGTTCTGACTTTACCTGTATTATATCATAGCTTTTGGGAAAAAGCAAGTAAACTACAGGTATATTTTGAACTAACCCCAAAATATGCTTCAATTAAAGATAAGTTAAGTAGCATTATTTATTAACGTTGTATTTGTAATTAATACTTGAAAATGTTATTTTGTGTAGTGTTGAGGCTTACGTATATATTTCTGGATAGCATTGTTGATAATGCTTTTGTTGTGTCATCTAATTCTTTTTTTAAGTCACATATGGAAGTGTATTTTTTTGTAAAAGGTGAATCTGTCTCTAATAGCAAGCGATCTATAGGAATGTTTTTCAATATTTCATTTCCGGTTTTTGTTTTTAACATTCGAGGATTTATTGAAAAAAAGCAATTTAATGATATTAACCGTTTCAACTGATAAACACTTCCTGTAAACCAATGAAAAATGTATTTGTTACTATCATTATACTTATTCTTTTCTATAATCCTAATAATATCATTAACAGATTTTAGAGAGTGAATAGACATAGTTTTATCGCCTTGTTTTTCGCATATTTTTATTATCCTCTCAAACATTAATAGTTGTCTACTTTTAGTATGAATATAATTTTGACTATAATCAAGACCAATTTCTCCAATATAGTGACAATTAGGTATGATTCTTTCAAACAAGTCTATATCATTATAACCACTATATATAAGTTGCGGATGAAATCCAAGACCGACTTTAATATTTGGTATATTATGACATAACTCTATACTTTTGATATATGCTTTGGGAGTGGTTCCAACAGAAAAAATTCCAATATTAGTTTGTTGTATCTCTTCAATCATGGATGTCATATTGTCCATAAGATCAAGGTGGCAATGAGAATCAAATATCATTTTATAATCCTTCCTGTTTCAAACTTTCTTCTATAAATGAATCGACTTCTAATAATCCCCTTTTATACGTATATGCTAATTCGTTAAGATATAGGTTATCAGTCGATAAAGGTCCTGATTTATGAATGTACATTTTTTCAATTCCTTCATGACTCTTAACTTTATTGATTGCGTATTGGAATGATCTTAACTGGACGCCCTTACTATTATTACTATTTATCTGCATAGTTTTTATAGAATTAATGGTATAGTTAGTTACATCTTTTCCAAATGCTTTGTGCATAGCCGCTCTTCTAATTAAACATGGAACACAATAACCGCAGTGCTGAGATGCCATTTTCTGCCATCTAGCTTTATTTGGCGAAGAACATGAAAAAGATAGTTTCATTGTTTCGACTAATATATTTTTATTCTGGCATTCAGAAGCCATTTCGCCCTTTGTTTTGTTCCAATACGGATTTCGTACGGTTAAATTTATACCTACCCCTGATAATAATTCATTCCATTTATTAAGATAAAATGGATGGGTAGTTCTTGTACTGAATGATCCTACTCTTGTTACATCAAGTGGAACATTCAGTGCAATCAATCCATTTTCAGGGACGAGAAGTTCGCTAACATTATTTATTCCAGTTAAAACAAATATTCCAAATGCAATAAACAGAAAAGATCTGCTTCTAGTATTATTATCGTTTTCACCATATGGAATGTAATTGTCAGGAAAAACCATCCACAGATCCATTATATCGTGTAAATAGTTCGGATAAGCTTTGTCAAGTTTGTTAATGATATTGATTTGAGCGTTTTTAGTTAATGGTTCTCCGGCATGACTTATTAATAATGTGTTTTTTCCTTCTTGCATCAGATTAATAGTACTGATTAAGCTATCCATACCTCCTGAAAATAGTGAGGCACAATTATAGTTGTTAGTTTTATTTTGTTTTGGTAATGCCGTTTCAAGAAGCCATTTCCGTTTAATAAAGTTTATGTGCCATATATCTCCTGTCAGAAATTTCAGCATTCTTTCTAGAACATCTATTTGATTATTCCATATATTCGTATTTGATACTGGCAGTTCAATTGATATTTCTCTTGTCCATGAGTCTTGTCCATGTTTTTTCCTTGATATTCTTGTATCTGCCAAATATACGATAGTTGCTAAAGATATTATATCAAATCCCTTTTCTGAAGGATATACTTTTTTCTTTTTCATTTTTGTGAGAATTGCCTTTAAACCATATTTGAGTTTGTTGTTTTCAAGCATAGGTACATTTACTGTAATTAAATCGCCTTGTTTCATTGAAGTAATTCTTTCATTCTCGTAATCTGCTTTTAATAAGTACTTGCTCATTCTGTATCACCTATACTTTCCAAAATATCAAATGCGGTTTTGTAGACTTCATCAACTACTTTTATTGCTTCCTTTTGAGGAATGTTTTCAGGTGTAACATGTAATTCTGTTATTGCATCAGAAATTGCACCACTGATTAAATCGGTAATTTGTGTAACGATTGTATTGGCGGTTTCAATGTCATCAGGTAAGAAAAGTAGTTTATTTCCAATATCGTTGGTTATTCTTGCGCATATTGCATTAGTCATTGTTTTTTCAATAAATAATAGCATTTGATCAGATGTTAATTTGTCAAATGGAATATTTGCAATTTCAGGTGTTTCCTCAATAGCAGAAATGTAGGCTTCTCTTGCGATTCCTTCATCCTGAGTTCCTCCATCTGGGCAAATAAAATCTACAATAGTAATGAATACCTCTGAGGCTGTTTTACCAACAAGATTAGTGATATTAAGATATTGTTCTACTGCGCTTACGCCACCAGAATGCAGTGCCCTTGCAATAGATAGTAGGTTTGCTGAGCTAAGTCTTGCTGCACCTAATCTTTTAACAGCATTTGAACTGCCACCAAGTGATTGCTTTATGTATTTAGAGATGCTTTTTCTGCTTCGACTTCTATCCCGACCGTTTGAGTTTATATACCTTGTAAAATCTCCTCTTGGTTTAGTAAACCTATCAGTCGCACCATCAGGAGGTATATCATAGGACTTTTCGATATTAATTGTTGATGAAGCTGTATCACTGGGTTCTTCTAACCATGAAGGGACAAGAGGAGTTCGCCCATTTTGGCCACTGTTATGAGTTGATGTTCCCATTTGTTATTTCTCTCCTAACCTTCGTAAAGCTTTTTTGACAAGTTCACTTCCATCATTCATAAGACTTTGACGATACTTTTCAAGAACTTTCCAAGCCTCTGAATCTTTTGGAATAGCTTTATCAAAGCCTGTTAAAACCCATACACCAATTTCCTTTGGTGGAATTGTAGAAATGAAGTCTGCAAGATTTTTATGTAAGTCTGGTTTGCTTTGCACTAGAATTATCAAGCCATCAATACCATTAGGTTTAGTATTAAACTGACCGGATTGATTAATTTTTGTGGTAACTACCTCAAATATTTGTAAAGCTTCTTCCTCAGTAAGCCTCTCTATTTTTTCTTTGTGTTGCGTAATTAGCATTTCATTACTAAAGAGTAGATCAACAATTTCACCTAAATCATTTGCCTCCTTTCTTCCGGCAAAGTAGTCAATTCTTTCCTTACATGCAAAGTAATATGGTTTTAGATTGACACCTTCGATACTGGGCTCTGACAATATCCATTCAGACATTTCTTTTATGTCAAACCAAATATCATCACTTTTTTCTACAGCAGGAGATGAAAGGATTTTTATAATTTCTGACAATTCTTTCCAAACTCCATTTTCGTCTAATTGGCTAGGAAGATTTTTATAAAAAGCTGGTGAATAATGTTCTACTAACATCATTTTTGCTAGTATTGGAAGCTTTATTGCATCGCTATAACCACGACTTGAAGCAATTGCATATCTTAAGAGAAGCATATTGATAAATCTTTTGATTTTTCTGGGGTTCCCATTAGTGTTGCTTGCGAGTAAATTACTGATCTGTATAGCTATAGAAACCTCTGTTTGAACCGTGCTATAGTCTTCTTGTAGAATATTAAAAACATCATTTGCACCAAAAGGTTTAATATCCCAAGGCTTTTTCATACGGTTAATACTCTCTTTACATAGAGCTTGATAATGTCTATTATCATCTTCCAGACGTGAACCCACTAATAATAACATAATATAATTACAAGCTTCCACGTCACCTAATGAAGGAATTCTGAAAGGAACTTGTATTAGTTTTTCTAAGTACTTGTTTGCAAACTCTATGCCTGCATTGTTTTGGTAAATATCTATAACATCAGGGAAATGTTTTTTTACAGCATATTGTACCATGATTTCGTCAGCAGCAATGATAAAAGCAGTCTTTTCGTTAAACATAAATAAGCGTATTGCTTCTAATGTGTCTATAACAACATCTGGTAGGCACCTGTCCAAGTCATCAATCAAAACTACTAGCTTATCGATTTCAGTTTTGTTAAGCAATTCGGTAAAATTTTTTTGAAATTCATTGAATTCATGATTACTGGAATTATCACCAATTACTCCAGCTTCATTTAAATAAGTACCTATAGAATTAATAGCGGTTTCAACTTCTTTTTTGTCCTTTGTTTTTTCTTTCAGCTTGTCTATAGCTACTGATAGCAGAGCCATAGGCGTTGTTCCTGTTGCCAAGCCAACCCCTATTTTGCCTGCTGCTTTAGCAACTGAAAGCCAGTTTATGTTTTTCCATAGCTTTTTTATTGTATCTTTTGCTTTTGATGCAAATTCCTCATTTTGTTCTATTTCAGAAATAATTGCACTCATCAAAGCTATTTTTGAATCTTCAAAACCTTGATGTTTCCAACCATTAAAGCGGATACATAAGTATTTTAAGTCACCAGCTTCTACATGGTGTTCAATTTGATCATATACCATTTCAAGGATACTCGATTTTCCTGCCCCCCAGTCACCATGTATGCCGATAGAAAGCGGTTGATTTTCACTCTCGTTTATAAGTGATACAATTGTGCTTGCAATTGCCGAATTATTGAGCAAGTCATTTTTGGTTTCATTATCAGATAAAAGCATTTTTATCTCCTTTCAATATGTTACGAATAACTCTATTTATTTTGACTTAATATGAAAAACATATAAATTATAATACATAAACAATCATCCCACCGTCAGCTGATTAGTCTTCCTGAGATACTTCGCAGGGATAGGCTTGCGGAGCTTCCACACAACGTTCATAGGCTTCGAGCCTTCCGATTTCACATAGTCCGCCAGTCCGAGGAAGGTATAAGGTGCAGCACCAAGCTTAGTGCTCTTGTACTCACGGACAAATATCATCACGCTTGTACCTAGCTTGCGATGATTGATATAACGCTGACCTGTATTACTTTGCGGAGTTATGGTGCTTTGGCTCTGCCAGTGGAACAGCTCGCTGTTAATGGAATAATCGTTGTACATGGTGGTGGGCGAATAGTCCTTGTCCGACTTGTTGAGCGTTATGAACAATACATCCGTTTTCTTATCTTTAAAATATTTGGCACCCTCACGGAAACTGCTTATATTATAGTAATCCATTGCCACAAGAATTTGAGCGGAAGTGTAACTGCAGTATAAATCCAGCGGACAGTCATAGTCCACCTGCACAGGCTCGTCGATGAAGTCTATCTTGTCGTATTTGTAGTACATCAGCTCAAGTATTTCACTGAGCATCACAGGCGACTTCGCAATCTTCCGGAAACCTTCCAGCAGGTCGCTGAAACCGCAGTCCTCATGTGACTTCTGCCATATTGTGAATTGTAACATCTGCCACATTCTCTGCTGAACGCCGTCGAAATTGTCAATGGTGTAATTGCCAATTTTCGGGAGATAATCTATAACAAGTTCGATCAATCTGTGCGAATCAATGTAGGAAAGTCGGGGCAGTGCTTTTGTGATGACTTCTTCAATATCTTCGGTGAAATTCTCTCTTACCTCAGCCTGCACACACAGCCTTGCAAAGCTGTTTTTCGTGCCGTAAATCGCACTGATATCGAGGTTGTAGTAATCAAGGAAATTGGTAAGGTTAAGAGCCTTTCCGCTGTCTTCGGTGAAGTTTTCAAGACGCTTTACGATAGCGCTCTTGTTGCCCACAGCCTGCCTGATATTGTCGAGAATGTACTTCTGCGCCTGCTTTTCCAGCTTGATATAACAGCCCTTCGGCAACAGAGGAAAGCCGTTCTCTATCTCGTCCCTGACACTGCGCTGAGTGTTGCCGAGAAGTGCCGCAAACTTGCTCTCGAAATTATACTTCATATGTGCCTGACCGATAAAATCCAGTACCGTCAGGCAGTCCTTGCCCTCGCTGAGACGCAGACCACGTCCAAGCTGTTGCAGGAACACAGTCAAGCTCTCGGTAGGACGCAGGAACATCACCGTGTTGACCTCGGGGATATCCACGCCCTCGTTGTAAAGGTCAACGGTGAAGATGAACTTTATCTCGCCATTCGCCAGCTTATGCTGTGCCGAATCACGCTCGTCCTTTTTGCTGTCAGCGGTCAGGGCGATGGACGGTATATTGTTCTGATTGAAGCGCTGAGCCATATACTCAGCGTGCTCCTTCAATACGCAGAAGCCCAGTCCCTTAACCTTGTCCATGTCCGCAATGTATTTGTTAAGCTCTTTCAGGATAAGCATCACACGCAGGTCGTAGCCGGTATACAGCTTAGACAGGGCAGTTTTATCATATCCGCCTCTTGACCATTTAACATCATTCAGATCAACGTTGTCGGACACTCCGAAGTAGTGGAAAGGACACAGCAGCTTCCTGTCTATGGCTTCAGGCAGACGTATCTCCGCAGCGATACGGTCATCGAAATACGGCAGAATGCTCTTGCCGTCCATACGCTCGGGAGTAGCCGTCAGACCAAGAAGTATCTTCGGTTTGTAATATTCAAGCAGACGCTGATATGTAGGCGCAGCGGCGTGGTGGAACTCGTCCACGATGATGAAGTCGTAGTAGTCGGGAGAGGTTATCTTATCAAGGGCCTGAGAGTTGAAAGACTCAATGGAAATGAACAGGTTTTCAAGACTCTCGGGCACAATTCCGCCGACGCAGAGGTCGCCGAAATTAGCATCATGGAGAACACCACGGAAACATTTTCTACTCTGCTTAAGTATCTCTTGTCTGTGAGCTACAAAGAGAAGCCTTGCGCGTCCGTTTGACTGACGAAAGCGCTTGTAATCAAATGCGGAAATGACAGTTTTGCCCGTACCCGTTGCGGCGACAACAAGGTTCTTCCAGTGATGACGTATCTCACGCTCGGCAGTCAGCTTGTCAAGAATCTCCTGCTGATAGGAGAAGGGGCGTATATCAAAGCTGTAGTCAGTGCTGTCACCGTGGTATTTTTCGGCTTTGAGAGCTTGCATCAGGTGCACACGGTCATCGGGAGAATACAGCGAAAAATCTGTGCTGTTCCAGTAGTTCTCAAAGGTGGCATTTATCTTGCGGATTGTGTGTGGCTGGTCGTGAGCGGTTATTTTCAGATTCCATTCAAGACCGCTGGTCATTGCAGCGTTGGACATATTCGATGAGCCCACATAAGCCGTAGTAAAGCCTGTGTCACGGTAAAATACGTAGGACTTCGCATGAAGCCTTGTACGCTCGGTATCGTAGGACACCTTGATTTCTGTATTAGGCAGCTTACTCAGTTCCTCAACCGCTTTGACATCGGTAGCACCCATGTACGAAGTTGTGATAACACGAAGCTGACCGCCGCGATTGGTGAAATCGGTGAGTTCGTCCAAGATAAGCACAAGTCCGCTCCATTTGATGAACGAAACCAGCATATCTATCCTGTCGGCAGAGACTATCTCTTTTTTCAGCTCTGTCATCATCTGCGGTTCGTGTCCTGCACCGGTGAACAATGAGCTTGAAGCAAGTGAAGTTTCGGGGCGTGTCATTGTTATACGTCCACGCACTGCGTCAGCATTGTTCTGCATATTGGCAACAGCAAGAAGCTGCTGTGCACGTTCATCAACGCTCAGACCATCGAACTCATCGTCACCTGTAAGCTCGGTAACAGCCGATACTATTTTATTGGCAAGACCCAGCTGTCCTTCGATATCATCACCTGCAAGACGTGAAAGTCCCTTTTCAATGACCTCAGAGAGATACCCCGCCAGCACCTGCGGAGCTTCGGCCTTGTCAATATTGCGCTTGTCGATAAGCTGTGTAGAATCATCTATTTTATCCGATAGTTCTTTGTTTATGACCTGTTCGTACAGTCCTGGTCTTAGCATGGGGCACCTCCTGAATCATTTCATAGATTTTACAAGACTGATAAGTTCAGAACCTATCCCTTGACATACAGCAGCAAAAATGCTGCATCCTTTTTCAGAAAGAACCCGATATATCTCATCACAGTATCTATAATTCTTACTTTTTGAAGTATTAAACCCGAGAGGCGTTGAAGATAGTATTATTACATCTGTTGATAATTTTATAGATGTTGCCGCATCAAGAACACCTTCAAGAATGCATTTGTTTGCAGAGCTTGTAGGGATATCTGTCTTTTTCAGCACATTGCTTTTCCCTTTGTAGTACAATACGGCCTGATAACTGCCAACCTCCGCAACAGAATCACAGCTTCCGATAGACATAATGAAGCATTTGTCATTATGCTGCTGAATAAACTCTCTAACTGAAATACTCTTTGGGAAATCGAGATTTATAATATTATTCTTTTCGTGACGTTTTTTCTCATTATATTTTTCATTTCTGTATGCAATTATATCATTCAGGTGGCTGAATACAAAAGATTGAGCTTTCTCAGTATAAAAATTGATGTAATATTCATTACCGTTATCACTTTTGCGATACTCGGAGCTTATTCCAAGCTGATTCCCTTTTTCGGTGGCTATTCGGCTTTTAAGCTCACTTGGACGCAGATAGCCTTCTGCTTCGAGCCAGTCATTTATCCATGTTGCTGAAAATTTCTTAGTATTATTACCTTCTGTGACTCGATTTATCTCTGCTGCAAGCTCACTGACCTTACAATTATATGAGTATGTTTTCAACTCTGCGAACTGCTCATCAGTAATCAAGAAAGCACTGCTTTTCTTGGTGTTTATTTCAGCTTCATATATTTCTCTCGAAAGAATGTCAGAAATATACCTGAAACAAGAACGGATTACCTCATTATGAAGAGTATCTTCATCTGCATCGGTATTGCTTACAGGATCAACACCGTTTGCAAGATAGTCCATAAACATTTTTGCCCATTGCAGTTTATTGATCTCGTTTTCCATATAGTCTCCTCCTTGTCACATTATTATGTATCCCTTCGGAAATAAACATCAGCCAGAATAATAGCTGTTTCCTCAGTTCCTTCGGTATCTTCCTTATCCTTCCAGGCACAAATAAAGCGGATAACTGCATCATACGGCTGATAACCTGATTCAATAAGTTTTTTGATATCCTCGTTGCACTTTTTGGAGAACTGAAGGACAGGCTGTAATTTATCGCCTGCCTTGATATAGAGTCTGCAGCCTCTTACTGTCAGATGTATACCGCTTTTCAGACGGATTATTATATCCTTTTTGTCCTTGAAGAAACCAAGATGAACATCCCTGTGAGAAAGCTGCAGTATAAGCTCAGAAGGCTTCGGGTATGTACGCAGATCAACTTCATCAGTTGTGGCGTATTCAGCAAATCGGTCAAACGCATCACCGAAGTAATGGATATGAAGCAGTTCCTTTGCTCTTGTCATAGCGACATAGAGCTTTCTTTTTTCTTCGTCAGTATCCATGCTGACATTACTGAGCAGCATATAAACATTGTCAAATTCTCTGCCCTTTGACTTGTGCATAGTCGAAATAGTAATAAAGCCTTTATCGTTGGTATAGAAATCCTCTATCTTTGATTCGTGCAGGAACATTTCAAGATCAGTGCGATATTTCTTCTCATTGGTCTCTTCAAATGTATGCAGGATATTCATAATGACCGGCATACAGCTGCTGCCCTGATACCGTTTTTGTAATGCTTCAACGGCATTGTTCCACTGCTCATTACTGATAACGGGCGATGAATTTTCGATGTTCAGCTTTTTCAGGAAATAGCGTATCTCGGCTATATCATACATATCAAAGCCGTCTATCGACTGTATCAGCTTTGCAGGTATATTCTTCTGCTTTAGTACGCCGAGAACAAGCAATGCTTCACGATTGGTATTAGTCAGTATACAGGTCGTTCCCTTTGCATTAACAGACAGAACATCTTCCACCAGCGAAGTTTCCATGTCAGCACCGCTGTGCTTTATCAGCTTGACCTGTCCTTCATTTTCTTTGACTGCTGCGATATCCTCAGTTTTCATTCTCTCGGAAATGGTCTTTACAAACTGATTTGCAAATGAAACGATACTCTGACAGCTTCTGTAATTGTCGATAAGAGAATACTGTTTTGCATCATGCTCTGTTATGAATGATCTCAGGTACTTTGAATCAGAGCCGCGGAACTGATAGATATTCTGATCATCATCGCCCACAGCGATAACACGCATATCTTCATTGCGGGACATCAGTACATAAACAAGCTGATATTCGTAGAAATCCATATCCTGCGCTTCGTCAATAACAAGCACCGACTTTGTTGTTCTGCTTGCATCAATATCATCTCCGCAGAGAAGCTGTACCGCATCCTTTACAACGTTTTCCGATTCATTTATATTACCGATCTTTCCGAGCAGATCAAAGCAATAAGAATGGAAGGTCTTTATTTCTATGAAATTGGCAGCATTTCCGATAAGCTCACGAAGCCTCTGCTTGAATTCAATTGCCGCAGCTCTCGAAAATGTCAGCATAAGAAGCTGTTCATGTTTCACGTCTTCAAGCAGGAGAAGTGATGCCAGCTTATGCACAAGCACTCTTGTTTTTCCGCTTCCGGGGCCTGCTGATACAACGATATATTTTGAACTGTCATCGTTTATGATCTCAAGCTGACGCTCAGACAGCGTATCAAAAAGCTGTCTGTATTTTTCAGGCGTGATATTGCGTTCGATCTGGGCGGCACGTTCGCCTGAGAAATACTGCGACAGAAACTTTTTATAGTCCATCTGGAAATAGTCATTAACAAATTGCAGTGCTTCGTTATAATCACGCACCATCATATTTGCATACTCGCCGACTATGTGTATCTGCTGTATCTTCTGCTGATAGAACTCGTTCAGCTGTTTATAGTCCTCCTGCTTATACTTGATCCTGTTGTCAAGTTCCAGCCTTTGTATACGCATTCCACTGTATCCTACACTGAAACCGCCCTCCAGCTTCATTGCACCTATCTTTGAGAGGAACAGCAATGCTTCATTAATTTCATTTGCAGTAACTTTGAATAATGACTGCTCATTATAAGCGTTCATAAGTTCCATTATCGAAAAATCAACAAGAACTTCTTCCTTGTCATTTATATCTTCACTGCTTATCTTAAAAAGATAGTTTATGATAAATTTTGCAATGCTGTAACTGTTCTGCCTTTTGGATCTTATTCGTTCCATGCTCAGCTTCGGAACGATGATTACTCTGTTTGTCGCCTGATCCTGTTCCTTTTGGATATAGCTGCGTATGGTCCAGTAATAGAAAAGGGTTTTTATGGATTTGACAGAGCTTGTTTTAACTCCGCCTGCAAGTGCAGCTTCATTCAGCTCCTTATAATTCGTGCAGAATTTGTCTGCGTCGATATAGTCGAGCAAAAATGTTTCAAGTGCCTGAAAACGATGCAGGACCAGCATAGACTTGTTTACTGTATCAGTCTTTTGGATATATGCCTTCTGATCTTTTGAATCTGCGAGAATACCTGCTTCTCTCATTTGCTGTACAGAACGGATTACATCTGTTTTATCAATGCCAAGTCTGTCAGCAAGATAATCAACTCTTGATTCCGCTTCAGCATTGCCTGCCCTGGATATAGATTTTTTTGAAATAAGCGAGCTGATAATGCGCTTTGCAATTGTTCGTTCTTCATCATTCTCAAATCTGGAAGAACTGTCTATACGCTCAGCGGCTTCTATCATTGATTTTACAAGTATCCCGTCGGCATATACACGGGGAGCGTTTTTGCCACGCTTGATATAGCCTGCGTTTTCGAGAGCCTGTATCGCTGCCTTTACTCTCGTTTCGATATCAGCAACACTGTCGTCCCAGCCTGCCTGTCTTGCGACTTCAAGAGGTGAACAGCATATTTCGGGACGTGTATGTGTAAGGTCTTTTATTGCCTTCCATACCTGCTGTATTTCGCTGATACTGAGCTTGGTCTGATTTAACAGAATAAAGTGCTTGTCAAGGTCGCCGTCGTTGAACAGTACATAGCACTCCGCCTGCAAAGTCTGATCCCGGCCTGCACGTCCGGCTTCCTGTACATAGTTTTCGAGGGAATCAGATATATCATAGTGTATAACGAGCTTGACGTTGGATTTATCAACGCCCATGCCGAAAGCCGAGGTCGCAACGATTATTTGCACCTCGTCATTTATGAATGCTTCCTGATTTTCCTGCTTTTCACTGCTGTCCATTTTACCGTTGAACGGTCTTGCCTTGAAACCGTCATTATTCAGTTTTTCAGCAAGCATTATTGTACGCTTTGTTCTTGAAACATACACAATGGTCGGACATTTTTTCTGTTCAATAAGAGTACGAAGCATTTCATATTTTTCTTCATCAGTCTCTTTATAGAGTACCGCATAACGCAGATTAGTACGGGATGCATTTGTAGCGAAGAGTTCAAGCTCGATATCCAGCTTGTTCTTGAAATACTCCTTTATATCGCTGATGACCTTCTGCTTTGCTGTAGCCGTAAAACAGGACACGGGTATCTTACAGCCGTTACCTTTTTTCTCCTGCAATTCACGGATAAAGTCGCCGATATACAGATAGTCTACACGGAAATCCTGCCCCCAGGCAGAGAAGCAGTGAGCTTCGTCAATAACAAAACGGTCGATATGACGTGACAAAAACAGCCTCTCTATGGTGACAGAACGCAGAGACTCGGGGGATATATAGAGTATAGAAGCAATACCCGATTCCACACGGTCGATAGCTTCAGCACGCTCTATGGGGCTCAACAGACCGTTTATTGTAACGGCTTCTGCGATACCTCGTTTTTCGAGATTGTCCACCTGGTCTTTCATCAGTGACTGTAAGGGCGATATTACAACAGTCAGTGCACGTTCCGTTTCGCCTGCCATAAGTGCGGGTATCTGGAATGTCAGGGACTTACCGCCGCCCGTCGGGAATATTGCAAGCAATGACTTATGCTCCACTGCTGCATTGACTGCGTTTTCCTGCAATGGCTCGTCATTATACTTACGGAAACCCGGATATCCGAAATACTTGCTGAGGTATACGGTCGGATTCAGTCGCTCCCTGCAGTATGAACATTCATGACATGATGTACTTCTGAGTGCCCGCATTATCCTGTCAACATTCGGATAATTTACCTGTACCCACCTCGGTATCAGAGAATATTCCTCGGTGGCAGAGATAAGTGCAAGGCAGTATGCAAGCTCAACCGGTGTACCTGTAATTATATCTGATATGGGAGCGTTCTCGCATATCTCACCTGCAAATCTGACAAGAATAGCAGTTTCAAGGTCATCATCAGCTGAATAGTCCAGATAATCAAAGAAAGCGGAAAAGTAGGGGCTGTTTCTCAGCAGCATATAGTAAATGAGCTTTAATTCATCATCAAGGGCCATAAAGGCATTTACTTCATCATAAAACAGTTCCTTTGCCTTTACTGCATCGTTGAGAGGATTGTTCAGCTCATCGGTCAGCAGCTTGTCATCCTTCAACAGGGCGTGATAGGGCTTGTTCGGGAACATCAGCGGAGACAGGTACAATGTGTCGAGGAGCTTTGCGTTTCCGGGCACTTCTATATACTTTGCGTCATGGTAAATAATATTATGACCGCAAAGGAACTCTCCCCCTGCGATAAAGGAATTGAATTCATGAGCAGAACCTGTATGAAGTTTATCATCATTTTCATCTACTGCGCCGAAATCGTATGCTTTGTTATCTGCTTCGCTGACTTCAGTATCTATAAAACAGATTTGCTTCATGAACTCACTCCCAACTAATACTGTATTATAATTTGATAAAATGTTACACAATCTATTATAATTATATCGCAAAATTGTTAGAAAAGCAATAGAAAATATACTTTTTCAGCAGTTCTTAGCTTCATTTTCTGAACTAAAAGTATATTTTCGCCCAGTTCAATAAATTAAAGCTCTCAGAAACATTCTGAGAGCCTTGTTTCAGCTATACGTTAGTAGATTGCCTGTCTCGTCAGAACAACTGCTCCGCATCAACATCCGCTTTAACAGTAAACCTGTTTGAGAAGTGAAGTTCCTCCACAACTATCACTGCCGAATCATTGGCATCTTTTCTGAGAGAACCTACAAAAGTGATCTGCTTCCCTTTGGAGTAGAGATAGTTCACCGCTCTGGCATTATCTTCAACGGCGATACAGTTGAAATTATCTATCTCGACGGCATCAACGCCCCTGCGTTTCGGCTGTTCGACAGCGATGCCGAATTTACAGTATTTCATATCGTCCTCGGTGGTAAGAACAGGCTCAGAAGTAAGCCTGCCTGTCATCATAACTTTATTCAGCATATTATCTCCTTTCAGTCCTCGTCACTGCACTCGTCCAGTCCGTGTATGAGCTGGATGTAAATACACTCCGCTCTGTCCCGTTCCTCGCCCTCTGCGGTCATTATCTGTCTGAGGAAGAAATCCTGTGCTTCCTCGCGGTCATTCCAGACCTCTTTTTTATCGTTGCATACAGTCGTGACCTTGCGTGTTCTCGGCATAGCCAGTTCGGGTATTCTCAGCATAAAAAGCACCTCCGTAATTCTTGTTTGTGACTCCATTATAATCGCCGGAGCATCGGAAGTCCAGCGATGTGGAATGATTGTAATAATTCTTGTGAAGAGCGCAGCGAAATCAACATTTTCCCCAGTGCATAGCGCATTAAACTTTTTAGTGTTTCAATCGCAGTAACTGTGACTGAAAATAAATCAGCGGCTGCCAGATATTATTCAGCATTTCTTTGATCTCGTCAAGATCACTTTTATAGACGTTGCCCGTGCTGTTTGCTCGATGTGCGATCTGATTGATATTGAACGCTGCATTGTTCATCAGACGATGGATCTCTTTCAGTTCATTTTCGTTAAAATATACCAGATGTCCCTCAAAGATCATTGCTCTCACAAAGGCACTTTTCGACTTCATTCCGCTGTTCTTGAATTTGCGCTCGATAGCATCAAATTCTTCCTGACTCAATCGTACCTGAAGTACCCGTTCTCTGTTGTCTTTTTTCTTCATTTTTCTCTCCTTTTTTGTTCGGGGTCGTAGTGGTGGAACCCTCTGCCAAGTTATGTATCGGAGCATTCAAATCTGAAAAATTGTAATGCGGAGATACCGTGCTTGCTGGGTTTGAGTCACGCCCTTTGTACGTGACTTCGATCTGAGCCTTTCGGCTCTGTATTTTCTTTCTATTCCGGAGCATAAAAGCTGTGCGATTTGCTCCATGATCATATTATAAGGTCCTTGTGCGCTATGGTCGCGCAAGGAGTGCGGCAGTTTTATGAAAATATAATTGAACATGAGATATAAAAAAGCTCTCAGGATTTTTTCTGAGAGCTTTTGCTATAATCATTGTTTTCTTTCAGCTTGTTAGTGCTGCCGTCGCCTGCGATCTTATCGAGGATATTTCTGTCGAGCATATCATCGACTGCATTTGTCAGCTTTTTAGTTATACTCTTATAGCACATAGCAGAAACAAGCTTGTACAAGAGTAAATAGAATTTTTTTCACTCGATATAAATGTTCCTGCAATGTTTTTTTTGTCGAGTCACTCGACGTAATTTTATCGAGTCACTCGACAAAAATAATTCTGAGTTATTATTCCGTCGATTGTGTTCATCATAAACCTGCGTACTGTGGCATTTTATCATCTCTGCAAACCTGCGTATTCGGGTTAGTATCGCTTCAAGATTGCAAGGTTGCAAACATTTAAAAAAACTGCAACCTTGCAATCTTCCTCCATAGAAGTAAACATGATGATTGATAAAGCGTTGTATTGCGCTATTTCAGCTCATTTACCGTTCTAAATTCAACATTGCAAAATGAATTTTATCTTTGCAATCTTCAAGCGTTTCCGCTCCGATATCCCCGGATGCTGAATCGCTGTTTTTTATGTAAAAATCCGGTACGGAATAAACAATGTTTTAATCAAAGACTCCGTCATAGCATACAAAAATCAATATGCTGATTTGTGCACACATACAAAGTCGTATGAACAAATTGTAAACATTACTCCAAAAGTACCCCGTTTTTTCAAAATCCTCGGTAGATAAGTGAAGGGTATTATAATCTGAGCAAAGTTACTGAACGCTGTTGGTAGAAAAAGTATGGCAGAAAAAGCTATGGCAACATAAATTGTAAACATTCTGCGAACTTTTCTCGAAATCTATGTCCAAAACTCAAAAACGTCGGTAGATAAGTGAAGGGGTATGACACTGCCGCAAGTCAGACCATGTTTTGGCAATGAAAAAAACTTTATAAGAACATACTTTACGAACTGCCATTTCTTCGGTATATAAGTGAGGGATAAAATGCAGAGGTATGATACTGCACACAGAATCGCACAAAAATACCGTATTCAGTTTGTGAATATACACAAAGTTTTTTTGAACACTTTACGATACCGCATTTATTTTGGTAATGACTATCAGAGGGACAGGGAGCTTGTGCTTACCGTGCATATGACCTTCAAAAAATCAGAAAGGCAGTGATGCAATTGAAAGAAGAGCAGATCATTAAAGAACTGATCTACATGGACACGATCCGGGCGACGGAGACGAAGTGGTTGTGGTACCCGTACATACCGTTCGGGAAGATAACGGTGATACAGGGCGACCCGGGAGAAGGCAAGACGACGCTGATACTGAACATCGCCGCTCGTCTTACGCAGGGTATGCTTCCGCAGTCGCAGGAGAAGTGCGAACCTATGAACGTCATCTACCAGACGGCGGAGGACGGGCTGTCCGATACGGTGAAGCCGAGGCTGCTCAGTGCAGGTGCGGACTGCTCACGTATCATCGTTATAAACGAGAGTGAGCGTAATATCTCCATGTCGGACAAGCGTCTCGAAGCGGCTATCGCACACACCCATGCGAAGCTCGTAATCCTTGATCCGCTGCAGGCGTACATCGGGGCGCAGGTGGATATGCACCGTGCCAATGAGATAAGATCTGTCATGTCCCACCTTGCGTCCATAGCGGAGAAGTACGGCTGTGCGGTGGTGCTTATAGGTCACATGAACAAGGCTATGGGTATGAAGTCCACCTATCGTGGGCTCGGCTCTATCGACATCACTGCCGCAGCCAGAAGCGTGCTTATAGTGGCGAGGGACAAGGAGAATCCAAGTTTCAGAGTAGTTGCCCATGCGAAAAGCAGTCTCGCACCTGAAGGGAAGACAGTTGCCTTTGAGCTTGATCCCGACAGCGGTTTCCATTTCAAGGGTGAGTATGACTGCAACATCGACGAGATACTTCTCGGTGTCGGTTCAAAGTCCAAGGGCAAGCAGGCTATGGAGCTCTTACAGGAGGAGCTGAAAGACGGAGAGGTATCGCAGAAGGTCATATCAGCAAAGGCGAAATACTCTCGTATATCGAGCCGCACACTGAACGAGGCAAAGAAGATACTCGGTGTGAAGTCAGTTAAACGCAACGGTCAGTGGTACTGGTCGTTATCAAAAGAAGAAAAGAAATAATCATGGAGGGTTACATTATGAGTAATACAGAAAAGAAAAAGATAGTTGACGATATTCTTGAGCTGCTGATACAGCTTACCGACGACGGTGTTGAGGCCCCTGCAACAAGCCGTGAGAGCGTTACAAAGCCTGTGGAGATGCTGACTATCAAGGAATGTACAGAGGTCATTCAGGGGCTTTCTGAGCACACTGTACGTCAGCTTGTGGCACAGGAGAAGATAAAGTCAGTCCGCACAGGCGAAGGCAAGCGTGGCAAGATACTTGTCAACAAGGCTGACCTTGTGGCATATTTCCAGAAGTGACGGTATTTGAACAGGTCAAAGAAGCTGTGGATATGAGGACAGTTGCGGAGGGATACGGACTTAACATAGACAGGTCGGGAATGTGCCTGTGTCCGTTCCATGCGGAGAAAACTCCCTCCGCTAAAGTCTATCCCCATAACATTTACTGCTTCGGCTGCGGTGAGTCTGCGGACGTTATAGGTTTCACCCAGAAGATGTTCAGAATTGCCGAGCCTATTGAAGCGGTTAAGAAGCTGAATGCTGACTATGGTCTGCATATAAGTGTGGGGAAAGCTCCTACAACGGCGGAGGTGTCGGAGTATCATAAGCGTATAGAAGCTCGGAGAGCCTATGAACAGTGGGAGGAACAGGCGTGGAGAATGCTTCACGATTATCTGTGGCTCATGCGTGAATGGAGGGAATTTGTACCGAAAAGTCCAGATGATGTACAGGACAGGCGGTTCTTATACAGCCTGCACCACCTTGATTATGCGGAATACCTGTGTGATGAGTTCATCCGTGTGGACAGGTCGGAGAAACTTGCTATGCGTGGGATTATAAAGAACATTGAAATATTTATGAGACAGAAAGGGTAAGTTTACACGGCGTACCTTGACATTATTGATGTGTTGCGCTACAATTGGTATTGGAAAGGTACGCTGTGATATTACCGAGGAGGGTAATTTATGGCTACTATTAAAAAACGCGGCGACAGCTACTCCATAAGGGTGAGCTGTGGCTATAACAGCAAAGGCAAACAGATGATCCAGTCCATGACCTGGAAGCCTGAAGAGGGTATGACCACGAAACAGATCGAGAAAGAGGTCAACAGGCAGGCTGTCATGTTTGAGGAAGCCTGCAACAAGGGCTATCAGAGCAAGGCAATAAAGTTCGAGGTGTTCGCCGAGCAGTGGTTTGAAGAGTACGCAAAGCCGAATCTCAGAAACACTACATACGAGCGTATGCTTCAGCTCAGGGGCAGGATATACCCTGCACTTGGTCACATGAGAATGGACAAGATAACACCGAGGCAGATACAGGCGTTCGTCAATTCTCTTTCAAGAGAGGGCGCCAATGAGCGCACAGGAAAGCCTCTTGCCCCCAAGACCATAAGGCATAACCTGAGCTTCGTGTCTGATGTGTTCTCTTATGCGGTTAGAATGGGAGTTGTCAGTGACAATCCGTGCTCAAAGGTAACTCTGCCGAAGGATCGTCACGACGAGAAGAAGATATACACGCCTGAACAGGTGCAGAGATTTCTCAATCTGTTGAACGATGAGCCTCTGAAGTATCGCACTTTCTTCAACCTGATGATCTACAGCGGTTTCCGACGCGGGGAGCTGCTGGGCTTGGAATGGAAGGATATTGATTGGGACAATTATGTCATCAGCGTTAGACGCACCTCAAACTATACTGCCGAAAAGGGTATCTACACCGACACGACTAAGACCAAAAAGTCGCAGAGGTCACTGAAATTCCCGATGGTGGTAATGAACTTGCTTAGGGCTTTCAAGGCAGAGCAGGACGAAGAACGTGAGCGTATAGGGGACAAATGGCAGGACTATGACCGTCTATTCGTTAAGTGGGATGGGCGACCTATGAATCTTCAATCACCTTATGGCTGGTTGAAAGAGTTTTGCGAGGAACACAACTTCCCATTTTATGGCATTCACCAATTCAGACACTTGCATACTAGCTTACTTATCGGTGCAGGTATCGACCCCACAACGGTTTCGGGAGTTTTAGGTCATGCCCAAGTTTCTACAACTTTGAACTTGTATTCACATATGTTCAGAGAAAACCAGGTCAAGGCCTGCAACGCTGTTGCAAATGCTCTGAGCTTTAACAAACCCGAGCCTACACCTCCTAAAGATCCTGAGCCGACTGTCACGACGGACAATTGTAATGAAAGTGACATCAACCGTGCGAAGATAATCTGCATCAAAACAGGCTACGGTGCGTGAAGACAGCATAAGTCCCAAGTAAGTCCCAAGAGCGATGTTTCAGAAAATAAAAAACTCGGAAACGGCGATATTACGCTGTTTCCGAGCATATAGTCTGGTGACCCGTACGGGAATTGAACCCATGATTCCGCCGTGAAAGGGCGGCGTCTTAACCTCTTGACCAACGGGCCTTAAAAATCGCTATGGAACTAGTCTGGTAGCGGCAACTGGATTTGAACCGGTGACACCCTGGGTATGAACCAAGTGCTCTAGCCAACTGAGCTATGCCGCCCTATGCTCCATAGCGACTATATTATTATATCGCATCGCTGCCGGATTGTCAAGCTTTTTTCGTGAAATTTATATTTTGTTCAAAAATTCTCCTGCCGGCTGCTGCAGCTTCCGGACTTGTGAGACCCGCAAAACCGCTTTATAACACAAAACCCGACCTGTTGGCAAGAACCGACGGTCGGGCGTTTTGGTCATCTAAGGTCTTTGTTGTCATGCTCGATCCTGTCACGGCGGGTCTCGATAGGCCCGGTGCCGACGCCTTCGGTGGCTTCGGGGGTTATAACTATCTTGATCGTCGAGAAGATAATGCTGAGATCAAGGCTCAGGGACTGCCGCTCGATGTACATAAGGTCAAGTTTCAGCTTGTCGTAGGGTGTGGTGTTATACTTGCCCATGACCTGTGCGTAGCCGGTAAGGCCGGCCTTGACTTTGAGCCTGAACTTGAATTCGGGCATCGTCTTTTCATACTTAGCTGCGATCTCGGGCCTTTCGGGGCGGGGTCCCACAAAGGACATATCGCCCTTTAAGATATTGAACAGCTGGGGAAGCTCGTCTATCCTGAGCTTTCTTATCACCTTGCCGACGGGAGTTATCCTCTCGTCGTTTTTCTTTGCAAGCGTCGCTCCGCTGTTCTTCTCGGCGTTGACCACCATGCTGCGGAATTTATAGACATTGAACACCTTGCCGCCGATAGTCAGACGCTTCTGCGAATAGAACACGGGGCCGTGGTCATAAAGCTTTATCGCCAATGAGGTAATGAGCATGAGCGGAGAAAGCAGCAGCAGCATAAGCGCTGAAAACAGGATATCTCCGGCACGCTTGATAACACGCTGATCCCACTGGAGACCGTCGTTTCTCGACAGCAGCAGGGGAGTGTCGAACAGGTGGAAATCATCTGCGCCACGCAGGATTATATCCGAAAGCTTGGGGTTTATATAAACTCTTATGGAGTGCTCGAATGTGAACTTTATAAGCTTGTTCCTGAGGTCATTGGGCAGGTCAGAAATGATGACCGCCTCATGCTCAAGTATTGCGGCTTCCAGGTCCTCAAGGCTCTCGTCGCAGCTCATAGCCTTGCAGATACGGTATTTGTCGTTTCTGGTGCTCATCTTGTGGACGAGGTATTTAGCGTTCTGGTTGCCGTAGATCATTATCATTTTTCTCGGCGGATAGAGCGAGTGATAAACATGGGTGAACACCGCAGACCACAGCGCCGCAAAGGCGCCCTCGACAAGTGTGAGAATGATCATCGGTGTAGCTGTCAGACGGCCACGGCCGATAAGCGAGATAAGCGTGAATTCCGCCACATTGGTGCATATCACGGTGAGTAATTGTGAAACGAACAATCCGCTGAATTTTGAGTAGCCCAGGCGGAAGGCGCTGAATATACTTCCCACGAACATATACATAAGGATGTATATGCCCACCATAAGGATATTTCCATAGAACCAGAAGGAATCGCTCATATTCTCGTTATAGTAGTCATACCAGACTCGCCTGAACCCTTCGAGGAACACAACGATTATTATAAGCGCACTAGCATAGTTTATCAGTCTTTTATACTGTTCCTTGTTATTCAACAGAATATTCTCCTTCCTTTATTATTTGACACAACAGATTTATTATAGCACATTATCCTTGATTTGTAAAGCTTTCTGACTCCCCAGCCGAACGAGACTCTGTCTCGTGCTCTGGTCGGGGCTTTGCCCCAACACCCCACCAGCCTCTGGCGCAAGGCTGGATCGTGCGCTTTTTGATCCCCTGGCGGATAATTTCTGCTTTGTTGTTAAACGTGCTTTCACGCTCTCTTGCAAGGTTCACGCAGTGAGCAACTGAAAAGCTTCGTCGAAGCTTACCCCCTCCCCTCCGGGGAGGGCAGAGGGAGTTATTAGTTTACACAAAGCCCCGATGGGTGGGGGCGGCGGTCCAGGTGCACGCACCTGGCGTCTGCCTACTTGCCGACGCAGAAACGGGAGAAGACTTCGTCTACGACAGCTTCGGTGGCCTTTTCACCGGTGAGCGTAAGCAGCTCGTCCGCAGCCGCCCCGATAAGCACCGTCACTGCATCAAAAGTCTCGCCCATAGCAAGCGCTTCCTCGGCAGCCTTTATGTGCTCAAACGCCAGCCTTACACACTCTTTCTGCCTTTCGTTTGCAAATATCGTCGAGTCGGGGTCAAAGCTTCCCACAGGGAAAAGCAGCCGCAGCTTTTCAAGCAGCAGCTCACGGCAGTCCTCTTCTTTGGCCGATACTTCGATAATATGCTCAAAACCGCTAAGCTCGCCGCAGTCGCCCAGCTTGTCCTCAAGGTCGGATTTGTTGAGTATCACCACGGTCTTCTTGCCCTCGCTCTTCAAAAGCTCCACAAGCTGTCTGTCTTCGGCATCAAGGCCGTTGGAGCGGTCGAACACCGCAAGGATAAGCATAGCCCTGCCGATGCGCTCCTTTGCAAGCTCAACACCGATAGCTTCCACCTGGTCAGAGGCCTCTCTTATGCCTGCGGTGTCGCTGAGGCGCAGGGTGTATTCCCCGAGAGAAGCTGTCTCTTCGATAACGTCCCTCGTTGTTCCTGCGATATCGGTAACTATCGAGCGGTCATAGCCGAGCATCAGGTTCATAAGCGTGGACTTGCCCACATTGGGCTTGCCGACTATCGCCGTATCTATGCCGCTTTTTAGTATCATTCCGCTGTCGTAGTCATCGAGGAGCTGCTTGAGCTCCATGTGAGCGCTTTCAAGCGCTTCGTTAAGGCTCTCGCCCGTCACAGCAGGCACATCATCGTCCGGGTAGTCCACCCAGGCTGCAAGAGAAGCAAGCTCGCCCACAAGACGGTCTCTTATCTCTGTTATGCGCCCGAAAAGCCTGCCCTGTCTTGTGAGGTTGGCGCTGGAGAGCGCAAACTCGCCCTGTGCGCTGATAACGTCCATAACAGCTTCCGCCTGGGTAAGGGACAGCTTTCCGTTCAAGAAAGCTATCTTTGTGAACTCTCCTCTGTCCGCAAGCCTTGCGCCGTTTTCAAGGCAAAGGCGCAGGACCTTTTTTGTAACGAAAACACCGCCGTGACAGCTGATCTCGCAGACGTCCTCGCCTGTGTAGGAGTGGGGAGCTCTGAACACTGTCAGAACGCCGTCATCGACGATGCGGCCGTTTTTCGGGTCCCTTATCCTGCCGTAGGCGCAGGTATAGCCTGCCATTTTTTCAACGCTCTCACAGGAAAGCGGCTCAAAGACCTTAACGGCGATATCCAGCGCCTTGTCTCCGCTTATCCTTATAACAGATATTCCTCCCTCGGCAAGAGGGGTCGATATAGCACAGACTGTCATATCATTTTCCTTTCAGTATATCTTCAAGATTCATGATCAAAAATTCCTGACCCTGCGGGTCGATAACTATGTTGAAATAATGGGTGCCCCTCTCCGAGATATGGCTTTGCGCAGAAAGCCCTGCCCCTTCCGAGAGGATGGTGGTGTGAAGCCTTCCGTTTTCCCTGCGGCATAGATAGTTCTCGCTCACCAGCCATTCGTTCACGGCGTTTGAAAGTGTTCCGGTCTTTATATTCAGTCCCAGCTGGGAGAGGATATCGTCGCAGAAGCGCCTGACAGTCACGGCCTCGTCAAGGGGCTTGAGCTTCCCGGCGTTCGGCACCACAGCGTCATAAAGAGAAGTAAAATGCTCTGTGCTTATATACTTGTATTTTGCACCCTCGCCCTCTGAAAGATAGTCCTTTATCACAGCGATAAAGTGTTCGCCGTAGCGCTCTGCCTTGACCTTGCCGAAGCCCGACACCGCTGTCAGCTCCGAAGGGCTTTCGGGAAGCTTTGAGCACATATCCCTAAGCGACTGGTCGGAGCAGATTATGTAGGGCGGAACGCCCATAGTCTTTGCAAGCTCCGTCCTGACGTTTCTCAGGCGGCCGAAAAGGTCGGTGTCCACAAGAACGCCTGTTGGCGCTTTCGAGGGTCTTTTTTCCTCTCTTAAGCGCATAGTCACCTTCTGCTCGCCCCTGAGAACAGGCGCCGAGCGCTCTGTCAGTGTCAGCGCCGAGTGCTCGTCCACGGCAATAAAGCCCTTGACCTGCAAGTGGCGGATGATGGCTCTTATCCTTACCTGGGTCTCATCTTTCATTAT
Source organism: uncultured Ruminococcus sp. (assembly GCA_902800795.1). Classification (GTDB taxonomy): domain Bacteria; phylum Bacillota; class Clostridia; order Oscillospirales; family Ruminococcaceae; genus Hominimerdicola. The sequence goes on along the minus strand of CADCFQ010000004.1, from coordinate 11,280 downwards.
CCCGTAGGTGGTCAGCGTTTTAAGCCCGAAGCGTTCTATCTTGTCGTTTTCTGCCCCTGTCAGCACCTGGGCTATGACAGTCATCCCGAAGCGCAGCCTGCGCTGATAAAGGCGGTAGATACAGGAAAGTATCTTCTGGGATTCGATCGTTATATCCTGCTCGGTATATTTGCCCTCGCAGTTTGAGCATTTGCCGCAGCCCTCGCTGTCGGTCTGCTCGCCGAAATAGTTGAGTATGTATTCTCTTAAACACCCCTCGTGCAGAGCGTAGTCACGCATAAGCTCAAGGCGCTTCATATCTCTCTGCCTCAGCATTGCCGCTGTCTGCGGGTCAAGGTCGGCGTTCTCATTGGAGTTTTCTATCAGGAATTCGTTTGTCCTAACATCCCCCGGCGAGTAGAGCAGTATACACTCGGCCTCGGAGCCGTCACGGCCGGCTCTTCCGGCTTCCTGATAATAGCTCTCGATGTTTTTTGGCATATCGTAGTGTACGACAAAGGAAACGTTTGACTTGTCTATCCCCATTCCGAAGGCGTTGGTGGCCGCAATAACCGGCTTGCGGTCGAAGATAAAGTCGTCCTGGTTCTTTATCCTTTCCTCGTCGCTGAGCCCTGCGTGATAGCGTGTGCAAAGGATACCGTCAGCGCAGAGCTTTTCGCAGATGCGCTCGGTGTGTTTTCTTGTGGCACAGTAGATTATGCCGCTCTTGTCCTTGTTGCGAAGGATTATCTCCCGGAGCGCTTTATATTTGCTCTTTGGCTGCATCACCCCGAAATAGAGGTTCTGCCTGTCAAAGCCCGTGGTCTTTACAACTGGGCTTTGCAGCGAGAGCATCCTTATGATGTCGTTTTTAACAGCCGCTGTGGCGGTGGCGGTAAAGGCCGAGACTATGGGTCTGTAGCCAAGACGTGACAAAAACTCGGGTATACGCATATAGGAAGGCCTGAAATCCTGTCCCCACTGTGAAACGCAGTGCGCTTCATCCACTGTCACCATAGAGACCCGCACCTTAGCGCAAAGCTCCAGAAACCCCTGTGTGCAGAGCCTTTCGGGAGCGGCGTATATCACCTTGTAGCGGCCTGCCGCTGCGTTTTGAAGAGCCTTTGCATACTGCGGAGCTGTCAGCGACGAATTAAGATAGGCGCAGGGCACTCCCGACTGGACCAGGGAACTGACCTGATCCTTCATCAGGGAGATCAGCGGGGAAACGACAATGGTTATCCCCGCAAGCATCAGCGCAGGCACCTGATAGCAAAGGGACTTTCCGGCGCCTGTGGGCATTATCCCCAGCACGTCCTGCCCTTGGAGTATCGCATCTATCAGCTCTTCCTGTCCGGCACGGAACTGCCCGTGGCCGAAAAACTCTTTTAAAACTTCGTGTTTATCCGTAAAAGTCAATTAGTCTCATACCCTTATCTTCTAGTTTAGCCCTTGGCGATGAACCAGCTGCTTCCGCTGTGAACATCCACCGTCATAGGAACGGCCAGCTTCACGGCGTTTTCCATCTCGTCTTTAAGGAGCGCCTCGGCTCTCTCTCTGTCGCTCTCCCTGACTTCAAGGATCAGCTCGTCGTGGACCTGGAGGATGAGCCTGCCGTCAAGACCCTCACGTTTCAGGCGGTCATAGACCTTTACCATAGCTATCTTTATTATGTCTGCCGCCGCACCCTGGATAGGCGCATTCATAGCGGCTCTCTTCCCGAAAGCCTGCATCACCTTGTTGGAGGACTGGAGCTCGGGGATGTACCTTCTCCTGCCGAAGACAGTGCTCACATAGCCGTTCTTTATTCCTTCCTCAACTGTCTTGTCCATGAACTGCGAGACCTTGGGGAAGTTGTCAAGGTAATTCTGGATATACTTCTTTGCTTCTCCCACAGACACGCCTATGTCCTTTGAGAGGGAGAAAGCACCGATACCGTAGATTATTCCGAAGTTTACAGCCTTGGCGGCGCTTCTCATCTCGGGCTGGACAAAGTCCTCGGGGATATCGAAAACGGAAGCCGCAGTAGAGGTGTGGATATCCTTGCCGCTCCTGAAAGCCTCCTGCATATTCTCATCGCCGCAGACGCTCGCAAGGACCCTAAGCTCGATCTGGCTGTAGTCGGCGTCCACAAGGGTGTAGCCCTCTTCGCTTATGAAGAACTTGCGCATATTGCGGCCTATCTCTTTTCTTACGGGGATGTTCTGCATATTTGGGTCCGCCGAGGAGATACGGCCGGTTCTTGTCTCGGTCTGCTTGAAGACAGAATGAACTCTGCCGTCCTCGCCAATGAGCTTGAGGAGCCCGTCAACATAGGTGGAGGAAAGCTTGGTCAGGGTGCGGTATTCCAGTATCAGCGGTATTATCGGGTGCTTGTTCTCCAGAGACTCCAGCACCTCGGCGTTGGTGGAATAGCCTGATTTTGTTTTCTTCTTTGCCGGAAGCCCCAGGTCCTCAAAGAGAACTGCTCCCAGCTGCTTTGTGGAAGCGATATTGAACTCCTTCCCGGCATAGTCATATATCTGCTGAGTAAGCTGCGCTGTTTTCTGTTTCAGGTCATCGCCGAAAGCCTTTATGCCCTCGGCATCAGCCCTTACTCCCCAGTGCTCCATGGATGCCAGTACCTCACAGAGGGGGAGCTCTATCTCACGGTAGAGCTTTGTCATCTCGTTTTGTTCAAGCTCCCTGGCAAGACATTCCGAAAGCCCGGGAAGGCTCGATATATCCGCATATTCTCCCATGTCAGAGCGGTACATACAGCGGTAGGTCGAGCAAAGGCTCTCGGCTGTATATTCGCTGGTCTGGGATTTGAGAAGATACCCTGCAAGGTCACAGGCAAAGCCGAGGCCTTCAAGGGATGAGCCCTTGTCAAAAGCATATTTATAGGCGCTCTTGGCTTCAAAGCAGGTCTTTTCGCCCTTTGAAGACAGATATTTCAGTATCAGCGCTTCGTCCTCGGCGGTGTATATCTTATCATCACAGAGAACACAGAGCCTGCCGTCTTTTAGCTCAAAGAAGCCCTGCTTATCATAAACAGGGGAGCTTTCAGAGAGCTCTGTCACTTCAAACGCAGGCATATCTTTGAGTTTTAGCTTTGTCTCCTCGGTGGTCTCTCCCGAAAGGTCGGCAGCGCCGCCTGCAAGTCCCAGCTTTTCTCTTATCTTCATCATTTCCAGCTCGCAAAGCAGAGCCGAAGCTCCGGCTTCGTCCTTCTCGGCATCTGCGTAGTATCCAAGGTCAGTATTTATCGGCGCTTCAAGGCTTATCTCTGCGAGAAAACGGCTGTCATAGGCGTCCTGCTTTCCGCCCTCAAGCTTTGCACGCACTGAGGGAGTGAGCTTTATCTCGTCCAGCTTTTCATACAGCCCGTCCACGCTCTCGCACTCACGGATAAGCGAAAGGGCTGTCTTCTCGCCGATGCCCTTGACACCGCTTATGTTGTCCGAGGTGTCGCCCATAAGAGCCTTGACTTCTATCATCTGTCTCGGGGTCACGCCGTATTCGTCCATTATGCGCTGTGGGGTATAGACCTTTGTTTCCTTTGTTCCTGCAAGCCTTACTGTTACCCTGTCTGTCACCAGCTGGAAGCTGTCACGGTCACCTGTGAGGATAACAGCTTCGTTCCCGCTGACATCTGCCGCATGAGAAAGCGTGCCTATGATGTCGTCGGCTTCAAAGCCCTCGCACTCGATTATCCTGATTCCCATAAGCGTAAGGAGCTTCTTGATAACAGGCATCTGCTGAGCCAGCTCCTCGGGCATACCCTTGCGGTTAGCCTTGTAGTCGGCGTTTGCCTTGTGGCGGAAGGTGGGCGCTTTGAGGTCAAAGGCCACAGCTGTGCAGTCGGGCTTTACCTCGCCCAGCTCCTTCAGATAAATATTCATAAAGCCTGTCACCGCATTGGTGAACTGACCTTTTGTGTTTGAGAGCAGCTTTATCCCGTAAAAGGCCCTGTTCATTATGCTGTTTCCGTCTATAACAAGTATTTTCATATTGACCTCCGAAAGATTAGCCGTTAGCGCCGGCGGGTTCTCGTGTGAGTAATGCATCGCATTTATTATATCATAGAGCGAAGCGAGATGATATAATTGCATAGAGCGAAGCGAGATGATATAATTGCCCGATATGCAGGGAGCTGATCGAAGATCAGCGTATCTGCAAGGGCATAAAGATAAAATATGATAAATGCACCGCATTTATTATATACTATTTTAGAAGAAAATTCAATATAAATGTTGCAAAAACTGAAAAAATATGCTATGATATACTTGTATTGCCATATATGAAAGGAAATGACTTTTGGTACAAATAATCATCATCGCTGTGCTGCTTATACTGTCTGCTGTGTGTTCGGCGGCGGAGACTGCCTTTTCGTCCTGCAACAGGATAAGGCTGAGAAAGCTTGCCGACGAGGGAAGCAAGGGAGCAAAGCGTGCATTAAAGATATGCGACGATTTTGACAAGGCGCTTACCGCTATCCTTATAGGGAACAATGTTGTGAATATCGCATCCTCGGCGATAGCCACAGTTGTGTTCACCGAGCGCTTCGGCAAAGGCAGCGTGGGGCTTGCAACACTGGTAATGACGGTGCTGGTGCTCATCTTCGGCGAGATACTCCCGAAGAGCCTTGCCAAGGAGAACTCGGAATCCTTCTCGGTGTTCATGTCGGCGCCGCTGTCGGTGTTCATGTTTGTGATAACGCCCCTCATCTGGCTGTTCACGCTTATCAGAAAGGCCGCTACTGCGGCTTTCGGCAGAAAGAAAAAGCGCCCCAGCGTTACCGAGGAGGAGCTAAAATACATCATCGACGAGATAGAGGACGAGGGAGTTTTAGAGGAGTCGGAGTCGGACCTTGTGCGCTCGGCGCTGGAGTTTGACGAGATAGAGATATCCCGGATACTTGTTCCCCGTGTCAATGTCGAGGCTGTGGAGCTCTCGGAGGGACTTGACGAGATAAAGAACAAGTTCATAAAGACCAAGTATTCACGTCTGCCGGTCTACGATAAGGACATCGACCACATAGTCGGGGTCATCCACCAGTCGGATTTCTTCGAGCTTTACCTGAGAAAGGGCAGCGATATAACAAAGATAATGAACGAGCCTGTCTACATCAGCGAGACTACAAAGATCTCGGAGACTTTCAGGCTGATGCAGAGAAAAAAGGTCCACCTTGCAGTAGTCGTTGATGAATACGGCGGAACAGAGGGTATCTGTACGCTGGAGGACATCATCGAGGAGCTGGTGGGCGAGATATATGACGAGAGCGATGAGGAGGACGATTCCTTTGTTGCTCACCGTGACGGCAGCTTTGAGGTGTCGCCGGAGTTCTCCATTTCGGATTTCCTGGAGAGGACAGGTCTTGAGGACGACGCTATCGAGACCGACCACAACTCCATAGGCGGCTGGATAATGGACCTTCTGGACCGTATGCCGGAAGACGGCGAGCAGATATACAGCCCGCCTTTCAAGATGACCATAAAGATGGAAGACGAACAGAAGATAGACAGGATAAGGATAGAGATAGAAGATCAGTGATGTTTTCAGGATAAGAAAGGAAGTTTATAAAATGCCAAAGATGATAAAGAAGCCCCAGGCAAAGCATTCGGACATAGTGTTCAGAAGGTGGGCGATGGGAGCGTTTTTCTCGGCTGCGCTGTTCGGCTCGGTGTTCGGAGCCCTTATAAAGACTATACTCGATTCGGGCAAGGCTGTGCCGATGTCGATACTGTTTGCCGCTTATGTGGTATACACGGCAGTTACGGCTGTGGCATCGGTTATGGGCTTTCGGGCTTATAACAGGGAAGATGTGGGAGCCGCACTGTTCCAGGGGATACTGCTCTGCCTGTCGGCTGTGTTTGCCCTTGTCAATGTAAGGCTTGCGGTGGTCATGCTGCTGGAGTCCTTCGGAAAGAGTGAAGCCAGCAAGAAGCTTATCGGCGAGCAGTCGGTCTCGGAGTTCATCACCTCTCAGAGAACGGCATGGGTGCTCATGGCTGTGGGCCTTGGGTTCTGCGTGGCTGTCGGGGTGCTTGCGATAGTAAAGCTTGCGACTTATAAAAACAACAAGTAAGGGGTTCGGAAAAAAGCTATGATAAGAAAACTGTTCAGACAGATGCTGCTCACGCAGATACTGTCCTCGATGACAGTAATGCTATGTATGCTTATCGACAGCATAATGATAGGACGGTTCCTGGGCATACCCTCGATGTCGGCCTACGGTTATGCCACACCTGTGCTGCTGGTTTTTGCGGCTATGGGTGCTATGATATCGGCAGGCGTTCAGGTAATGTGCGGCAAGACTATGGGTATAGGAGATAAGAAGGGCACCAATGCCTGCTTCACGGCGTCGGTGGTGCTCACCTCTGCCATATCTCTGGTGGGGCTTCTGGCTGTTGTGCTTTTTACAGACCCTATCTGTGTGCTGCTGGGAGCCGGCGGCAAGGGCGGAGAAAACACCGAGGTGTTCCGCCTCACAAAGGACTATCTGAGAGGCTTTATCATAGGCGCTCCCGCCTTTATGTTCGCACAGGTAATGGTGCCCTATATGCAGATATCCGGCAGCAGGGTAAGGCTTGTTGTGGCTGTTGCGATGATGACCGTTGCCGATGTTATCTTTGATCTTCTCAATGTTTTCGTTATCAAGGGCGGCACCTTCGGAATGGGGCTTGCGTCAAGTCTCAGCTACTATGTGGCTTTCGTTATAGGCATACTTTATTTCTTCAAAAAGGATTGTATTTTCCGCTTCAAGGCGAAGCTTATCTCCCTCAAGAGCTGCGCCCAGGTGATAAAGGACGGTGTGCCGACCCTCATAAACCAGGTGAGCCTGGTGTTTCTGACCTTTGTGCTCAATAACCTTTTGAAAAACGTCGGCGGAAACATCGCCGTTGCGGCTTATTCCGTTATCACCACCGCTGGTAACATCTGCTATTCGTTCAGCTCGGGCATCGCTTCTGTTGCGCTGATGCTGTCGTCGATCTTCTTCGGCGACGGCGACAAGACCTCGCTGAGATCCCTCGTATCCACGATGTGCAGATATGCGCTCATCATCTGCAGCGTGGTAACGGCGCTGGTGCTGGTGTTTGCGTCTCCCTTGGTGCTTTTGTTCCTCGAAGACCAGCGTGCCTACGGCATGGCTGTTGTGGGACTTAGGATATTTGTGCTGTCGCTGGTGCCCTGCGCTATAAACACCTCCTTCAAGAACTACTATCAGGGCATAGACCATGTTCGTCTTACACAGACTATCTCGGTTATGCAGAACTTTGCGCTCACGGCGCTGTCGGCCTTTGTGCTCAGCCGTGTGTTCGACCTTACGGGAATATGGATGGGCTTTTTGTGCGGCGAGCTGCTGACGCTTCTGTTCATCACGATATTTGTGTTTGTTAAAAACAAGAAGACAGAGCTTACGTCTGCGAACTTCTCGCTCATTGATGATGATTTCGGCGTCCCTGACGAGGACTGCTTTGAATTCTCGATAGTTTCAAAGACAGAGGTCGCCAAGGCTTCAAAGGAATGTGAGGTGTTCTGCAAGGCTCACGGCCAGAGCACAAGGCTCAGCTCACTTATCGCCTTGTCTATCGAGGAGATGACGAACAATATCATCGAGCATGGCTTTGACAAGGACAGGCACGAGAACTCTATCGACATAAGGCTCCAGATAAGGGACGGGGAGCCCATACTGCGAATAAGGGACAATTGCAGGCACTTTGACCCTGTGAAATACACAGAGCTCCACAGTGATGAGGATCCGGTTTCTCACATAGGCATAAGAATGGTTATGAAGCTTGTGAAAAGTGCGAACTATGTAAACTCTATGGGACTGAACAACCTCACATTGACATTCTAAGCACCTGCCTTATATTCAAAACATAACGAGCACTCCGCAAGGAGTGCTCGTTTTCTTGTGATTATTCTTCTTCGCTTCTCTTATAGATAGCCGCAAAGAAATATTTATAGCCCTTGTAATTGTGGGCGTTGCCCCATTTCACCTCGACCTCAACTATGCAGCCGTCGATGTCTTTCTTCGGGAGGGAGAGGTCTGTGGCCTTGTCTCTGAGTACTGTGCCGTCATAGGAATAAACGGTGTACTGCACATCGCCGTTGCGTACTCCGTTTGCCGTTACCGACATCGGCGAGAGGAACTTCACCGAACCGTAGCTTCCTGCGTCCACGGGAACATCAAATGTATATATGCTGTCATACCTCTGGCGGATAGTCTTTTCAAGGTTTATCTTCTTCACATTTCCGCCCGAGCAGTGCTCAAACATTTCGCCTTCGAGCTCATATTTATCCTTGCCCAACGTGACGATAAGCTGTCCTACCTCTGCCGAAGGCTCCGCAGCAGACAAGATGATACCCGTTGTGACAACAAGAACGGTCAGGATTATGACCAGTATCCGTCTTTTCATTGGCTTTTCCTTTCACTGGTTTTAAGTATAATATTATTATACTATACTTTCCCAAAAAAATCAAGTAGCAGGGGCGAGCCCCTGCACCGCCGCCCCCACCCATCAGGGCTTAGTGCAAACTAATAGCTCCCCCTGCCCTCCCCGGAGGGGAGTGGGATAGCTTTGTGGGGGCTTTTCAATTGCTCACTGCGTGAACCTTGGAAGATAGCTGAAATGTCGGTTTCACAACAAAGCGATGGTGATCCGCCAGGGATATAGCCGTGCGGCGAGCACCCCTCCCCGGAGGGGAGGCAGGTGCGTGCACCTGCACCCAATTCCCCCACCCCTCATGTTTAGTGCAAACTAACAGCTCTCTCCGCCCTCCCCGGAGGGGAGGGGGAGAGCTTTGTTTAGGCTTTTCAGTTGCACACTGCGTGAACATTGGGAAATAGCTGAAATGTCGGTTTCACAACAAAGCGATGATCATCCGCCAGGGATATAGCCGTGCGGCGAGCACCACTGCGTGAACCTTGGAAGATAGCTGAAATGTACGTTAATTCAGATGAGTTGACAGCTATAAAAGCGAAAGGCTATAAACAAAGCTTAGCCCCGAGCCAAACAAAGCTTTGATTCCCACAATGCTGTGGGCGAGGGCTTTGGGTCCAGGCGTACACGCCTGGGGCTCGCCCCTGGTGCAAAAAAAAGACCCCGCTTTTGCGGGGTCTCTGTGAAGCTGTTTCTATTACCAGTTCTGAGTAACGATAGTGGAACCGTCTGCCTTGTTGTAAGCGCAGCTGTAACCATGACCGTCTTCAGTGTAGATGTAGTAGTAGGTGTAAGAAGCGTCATCTTCTCTGTATACGATATCTGAGATAGTAGATCCGATCTCCTGCTGGAAAGCAGATACAGCGTCGCTGGCAGTCTGATCGTCAGGAGCCGCAGCAGATGCGCTGGTATCGGTAGAAGCCTGGCTCTGACCGTCATCGGATACGGATGTCTGAGTGTCTGTTGTGGTGTCGCTGCTTGTAACAGTCTGTGTATCAGTCTGAGTCTCTGTCTGAGTATCAGTGTTATCATCGGGCTGAGCGTCTGTCTGCTTGGTGGTGGTGGTCTCCTTCTCGCCGCCCTGAGCATCAGACTTGCTCTCTTCATCCGGAGCAGGTGTTGTTGCTTCAGTAACAACAGCCAGCTTCTTGGATGTGGTAGCTTCGCTTGCGCTGGAGCTGTCTCCGGAATAGCCGAAGATCTTATATCCTGCGATGATAGCAAGGATGATAACTACCAGGATACAGATAGTGATAACAGCTGTGATGATGAAGATCCTCTTGTTGGGGTTCTCATCGTCGTCGTCATCGTCAACATCCTCATAGTTCTGATCGTCATAATCATCATAATCATCATAGTCATCGAACTGTTTGCTTGCATCAACAGTCTCTACCAGAGGTCTGTCTGCAACAGGAGCTGTGTCCTTTATAGCGGTGAAGTGTCTGGTGGGGTCCTCTGCTGTCTGCTGCTGTTTAGCATCGAAAACTATCGTTCTGTCGTCATAAAGCTCTGCGTCTGCAGCAGCTTCCGCAGCGTCTGCCTCATCAAGAAGAAGATTGTGGCAGTATTTGCAGAGTATCGCTTCGTCGGACAGCTCTTTTCCGCAGAACGGACAAATCTTATTTTTCATTCTTACCTTTCCTTTCTCTATTAAATCAATATGTTATTATAATCTTAAATAATGATAACACATTCCGACATAAAAATCAATACTATTTTTGAAAAAAGTCATATTACACAGTTTTGAAGCTATAAAACGTCGGTTTTTCGTGGTCAAAATGCCTATTTGAAAAGTTGCATTCGTGGACTGCTTGTGCAATGATACAAAGGTAAAAAATGAGTGTTGACAAATCCTTTGGTTGATAGTATAATAATATGGCTGTGTAAAACTCAGCACCGAGGCGTAACTCAGTTTGGTAGAGTGCTTGGTTTGGGACCAAGATGCCGCAGGTTCAAGTCCTGTCGCCTCGACTTGGATTTACCGCTTTGACAGTGCATCAGGGCTAAAATTGTTAAAGATTTTAAAACAATCACGTTTTTTCTTGACAAGCCCCTGCAAATGTGGTATAATTTTATTTGTCACCGAAAAGAATTAGCTGGTGTAGCTCAGTTGGTAGAGCAGCTGATTTGTAATCAGCAGGTCGGGGGTTCGAGTCCGTCCACCAGCTCCAGTTATTCATTCGGGAAATATTCCGGGTGAATAAATGGGAGAATTCCCGAGCGGCCAAAGGGGGCAGACTGTAAATCTGTTGCTTCTAGCTTCGATGGTTCGAATCCATCTTCTCCCACCAAAACCCTCGTCACAGCAGTGGCGGGGGTAGATTTTTATATGTCAAGTGCCATAATGTGGCATTTGATTTGTGAAGAGCGGCGATGCACACGGAATTAACGCGGTAAAGGAGTACGGTGTTTATGGACAATAACTTTAACGGAAATAACTACAACAATCAGTATCAGGGACAGAACCCTAACGGCTACCAACAGCCTAATCAGTATCAAGGGCAGGCGCCCTACGGCTATCAGCAGCCCAATCAGTATCAGCAGCCTAACCAGTATCAGCAGCCTAGCCAGTACCAACAGCCCTACGGCTACCCGCAGCCCAATCAGTTCGGGCAGCAGAATTTCGGCTATCCTGCGGCAAATATGCCCAACCCCAATACATATCTTATCCTTGCTATAGTGGGATTTGTTTGCGGCATTATTTGGGGCTGCTTAGCTATCGGTCCCTACAATAAGCTGAAACAGGCGCTCGCCGACACAGCGGAGCAGTCAGACGCGCTTGCCATCAGCGAAGGCTTTGACCGCGATTTCGAGCAGTTCGCGCTGTACTATCTCTACCGCTACTACCTCGAGGCGGTGCGCTCGGGCGATG
>CADCFQ010000003.1 GCA_902800795.1 uncultured Ruminococcus sp. | reverse complement strand
AGAAGAATAGATTCTGTCTTCTGACTTATATGGTGTCGCTCCACTTCATGATGGCGGGTCCTCATATCAGCTACAGCAAGCTTGAACCTCAGATAAGAAAAAGAGAGACCGACGGCAGAAAATTGAACGACGGACTTGTGGAAATGGTTCTGGGACTCGGAAAGATAATCCTGCTGGCTCCTGTTTTTGAGAGGATAAAGCTTGCGGGACTTAACGGCCGTGAGATAACGACCATAGGCTGCTGGCTGGGAATGATGGCATTTTTTGCGCAGTTCTATTTTATGTTCACAGGTCTCTGCGATATGGCAAAGGGACTGGGGCTCATAAGCGGTTTTGAGTATCCTGACAACTATACGGATATCGAAGCGGACGGCCTTTTCACGGGGCTTATCAGAAGCTATAACACAACTGTGGTAGACTTTTTCTCGGATGTTTTCGCTTGCAGGAGAATTAATAATCCTGCGGCAAAGGCCTTTGTTATCCTGCTTTGCGGTGCTGCGATCTCGATGTGGTATGAGGCAAAGATGAGCTTTCTTATAGTTGGCCTTGCGGCGGCGCTGCTGGTGGTATTCGAGAAGCTGTTTTTGTCAAAGGCGCTTATGAAGCTGCCTGCGTGGCTGAAATATGTCTACCTTGTCATCACTGCAATGCTGATATTCGGCGGCCTTTACTTTGACAGCCTTTACGGCTATAAGAAGTGGCTGCTGGCGCTTGTGAACGTGAACACCAAGTATATGCTTTCTACTGCTGTAAAATACAGCGTGCTCAAAAACATCACTCTGATAATGGTTGCGTTCTTCATAGTTTTTGCGCCTGCGAAAAAGCTGGTGCTGGGGCTGTGGAAGAGCTTTTCAAGGCGTTCGAGACGCTGCTACGGCATAACAAAGGTGACCCAGACAGTTCTAACTGCGTTTATCTTTGTGCTTTGTGTCGTGACTATGGCAGTTCAGACAAAGGGTTAAGGAGGCGGAGAGATTGGATATAAAGAACATCAAGAATTACACCGTCACCGACACCAATGTGAAATATGAAAATGAAAAGGAATGCGAGCTTGCGGAGATAGCTTCGCAGAAGCTTGAAAAGGACAATACCGAAGCGCATTACCGCTTTATAAACATAATAACCATCACGCTGCTGCTTATCTTTTCGGCTGTGCTTTTCCTGACGGTCTCGGGCAGCAATATAGTTGATGACAGCAACAACGTCCTGAGCTGGAAGACCTTCCTGTCAGGAGACTATACAAAGTCGCTGAAGACCTCTTATGACAATGACCTTCCTTTCCCGGACGAGATGAAGATGCTGGAGGAAAGGCTTTCGCTCATCTACGGGATAGGGAACAAGGTGTCTGATCCTGTCAAGGAGGTCGACGAGGAGACCGACGAGCAGCATAACAGCTTTGACGAGCCCACAGAGCCGGAGGAGCCTGCAAACAGTGAAAAGGTCGTGACCTCTGTTGTGACGGACGAAATGGGCATAACAGTGACCTCCACCGCCAAGAAGAAGGGTGAAAAGGAGACCACCACAACAACTGCGATAGACCGTCCTGATGACTATGATGAGACTACCACAACGACCTCCGCTTCGGCAACAACGACCAACACCGACCCGCCGGAGTTCACAGTGACGGAGACCTATCCTGTTTCCCAGCCGGGACCCACCCAGACCCAGCCTCCCGAGACACCGACCCAGACCCAGCCTCCCGAGACGCCGACCCAGACCGAAGAGACTGAACCTCCCGAGCCTGTTGACAGTGAAGAGCCCACCGAATGAATACCGTAAAGGATAATCCGTTCCGGTTCTCGGACGACAATAAGAGATATCACACCTATAATTATTATCTGAGGCACCGCTTCGGAAAAAAGGTGTTCAAGGTGGCACTCAATGTGGATCTTGGATGTCCTAACAGAGACGGGACCAAGGGCTTAGGCGGCTGCGCTTTCTGCTCGGCAAAAAAGAGCGGAGACTTTGCAGGCGACCCAAGGGACGATATACTGACCCAGTTTGAACAGATAAGCAAAGTGATGCGCACCAAATGGGCAGAGGGTGTGTGCATACCCTATTTTCAGGCAGGCTCCAACACCTATGCCGATGCGGGGACACTCAGAGAGATGTATGAAACGGCGCTGACGCTTGAAAACTGCGTGGGGCTGTCCGTTGCCACAAGAGCGGATTGTATCGACGAGGAGAAGGCAGACCTGCTTGCGATGATCGCAGAAAAGACCTATCTCACAGTGGAGCTGGGGCTCCAGACAATCCACGACGAGACAGCGCTGAGGATGAACCGCTGTCACACCTATGAAGACTTTCTCAAAGGCTATGAGCTGCTGCGTCAGAGAGGTATAAACGTCTGTGTCCACATCATAAACGGGCTTCCCGGGGAAGACCACGATATGATGCTTGAGACCGCAAGGACGATAGCAGGCCTTGAGCTTCACGCTGTGAAGATACACCTTCTGCATATACTCAAAAACACACAGCTAGGCGAGCTTTATGAAAAAGGCCGGATAGATGTCATGTCTATGGAGGACTATGTGAACACCGTCTGTGACCAGCTGGAGGTGCTGCCGGAGAGCTTCATTATCGAAAGGGTGACCGGAGACGGCGCAAGAAGCGAGCTGCTTGCACCCTTGTGGAGCCTGAAAAAGCTCTGTGTTATGAATGAGATAGACAAGGAGCTTGGCAGAAGAAATACATATCAGGGAATACGCTTTGTCGGCTGATGCCGCATGAAAAAAAGGAGATATTATAAATGAAAAAAGCAATGACCATATCCTATGAGATAGACGGCAAGCTCTATCTCAACATCACAAACAAATGCCCGTGCAGCTGCACATTCTGCATCAGGAACAACGGCGACACCGCCTATGGCTCCGATCCGCTGTGGCTCGATCATCAGCCCTCTTATGAGGAGATAATCGAGAACCTCGATACAAGGGATCTTGACTCCTATAAGGAAGTTATTTTCTGCGGCTACGGCGAGCCGACCTGTGAGTTTGAGCTGATGAAAAAGACAGCGGAGCATATACGCAAGGTGAGCAGAACACCTATAAGAGTGAACACCAACGGCCTCGGCCGTCTTGTGAACAAGCGTGATATAGCACCCGAATTCAAGGGCCTTTTTGATACCGTGTCCATAAGCCTTAACGCTTCCGACAAGGAAAGCTATGACAAGGTGACACGCCCCTCTTTCAAGGATGCGGACTGCTTTGCGGAGATGCTTTCCTTTGCAAAGGATGTTTCAGCGTATGTGCCGGATACCGTGCTGACAGTGGTGGATATCATAGGCGAAGAGGAGATAGAAAAGTCGAGAGCTATTGCCGAGAGCATCGGGATAAAGCTGAGAGTAAGAGAATACATCGACGAAGAATAAACGGAGGTGGGTCTTTATATGTCATTGTGGGAGAAAAACCTTCTTGATATAGAACCCTATGTTGCGGGCGAACAGCCCGGGAATGATAAGATAATAAAACTGAATGCAAACGAGAACCCCTATCCGCCGTCTCCTATGGCGGAAAAGGCTCTTAGGGAGCTTAGCTTTACGGAGCTGAAAAAATATCCCGACGCAAACGGAGCACCGATCATCAGGGCGCTGGCAAAAAGAAACGAGCTGGATGAAAAGAATGTTTTTGTGGGAAACGGCTCGGACGATGTTCTGGCGCTGGCGTTCAGAGCGTTTTTCAATTCAAAGAAGCCGATCCTTTATCCGGATATAACCTATTCGTTCTACCCTGTGTGGTGCGACCTGTTGAAGATACCCTATAAGCTCTGTGCGGTGGACGATGATTTCAGGATAGACCCGAAGGACTATTACGAGGAAAACGGCGGAGTCGTTATCGCAAACCCGAACGCCCCCACAAGCATTGCCGAGGGCAGGGACTTTATCGTGGATATACTCGAGCACAACAAGGACTGCGTTGTTATCGTGGACGAAGCCTATGCTGACTTTGCGCCTTATTCCGCAGTTGAGCTTATAAAGCAGTATGATAACCTGCTGGTGACACAGACGTTTTCAAAGTCACGCTCCCTTGCAGGGATGAGAGTGGGTATGGCCTTCGGAAGCGAGAAGCTTATAAGCTGTCTCAGAGCGGTGAAGGACAGCTATAACTCCTATCCGCTGGACAGCGCAGCACAGGCGGCGGCCTGCGCAAGCGTTGAGGACGAGGTATATTTCAGACACACTGTTCTCAAAGTCATGCAGACCAGGGACGAGACTGCAGCAAAGCTAAGAGGTATGGGCTTCAGCGTTTTGGACAGCGCAACGAATTTTCTCTTTGCCACACACCCGGACCGCACCGCTGAAGAGATATTTGAGTATCTCAAGGAAAACGGAGTTTATGTGAGATATTTCAAAAAGCCCAGGATAGATAATTATCTGAGGATAACGGTGGGAACTGACGAACAGATGAATACGATGTGTGAGCTGCTCACAAAACTTATAACGGCATCAAGCTGACGGGAGGTAAACAATGTATACAGCCAGCGACAAACGATATGACAAAATGGTGTATGACCGTGTGGGGAAAAGCGGTCTGAAGCTTCCTGCGATCTCTCTTGGGTTATGGCAGAATTTCGGCTATGGTTCGGTGTTTGAAAACTGTGAAAAAATGTGCCGCACAGCCTTTGATCTGGGTATCACACATTTTGACCTTGCTAACAATTACGGACACCCATTTAACGGCTCCGCCGAGGAGAATTTCGGCAGGATACTCGACAGGGGGCTGCGTGCTTACAGAGATGAGCTGTGCATATCAACAAAGGCTGGCTACGAAATGTGGGACGGCCCCTACGGCGACCGCAACGGTTCGAGAAAGTATCTTATAGCTTCGCTCGACCAGAGCCTGAAGAGAATGGGGCTTGAATATGTGGACATCTATTATCATCATATATATGATCCCGATACACCGCTGGAGGAAACAGCACTTGCGCTGGATCAGGTAACAAGACAGGGCAAGGCGCTCTATGTGGGGATCTCAAATTATAATAAGGCTCAGACCGAGCAGATAATGAAGATCTTCAAAGAGCTCAAAACACCGTTTATCATAAACCAGCCTTCGTATTCTATGCTAAACCGCTGGGTCGAGGACGATGGCCTGGACAGCTTCTGCGCCGATAACGGGATAGGGCTGGCGGTGTTCTCTCCGCTTTATCAGGGCTTTCTTACCGACCGCTATCTCAAAGGCATTCTCGAGGATTCACGCATAGGCAGAGGCAACACCTGGATAGCTTCGCAGCTGACCGAAAATATGACAGCAAAGCTCAATGCGCTGAACGATATGGCCGCAGAAAGAGGACAGAAGCTTTCTCAGATGGCTGTGGCATGGCTTTTGCATAACAAGGCGGTGGCAACTGTCCTTGTCGGGGCAAGCAGACCCGAGCAGATAGAGGACAATGTGAGGGCTGTGGAGAACCTCAGCTTTTCAGATGAGGAGCTCGAAAGAATAGAAAAGATACTCGGAAAGGAAAACTGAATATGAAGCTTTTGTTCAAGAAACTGAATGAGAAGGCGGTCATCCCGAAGCGGCAGACCCCTTACAGCGCAGGCTATGACCTTTGTGCCTGCACAGACGGCGCTGTTGTTATAAAAACAGGGGAGACCGTGAAGATACATACAGGTCTTTCGGCAGAGCTGGAGGGAGAGAAGAACGCAGTTCTGCTCATCTATGCAAGAAGCTCTCTGGCTTCTAAATTCGGTATAGCGCCTGCTAACTGTGTGGGTGTTGTTGACTGGGATTACAGAGGAGAGCTTATCGTGGCGCTCCATAATTCCGGCCATGAGGACTTTACCGTCAATAACGGCGACCGCATAGCACAGCTGGTGATAACACCTGTCTTTACTCCCGATGTGGAGGAAGCGGACGACCTTTCCGACACCGAAAGAGGAGCCGGCGGCTTCGGCTCTACGGGCAAGTGATCTATCCCTGATAACAGAGGGAACAATATATTTTACTATAGAGGAGGATTAATCATGATTATCTACAATGCAGAGATCCACACTATGAACGAGAACCGTGAGATCATTGAGAACGGCTGGATCGAGATCGAGGACAAAAAGATCAAGGCCGTTTGTCCCGGAAACCCCATTGAGGTCGTAAACACCGACATCAATGCCGGCGGCAGAGCGATCTATCCCGGCTTTATCGATGCGCACACTCATCTCGGACTGTTTACCAGCGGAGTCGGCAAGGAGGGCGAGGACTGCAATGAGAATTCAGAGCCCTGTACTCCCCAGTTAAGAGTGCTCGATGCGATAAATCCTTTGGATCACTCCTTTGAGGAAGCAAGAAACGCAGGAATAACCACAGCGCTTGTGGCTCCCGGTTCGGCAAACCTTATCGCAGGCTCGGTGGCCGCTATAAAGACAAGCGGCAAAAGAGTCGACAAGATGCTTATCGGAACTGTGGGAATGAAGTTCTCTCTGGGCGAGAACCCCAAGATGACTTACTCTTCCAAGGGCACATCACCTATGACAAGGATGGCTTCCGCCTCAATGATAAGAGAGCAGCTCAAAAAAGCCTGCGACTATAACGACGCTATCCAGGAGTCCATCGTAAACGGAACCAAGAAGCCCAAGTATGATGCTCACTGTGAGTCGCTCCAGCCTGTTATCAAGAGAGAGATAAAGGCTCATTTCCATTGCCACAGGGCGGACGATATCTTTACCGCAATGAGAATAGCAAACGAGTTCAATCTTGACTATGTGCTCGTTCACTGCTCTGAGGGCTATCTCATAGCTGATGAGCTTGCGGCAGAAAAGGCAAGCTGTATCGTGGGACCTATGATAAACGACCGCTGCAAGCCCGAGCTTTCAAACCTGACCCCCGAGAACGCAGCTATCCTTTCAAAGGCAGGCGTGCCCGTGGCTATCTGCACAGACCACAACGAGACACCTATCGAGTATCTGGCTATGTCGGCAGCTATCGCTGTAAAGAACGGCCTTGACAGGGAAAAGGCTATCGAGGCGATAACCAGCGGCGCTGCACATATCAGCGGCGTTTCCCACAGGGTAGGCTCGCTCAAGAAGGGTCTTGACGCTGACCTTGTTATGTTCGACGGCGACCCGCTGGACATCATGAGCTCGCCGGTCCTTGTAATGATCGAGGGAGAGACTATCGTCAACAAGATGTGATATTGTCATCTGTCAGCCCGGAGTTTTGCGCTCCGGGCTTTTTATGTAAAAAGCCTCGAACCGGCTTGTAAAACATCTCTAAAAAGTATTTACAAACACATATAAATATGATACAATTCTTATAGTGGGGGGTAGGCCCTTACGAAACTTAGGACTATATTTTTGTTTTTAGCGATCGAAAAACCCGGCGAAAAAAACACTCTCCCCCGCCGCAGGCGGCGAGGATCTGCGAATTTTGCAATTAACTGATAGTATGATTATCAAGGAGGGATAGCTATGAAAAAGAGTATTATTATAATGATGAGCTTGCTGTCGGTTTTGCTCATCTCATCCTGCTCGGCTGCTGAGGGCAGCGAAAAAGAAACGACATCCCTTGTTGAGAGCAGTAAAACAGAAACGACCGCTCCTGCCCAAAGCCCGGCTGATACAGTTACTTCTGCGGCTGCTGATAGCAGCGAAAAAGAAACGACATCCCTTGTTGAGAGCAGTAAAACAGAAACGACATCCCTTGTTGGGAGCAGTAAAACAGAAACGACCGCTCCTGCCCAAAGCCCGGCTGATACAGTTACTTCTGCGGCTTCTGAGGGCACGGATGATACCAGGCCCCGACAGACCCAGAAGATATATGATGATTATACCAGATACGGTGAATTCTCGGAATACGAGCTTTGGGAAGCCGCTGAAACGCTTACCGAAAACGCAGACTTTGCCGCTTTGCGCCTGCAATCTGTCGGAGTGGCGTTCAACAGGGACGTTGTAGATGTGGTGGCCTTTAATGATTTTGATGAGGATGCCTTCTATGAAAAGCTCGATGAGCTGGGACTCGACAGAGGTATGTTCTTTATCAAGGCCACAGACCGTGAGGGCGGTGTCACCTGAGCCGGCCTTAAACAGTGAATTTTGCATATCCTTCTCCGCCGGCGGCGGGGGAGGATATTCGTTTTTCCGGCGTTTTTTCACGTTAAAAAAATATATGATTTTTATTAGCAAATAGATGTTGACAAATCCGGTCGAATAATGTATACTAACAAGAATAATAGCAGTTAGTTTTATAGGAAAGAAATGAATGTGGGAGGTAGATGTTATGCTGGAAACGAATTTCAATAACAAGTTTGTAAAGGAAGGTCTGACCTTTGACGATGTGCTGCTGGTCCCGAGAGAATCCGACTGCACGCCCGATATGGTAGACCTTCATTCACATCTTACGAAGGATATCGTGCTTAACACACCGATAATCACTTCCGCTATGGATACAGTTACCGAGTCGAAAATGGCTATAGCTATCGCTCGTGAGGGCGGTCTCGGTATCATTCACAAGAATATGACCATCGCACAGCAGGCCGAAGAGGTGGACAAGGTAAAGAGGTCTGAAAACGGCGTTATCGTTGACCCTTTCAGCCTTACTGCTGACAAGACCGTTGCCGAGGCTGATGCGCTCATGGCAAAGTATAAGATCTCGGGCGTGCCTATCGTTGACGGAAACGGAAGGCTCGAGGGTATCATCACAAACAGAGACCTGCGCTTTATCCAGGATTTTGGCACAAAGATCTATGAGGTCATGACCAAGGAAAACCTTATCACCGCTTCTGTTGATACTGATCTTGAGGCTGCTAAGGAGATCCTTATGAAGCACAAGATCGAGAAGCTGCCTCTTGTTGACGAGAGCGGCATCCTGAGAGGACTTATCACTATCAAGGATATCGAGAAGAGCGTTCAGTATCCTAATTCTGCAAGAGACGCACAGGGAAGGCTGCTCTGCGGCGCAACTATCGGAATGACGAAGGATGTTCTTGACAGGGCGGGCGCTCTGGTGGATGCACAGGTAGATATCCTGGCTCTTGATTCGGCTCACGGCCATTCAAAGAACGTTATCGATTGCCTTAAAAAGGTAAAGGCTGCGTTCCCGAACATCCCTGTTATCGCAGGAAACGTTGCAACTGCCGAGGGTGCTATCGCTCTTTGCGAGGCAGGCGCTGACGCTATCAAGGTGGGCATAGGCCCCGGCTCTATCTGCACCACAAGAGTTGTTGCAGGTATCGGAGTTCCTCAGATAACCGCTGTTTATGACGCTGCCTGTGCAGCTGCAAAATACGGTGTTCCCGTTATCGCTGACGGCGGCATCAAGTATTCCGGTGATATAGTCAAGGCTCTGGCAGCAGGCGCAAGCGTTGTCATGCTGGGCTCGCTCCTTGCAGGCTGTGAGGAAGCACCCGGAGAGACAGAGATCTATCAGGGCAGACAGTTCAAGGTATACAGAGGAATGGGTTCTCTGGGCGCAATGAACAAGGGCTCGAAGGACAGATATTTCCAGACAAACACAAAGAAGCTCGTTCCCGAAGGTGTTGAGGGAAGAGTTGCATATAAGGGACCTGTTTCCGACACAGTTTATCAGCTGGTCGGCGGTATCAGGGCAGGCCTTGGCTACTGCGGATGCAGAACTATCGATGAGCTCGGCGAGAAGGCACAGTTTGTTAAGATCACTGGTGCCGGCCTCAAGGAGTCCCATCCTCATGATATCTACATTACCAAGGAAGCTCCCAACTACTCCGCAGGAATGTAGGCAGGTGCGTGCACCTGCACCCAATTCCCCCACCCATCAGAGTTTTGTGCAAGTTAATAGAACCCCCTGCCCTCCCCGGAGGGGAGGGGGATTGCTTTGTGTGGGCTTTTCAATAGTCACGCTATGCGAACCTTGGGAAATAGCTGATTTGTTCGTTTAACAACAAGGCTGAAATAATCCGCCAGGGGTGCTCGCCGCACGGCTTTGACGTTCAGTACAAAGTCTGTGCTACAAGCTTTGTTGCTCGGTGGCTTTCCTTTCGTTTTTGGTTTTCACTGAGGGAACGTTAGCGATAATAGCTATAAAACTAACAGCACGCTACTGAAAAGCAGCGTGCTGTTTTGTATGTTATCAGTATTAAGTCTGCACGGATCAGTTCATATCAGACAAACCCCGGTATCTCTTTTCCAAGGTTCACAAAGCGGTGCTTGCCGCACGGCTTTACCCCTGGCGGATTTATCGACTACGTCGTGTAACGGACAGATCAAACTCTTTTCCAAGGTTCACGCAGTGTGCAAGTGAAAAGTTCCGACGAAACTTCCCCCCTCCCCTCCGGGGAGGGCGGCGAGAAACTATTAGTCTGCACGAAACTTGGGCGGGGTGGGGGCGGCGGTGCAGGTGCACGCACCTGCCCGGTTGACAATTGGGGAAAATATGATATAATGGTATCATTAGCGTAATTATATAACAGAAGATAGATCATCACCCGAAACTGACAAGGAGAAATTATGAAGAAGCTTCTTTTTGTTTACAACAGCAAGGCAGGCAAAGGTCACCTTAAAGGGAACCTTTGCGAGATAATCGATATTTTCACAAAGGGTGGATATGACGTTACCGCCTATCCCACCCAGGCAAGGATGGACGGCTACCGCAAGATAAGGGATGACGCAGACCAGTATGACCTGATCGTCGCTTCCGGCGGAGACGGCACGCTTTCTGAAGCCGTTAAGGCTCTGCTCACCTTTGCCGAGAAAAAGCCCCTGGGCTATATCCCGGCAGGCTCTACCAACGACTGTGCAAACTCTCTGAACATTTCCAAAAAGCTCATTGCGGCCGCACAGGAAGTTGTTGACGGCGTTTACTTTGATTATGACGTGGGTACCTTCAACGGCGAGAGCTTTGTCTATGTTGCAGGCTTTGGCGCTTTTACCGACGTTTCCTACGAGACCAAGCAGGGGCTCAAGAATATTTTCGGCCACGCCGCTTATGTTGCCGAGGGACTGAAAAGAGTGCCCAGCTACCGTGGCCACAAGATGAGCGTGTGGCATGACGGCGAGGTGACCGAGGGCGACTTTATCCTCGGGCTGGTCTCAAATGCGCTGTCTATCGGCGGAATGAAAAACCTTGTTTCTAACGACGTTGTCCTCGATGACGGTCTGTTCGAGGTCGTTCTCTGCAAGACCCCGAAAAACCCGATTGATTTCAGTACCACCGTGTCTAATGCGGCTTTCAACAATCTTACGGAGCGCAATTTTGTTACTTTCAAGGCATCGCACATCGTTTTCAAGTGTGAGGAAAAGATCGCCTGGACGCTGGACGGCGAAGCAGGCGGTGAGCATAGCCTTGCGGAGATAGTCAACCTCAAGCAGGCTGTCCGTCTCAAGCTCAAGAGCACACATGTGACCGAACAGCAGGAAGAGCTCCGCCGTGTCCTCACCGAAGGCTACGATTTCGACGACTATTATAACTAGCAGGTGCGGTGCTCGCCGGCAGGGGCGTGCCCCTGCACCCGATCCGTTCAGTACATAGTCCGTACTATAAGCTTTGTTGCTCGGTGACTTTTCTTTCGTTTTGGTTTTCACTGAGGGAACGTTAACGATAATAGCTATAAAACTAACAGCACGCTACTGAAAAGCAGCGTGCTGTTTTGTATGTTATATATTTAGTCTGTACAAGTCAGACCTTATCAGACAAACCCCGGTACCTATTTTCCAAGGTTCACGCAGCGGTGCTTGCCGCACGGCTTTACCCCTGGCGGATTTATCGACTACGTTGTGTAACGGACAGATCAAACTCTTTTCCAAGGTTCACGCAGTGTCACAAAATGAAAAGCTAAAACTAAGCCTACCCCCTCCCCTCCGGGGAGGGCAGGGGGCACTACTAGTTTGTACGAAGCTTTAAGGGGTGGGGGACATGGGTGCAGGTGCACGCACCTGCCTCCCCTCCGGGGAGGGCGGGGAGGTATTGTTAGTTTGTGCGAAGTCTTGATGGGTGAGGGACATGGGTGCAGGTGCACGCACCTGGTGCCGGTAGGATTTGGGGGTCAGGCCGGTTTCGGCTTTGAAGGCACGGGAAAAATAGTTGCTGTCGGAATAGCCGCATTCGGCCGCTATCCTGGTTATCGGCTCCGGCGAGGAGCGAAGCATACGGCAGGCGTCTTTTATGCGGCGTTTGCGGATGTACTCTGTCGGCGTGCAGCCGCATATATTTTTGAAGATACGCAGAAACTGACGCTGTGAATAGTTCGAGAGCCTGGCAAGCTCCGTAACGGAAAGGTCGGACAGATAGCCCTTTTCTATCTGCGCCAGCGCTTCGGCTATCGAGTAAAGGTCGCTGTTTTTATGGGACGAGCCGTTTTCATAACAGCGTGAAAGGTGTATGCACAGCGACAGGAAATCAGTCTTGAACTTTGTCTTCCAGCAGCTCATTTTCAGCGCCTGTTCGTTGAACATATCGCAGATAGTGCCGTATGCGGTCTCATAGTCCTCGGGGGAGAGCTTCAGCTTTGCCCTGAAGCCGCCTGACTTCTGGGCGAGGTTTGGCTCCACCACGAAAAGCGCCTGGAACCCCGGAGTCTTTACAAGCTCCTGCGCCGAAGCGGAGAAAAAGGCAGGGTCAAACATTATATTGCAGGGCTTGAAGTCCTTGGCGTTCTGAAAGCCGTGAGAGGTGTTTCCGCTTATGACAAAAACGTCACCACGGTTCACAGGATAGCTCTCATCCTCAACGATGTGCAGAGCGCTTCCGTCGGTAACTATCACCGCTTCGCAGAAATCCTCGTGGCGGTGCATAAGAAAGTCTCCCTGCTGGTTGCCCAGCTGGATAAAAAACTTAAAGTCGTTTTCCTGCGTAAAATCATCGAGATGAAAGGGCTTCATAGACTGCATAGGCCAGGTCTCCTTTCTGAAAATGTCTTTTTTGTGCGGGTTTATGTCCTGTTTATTATATCAAAAATCTGCTTTTTATGTTAATATATTCATGCGTACATATATTATAGCACAAATCTGCCATCGTTACAAGAGTAATAATATGTATTTATAGATCGCAGTATCTCTATATAGGAAAGGAAGGAAAAAATGATGAGAGCAAGCAAGATCATCGCAGCGGCAGCAGCCCTTGTGCTCACGGCTTCGGCTGCGGGCTGCGGCAGCTCCTCGGGCAGCTCTTCGGACAAGGACAGCTCCTACACCGAAAAGGTCGAAGTGGCAAACTCCGACGATATAGCGCCCATTGCCGAAGATGCCGAAAAGGAGATAGAGTGGTTCTCCTATTTCGACATCAACCCCTCAAGGTCTTCTCCCGAGAAGAGAACAGACCTTGCCCTTTTTGAGCAGAAGGGCGGAAAGATCAACTACACAAGAACAGGCTCGATGAAAAAGTATGACGACCTGGCAGCAAGGCTCCTGGCGGACGATCCCCCGGATATGTTCTGGTATGAGACCGCAATGACCTTCCCTGCAAACTGTATCAAGGGAATGTTCCAGAGCGTTGACCCGATAGTTGACTTTGACAGCCCGATATGGTCGGACGTCAAGGAAACTGCATCGCAGTATACCCTTAACGGCGAGCACTATGTTGCGCCTATCGATTTCGGTGCGCTGTCTCTTATGACCTACAATGTGGATGTGTTCGAGGACAACAGCCTTGATGACCCTTATGAATTGTATCTTGAGGGCAAGTGGGACTGGAACGCCTGGTATGACCTTATGACAGAGTATGTCGAGAACGCTCCTGCCGATGAGGAGCGCTGGGGAGTAAACGGCTGGTTTGCACCGTTCATCTTCCACTCCACAGGAAAGTCGATCATCCAGTATGATGCCGAGAAGGACGAGTATGTTAATAATATCGAGGACCCCGACCTTGACAGAGCGGCATCGCTTCTCTATGATATCCAGAAGAACGGCCTTTATAATGCAAACTGGATAGGCTCCTGCTCGGAGGCCTTCAACAACCACGTTCTGTTCTACGCTATGGGCACCTGGGCAGTAACTCCGAAATCGGGCGACAACTGGGCGATAGTCCCCATGCCGAAGGACCCGAACACCGACACGCTTTATACCACCCTTGCGGTCAACGCTTATATGTGGGTAAAGGGCTCGAAGAAAAACGACGCTATGCGCTGCTGGCTGGAGTGTGCAAGAGTTGCAAGCACACAAGATGAGTATAAGGAAGCAGGCAGGGAGAAATTCTTTGTCAACCAGCCCTACTACACCGAGCAGATGTATCAGATGATGACGGAGGAGGTCATCTCGAACAAGTTCGTGCGCTTCTTTGACCCGGGCTACGGTATCTCGACTCTGCTTTCGGACAATGACTCGGCAACGAACGATACTCTTGAGGCTGTTATACCCTATCTTTACACCTCAGTGATGAAGTCCGACGAGAACGACACCCAGTTCACATGGAGCCAGCTGAAGGAGCAGTATACTCCGACGCTGAACTCGGAGCTCAAGACCTTTAACGATTCTTACCACGAGTTTATAGGCAAGTAATATTCATGGGCGCTTGCGGACAAAGGCTGTAAGCGCTCATTTTTTGGAGGAGACAGAATGAGATATTCAAACCCCGTCATAAAAGGCTGCTTTCCCGATCCCAGCATCTGCAAGGCAGACAGTAAATATTATCTTGCGGCAAGCTCCTTTCAGTTTTTCCCGGGTGTGCCGCTTTTCGAGAGCGACGACCTTGTGAACTGGAAGCTTATCGGCCATGCGCTGACAAGGCAGAGCCAGCTGCCGCTGGAGGGAACAAACTCCTGCTCGGGCATCTTTGCGCCCACCCTGAGATACAACGAAGGCAAGTTTTATATGGTCACGACGAACACCACCACGGGCGGCAATTTCTATGTCTGCACCGAGGATATCTGCGGCGAGTGGTCGGAGCCGAGATATGTGGAGCAGGGAGGTATAGACCCCTCGCTCTATTTTGAAAACGGCAGGACCTACTTTATGTCAAACGGAACGGACGACGAGGGACACAGCGGCATAATCCAGTGCGAGATAGACCTTGAGACCGGAAAGAAGCTGACCCCCGGCAGGTGTATCTGGAACGGCTGCGGCGGACGGTTCCTTGAAAGTCCCCACCTTTATAAGATAAACGGCACCTACTATCTTATGGCTGCCGAGGGCGGAACGGAATACGGCCATATGTGCATAATCGCAAAGGGCGAAAGCCCCTACGGCCCCTTTGAGAGCTGTCCGTATAACCCCATCCTTACCAACCGCAACAAGGGCGGCTATCAGCTCCAGGGCGCAGGCCACTGTGACCTTGTTGAGGACGATAAGGGAAACTGGTGGATGGTAAACCTTGCCTTCCGCCAGATAGGTATGTGGACGATGCACCACGTCACAGGGCGTGAGGTCTGCCTGTGTCCTGTTGAGTTTGATAAGGACGGCTGGCCGAGAGTCGGCGGCAACGGCGAATGTCTGATGGAATTTGAGACCGACAAGCTTGACGCTGTTCAGAAAAAGCCGGAGCCGGTGACCTTTGCCGACAGGCATCAGTGGGTGTATCTGAGAAACCCCTTTGCCGAAAACTATGAGCAGACGGACAGCAGGCTGACCCTTGTTCCCGGGGCTTTCGGGCTGGAGGAGAGAAAGCTGTCCCCCACCTTTAAGGGCATCCGCCAGAGCGGCCTCAAACAGTATGTGAGCGTGGATATCGACGTGACCGATTGTGAGGGCGGCATAAGCGTTTATATGACCGAGGATCAGCACTATGATATTGCCGTGAAGCAGACGCAGGAGGGCTTTGTGCTGTTCAGGCGGCTGCGTGTGGGAGACCTTTGCGTGGAAGATAACGAGACAGCGCTTGAAAGCGGAAGGCTCAGGCTTTCGGTGACAGCGGACGAGTATGTCTATCGCATTAGCGCCGAAGCACAGGGAAGGACCTATGACCTCGGGTCTGCGCAGTCGAAGTATCTGTCTACCGAGATAGCAGGCAATTTCACCGGAGTGGTGATAGGTCTCTTTGCCCAGGGAGAAAAGGGCAGGGGAAGGGCTGTCTTCACAGATTTCATAAGCGAAGATAACGACTAAAGTTCAAAATAACGTCAAAAAGTTCAATTTAAGAACCCGAAATGTAAAGAAAAAGTTAAAAATCGGGCCTTGCTATTGAACTTTTTTGATTTATGTGGTATCTTTAAAGAACAAAATTGAACTTTGGGGAGGCGGTCACAATGGCAGGAAGCCTGTTTTCGCAAAGGCTTGCGGATGCGATGAAAGAAAAAAACATAAGGCAGGCGGACCTTGTCCGTGCGGCGTCACAGAGCGGGATAAAGCTCGGCAAGAGCCACATGAGCCAGTATGTTTCGGGAAAAACTGTCCCGAGAGACAATATATTGAACTTTCTGGCCGGAGAGCTGGGCGTTTCAAAGAGCTGGCTCACAGGAGACCAGCCTTCAAAGAAAAATATGAACGGAGGAGCAGCAATGCGTACATTCAAGAAATCCACTAAGCTCGACAATGTTTTATATGACGTAAGAGGACCCGTTGTTGAAGAGGCGGCAAGAATGGAAGAGGCAGGGATGAACATCCTGAAGCTGAACATAGGAAACCCTGCGCCTTTTGGTTTCAGAACGCCGGATGAGGTCGTTTATGATATGAGCAGACAGCTCACCGAATGTGAGGGCTATTCCGATTCAAAGGGTCTTTTTGCAGCAAGAAAGGCTATAATGCAGTATGCCCAGAACAAGGATATTCCGAACGTTGCTATAAATGATATCTACACCGGAAACGGCGTCAGCGAGCTTATCCAGCTGAGCATGGCGGCTCTTCTTGACAGCGGCGACGAGGTGCTGGTGCCCTCTCCGGATTATCCGCTGTGGACAGCCTGCGTGACACTTGCAGGAGGAACGGCGGTACATTATATATGTGACGAGCAGGCAGAGTGGTATCCTGATATGGAGGATATCAGAAAGAAGATAACCCCCAACACAAAGGCTATCGTTCTTATAAACCCGAACAATCCTACCGGCGCTCTCTATCCTAGAGAGGTGCTCAGGCAGATAGTCGATATCGCAAGAGAGAACCAGCTTATGATATTCTCGGACGAGATATACGACAGGCTGGTGTTTGACGGCGAGGAGCACGTATCTATTGCTTCTATGGCGCCTGATCTTTTCTGCGTGACTTTCAGCGGACTTTCAAAGTCCCACATGATAGCAGGCTACCGTATCGGCTGGATGATAATCAGCGGAAACAAGCGCCTGGGCAAAGACTATATAGAAGGTATAAATATGCTCTCGAATATGAGGCTCTGCTCCAACGTTCCTGCACAGTCCATTGTCCAGACGGCGCTGGGCGGATATCA
Source organism: uncultured Ruminococcus sp. (assembly GCA_902800795.1). Taxonomy (GTDB): domain Bacteria; phylum Bacillota; class Clostridia; order Oscillospirales; family Ruminococcaceae; genus Hominimerdicola. The sequence continues at coordinate 156,355 of CADCFQ010000003.1, read as the reverse complement.
GAGCGTTAAGAGCTATGTGGTCCCCGGCGGCCGCATCTATGAGCAGAGGGAGTTTGTCTATAAGGCTCTGAGCGATATACCCGGGGTGTCCGTAGTAAAGCCGAAGGCAGCTTTTTATATCTTCCCGAAGCTGGATGTGAAAAGGTTCAATATCAAGGACGACGAGAAATTCGTGCTTGATCTTCTCAAGGACAAGAAGATCCTTATGATCCACGGCGGCGGCTTCAACTGGAAGCAGCCCGACCATTTCAGAGTGGTCTATCTGCCCCAGATGCCTGTGCTGCAGAAGTCGATGGAGGAGCTCAAAGACTTCCTTTCTTATTACAGACAGGAAGACTGAGACCTGGATCCTATATTTTGTGCTTGCAAGAGCGTATAGCTACTACTTGTAGATTTATGAAAAAAAGAATAAAAAAATGAGTAATAGGGCTTGACAAAGAGGCTTCGATATGCTATAATTATCGTACCTCTTTGTGAGGTCTATTTTTTTGCGCTCTTTTTTCGGGGCGGCAAAAAGATCATAAGTTACCTCAAAGGCCGCATCTGCGGTGTTCAGAGGGAGGCAGACGTACTCCGATAGTTCTTGCGGAGTATAAATTTCGTCAGGAGGTGCCGAAATGAGAGTAAAGATTACACTTGCTTGTACTGAGTGTAAGCAGAGAAACTACAACACAAAGAAGAACAAGAAGAATGATCCTGACAGGCTTGAAATGAAGAAGTATTGCAAGTTCTGTAAGAAACACACTCTTCACAAAGAGACCAAGTGATCTGAGGTGTGCGTATGGCTAAGAAAGAAGTTGACGCAAAATCCTCGAAGAAGACACCCGAAAAGAAGAAAAAGGGCGGTATCAGAAAATGGTTCCGTGAGCTGAGGGCTGAGCTTAAAAAGGTCGTATGGCCTACAAGAAAGCAGGTCGTCAACAACACAGGCGTTGTACTGTCTATCATGGTAGTCGTTGCGCTGTTTCTGTTCGGAGTTGACTCGGGTCTCGGTGCTGCTATCCAGGCGATCCTCAAGATCGGCGCATAAGGCAGCAAAAGGTTTTCAGACACATCAATATCACGGAGGTAGGAAATTAAATGGCAGAAGAAGCAAAATGGTATGTCGTTCATACCTACTCGGGCTATGAAAACAAAGTAAAGCAGAATATTGAGAAGGTCATTGAGAACCGTAAGCTTCAGGATCTTATCCCTGAGGTCAGGATACCGACAGAGTTGGTAACTGAGGTCAAGGACAGCAAGACCACTGAGGTTGAAAAGAAGCTTTTTCCGAGCTATGTGCTTGTGAAGATGGTACTGACAGACGATTCGTGGTACATCGTTAGAAACACGAGAGGTGTCACAGGATTTGTCGGCCCTGCATCAAAGCCTGTTCCGCTTTCCGAGAAGGAGGTCGCAGCGCTGGGAGTTGAGGCTAAGAGATCGGCAGTTGTCGAGGTAAGCTTCAAGGAAGGCGATACTGTTACCGTTACATCGGGTTCGTTCGAGGGCTTTACGGGCGTTGTGGACAAGCTCGATATCGAAGAGCAGACCGCAGACGTAAGAGTATCCATGTTCGGCAGAGAGACAACTGTATCGCTGCCGCTCACACAGATCAAGGCCGAGGGCTGAGATCACATTTTGCCGGAAAAGCAAAATTCATTCGCAGTTGGAAGCAAGACCGTTTAACGGAAAAATATACGCTTCCAAAAACGTGGGAGAGCTATCACGCTCGCCTTACCACTTAATTATGGAGGTGCACAAATAATGGCACAGAAGGTAGTAGGCTATATCAAGCTTCAGATCCCCGCAGGAAAGGCAACTCCTGCTCCTCCGGTTGGTCCGGCACTCGGTCAGCACGGAGTTAACATTATGGCATTCACAAAGGATTTCAACGAGAGAACAAAGAACGACATCGGTCTTATCATCCCTGTTGTTATCACTGTTTATGCTGACAGATCGTTCACATTCATCACCAAGACTCCTCCCGCATCCGTTCTTATCAAGAAGGCTTGCAAGATCGAGTCCGGTTCGGGCGTGCCTAACAAGACAAAGGTAGCTACGATCTCCAAGGCTGATGTACAGAAGATCGCAGAGCAGAAAATGCCCGACCTTAATGCGGCTAACATCGAGAGCGCTATGAGCATGATCGCAGGTACCTGCAGATCCATGGGCGTAGTTGTTGAAGACTAAGGGAGGTATAGACTATGAAGCATGGAAAGAAATATGTTGATGCTGCAAAGACCATCGACAGATCCAAGCAGTATGACGCTCCCGAGGCTCTTGAGCTTGCAGCAGCGGGCGCTAAGGCAAAGTTCGATGAGACTATCGAGCTTCACATCCGTCTCGGTGTTGACTCGAGACACGCAGACCAGCAGGTAAGAGGCGCTGTTGTTCTTCCTAACGGAACCGGCAAGAAGGTAAGAGTTCTTGTATTCTGCAAGGAAGAGAAGTATGAGGATGCTAAGGCAGCCGGCGCTGACTATGTTGGCGGTATGGATCTCGTTGAGAAGATCACAAAGGAAAACTGGATGGATTTCGACGTTGTTGTTGCTTCGCCTGACATGATGGGCGTTGTAGGCCGTCTTGGTAAGGTCCTCGGACCCAGAGGCCTTATGCCTAACCCCAAGGCTGGTACAGTAACACCTGACGTTGCAAAGGCTGTTACAGATGCTAAGGCTGGTAAGATCGAGTACAGACTCGACAAGACCAACATCATCCACTGCCCTATCGGCAAGGCTTCGTTCGGCAAGGAGAAGCTCGAGCAGAACTTTGAGACTCTTATGGAAGCTATCGTTAAGGCTAAGCCTTCGGCAGCAAAGGGTCAGTATCTCAAGAGCGTTGTCGTTGCTTCGACAATGGGCCCCGGAATCAAGATCAGCACAGCTAAGTACGGCAACTGATATTTGACACTGTGATCTCAAAGAGCATCCCTTTTGGGATGCTCTTTTTAGTTTGCTTAAAAAAGCTCCCTTACACTGAGTAAGGGAGCTTTTGCGCCTATATTCGTCTGTCAGAGACTAAGCTCTTTTTTGAGATATGCGGTCAGCTCTTCATACATCTCCTCCTGCTCGGGTATCCTTGGGTGACCCGGGGTGGCTTTGCCGCTTCTTGAAAACTCAAAGTGCTTTATCCTGTCGTCGCCAAGCTCATCGGCTATCTCGCCTATGGTAACATCCCACTGGGCGTCGTGGCCGAGCACCGTGAGGGTGAGCACAAAGAAGGCATCGGGATAATGCTTCCTCAGATCACGGATGATCTTCTTGTAGCCCTCCTTCCACCTTGTCCTGAAGGTGGGGTCGGTGATGTCGGGGTCGGGCTGACCCTCGATGTGGCTGTCGTTCTGGCCGACAGCAAAAATAACTATGTCGGGGATGTATTTTGTGAAATCCCACTGCGAGAGCCCGCCCTCGGCCTCGGGAAAATATCTCAGCTTGTCATAGACCGACTCCATTCCAATGCAGTCGGGCATATGATACCAGCCTGTTTTGTCAAATATAGCTATGCCGCCCTGTGCGGTGTCGTGTATCTGTGCGCCCAGCGCCCTTGCGGTAAGGAAGGGATAGCTGTGCCATGCGTTGTCATAAACGCCCTCGTGACCCTCGGGGTCATTCTGGCCCACATACTCAACAGCCTCGCAGACCTCTCCGGCGGAAACGGAATCGCCGAAGCACTCTATCTTAAGCTCCGGAAGCTTTTTCGCTTCAAGGGCTTCTCCCTCGATCTCAAAGCCGTAAAAGTCAAAATAATGTGAGCCGCCCATGCGCTTGAACAGGGTAAGCTCGTGCTCGGTGTCCTCAAGTCCCTCGGCAAGCGTGATGTCGATAACGGTATAGTGCTCGGTGACAGCGGTCTTGTGCTCCTCACCGTCAAGGATGAATCCGAGCATCGTGTCGGCATAGTATCTGAAATTCTTGATCTTCACCGAAACGGCTGTGCCACGAAAGCGGAGCGTCACGTTTGAGCCGGCAAAGAAAAAGCCAGCCTTTTCATCGGATGTTGTGTCTATCCTTCCCATATAGGCCAGCGCTTTGCTGGTCGGTGTGATAAATGTTTTCATAATAAGTCCTCCCCAAGATCATGATCAATGTATTATCATTTTAACCTTTATATCATATTTTGTCAAGCCCACCAGGGGCGGGCAACTGGCGGGGGAATATAAAAGCATCTACATAAATATAATGTAGAATGAAGGGAGGAGTCTGTGATGAATGAAAACAAGACCCAGGGCAGACATAATTTTATACTTGAGGACAGAAAAAAGCTGTTTCTTACCGGCATAACCGAGGTGGGCAGCTTTGACGACAGCGGTATGCACCTGTTCACTGAGCTGGGGGAGCTGTATATCAAGGGGTCGGCGCTGCGCATAAGCGATATGAGCGTGGAAAGCGGAGAGCTCAACGTTGAGGGGGAGATAAGCTCTATGAGCTATGAGAGCCGCAAGACCAAAAAAAGACAAGGGCTGCTGGGGCGGCTGTCGGGGTGATGTGAGTGGAAAAGATGCAGCTCGGGCTCGAGCTTGAAACACAGCTGTTTCTGCTCTCGGTGCTCATAGGCTTCGCTATGGGGGCGGTCTACGATATCTTCCGTATGGTAAGGATAGCCACAAAGAGCGGCCGTATCCTGACCTTTGTCTGCGATGTTGTGTATACTGTTTTGTTCTGGTTCGTGCTGTTTACCTTCTGCACGGGGCTGACAGGGCAGATAAGGGTGTTTGCCCTTTTCGGTATGCTTACAGGCGCCGTTATGGAGCGCCTTAGCCTTGGGAACCTGGCGGTGAGGGCTTTCGGGAGGCTGTGGAGGTGGCTTTTGAGGAAGATCTTTGCGCCGCTGAAAGGTTTTATCACCAAATTGATAAGAAAAATCAGGAGTTTGTTTGTTAAAATAGCATAAATTTGTGAATATGTGAAAAAAATCGAAAAAAGCACTTGAAAGTTGTATAGAAATAGGTGTATAATGTTATGGAGTGGAATTGTCTTTGGAAAAAGACAATGCTTGTGTAAAACAATGGGAGTGGAGAAAAAATGCTTTGGTTCGGGAAAAACAAAAGCAGCGAAGAGACAGATGCTGCGTTTGATCCCAAGGCGGAGGGCGGCGCTGCCGCAAAGCCCCGCAGATCACGGGTCGTAAGACTGCTGGTGTTTCTGGCGATAATCTGTCTTCTGGGCTATTCGGTATATACTATCGTTTCGCAGCAGGCACAGGTGGCACAGCTGAGAAAAGAATCTGCCGAGATAAGCAAGAAGATAACTGCTGCAAAGCAGCAAAACGACGAGTATGTAAGGCTTCTTAAATCGGATGACGAGGACGAGTATATGAAAAGGATCGCCATCGAAAAGCTGGGGTATGCTTATCCGAATGAGAAGAGGTATTACATAGTTACAGACGGCGACTGACGCCGAGCCGAAAAAAACGGCGCCGCACAAATTTGCCAAGGGCACAGTTCAGAGAGGATCATTTAAAACACCATGCAGCTTGAAGTAGGAAAAATTTATGAGGGAAAAGTAACAGGCATCACCAAGTTCGGCGCATTTGTCGAGGTGGACAAAAATCAGACGGGAATGGTACATATCTCGGAGGTGGCAAACACCTTTGTAAGCGAGATAAAGGATCACCTTACCGAGGGACAGACCGTAAAGGTAAAGGTGCTGAGCCTGACCGACGACGGCAAGATATCGCTTTCGATAAAGAAGGCGATGCCCGAGCAGCCAAGAAAATTCAACAAGAACGACAACAAGGGACCAAGACCCTTCAATAAGGGAGAGAGAAGAGATGCTCCCTCCAGACAGAGGTTTACCCGTGAGCCTGCCGATGTGCAGGACTTCTCGAAAAATCCGCCTCCGGTCTATGATCCGAACGCAAACTCGGGAAATGCGGACTTTGAGGATATGCTCTCGAAGTTCAAGGCAAGCAGCGAGGAGCGGTTTTCCGACCTGAAAAAGGTCATCGACAATAAGAGAAGATCGCCTTCCAGAAGGAAGTAGGATCACAGCAGCATAAAATACGGGAGGGTAATACCCTCCCTTGTTTGTTAAGGAAGGACATTATGAAGGAATTCAAAAAAACATTTGCGTTTATATTTTTTATGCTCTCGGGAATAATCCTCGGGGCGTTCATAGCCTATGTATGCGACGGCAAGGACTATGTGGGCTGGCTTGCATGGGGCAAGAGCATAGGGTTTGAGAGCGTGTCCGTGGATCTTTATGTTATAAAGTTCAACATAGGCCTTATGCTCAGAGCGACAGTCTCGCAGATATTCACTGTTGCGGCGGCTCTTATCATCTTTGCAAAGACCTGCAAGAACCTGTGACGGAGGAGCTTTTATGAGACTTGGATTCAAAGCGCTTGTGCTTACGGCTGCGCTGGCTGTTACGGGGCTGCTTTCGGGCTGTGCAGGAGCAGATGCTCCCAAGGGCGCAGACCTGATACTTGACGCAAGAAAGGCTTATGCGGAGCTTGACTCGGCAAGGGTGATAATGACCAATACCGAGACCGGCGAAGTGGATCAGGAGTTCACCTTTAAATATGACGAGAAGGATGTCTGTGTGTTCTCCTATTACGGAAAGAACGGCGATGATGTGTATGCGCAGTTCAACAACGGCGTTGAGGATATGAAATACGAAAACGGAAAGTATACTCACACTGTCAGAGGAGAGAAGAGCTTCAACCAGTATACCAGAAACGCCAAGCATCCGCAGGCGGACGAGGGCTTGCTGGTTTATACGCCGACGGCGGTGAAGAAGGCTGAAAAGACCGAGCAGGACGGCGAGATAAGGGTAAAATACGAATACGATCTGAAGAAGCTGGGAGCCGATATCGAGGGGATAAAGGCGACGGGTTTTGAGACGGAGTATTGTTTTGAGAAGGACGGCGATCTCAAGTGGTTCACAGAGACGACGTTTTCCAAGGACAAGACCTACTGCTATAAGATCGAGATAACCGAGCGAAACTCGGTAGACAAGGTAGAGAACACTGTAAAGACCCATGACCTTGATAAGTGATCGACAGCTAAAGACACAAAAAAGCGCTCCGCAAAAAAGCGGAGCGCTTTTATCTTTAAAGATACGATCACTTGATGTAGGACTTGAACTCTTCGTTCTCTCTCTTGAGACCCTCGATATCACCCTTTACCTGGCTGATCTCGATGTCAAGCTTCTCCTTCTCGGTGCTGAAGCCCTTAGCCTTCTCCTGGAGCGCTATGATCTGTGAGTAGATCTCGTCAGCCTGCTTGCCAAGCTCTATGGACTTGTTCTCCTTGTCGGCGATGCCGATCTGAAGCTCGTCGATCTTCTTGTTGTTCTGCTCGATCTGTTCCTGAGCGAACATACGCATTTTTTCCTGTGGACTCATTGTTTCTTCCTCCATATTCTCACTGAATTTTGAGATCTGTGCTTTTTCTGCCTCAAGTCTCTTCTTCTCAGCCTCACGCTGAGCAAGCTCTTCTTCTATAGAAGGCATCGTCGATTCGGGCACCGGCTCGGCATGGAATGCATCGTCAAGAGCGATAGGCTCTATCGAAGGCATCTCAGGGTCAAGCTCGTCGTAGCTCAGATCGGGTACCTGAAGCTCATCCATCGTAGGAGTCTCCTCTGCTGCCTTTTCAGCAACAGCAGTCTCACTGGGCTTTGGAACATTGTTCTCAACAGGCATAGGCTCCGGCTCTTTAACACGCTCAGGGAACTTTACAGGGCTTGCATCAGCAGCGCCTGTCTCGAAGGTCGATGTGCTGTTCCTCTTCGCAATGCTGTTTGCTATGCTGGCAGCCTTGGGATCGATCTTGGGCTCATCATCCACAACTTCCGGGGTCTCAGGCTCCGGTGCGGGTGCGGGCTCAGCGTTCTTAACGGACGGTCCCTTCTGTGAATTAACTCTCTTGAAATGCTCGGCCATAACACTCTCAACAGCCTTTATGTCGTTGATGTCCTTGCCGAAAAACTCTGCTGTTTCCTTAACACTTCTGCCCTTGTTGAGCATATTAGCCATTCCTATAACACTGTGATCCACAAAACCGTCATCATCCATGGTAAGGTTGAGCGAGGGAGTGAAGGGCTCGGCTGTAACAACAGGCTTGTCGTTCTTGCTTTTTCTTCCGAAGGGGAGTATGGAACTCTTCTTCGGCGCATTAGCCTCTGCCAGACGGTCTCTCTCAGGCTGTATGTAGCTCCTATAGTCAGGCCAGTGCTTTTCAAGGATATTGGGGACGTTGCCTGCCGGCATCTCCATCTCCTTAGCTATCTCAGCGGTAGTTAATCCCTCCTTGTAAAGACGGATTATCTTGTCGCTGATGCTTTCCTGTTTCTTTGCCAATTATATCAATCCTTTCAGAAATACTTTTCGCCGTAAATGCGGCTCGATAACTATCAATATTATACAACAGATCTTTCACAATGTCAATACAAAATATTTATAAATGAACGATATTTGGTGATTTTGCTCTTATTTCGTTCATAATTTTGGTACTTGTTACAGGGAATATCCGCTCTTGCAGTTTCATTATCGAAAATGCCCATATTATTCATATTTAACGGCGCTGTTTCGTGGAAAACTCTGATTTTTTGCAGGATTTGTAAAAATCACTTGCAAAATGGCGGTTCTTGGTATAGAATAGTATAGGAATAAAAAGAAATCGTGTTATGTAAATTCTGGAGGGTAAACAAATGGAATTAAAGGCTATGTCAAAGAGCGAGCTCGAGGGCTTTTACAAGCAGGCTTGCGAGGAGTATGACGGTTACAAGGCTAAGGGTCTTGCACTGAATATGGCAAGAGGAAAGCCTTCGGCAGAGCAGCTTGATCTCACAGAGGGTATGCTCACAGCAGTGAGCACCAACGCCGAGTGCTATGCAGAGGACGGCACAGACTGCCGCAACTACGGTATCGGTGACGGACTGCCCGAGGCAAAGAAGCTTTTTGCGCCTATGCTGGGCGTGAGCGAGGACGAGATAATGGTGCTGGGAAACTCCAGCCTTACTATAATGTATGATAACATCGCCAAGTTTATGGTATTCGGAACAGGCAACGGTGCCGAACCGTGGAGCATCCAGGCGAGAGACAAAAAGCTCAAGTGGCTGTGCCCCGTGCCCGGCTATGACAGACACTTCCTTATCACCGAGAAGTTCGGCTTTGAGATGGTGAACATCCCTACCGACGAGAACGGCCCCGATATGGATATGATCGAGAAGCTGGTGGCTGAGGACGACAGCATCAAGGGCATCTGGTGTGTTCCTATGTATGCTAACCCTACGGGTGTGACATATTCGGACGAGGTCGTAAAGAGGCTGGCAGCGATGAAGACCGCAGCCAAGGATTTCAGGATCTTCTGGGATAACGCTTACTGCATCCACCACCTGAACGATACTCCCGACAAGCTGCTTAACATCCTTGACGAGGCAAAGAAGGCAGGCAACGAGGAGAGAGTCCTGATGTTTGCTTCCACCTCCAAGGTGACATATCCCGGAGCTGGCGTTGCTGTTATGGGTGCTGCAAAGGCTAACATCGACTATATCAGATCGCTCATGACTGTTCAATCAATAGGCCCCGACAAGATAAACCAGCTAAGACACGTTAAGTTCTTCAAGGACTTTGAGGGCGTGACCGAGCACATGAAGAAGCACGCAGCACTTGTTGCTCCCAGATTTGCAGCTGTGCTGGATGAGCTTGACAGAGAGATAGCACCTTTGGGCATCGCCAAGTGGACAAAGCCCAACGGCGGCTACTTCATAAGCTTCAACGCTATGAGCGGATGTGCAAAGAGGATCTGCCAGCTTTGCAAGGAGGCAGGCGTAGTCCTCACAGGCGCAGGCGCAACCTTCCCCTACGGAAAGGATCCGGAGGACTCGAACATTAGGATCGCTCCGACCTATCCGCCGATAGACGAGCTCAAGACCGCCGCAAGGATCTTTGCACTGGCCACAAAGATCGCTTGTGCGGAAAAGCTGCTCGGAAAATAAATAAAAGCGTTTAAAATGACCTTCACTGCCCGGGGCAGCGGAGGTCGTTCGCTTTTGAGGGGATACCTCTTTTTATGCATATATTTCCCGAAAAATGGGAATACTTCTGTAAACGATAAGTTTTGCGGAGGTAGCTATGCAGTATAATAAGGTCGAGATAAGCGGGGTAAACACAGGCGAGCTGATGACGCTGACCGAGAAGCAGAAGCTGGAGCTTTTAAAGCGTGCCCACAGCGGCGACAAGGCGGCAAGAGACAAGCTGATAAAGGGAAACCTGAGGCTTGTACTCAGCGTTCTCCAGCGCTTTTCCGGGCGCTCTGAGTCCCCCGACGACCTGTTCCAGGTGGGGGTCATGGGGCTTATCAAGGCGGTGGACAACTTTGATACGAACCTGAATGTCCGCTTCTCGACTTACGCCGTCCCGATGATAGCCGGGGAGCTAAGGCGCCACCTTAGGGACTATCAGGCGGTGAGGGTCCCCAGGAGCATGAAAGACCTTGCATATAAGGCGATGCAGGCGAGGGAGGCTCTGCGAAATGAGCGTGCGGACGAGCCGACGGTGGAGGACATCGCAGGGAGGATAGGCGAAAAGCGCAGCGATGTGGCGGCGGCTATGGAATCGGTGGCGGAGCCGGTGTCCCTCTATGAGCCGGTGTGTTCCGAGAGCGGAGACACCCTGTATCTTATGGACAGGGTCAGCGATATGACGGACGACCGCAGCTGGCTGGATGAGATGACAATAAAGGAAGCGCTCAAAAAGCTTGACCCCAGAGAGCGCAGTATCCTGTTTTTGCGGTTTTTCAAGGGCGCCACCCAGGTGGAGGTCGCAAAGGCTATCGGGATATCCCAGGCCCAGGTATCACGGCTTGAAAAAGGGGCGCTTAACAATATAAAACGAGGTATGCACTAAGCGGCATACCTCGTTATCGTTATTTGGTCATATCACATAGTCTCCGGCGATGTTTTTGGTGTCCTCCACAAGGTCCTCCAGCGTTATGTTATCCACAACGTCGTTTATCGCAGAGTAGAGCTTTTTCCATACGCCGAGTGTTACACAGCTTTCTGCTCTGTCGCAGGTATTGACCTCGTCTTCAAGGCAAGAAACGGGAGCCATGCTGCCCTCGGTCAGGCGGAGTATCATACCGACGGTATATTCCGACGGTTTTTTTGTAAGCTTATATCCGCCGCCTGCGCCACGAACGCTTCTTACAAAGCCGGCGTGATTGAGGATAGATATGATCTGCTCAAGATATTTATCGCTTATACCCTGTCTTTTAGCGATCTCCTTGATAGGTATATATCCGTTTTCCTCATTCAGTGCAAGATCGAGCATCATCCTGAGCGCATAGCGTCCTTTGGTTGATATCTTCAAGCAAATCCCCTCTTTTCCTAGTTATTTAATAACCATTATACCTCATCCCTCCCCATTTGTCAACCCAGGGGCGAGCCCCTGGACCGCCGCCCCCACCCCGCCCGGGGTCGTGCAAACTAGTAGATAGCCGCCGCCCTCCCCGGAGGGGGTGCTCGCCGCACGGCTTTGCCTCTGGCGAAATAACGAACTAAGTTGTAATCATCCGCCAGGGGATCAAAAGTTTAGGTCGAGCCTTTTCAAAGGCTCGCAGGGATCCAAGGGGCGGCGCCCCTGGTCGCCCTCCGCAGAGGGCGAAGCGCTCGGCAGGGGTGAATTGAAAAAAGTGTCCGGTGGACACTTTTTTCAAGAGGGGCGACCTGCAAGAGAGGTCGCCCCTTGTGAGAAGCCAGAACAAGCTTTCCTCAAGCCGCTTGCGGCTTGACGGGTGGAGTTTGTGGATTAACGGATAACCTAGAGCGTAGTTCTTGTTTTAACCGAGTGGGAGATTATTGCTTTTGTGCAAAATGAGGTGTCGGCTGGCGCCGACGATTTTGAATGGGAGCTTTCCCAGCGTAAGCGCAGCTAATGCGTGCTCCCAAACCCCTTCGGTCAAACATCTATACATAGATATAAGCTTAATTTAATGGGGGGGCTTTCCCAGCGTAAGCGAAGCTTATGCGTGCCCCCATACCCCTTCGGTCACGGCTTTTTTGCATATTATATTGATCATACTAATATAATAGTATACATCAATAATAGGAGGCATCATTATGACAGTGAGCTTTTCGCAGCTTAGGATGAAGGAGATAGTCAACGTTGCAACAGGGATGAAGATAGGCTTTGCCGATGATATCGAGATAGACACCGAGACCTCGCAGGTGCGCTCGATAATAGTCTGCGGCCGCCAGCGGGCCTTCGGGCTTATGGGCAGAGATGACGATATAGTCATCCACTGCTCCGATATCAGGCTGGTGGGAGAGGACACTATCCTTGTGGATGTGGGAGAGAGAGCAATATCTACAAAAGAAAAGTCGGGGCAGATAGAAAATTTGTAGGAATAGCTATACGAAAAATCCTTGCAATCAGGGCTCGGATGTGGTATAATATTAAAGCAATTCGCATGAGCAGCTTTTGCTGTGGTTCCCGGTGTCCCCGGGTGAAGGCAAGCCAAGCTGTTCAGAGGATAAGTCACGCTTGAAAAAAGCGAATAAAAACCAAACAGGAGGGACTACCATGGCAGTAGTATCAATGAAGCAGCTTCTTGAAGCAGGTGTACACTTTGGTCACCAGACAAGAAGATGGAACCCGAAAATGGCTCCGTACATTTTCACAGAGAGAAACGGTATTTACATTATCGATCTCCAGAAGACAGTAAAGAAGCTTGAAGAAGCTTATATGTTCATCAGAGACGTTGCAGCTGAGGGCGGCGAAGTCCTTTTCGTAGGAACCAAGAAGCAGGCAGCAGAGTCTATCAAGGAAGAGGCTATCAGAGCTGACGCACATTTTGTAAACGCAAGATGGCTCGGCGGTATGATGACAAACTTCAAGACCATCCAGCAGAGGATCAAGAGACTTGAGCAGCTCCACACAATGGAAGAGGACGGCACATTTGACCGTCTGCCCAAGAAGGAAGTTGTAAAGCTCAACCTCGAGATCGAAAAGCTCGAGAAGTTCCTTGGCGGTATCAAGGAAATGAAGAAGCTCCCCGGCGCTCTCTTCGTTGTTGACCCCAGAAAGGAAAAGATCGCTGTTGCTGAGGCTAAGAAGCTCGGCATCCCCGTAGTTGCTATCGTAGACACAAACTGCGATCCTGATGATGTAGATTATGTTATCCCCGGAAACGATGACGCTATCAGAGCAGTAAAGCTTATTGCAGGCTGCATGGCTAACGCTATCATCGAGGGCAGACAGGGCCAGGACGCTGAGGCTGCTGAGGAAGAGGCAGCTAAGGTCGATGAGGCTGAGGACGCTGAATAATTGAAAGACTGCAAGGCAGACAGGGTTTGTCTGCCTTGTTTTGAGTGAAAACAGGGTGCTGTTTTCAGGGCAGACCCGTGAGAATAATAAAACAGGAGGAAAAAACTATGGCAAATGTTTCTGTTAAAGAGATCAAGGAGCTTATGACAGCTACCGGCGTTGGAATGATGGATTGCAAGAAGGCTCTCGTTGAGGCAGAGGGCGATATGGATAAGGCAGTTACACTTCTCCGTGAGAAGGGACTTGCTACACAGGCTAAGAAGAGCGGCAGAGTTGCTGCAGAGGGTATCTGCACATCTGTTGTAAAGGGCAATGTAGGCTGCGTACTCGAGGTAAACATCGAGACAGACTTCGCTGCAAACAACGACGAGTTCAAGGCTTTTGTTGCAGCTGTTGCTGATACAGTTATCGAGCAGGCTCCTGCTGATGTTGATGCTCTGAAGGCTTGCAAGATCAGCGGCGGAGACAAGACTGTTGAGGAAGCTCTCCAGGATCTGTTCATCAAGATCAGAGAGAATATGGTAATAAGAAGATTTGTAAGACTTGAGGGTATCCTTGTTCCTTATGTACACGGCGGCGGAAGCATCGGCGTTATGGTCAAGCTTGATTCTGATCTTGACGCTGACAAGGTATTCGAGGTCGGTAAGAACTGCGCACTCCAGGTTGCAGCTATGAATCCTTCCTACCTCAACAAGGAGTCCGTTCCTGCAAACGTTCTTGACGAAGAGAAGAAGGTTCTTCTTGCACAGATGGCCGAGGATCCCAAGATGGCTAACAAGCCCGAGCAGGTCAAGGTTAAGATCGTAGAGGGCAAGGTCGGAAAGTACTATTCCGAGAACTGCCTACTTGAGCAGACCTTCGTAAGAAGCGACGTATTCGAGGGCACTGTTGGCAAGTATGTTGCTAACGCAGCCAAGGAGCTTGGCGGAAGCATCACTGTTGCTGAGTTCGTAAGATTCGAGCGTGGCGAAGGCGTAGAGAAGAAGGAAGACAACTTTGCAGACGAAGTAGCTTCCATGATAAAGTGATCTGAATAAAAGCAAATAAATAACGAGCACCGCTTTTCAATGAGCGGTGCTCGTTTTTTGTACTTGTCACGATCTGAACAGCGAAGCCACAGCCGAACATATCTTGTTGGCTATGTATGGGTTGTTCATCGTGTAAAGGTGGATGCCGTCCACATCGTTGGCGATAAGGTCAACTATCTGAGAGACCGCATAGGCGATACCTGCGTCCCTCATGGCGATCGGGTCATCCTCATACTTGTTCATTATCGTCAGGAACTTCTTCGGCAGCGTCGCATGGCAAAGAGTGGTCATACGAAGTATCTGCTTCTTGTTCACAACAGGCATTATGCCTGCCTCGATAGGAACGTTTATCCCGGCTATCGCTGTCTTTTCACGGAAATCATAAAAGGTCTCGTTGTCAAAAAACAGCTGGGTTATAAGCTGCGAACAGCCTGCATCCACTTTGGTTTTAAGGTTCTTTATGTCGCTTACGATATCAGCGCACTCGGGGTGTACCTCCGGATAGCAGGCGCCGATAACATTGAAATCGCTGTTCTCTTTTATGAAAGAAACAAGATCGCTGGCATATCTGAAGTCGCCTGCCGGCTCCTCGCCTTCACGCCTGTCACCTCTCAGCGCAAGAACGTTCTCAATTCCACGCTCTTTCATCTGGGCTATCTGCTCGAGAGCCTGTGCCTTTGTAAGATAGATGCCCGGCAGATGTGCCGCCGCTTCTATGCCGTGCTTCTGCTTTATGGATGCACAGATATCTATCGTTGCGTTGGAGCGGCTGCCGCCTGCTCCGTAGGTAACGCTGATAAAATCGGGCTTTGCCTCGCCAAGCGCCTCAATGGTGTCGTATATAGTCTCAACGGGTGTGTCGCTCTTAGGGGGGAACACCTCGAAAGAGAGAGAAGTTTTCTTTTCAAACAGTTCGTTCAGCTTCACTTTATATTTCTCCTTTGCTGATAGGTTAACTGTATTATACCATACCCGGCGAAAGTTGTAAAGAGGGCGCAGGCATAAATCACGAAAGTCTGCCGGTGTTAAAAAAGGGTATTCCCCGTCGAAGACGGGGAATACCCTGATGATCTTTTGCAGTTATCTTTTACTTTACAGCGTAAACAGTAGCCTCTGTGCCCTTGATAACGTAGATATAACCGTAAGCGGTATAAGCGTTGTCAAAGCCCTCGGCCAGCTTGTCGCCGGTGTAGATGTCGTAGAGGACGTGGGCCTTGCTGTCGTAAGCAATACCCTTGCCGAAGTCTGTGAGGGAATTCTCTGTCTTGATCGAGAACTCGCCGGTGTTTGCAGCGATATAAGCATAGCCGTCGCCGTCCTGTTTTCCGGCAAGGCCGTAGTAGCCGTCTGTGGAACCGCTGTCTACTATCTTGCCCTCGCTGTTCACAAGGTCATAGGTGCCGTCAGACTTCTTGCAGGCATAATAGCCGGGGGTGTCGGTCTCAGAGATCATGTCATACTCGTCCTTTGTTATCTCTGTGCCGTCAGCGGTCACCAGACCGTATTTAAAGTCGTCGTTTGTGCTGTACTGGAACATTGTGTCGTTAAGAGCGTTGATCGACTTATATTTAGGTTCGATAACAGTTTCCAGGTTCCAGTCTGCAAGTCCGTAGGAGCTGCTTTCGCTGTCGAACAGACCTACATAATACTTTGTTGAATCAAAGCCCGATACCATTGTGTTGCCTGACATAACGAGGTTCATATCATGGTCCAGAGTCTGATAGCCGCCCTCGGCATAGCCTGTGAAGAACCTTGCGCCTGCAGCGTTGAAGCCTTCCTTGGGTTCGATGACCTTGTCATCTGCCGAAACATAAACGGTATTCATATCCTTATCATAGAACGAAACGATATCACCGTAAATGTGGTATGACGGGCTCTCGGTAACTGTGGTGTTCTCGAGGAACTTCTTGTTCACGGTGTCATACACCTTTACCTTGCCGGTGTAAAGGATGTCGTTGTCATTCGGCATAAAGCTGAACTGGTTGGCTGTCACATAGTAGATAGCTTCATCCTCGTTGGTGGTCGTTCCCTCCGGGAAGAACGCCATTATGAATCTGTCGTCTATCTCTCTGAAAAGGCCGACCTTCTCGTCGGGAGAAACTATCTCTTCGCCTTCAGCGGTGATAAGACCCTGATAAGCGATGTCTCCGCCCTTGAGATAATAAGCGTAAAGGCCTGTGTCGCCAAGCTTGGTAACATAGCCTGCCTTGCCGTCGGCTAACTTGTTTCCCAGATAGTCGTGTATCATAACGTTCTCTTCGCTGTCTCCGGAATAGATAAGGTCATCCGTAAATCTCAGCGAGTCATCGGTTATCTTGCCCACCTCTTCAAGAACGGGGCTCTTGCTTTCGCTTGCCGGTATCTCCAGCTTTTCAAGCTCGACTGTTTCGGGCTCCTCCTCCTCGGGGGCGGTGGTGGTTGTGACCTCCTCATCGCTGCCGCTCACGGCCTCGGTCACAACTGCCTTAGAAGAGGACTTCTTGTCATCATCCTTATCCTTGTCCTTGTCATCGCAGGCGGTGAGCACCGAGCCTGCCATAACGAGAGCTGCTGCTCCTGCAATAAGCTTTTTAATATCCATTGTTCATAAACCCTCCTGTTTCTGTGCAATAACACACTATGACTAGTATACCACATTACGAAACCGTTTTCAATCGGCCTTTTACACAATTTCACGATACAGAACGTGTTAGTTCTTTTTCAATTTTTCTACACACAAAAACAGCACGCTGCCTATGACAGGCAACGTGCTTATGTTTTTGCAGATCTAAAGCTTTTATGCCTTTATAACAGCGTCCGCCAGTGCCTCGAGTGCGGCACGGGAGTCGGCCTTGAGGGAAGAACGGATAGTGACGGTCTCGCCGACTATCTCGACGTTCTTGAACTTCTCGATGTAGCTTTTCATCACCCTTGCGGCGCTGGGAGCCCATGAGCCGTTCTCCACAACTGCGACCTTGCGGTTCTGGAAAGCCTTGTCCCTGAGGTGACAGAGAAGCTCCTCCATTATCGGGAACACTCCGGCATCATAGGACGGCGACATAAACACTGTCTTGTCATATCTGAATGCGTCCTCGATGACCTCGCCCATATCCTCTCTTGCGATATCGCTGACAACTACCTTCGGAGCGCCCTTTGCCCTGAGCAGCTCTGCCAGCTCTTCGGCTGCCTTTGCTGTGTTGCCGTGGATAGACGCAAAAGCTATAAGAATGCCCTTGTCCTCCGGCTGATAGGACGACCAGGTGTTGTATATGCCAAGATAATAATCAAGGTCCTCGGTCAGCGCAGGACCGTGGAGCGGCAGGATAGCCTTGATCTCGGTGCCTGCCAGCTTTTTGAGAACGTTCTGTACCTGCATACCGTATTTTCCGACGATATTGAAATAATACCGTCTTGCCTCGCAGGCCCAGCCGTCCTCGTCAACAGCGTCAAGAGTGCCGAACTTTCCGAAAGCGTCTGCCGAGAAGAGAAGCTTCTCGCTCTCCTCATAGCTGAACATTACCTCCGGCCAGTGGATCATCGGAGCAAAGATGAATTTAAGCTTGTGGCTTCCAAGCTCCAGCACATCGCCGTCCTTAACGGTAACGGCTCTCGAAGCGAGATCGCCGATATCAAAGAACTGACCCATGAGCTGGAAGGTCTTTGCGTTGCCAACAGGGATGATGTCGGGATACTTTTCGATAAGCGCCATAAGGCTTCCTGTGTGGTCAGGCTCCATGTGGGAGATGACAACATAGTCAGGCTTTCTTCCCTCGAGAGCAGTCTCCAGGTTTTCGAGCCACTCGGCTGTTTTTCTCTTATCGGCAGTATCCATAACTGCGATCTTTTCGTCTATAATAACATAGGAGTTATAAGCCATGCCGTCCGGCACCTCATACTGGCTCTCGAACAGGTCGAGATCATAGTCGTTCACGCCGATATAGCGCACAGCTTCGGAAATATCATATTTGTTCATTTCAAAAACCTCCGTTTCTTTTTATAAAAGCCCCTTGCGAAGCTGACTTAATTTTAACATATAGTTCGCCCTTTGTCAATGTTCGCCGGCAGGTGCGTGCACCTGCTTGCAAAAAGTGATAAATGGTGTTATAATAATATGGTAGTGTTTAAAATGGGTACAATATATCCTGATGAGGAGGTGAGAAGATGGGAAAAGCAAGAGAGAACGTTAAAAACGTGGGCAGGAATGTCAAGACCAACGTTAAAAACGCCAAGGACAATGTGAAAACTAATGTTATCAGCGCAAAAGACAAGATAGTAAAGAAAAAACCGAAGAAGCTTATAAACATCATCTTCTCACAGAGGACCACTATCATCCTGGCACTCCTCATTCAGTTTATCTTTATCTTTGTAACGTTCCAGACTCTATATAACGAGTATCCGTATCTCCATGTTGCCTTTGCGACTATCGCTGTGGTGCTGGCGGTGTATATCCTTAACACCAATGAGAACCCGGCCTATAAGCTTGCGTGGATAATCCCGCTGATAGCTTTGCCGGTGTTCACTACCGTTTTGTATCTGATACTCAAAAACCAGTATTCCACAAGAAAAGTGCGAAAGACCTATGCCAAGCGCTGGGAAACGGCGAGAGCCTATCTCAAGACCGACCGCACCCTTATGCAGGATATATGGGACTATTCTCCCCAGAGGTATAAGCTGGCAAGCTATGTTGACAACTACGGCGGTTTCCCGGCCTGTGCGAACACAAGGGTAACTTACTTCCCCTCGGGCGAGGATAAGTTCGAGGCGATGATAAGAGAGCTCAAAAAAGCCGAGCGCTTCATCTTCATGGAATACTTCATCATCGACAACGGCGAGATGTGGCAGGAGATACTGGAGATACTCCTGGACAAGGTCTCGAAAGGCGTCGAGATAAGGCTTATCTATGACGGGATGGGCTCCCAGTTCTTCCTGCCTTTCATGTATAAGCAGAAGCTTATCGAGAAGGGTATCAAGTGTATGGTCTTCAACCGCTTCCGTCCTTTCCTTTCTTCCATCCAGAACAACCGTGACCACAGAAAGATACTTGTCATCGACGGCAAGGTGGCCTTCAACGGCGGAATAAATATAGCGGACGAGTATATAAACCGTGTTGACCGTTTCGGCCACTGGAAAGACACGGCCGTTATGCTGGAGGGCGACGGCGTATGGAACTTTACTGTTATGTTTCTGCATATGTGGGACGTTATCTCGGGAACGGACGACAATTATGAGCGTTACCGTGTTTCCTGTCCCAGATACGATGCCAAGGGCTTTGTCATCCCCTACGGCGACTCGCCGCTGGACACCGAAAACGTGGGCGAGCTTGTTTATATGGATATGATAAACAACGCCAAGGAATATGTATACATTTCCACACCCTATCTCATCCCCGACAACGAGATGCTGACAGTCCTTGACTTTGCGGCAAAGTCGGGAGTGGACGTCAGGATAATAACGCCGGAGATACCTGATAAGAAATATGTCAGCTGTATAACCCGTTCTTACCACAAGGACCTGCTGGCTATGGGCGTCAAGGTGTATGAATACAAGGGCGGCTTCAACCATGCGAAGCAGTGCTTGTGTGATGGCCGTTCGGCGGTGGTAGGAACGATAAACTTTGACTACCGCAGTTTTTATCTGCACTTTGAATGTGCGACTTATATGCATGACACGGAGTGTATAAAGGTGATAAAGTCGGACTTTGATGATATGTTTGAGAACAAGTGCCGTCAGATAACGGCGGAGGATGTAAACAGCCGCAGCCCGATAGAGAAATTTATGGCGGTCATATTGAGAACGATAGCGCCTTTGTTATAGCAGGTGCGTGCACCTGCACCCAACTCCCCCACCCCGCCCGGGGGAGTGCTGGCTAGTAGCTAGTCGCCGCCCTCCCCGGAGGGGAGGGGGTGGGCTTTGTGGGGGCTTTTCAGTTGCGCACTACGTGAACCTTGAAAGATAGCTGATTTGTCCGTTACGCAACAAAGCTGAAATGATCCGCTAGGGTGTCCAGGGCGGGTCCAGCGCCGACCCGGGCGGCGCCTCAGCAGCCAGAACACAACCGGTCGGGGTGGGGGGATCGGATGCAGGTGCACGCACCTGCCAGGGGTCTTTACAATTTGGAAAAAATGTGATATAATATTTTTTGTGGTATTTTGTGACGGAAAGGGTGTCCTGAAATAAAGAATATATTTGATTCCCACTGCCATTATAATGACAGTGCATTCGATGAGGACAGGTTCCTGCTGATAGACAGGATGCTCACAGACCCGGAGTCTCCTATAGATAAGCTGGTCCATGCGGCAACAGATGTGGAAAGCTCGGAATTCGGGATAGAGGTTGCAAAGAAATATCCTAACTTCTATACCTCGATAGGCTTTCACCCCGAGGAAGAAGAGAATGTTCCCGATGACTGGGAAGCACAGCTGGAAGAGCTCTATAAAAAAGCCTGCGTTACCGGGAGATTGGTGGCTGTCGGTGAGATAGGTCTTGACTATCACTATGAGGGCTTTAACAAGAACAGGCAGATAAGGCTGTTTGAAGAACAGGTGAGGTTTGCAATAAGGATGAGCCTGCCGGTTATAGTTCACTGCCGTGACGCTACGCAGGACTGTATGGAGATACTTAAAAAATATCAGCCCAGAGGCGTTATGCACTGCTTTTCAGGCTCCGCCGAAACAGCGCTCGAAGTGGTAGGGCTGGGAATGTATGTGGGCTTCACAGGCTCGCTGGCATTCAAGAATAACAAAAAGGGCAGGGCCGTTATGGCTGCTGTGCCGACGGACAGGATACTGTTCGAGACCGACTGTCCCTATATGGCGCCGCCTCCTTACCGAGGCAAAAGGTGCGAGAGCTACATGATAGAAGAAGTGGCCAGGGTGGCAGGAGAGATCAAGGGTATTGACCCGCAGAAAATGATAGATATTACAAACGAAAATGCCTGCAGGCTTTTCGGGATCAAATAATGAAAGGGAAGAAACAAACAGAATGGCAGAAATAATGTACATCGTCGTGCCTTGCTATAACGAGGAGGAAATGCTGCCGATAACGGCAAAGGCTCTGATGAAAAAGCTCTCAGACCTTATCGAGGCCGGCAGGATCTCGCCGAAGAGCAAGGTCATGTTCGTGAACGACGGCTCGAAGGACAAGACCTGGGAAGTGATAACAAAGCTCAATGAGCTCAGCTCCTTTTTTACAGGGATCTCGCTCTCACGCAACAAGGGTCACCAGAATGCCCTGCTTGCAGGTCTTATGACCGCAAAGGACAGGGCGGATATCATAGTTTCGATGGACGCAGACCTCCAGGACGACATCGACGCTATCGACGGCTTCCTTGACAAGAGAGCCGAGGGCTGTGAGATAGTTTACGGAGTCCGCTCTTCAAGAGAGAAGGACACAGCATTCAAGAGAAACACCGCACAGCTTTATTATAAGATACTTGAAAAAATGGGCGTGGAGATAACCTATAACCACGCAGACTACAGAATGATGAGCAAGCGTGCTGTTGAAGCGCTGGCAGAGTTCAAGGAAGTCAATCTCTTCCTGAGAGGACTTGTGCCTATGGTGGGCTTCAAGAGCGACACTGTTACCTATGTGAGAAACGAGAGAGTGGCAGGCGAATCGAAGTATCCTCTGAAGAAGATGATCTCGTTTGCGGTCGAGGGAATAACCTCGCTGTCGGTAAAGCCCATAAGGTTTATCACTGCACTGGGCTTTGTGGTGTTCTTCGTTTCACTGATAATGCTCATCTATTTCCTGATAACCTGGGCTGTGGGCAACACAGTCAGGGGCTGGGCTTCAACGATAACCTCGGTATGGGCTATCGGCGGACTTCAGCTTTTAGCTATCGGTATTATTGGCGAATATATTGGCAAGATATATCTTGAGACCAAGGCTCGCCCAAAATATATAATCGACATTGATCTTGAAGAAAATGAAAAGGAGTAATCAATATGCCCGAACTCAGAGCAAATAAGGAAAAGCCCAATTTTGACAATAACCCCAAGCTCGTTGAAGCTATCGCCGAGATGAGGAAGGATTTCAAGCCCGAGACCCAGAACAAGGTCATCAATGCGGCTCTCAGATGCACATTCCTTGTACCTGCTGTTGTAGAGCAGTCTACAGAGCTTGTTGCTGACGCTAACAACAAGGTAGACTTCCAGAACAAGAGCAAGGCAAAGTTCATACTTATCAACAACACAAAGACCAACGGAACATTCTTCCCTGTGTTCACCTCTGCTGAGGAAGCAAAGAAGCTCAAGCACGACCAGAAGTTCCAGACCTTCGCTATGAAGTTCGGCGATATCGCATCGCTGACAGAGACAACACCCAATGTCAAGGGCTTTGTTATCAACCCGTTCAACCAGAACCTGCCCTTCACACAGGAGATGCTGGCGTCTATCAAGAACACACTTATCAAGGCAAAGGCTGCCAAGGAAGCTGAAGCCAAGGGTGAGTCCGCAGAGGCCGGAAGCAACATCACAGTTTCCACTAACGACACTCCGGAAGCTTGATCAGTACTGATCCCCCTGCCCTCCGAAGGACAGGGGTGCTCGCCGCACGGCTTTGACTTTCACAGCAAAGTCCGTGCGGCGAGTTTTGTTACTCGGTGACTTTCCTTTAGCTTTGGCTTTTGCCGGGGCACATTATCGAACAAAGCAATGATCCGAGCGCATACCTACCGACAAAGCGAAAGCCTGGCGTGACCAGCGCCGACCTGGTCGCTGGCCCGATAATTAAAATCTCTATAAAATATTAAAATTTTATACTCAATGTGTGAAATGCCTGTTGACAACTCGCATAGCTTGTGCTATAATTAACTTAGCGTGTTATATCTTTTTTCAGATTGGGGTAATTTATATGGCTGATCCGAAGGAAATGGAACGAATAGATCAGGCAGCGGAGTATTTCAGAAGATATTTTGAGCTGGAAAACGCCGTAGTCATAAATGATGAGAACAAGGAGTATCTCAAGACCTATATCCACGACGAACAGTATGTTGTCAAGAACTTCAATAAGAAAGATCAGACCCAGAGGGGTGCGATCCTTACATCGATCGTTGCAGTAGTAATGTTGCTGCTGATGGGCGCTATGACCAACTGGCTGATCGGATTGGCTTTGGCTATCGGTTCTATCGTTGTGGGTGTTATTGTGGTGCTCAGACTCAATAAATACAGACTCGATCTTGCTAAAAAGGAGCAGGTCGAGGTAAACGAAGGCATCAAGGAGCAGATCGAGCTTCTGGAGGGCAGAAAGGTCCAGCTGGAGCGCCAGAGAGATGACTACTACAATGCTCTCGGCAAGCGTGTTGACTGTGTGCCTCTGGACTATATGAAGAATGTGGGACAGATCAGGCAGCTCATGGTGGACGGCGAGGCTGATACCTGTGAAGAGGCTGTCGAGATCTTCGAGCAGTCTATGCTGATGAAGCAGATGACAGATATTATGAAGGCGAGCGAGATAAAGGAAGAGCCCAAGCAGACCGACAAGGAACGCTTCGGCGACCCGCTCAAGCTCATCAAGGAGAACAAGAAAAAGAAAAGGAAAGAAAAGAAACTGAAAAAATAAGACTTATGTCTATCAGAACAGCATCCATTACCGGGTGCTGTTTTTTTGTGCCCGACTATTTGCGACAGCTTTTGTGGGGCGGCTGTGCTATCATATTATCAGCATCAGGAACGCAGGTGATAGGATGACAGTTTATCTCGATGTTTTGCTGATAACAAATGCGGTGGTGTGCCTTGTGCTGATCGAGGCTTCTGCCACTGTCTCACACAGGGTCCTGAAGCCGTGGCGAAGCTTCTGCGGGGCAGCTGTGGGGGCGCTCAGCTCGCTGCTCATTGCTGCCGACAGCGACAACCGCTATTGTGCGGCGGCTATCCTTATCCTGAAACTCTCGGCGATAGTGCTCACTGTGATGATCGCCTTCGGCTTCGGGGACAGGCTTTGGCGCAAGGTCCTTATCTATATGACCGCTAAGCTGGTCTTCACAGGGGTCTGTTTTCTGCTGTGGCAGTTCACAGGCTCACGGGTCATCATCGTTCAGAGCTTCACGGTGTATTTCAATATCCCTGTTATGTGGCTCATCTTAGCGGCAGGGGGTGTTTATGTGATACTGGAGGCCGCCGAGCGGATAAGAGCGCTGCACACCCGGTGGGAGGGCTATAGGGTCATCTATCAGAGAGGGTCTCTCATCGTGTCTATGCCTGCGGTGTGTGACAGCGGAAACAAGCTTTGTGACAGCTTCACAGGACAGCCTGTGGTGGTGCTGTGCTCGGACAAGCTCTATCACCGCTTCGGTCTGGACAGCCCAGACCCCGAAAGGCTCATGGGCTTTCACCTGACGCCCTTCAACAGCGTTGGCGGTCAGGGGCTGATACATATAACCAACGCCGGCAGCATAAGGCTCATTGAGCCCTGCGGCAGGGAGAGGGAGCTTCGGTGCTGTGTGGGAATAACAAGGTCAGAGGGCAGGCGCCAGCGAGCGCTGTTCTCGCCGGTGCTTTTAGGAGGATGAAATGAAAAAGGTCATCTATGTCAAAGACATTGTGAGCCGCTTTATAGCTATGCTTTTGGGCAGGGGCGGAGAAGAGATAGATTATATAAACGGCTCGGACACCCTGCCGCCGCCGCTGACAGCAGAGGAGGAGCAAAAGGCTTTTGCGCTTCTGGAGACTGACGAGAAAAAAGCAAGGGAGCTGCTCATCGTCCACAATCTGCGGCTGGTGGTATATATCTCGAAAAAGTTCGAGCAGACGGGCATAGGAATGGAGGACCTTGTGTCTATCGGGTCGATAGGTCTTATCAAAGCGGTGAGGACCTTTTGCCCCACAAAGAACATCAAGCTTGCCACCTATGCTTCTCGCTGTATCGAGAACGAGATACTTATGTATCTGCGAAAGACTTCACAGCAGAAGAACGAGATATCCATAGACGAGCCTTTGAATGTTGACCGTGACGGCAACGAACTGCTGCTCTCAGACATCCTTGGAACGGAGGAGGACACGGTGAACAGGGGCATAGAGAAGGAGGTGGAGAAAGAGCTTTTGCTAAGGGAAGTAAGCAGGCTTGGCGACAGAGAGAGGGTGATAATGGAGATGCGTTTCGGGCTTGGCGGAAGAAAGGAGATGACCCAGAAGCAGGTAGCGGACGAGATAGGGATATCGCAGTCCTACATATCCCGGCTTGAGAAGCGTATCATCAGCGGCATCAGGGAAACACTGGAGAAGATATGTTAGGCAGGGGCGGTGCTC
The DNA here is from genome assembly GCA_902800795.1 of uncultured Ruminococcus sp. GTDB lineage: Bacteria > Bacillota > Clostridia > Oscillospirales > Ruminococcaceae > Hominimerdicola. Next base: position 130,848 of record CADCFQ010000003.1, on the reverse strand, counting down.
GCCGGCAGGCGTGTACGCCTGCACCCAATTCCCCCACCCATCGTGGCTTTGTGTGAACTAACAGCTCCCCATGCCCTCCCCGGAGGGGAGGGGGGTGCTCGCCGCACGGCTTTGCCTCTGGCGGAATACGCAACAGAGCTGAAAAACACAACAGAGTTGTAATACGCAACAAAGCGATAAAACTCCGCCAGGGGATCAAAAGTTTGGGTCGAGCCTTTTCAAAGGCTCGCAGGGATCCAAGGGGCGGCGCCCCTTGGTCGCCCTCCGCAGAGGGCGAAACACCCCTTTATACGGAGGCGCTCGAAAGGGGTGAATTCAAAAACAGTCCGGTGGACTGTTTTTGAAGAGGGGAAGCCCTGCAAGAGGGGCTTCCCCTGTGAGAAGCACAGCAGGAGCTTTCCTCAAGCCGCTTGCGGCTTGACGGTGCATTGCGCTTGCGGCTTGACGGTGCATTGAAAAGCAAGCCGCAGAACAGACACAAACAAAGACACCCCTGTCAAAGGACAGAGGTGTCTGCGATTTTAAAAACCGAATATATTTCTGACCACCCAGAATACGAGCAGGATAATAAGTATTATTATCTCTGCTGCCTTGTAGGTTTTGCACTCGGGAGTCAGAAACTCAGGGACCAGGATCAGCTTTGTGACAGCCACCAGCACAAAAAGCGGTGCCAGGAAAAACATCACAGCGTTACATTCAAACGCAGCCCCAAATTCACCTTTTGCAAAGTGAAGACACATCCTTGTCATTCCGCAGCCCGGGCATTTGAGACCCGTGACATAATGAAAGGGACAAGGAACAGACAACAGCTCGACGGATCTTAATATGTAATAGATAACAAGAACTGCCAGCGCTATGCTGTAGCGTTTTAAAAGAGAACGCCTGATCCTGCTTTTTTCGCTCATAAAGATCAGAATGTTCCGTCTGCTATCTTATTGAGCTCGTTCTGCATAAGAACATAAGCAACTATGCCAAGTCCGACTATCTGGAGAACCAGATACAGAACAGCGTTGTTAGAACCCTGTCTTCCGAGAGAAGCCGCATACTTATCAAGTATCTCGCCTCTCTTGTATGCCCAGTAGAAACCGTAGATACCACAGGTTACAAGTGTGAGCAGGAAAGCCGTTCCGCCTGATGTGGGGCTGGGCTCCTGAGACAGAAGATTGGTATCGTCTGTGAGGTTTACAAACCAGATAATACCGTAGATACCGCAGGTAACGATAGAAAGGATGATCATCTTAACGATATCCTTCTTCTGGATGTTGGGAGCAGGCTGAGCAACAAATACCTGTCCGGGCTGTCCGTTGAACTGCTGCTGTGCTCCGTTGAACTGCTGGTTGGTCGTGAAAGGTGTTCCACAGAACTGACAATTCTGAGCGCCGTCGGCGTTCTGAGCTCCGCATGAACTACAAATCATAAATAACACTCCTTTTAAGGTTTTTGAGTCGTTTTCAGACATTTATATTGTACAATATTATCCTATGTTTGTCAATAGGGAATATACACTTTATTCACCTTTTATTATCAGTTTTTCCCCTGATCCGGGCTTTTTCTCAAAACAGAAGGACCCCCTGACCTTGCAGGAGATCCTTCTGTTCAAGTTGGAAATTTTGATGTGCATCCTATTTCGTAATTCTATATGGTCTAACTTTTAATAAGATCACTCGGCCTTTGTGAACCTTGCCCACTTATACTCTGCCGTGAGCGGTGTTGTGCCGTCATACTTATCGAGCCAACCGTCAACGCCCTTACCGTTCCATGCGTTCATCATTATCTTGCTCTCTGTAACAGGCAGGTTTTCTGTTGCGGTGTAAACAGGCTCGCCGTCAACATACCAGGTTATGCTGTCTTCCTTCCACTCAAAGCCATACTCGTGGAACTCCTCGCTTGCGTCAAAGCCAAGGTCATAAAGATACTCATGCCCGCCCTGACCGTTGGTGTAGTAGTTGAACTGCACCTGAGTGGTGTCCTTGCCGAGAAACTCGATATCTATCTCGTCCCAGGGATTATCGTCGCTGGGGCCGGTATAGGTAAAGAACGAGGAAACGACTCCCGGGTTCTTGATAGCCTTCATAGATACCTCATAAAGACCGTAGCCGTAGAAATCATTGGAGCGGTATTCTCCGGCAGTATACTCATAAGTCTCATTGATAGTGAGCTTCATAAGTCCGTCCTCAAAGGTGACATTGTCTGCTTTCCATGTGCAGTCGAAAGGACTGCCATTAGACCAGCCGTCAGAAGCTACGAACTTATCGGATGCGCCCTTTTCAAAATCTGCGAGCATGGTATAGGGCGAATTATCCTCTTCTGCCGCAGAAGACGAAGCTGCCTTTGATGAGGAAGCGGTATCCTTTTCAGAGGAGCTGTCGCTGCTTCCGCAAGCGCACATCGACATTGACATTATTACACAAACAAGACCGATAATGTACTTTTTCATGATAACAGATCCTTTCGTTTTTGTTATCATAATAATACACTATCGGCCTTAACATTTATATCAGAATTTTATTCTTCATATCACGTTTTTGTTATTCATTTGCCTGGGATGACGTCCAGTTGAGCCTGAAGAATTTTTCCCGATACTGCTTTGGTGTAAGCCCTGTATGCTTTTTGAAGCACGAGATAAAGTGGCTGTGAGAGCTGAAGCAAAGGTAGTTTGCAATATCGATAGGATCGTAGTCCGAGAACTTGAGCATATTCTCGGCAGCGTTTATCCTTTTAGCCATGATAAAGTCCGAGATATTGACTCCGACCTCTTTCTTGAAAAGCTTGGAAAGATACTGCGGTGTCAGTCCCAGCTCGTCGGCAAGCTCGCCCACACGCACGCCTTTATAGATATTATCGTAGATAAGGTCTATACAGGTGAGTATGTGCTTCGAGTAAGCTTTTCCGGCAGTAACACGCTTCATTCTCTTGGTGTATTCAAAGATGACATCCTTGTGCAGCTCACGCAGGCCGTCCTCGGTCTGGCAGACATCTATCTTGTTGATATAGATATCGCTGATAGTATAAGCTGTCTCGGTGGAAAGTCCGCCCTCTATGCAGAACCTTGCAAGCATGGCTACAGTGATGATGAGATGGTATCTTAAATTTCTGATACTGTCCTCGCTTATCCTGCCGTAGCCTTCGACAGCAAGCGGGGTATAGGTGCGTTTTACCGCATCAAGGTCGCCCTCTCTTACAGCCGAATAAAACTCCAGCTCCTTCTCATAGGGCGAGTGGTGGATATCGTTCTCACGCTGAAAAAACTCCCGGTGGGACAACTCTTTGTTTATGCCCATGTTCCACACTCCTTTCGGTGCGTACATAACACTGTTTATCATAGTCTACCACACTTCCTCCCTATTGTCAAACCAGGGGCGAGCCCCTGGACCGCCGCCCCCACCCATCGGGGTTTAGCGCAAACTATTAGCTTTCCTCTGCCCTCCCCGGAGGGGAGGGGGTGAGCTTTGTCTGTTCTTTTCATTATGTGACACTGCGTGAACCTTGCAAAAGAGTTTATCTGTCCGTTACACAACAAAGCTTAGCCCCGAGCCAAACAAAGCTTTGATTTTTCACAAGGCTGTGGGCGAGGGATTTGGGTGCAGGTGCACGCACCTGCCGCTTATGGTCAAGCCGCACAGGACTCATGATCGCTGTGCGGCTCAACGTGATCTCTATTTGGAGGTTACTGTCAGCCCATATCGCTCTGTGCTTCTTCGATAAGGTAATCGATCGCCTTAGAGTTGGAAGAAACAACCGAGCTCCATGTCTCTGCCTCTGCGGGATGCATTGTAGCCTTTGTAACATTGTCGGCAAGGCTTGCAAGATCCTTGGAAACGCCCTGGCTGAATTCAAATACAGGATGCTGTGCTGCAAGATCATAGATCTCCTGACGCATATCCATCATTTCATCTGTCCAGCCATAGTCCTTCTGATACTGCTCAAGAGTGATCTTGCGTGCAGCCTCATCGGTTTCTGCATAACGTGTGCAGTCAAGGAATGCAGCAACGCCCTCGGGGTTGGGAGCATTCTTGCAGATGCAGAAGCCGTGAATTCTCGAAGGAACATACTGAGCGTCAGAATCTGCCGAGCAGGGAACAGGAACGAACATAACATCGCCCGAAGCGAGGTCGCCGTAAGGCTTTGTAACAGAAGGTGCGTCCTCGATAGCCCACAGGCCGATAGGATAGAACAGGGTAAGACCCGATCCGATACCCTCGCCGAAGACATCTCCTCTTACCTTCCAGTCGTGCTCGTGCTTAGGATATACAACTCCGTTCTTCTGGAGCTCATACATCATGTCCTGAGCCTTTGCAAGTTTAGGATCGCCGATATTGTTTGTGATAACACCGTCGTTCATGCCGATGAGCGGAAGTCCTGTGGACTGTGTAAGAGCGTTCTCATAATACCAGCCGTCAAGAGCAAATTTGTCTTCCTCGGCGTTGGTGAACTCGATACACATCTCGCTCATTGTATCCCAGTTCCACTTACCCTCGTGGAACAGATCAGCAGGCTGATCGAAGCCGTTGTCGTCGATAGTTTCCTTGTTGTAGATCCAGATGTAGCAGGGGTCGATCCTGGACACAGCAACATAGTGCTTGCCCTGGAACATAAACTGGTCTGCTGCATTCTTCATATCCGACCACAGAGGAGTTGTGAAGTCGATGTAATCATCGATAGGCTCGATCATAGCCTTGATAGCGCCCTTGGGGAACATATCCATATCGTCAGCGCCGATAAAGTCAGGAGACTTATTAGCCATAACGAGAGCTGCAAGGTCATCGAACTTTGTATCCCATGTAGTCGCATTATAATTGATCTTGCCGTCGTACTTGGTCTGGAACAGAGCCAGGTCAACGCCTATATCCTTATCCTCGGAAGCTGTGGGGTTGATATCCCAGAAAGAGAACCACTCGATAGTGCTGTTCTTGATGTCTCTGGTTTCCATAGAATCACAGAGTCTCTCAACTATCTCCTGCTGGTTTTCCTCAAGCTTCTTCTCCTTCATAGAGGAGCTGCCGGAAGAGCTGTCCGAAGAGCTACCGCAGGCAGTCACAGCGATGCAGAGCACGGCTGTAAGAGCTGCTGCTATACGTTTATGTGATCTCATTGTCATTCCTCCGATCAGAAATTACTTTCTCTTTGTTATAACGATGCCGGCTGCTGCAAGAGCCACGCCTGCGAAGATAAGACCTTCTGCTGCGCCTGTCTCGGGCTGCTCAGCCTTAGCAGTGTTGTCGGAAGCGAGAGATCCGCCGCCGCCTGCACCGGTAGTGGTCGTTGTAGTTGTAGTAGTTGTGCTGGTCTCCTTCTTGGAAGAATCGTCAGCCTTAGCGGAAGAATCGTCAGCCTTCTTGGAGGAATCGTCGGCCTTCTTGGAAGAGTCGTCAGCTGCTGCAGAGCTTGTTTCTCCGCCTGCTGCTGCAGGAGCACCGAAGTCGAGAGTTACATAAAGAGTACCGCCCTGGAAGCCGCCCTCTGCGTCCCAGCCCTCTGTCTCAGCTGTTGCAGGGAAGATGACCTCGCCTGTATCCTCGTCTACTCTGTCAGTAGGACGGATGTGGAATCTGATGCCGCCCTCGGGGTCATGAGCCATCTCTGTGATCTCGAGAAGGTTTGTGAATGTAGTCTCTGTGCCGTCCTCGGCAACGAATCTTGCGTCCTTAACTGTAACTGCGAGAGGATAGAGGTCAGCCTCGGTCTTGCCGATCTTCTCCAGACCCTCGTCAAGGTTGCAGACCATAACGCCCATCTCACCGAGAGAGCCCTTGTCGGACATAGTAGTATCGGTAAGAGCCTTGTTGATCTTGTACTCGATAGTGATAGTGCCGTCGTTATTATCTGCGTTCCATGTGCACCAATCACCGTTGTTCCACTTCCACTTGCCGTCATTGTTCATGAAGTAGCCCATAGCACCGATCGCATAGTATGCATCGTTCATGGTCTCGTCAGACTCGTCGGGGTGGAATACGTCGTTCAGGTTTGTAGCTGCGAATGCGCTGATCGTCATGCAGGATGCTGCGATCGCTGCTGCGGTCATGCCAACGAACATTTTCTTAAAACTTCTCATGATAAATACCTCCAAATATCATTTTCCTTTTACCGGACACACGGCCCGGTATTCGTTTCAGCCTTTCAGCTGCTGAGATAATATTATCATATTCTTTAATATAACTATACCAAAAATTAAAACTCCGTATCAGGAATTTAACCCTAATTCTTGATATGGCGGTTAAATTTCAAAAATATGCGCATGGGTCACTTTTCGCCGTCAAACCACCATATATTGAGGTTTGAGGCGGATGACGACCCGAATGATGTATCATATATTTAATATTTGAAATCAAAACGGCACCCACATAACAAAATGGGCGCCGTTTATGATCTTATCAGGAAATTATCAGATGTATTTGAGTATCTCGCTTCTCACACCGTCAAGGCGCTTGTCAGCAAGGCCGAAGTTCATCTCCTTGTAGCTCCATGCTGCTCTGCCTATACCGAATTTCTCGAAGGCTGCGTTTATGTCCTTATACCAAGCAACAGTGTCCTCGGGAGATGCCAGATCTATAACGCCGTATTCTCCGCAGTAGAGAGAAACGTTTCTTTCCTCACAGAGCTTTACCGCACCCTCAAAGCGCTTTATAAAATAGTCGGCGGTGTAGCCCTCGCCTGCGATCTCGCTGTGATCCATATATTTCATCTCAAGAGCCTCGGCATCGTGCAGATACTGCTTTACGTCTCCGGGATAAGAGATGCGGTAATCCCTGTTCATCTGCTTTACCCAGAAAGCTGCCTGGTGTGTGAAGATCAGCGGCTCATAGCAGTGGAAGTTGTAGACCACATTCTCGTCATAAGGCATATCAAGATCTTTCAGAGCATCGAGAGAATTGTTCCAGTAGCTTCCCACAAGGATCTTTACATCGGGAGCGATAGCTCTTATGCGCCTGATAGTCTTTTCGATTATCTTGTTCCAGGTGGGCGAGAATTCGGGGTCGGTGACCTCGTTGAGAAGCTCGAAGCAGAGCATATCGGACATGGAGCCGTAGCGTCTTGCAAATTCCTCCCACAGGCGGCAGAACCTTTCCTGGAGCTCTTCGTCAGCAAAGAAGCCCACATAGTTCTCGTCATCGAAGATAAATCCCTGGGTCTTGTGAAGGTCAAGGACTACCTTGAGCCCTGCCTTTTTGCACCACTCGACAGCCTTGTAAACATAGCCGAAGCCGAACTCTTTGAGAGTTCCGTCCTCCTCCTGGAAAACATTATAATCCATTGGCAGTCTTACATGGTCTGCGCCCCAGCCTGCGATAGTCTTTATGTCTTCCTCGTGGATGAAGCTGTCAAGATGCTCCTTGGTATACTCGCCCTGAGAGAGCCAGCCGCCAAGATCTATTCCTTTTATATAGCCTTCAAATCTTTTCATAATTTACCTCCTTTGTCTTCAGCACATTTCTGATGAACCAACTATTGAACAAATTATACACAGTATGACTAAATGTTTATATCAGAAATCTGCTGTTCGTATCAATTTCTTAATGTTAAATATGTGATATAAAAAGCTAAATCGTTTAAGGCAGCCAAAACCTTTTTTGCGAAGCAAAGTCCATCCGAAGGAAAGCTATCCTCAATCACTCGCTCAAAATAGAACTCCTCATCAGCCTACTCGAAAAGCCTTTTCGGCTTTTCTTCGTTTAAGGCATAGAGCCGTTGCTTTCCTTGCCTCTATTTTTGAATTCACCCCTTTCGAGCGCCTCCGGTGTTTTTAGTCGGAGCTCCGCTCCGAACGAGACTCTGTCTCGTGCTCTGGTCGGGGCTTTGCCCCGACACCCCACCAGCCTCTGGCGCAAGGCTGGACCGTGCGCTTTTTAATACGTCGGCCCTTCGCTTTGTCAGTGGGTGTGCTCTCGGGTCAATTCTTTGTCCGATAACGTTCCCTCGGTAAAAGTCAAAACAACAGGAAAGTCACCGAGTAACAAAATTCGCCGCACGGACTTTGTACTGAACGTCAAAGCCGTGCGGCGAGCACCGCCCCTGGGGGTTTACTTTTTTGGGGCTTTGTGTTATAATCAGGATAACAGATCTTTTATAAGGAGATATCAGAAATGAAAAAGTTGATCTTGGCCGCAGCCTTTGCGGCAGTAATGCTCACGGGCTGCAAAGCAGACAGCTCGTCATCCGCATCCGAAAGCAGCAAGACCGATACGTCCTCAAAGGCGTCAAGCTCCGTTGCCGAGAACACCGAAACATCTTCCTCTTCCACCGAAGCCCCGGCCGAGACCGAGCCCGAAGAGCTGGAACTCCCCGTGATCCCCATAACCTGATCCTTTTATCATCACAAAGACTAAAAGCGGCCTTCATTTTTAAGAAGACCGCTTTTTTGCGTGAGTTGTTTCGGGGCAGCTTAGTCCTTGAAGTATCTGTCCAGCAGACCCTTGAAAGCCTTTCCGTGTCTTGCTTCGTCTCTTGCCATCTCATGAACTGTGTCGTGGATAGCATCGAGATTGAGAGCCTTTGCTCTCTTTGCAAGGTCGGTCTTTCCTGCGGTCGCACCGTTCTCGGCGTCAACTCTCATCTGCAGGTTCTTCTTTGTGCTGTCTGTCAGGACCTCACCCAGCAGCTCTGCAAACTTTGCAGCGTGCTCGGCCTCTTCAAAGGCAGCCTTCTCATAATACATACCTACCTCGGGATAGCCCTCTCTGTAAGCGACTCTTGCCATAGCAAGGTACATACCTACCTCGCTGCACTCGCCTTCAAAGTTGCTTCTGAGATCTTTCTTTATGTCCTCGGGAGCATCCGATGCCACGCCTACAACGTGCTCGGCAGCCCATGTAAGTCCTGCGCTCTCGTCCATCTTGGTGAACTTCGATGCAGGTGCTTTACATACAGGGCACTGCTCGGGGGCAGCCTCTCCCTCAAAAACGTATCCGCAAACTGAACATACAAACTTTGACATAGTAATGCCTCCTCTTTAAGTCATTTTATAAATTTTATCACATCTGCCCCCGAAAGTCAATAAAGAGCAGTTAGAATTTTGGCGGCTGTTTTTGTGTATTTATAACAAAGTCTGCCATTCTGTAAGTCTTTCAAACCGGCAGAATGGCAGAAGTTTGGTTTATTTATGTCGGGTCAGTAGGTCGTGAATGTTCCCCATTCGATGGTATCGTCGGTGTTCGTGGCAGGTCCGGGATACTGTCCGATAAAGGACGAGCTGTCCTGTCTCCACTGGACGAACTTCACAGATCCGTCGCTGTCGATAACGTAATATATCTCGCCCATTTTGTCTCCGAGATAGCTGAAGTTCTCATACAGGCTTGCCTGTATCTTGTCATCCGGGTCATAGTTCTCTATCTGGAAGTTATACGTCCCCGAAGGAACGTATTCGCCGTCTACCTCAAGGTCGGTGGCTTCGGAGGCGATGACGGTGAAAGCCATCTTTGCGTTTGCGTTTGCTGTTTTGAGCTTGCTCTTGTTCACATAGCCGAGCATCGAGGGCGCAAGAGCGCCGTTGCTGAGACCGCTGTTGGTCTTTGACTCGCTGAATTCAAGGTCCTTGTCGCTGACATCGCCGTAGTTCTTGAAGGTGATGGTCACGGTGCCGATCTCGTTCTTGTCGATCTTCGGGGTTATCTTTACAGTGTCCAGCTTTCCTCCGGAGATGCTTACGCTGATGTCTGCTACAATGTCCTGTTTGATTTCTTTTATGGACGCCTTGATGCCCTTGGCGCTGTCCTTTTTCATATCAAGGGTCTTGTTGTCTGCCAGAGCTTTGACCAGCTTCTTGACATCTATCGTGTAGTTGTAGGCGCCGTCCTTTTTGCTGTAGTCGATGATATAATCAGCGTCCGTGTCGTTGAGCAGCTCCTCGAAAACATCGTCAAGCTTTGTATAGTTCTCCGAGAAGTTCTTTTTGAGCAGCTCGTCCAGCTCCTCATCCTCGGAAACGGCTTTCAGGATATCACGGCTGGCAACGATATCAAAAATGCGCCTTGAATCCTCGTCATCAAAGGCTTTTGTGTTTTCCTCGTCGAAGCTGTCTGCGCCCCCGATTATGTTCCCGAGGCTCTGGGTCGAGATGCTGGAGGTCATACCCTCGCTGTCGACCTTCATCTGTGCCATTCCCAGATCCAGCTTTGCACGGAAGTCGTCGCCCTTACCCTTGACATAGAGCTCGGCATCATACTTCATGCCCATAGCGCCCAGCAGGGACATTGCCGAAGTACTGCTCGCATCGGTGTCTTTTCCCATAAGAGCGGATATGCCCTTTATATTTGCTTTCAGCTGAATATCTGCCTTGAAGTCCTCTTTCATCGTCTTCTCAAAGGCGCTGACGATCTCTGTTCCGGGCTTTTTGAAGGCGTCCACTATGATGAACGTGATCCCCACCGCAAGCCCGATAAAGGCTATAACCGCAATAATGATAAGCGCAAGTTTAAGGTTCTTTTTTGGCTTTGCTGCTGCCGCTGTGCTGTCCTGTGGTCCAGCGAAGACCTCTGCTGTGGTCTGGGGTGCCGGTGCCGGCGCCTGCGTCTTAGCTCCGCAGTAAGGGCAGAACACCGAGTTATCGGCTATCTGGCTTCCGCATTTTATGCAATACATTCCTATCTCTCCTTTATATTAAGTATTTTATAACTGACCGCATTGTGTCTGTCCTCGCCGCCTGCGGCGGCTCGGGAAGGAGCGTAAAAAGGTATTCTCCCCTGCGGGGGAGATACCATTTTTGCGCCGAGCTTTACATTAAATGTTTTACTCAAAAATTATACCACGCTATCCCCCTTTTGTCAATGCAGGCAGGGGCGGTGCTCGCCGGCAGGGGCGAGCACCTGCACCGCCGCCCCCACCCATTGGGGCTTAGTGTAAACTACAAGCTCCTTCTGCCCTCCCCTAAGGGGAGGGGGATTGCTTTGTGTGGACTTTTCAGTTGCACCACTGCGTGAACCTTGAAAGATAGCTGATTTGTCCGTTTAACAACAAAGCGATAATCATCCGCCAGGGGATTAGCCGTGCGGCGAGCACCAGGCGTACACGCCTGCCGTCGTTTCTTGACTTATCATGTCAATCATGATATAATGCTTTCGTATAGTCCGGATGATCTGACCGATACTTTTTATAAATCACAAAACGGGGAGAAGGTATTTTTATGACTGAAAAGATCGAAACCACAGTCGAAGAAGAGATCACGCAGCCGGCTGAGGCCGCTGACGCAAAAGAGGATATCACCGAAGAGGTGACTGCGGCAAAGGACGAGACCTCGGAAAACGGCAAGGAGGCTAAAAAGAAACAGCGTCCGAAGATATATGAGGTCACCGAAGAGAATGATATGAAATATCTGGGGCCTCTTTCTTACAGAGCCTTCAAGATGATCGCATGGGCGTTTATCATTATGTCGCAGATAGGCACCATCCTGAACGTCACCAAGGAGCTCCACCCAACCCTTGCGGGCAACAAGGTGCTCATGAAGATCCTCGAGAACAGTTATGAGCTTGCGCTGCCGCTTTTGCTCATTGCGACCTTTGCGATACTCATAAACGGAAAAGACACCTACCGTGGGATGCTCATCAAGTTCGGCATGGCGGCAGGCGGCATGATAGCGGGATTCTTCTTTGTTTATGAGCGTTATATGATAAGGATAGGCACCGCTCTGATGGGATCAAGAGAGGCGGCCACCGAGTCTATAAGAAAGCTCTTTGCCGAGAGCGGCAGCGAAGCCGGATACTTTACGTTCAACATTTTCATGGACGTTATCCTGTTTACGCTGGTTGTGTTCTTTGTAAACTATGTTCCTAAGAAACTGTTCCAGGGCAAGAAGATATACATCTTCCGTTCGCTGGTGGCTTTGCCTGTCATTTATGAAGGCGTCTGCGTAACGCTCAAGATACTTGCCGCAACAAAGACAGTAACACTGCCTTTCGGCATCTATCCTTTCCTTACTACCAAGTCGCCGGTGGTGTTCGTTCTGTTCGTTATCGTGGCGTTCTATATGAAGAACCGTGAGCGCTACTTTATTAAACACGGCAAGACCCCGGAGGATTATCAGCGCTTCCTGACGACCAGAACAAATTCGTTCCAGTTCTCGCTGTTCATGACAAAGATGATACTCATCTTTGCGCTGCTCGATGTAATACTCGTGGTTATAGCAGGCTCGCTCTACATAGCCTATGCTCACTGCGACTTCGACACAGCCACCAAGGTGGTAAACAGCATGGGATTCGGAGACGCATCGGGACTTATTTCGGTAATACCTTTCCTGCTGCTGTTCTCCTATACAAGAAAGCACAGCAACAATCTGATAGATATTCTCATCCCTGTGGCAGGCGTTGCCGTGATCGTATTTTTGTATATCGATGCTCTGCTTGTATCTTCCGCACAGTTTTTGCAGATGGCAGGATAAAGGAGTAGAATATGGCTGAAAAGAAACCGGCTTTGCTTAACAGAAAAGCATTTTTCATGATATTTGAAGCGGTGCTCTGCCTTATCGTTCTGATGCTTTCCGTAAGGCTCATAAGCTACAAAAAGGTCACAATGGGATACTGTGTCATGACATCGACGATGTTCATTCTTATGTCCCTGTCTGATTATATGAAAGCCGAGTATGTCGGCAAGCTCGAGAAGCACGAATATGTAAAGCGCATGGGATATGCGGCGACGTTCTTTATATGCTCGCTGCTGGTGATGTTCGGTCACAGTGATCGTGCGCTGAAGGTGTCGGCAGCTATCTACTGTCTGACACTGGTCTATTCGATGATAATATCTTTCTCGAAGAAAAAGCGTGTTATAAAGCTTATTCTGTACATCCTTCTGATAATCTTTCTTTTGCTCACAGCTTTCTCTATGGTGGTCTCGGATGAGATATCGCCGGTCATGGCTGTTGGTGTGGTGTCCATATGTGTGTTCTTGCAGGAGCTTTACAGGCTGATATTCATATCACTTTCTCAGATAAAGTATAAGCTTCTTCTGTCGATAGCCACCCGCTCGCTGGCGCCCCAGGTCCTTTCGGGACTTGTGCTTTTGATAGCGGCGTCATCTGTTGTGCTGAGGTCCGAAGAACCCGGTATAAATTCTTATTCGGATGCTTTGTGGTACTGCTTTGCGCTGGTGACCACTATCGGCTTCGGAGATTTCACCGCCGTCACCTTCCTTGGAAGGATGATATCGGTGCTGCTGGGAATCTACGGTATCATCGTTGTTGCGGTGATAACCTCGATAATAGTAAACTTCTATAACGAGTCAAAGACCGAGGAGCAGCACGATAAGGAAGCGGCTGCCGAAAAGAAGGAAGACGAGGCCGGAGAGCAGGAGCCCGATGCTTCGCCGGAAGAGCCGCAAAAAGAGGAAGAAGCAGACCCCGGAAAGCCGGAAGACGAACAGAAATGAAAATGTGATAACGAAAGAGCGTTCCTTTGGGAATGCTCTTTTTTGCGCACAAAAAACCGGGCATCCCACGGAAGGGATGCCCGGTATGACAGCTTGGAATTTTGGGAAATTACATTCCGCTCTCTGCGATCTGCGATCTGAGGAATACGTTGCCCTGATCGATCGTGATCTTGGTGATGTACATATTTCCGCCGATCTGGAACAGAACGCCGTCGCCCCAGTGCTCTTCGTCATCGGGGATCACCTCTGCGTTGTCGATGAGCTTGTTTATCTCAGCGGCAGGAATGGTGAACTCGATGGATGTAACATCGTGGTTTCCGATCTTGATGAAGCCGTCTTCCTTGATGAATACATCAGGCCATACCTGGTCGGTCTTGGGCTTAACATCCTTTGTCTCGGGCGTAGCCATATCCTCGCCGTTTGCCTTTACATATTCGGTAAGGTTAGGATCGTTGAGCGAAGGATAATCGCTGATAAGTCCCTCATATGTCTCGCCGAACTTGTTCCAGCCGTTAGCATGAGCAGGTCCGATAACGATCTGAGTCATATGCTGATCGGTAACTCCGTCCTTTATCATGTTCTCAAAGCTTTCGGTATAAGCAAACTCAACTACCATATGAACATCCTTGTCTCTGTCGAATGTTCTTCCGTCGATAAAGTCATCGCCGCTTACATCGTCCATAACATAGGAGCCAAGTCCGTTTACCCACGCATCGGAAACCTGATCGGTAAACTCTAATACGGTCTCGGTAGCGTTCTCGTCGTAGCCGTTTACCTTTGTGATGTCAAACTCTGCAGGGCCTTCAGCCTCGCTGGTGTCAGCCTCGGACTCGGAAGGAGCCTCGCTCTCTGCCGCTGTTGTTGTGGTCTCTGCTGTTGTGGTAGTTGTAGTGGTCTCCGCTGCCTTGGAAGAGGAAGCTGCCTTGGACTCTGACTTGGAAGAGCTGTCAGAATCGCCGCAGGATGTGAACATCACTGCTGTCATTGTCAGTGCGAGTACTGATGCAAGTACCTTTTTCATAAAAATAACCAACCTTTCAATAAGCAAAGCCCCTGGCTCTGCTGCTTTGATATGCGGCCTTTGCCGCCTGTTTTCCAACGCTTAAATTATAGCAGATTATTTTAAGATTTTCAATAAACTGAAACAAAAACTATCAATTATAACAAATAGTTATCCACTGTAAACGATGCCAGCACAGCATATCTAACAAAGCAAAAGGCCGCTTTTTACAGCGGCTGAAAAATAAGGGCTTTCGGCCGGAAATTTTGCGCTTATCTTTGATCATGTCAGCGCTTCTATTGCTGCGATAAGGCGGAGCTTGTCCCTGTCGATAAGGTCTCTGCCGTAGCCGTCTATAAAGCGCTGGCTGAGCCTTGCTGTGCCGAGGTTGAATTTAAGCGTCCATATCCCCCACAGGATATCGAAATAGCGGTCTCCTGCTCCGGCGCCCCCAAGGTCGATAAAGCCCGAAAACTCCCAGTTATCGAGCATTATGTTCGGCAGACAGTAGTCGCCGTGGATAAGAGCATCGCTCTCCAGCAAGGAAACACCTTCAAGGGCTTCCTGCTTTGCCTGCTCAATGGATGAAAAGTCCCATATCCCCTCAAAAAGCCCGGGCTCGAATTTGCCTTTGCCCGAGAGGACGGCCTGTCGGTAGCTTTCGTTCCTGTCGGGAAGCTTTGTGTTTTTTAGTTTTATCTCATGCAGAGCTCTTAGCTGTGTGCTTACGGTGTCGCAGAGCCTTTCGGGCTCCGTAATGTACAGGCTGTTCGTGCAGTCCTCGCCTTTGACTCTCCGGGTAACAAGATAGTCTTTTCCGGCTTGCGTTTCATAAATCAGGACTTCTGAAGTCAGTCTCAGGCTGTGAAAAAGGTCGTGCATCTGCGCTTCGTCAGCGAGAGTGCCTGCGGCTGCTTCTTTAAGAAATATCCCGCCGTCCTTGTCTATAAAGCTCACCTTTGCCATAGGAGAACAGCTGCTGTCATAAATGTCGGCGCCTTCAAGGAGCCTTGCTATCTGCCCGGGATAAGCTGACAGGTCAGCGGTAGTCTTAACACGTTTCATTTTTCCACATCCCTTCGGTCTGTATCATTATAAAACATAAAGCTTTCGCCGTCAAGTGCTTTGCCGGCTGTTGACGAAAGGTGGGCTATGTGTTATAATC
Source organism: uncultured Ruminococcus sp. (assembly GCA_902800795.1). Taxonomy (GTDB): domain Bacteria; phylum Bacillota; class Clostridia; order Oscillospirales; family Ruminococcaceae; genus Hominimerdicola. The sequence goes on along the minus strand of CADCFQ010000003.1, from coordinate 115,333 downwards.
GGGTTAACGATAAAAATATATGCAGGTGACATTTATGAACGATCAGGATCAGGTAACATTTCGCTGCCGTTACTGCGGCGGTGAAGCGATAAGGGGCAAGGATACCTATTTTGCTGTGTGTCCCTACTGCGGGATGCAGGTGGGCTTTGACGAGCTCAAAGAGGAGGCACAGGTGGAATACTACCGCCAGAGGGTACAGAATCTCGAGCAGAGCAGTCAGGGCTATTTTGCCAACCGTGAAAAACTCAAGGCATGGCTGAAACTGAGAAACAGGTTTTACATATTTATATTCGTCATGCACTTTTTTGCGTGGCTGCTGATTGGATATGACGCCCAGACCGAGCAGGAAACTCATATGTGGCTGGGTATGATATGTCTGATGTTTGCGCTGGTCGTGGGGGTCGTCTTCCTGCCGCTTATGGCGATGGACTATCCCGAGTTCAACATCCTGACGGGACAGGTGGAAAAGGGACGCAAGGGGAAAATGGCATTGAAGCTTATAGGAACCTGTCTTCTCCTTTGTGTGGGATCTGTGATCCTTGCGTTCGTCGTGATCGCGATATTCAGTGTCATCTGAGGACGCTTTTCTGAAAAAGACATAGCCCCTGCTCTTTCCTGTGGGAAATGGCAGGGGCTATGATCTTTCACAGGATGTCTGCTTCTGTCAGACAGATATCCTGCTGTTTTATTCAACGTTCTTTAGGGCTTCGGCGAGTTTGATGCGCTTTACTTTTCTTATCAGCAGGAGCGCTATCACTACATAGACGGCGACTCCCAGAAGACCTGCCCGGATAAGCGTCAGCGGCGATACCGTGAACTCAAAGTATCCCGCAAAGGAGCGGAAAATAACTTCAAAGGCTTTGGAAAGCACTAAATATGCCAGAGGGATAGTCAGGAGTATCGAGCCGATAGCCACGATAGTGGTGGAGCGGATGTAAAGGCCGTTTATCTCCCGGTCGGAGTAGCCTAGTATCTTTGTCATCGAGATAGACTGCTCGTTCTTTTCGATGATTATCTTTGCAAGCAGATAGATCACCAGCGCAGACATAACTATACCGAACACAAGGAACACGCTCGTAAGGCTGCTGAAGGAGCGTATCAGCTGGCGTGAGGTCTTTGTGAGGTCAGCTTCGGTGATAGTTGATGCTATCAGCATATCGTCGATGTCATCCGGCTTTTTGTTCGAGAAGATAACATTGAGCGCTTCCTCTCCCTTGAACAGCTCATCAAAGCTGTCGTAGTCCGTGAATATCGCAAGAGCCGCAGGATATTCATAGAAGCCGCCGACTTTCAGCTTGAACTTTTTGCTGCCGTACTGCTGCTTGAGCTCCACCGTGTCACCCTCGCTGAGACCGTATTTGTCACGGTAGGAGGAGGAGAAGATGAGCCCGTCGGTGTCGTGGTCAAATCTGATGAAGCGGCTGTTCTCCTTTATCCCGTATATCGGGATGTCTTCCTTGACATAGCCCTCGACGTGGGAGGTAAGGCTTATCATCTTTGCTTTTTCGGCAGTCTTTTCTGTGGTCTCGGCATCAGCTTTGAGGACGCAGATGCTGGGAGCCAGCATATTGTCCTTGACCTTTTCCTGATAGTCAAGGAGCATCGGGTTGAATATCATTCCGAAAAGCAGGATAGCGTTTGCAAGGAACGAGCCGATGACCAGGGTGATATAGCCGGGCATATTCTGGAAGATTATCCTCAGGCGGAAACGGATGATGATAGGTATTTTTGTGTTAAGGCGGAAGGCCTTTTTCTTTTTGCGGCGGCTAAGGTCACGGCGCAAAAATTTCAGCGGCGAGAGCCGCAGCTTTGCTGTGAGGGTAATGATGTTTATCACAAGCATTATCGCCATAGGCACAACAGTCGTGTAGATAAAGGCGTCCGCATTGAACAGGACCTTGTAGGACGTCAGCGAATAACTTAAAAGATAAGCCTGGGCCATGTATTTTTCAAGAACGGTGTAGGCCAGGATGTTTCCGACCAGAGCGCCTGCCAGCAGGGTGAGGGTAGGCACTATCAGGTAGTGGCGAAGAAGCTCGCCCCTTGTATAGCCGGAAGCACGCAGCGTTCCGATAACGCCTGCCTCGGCGGTTATGGAGCTGTCGATAGTTATGGAGAACACAAAGGCAAGTATCACCACGGTGATATACAGAAAAACGATTATGGATGTGCGGTCGCCTGTCATATCGTTGCCGGTGAAAACTATCGCCTGGTTAGAAAACTCCGGGATGAAGTTTGTCAGCTGTGCCTTGGGAGAGATGACCTTTATAAGCTCCTCGCTCATTTTTTCGGCCTGCTCGTCGTTCTTGGGCTTGCTGTCATAAAGCCAGGAATAGCTGTAATGGATGTGGTTGTCACGAAGCGCTTCAAAGCCCTCGTCCGTCATGACTCCGACGCCGAACATATCGTTGTCGAACATCATATCCGAGGGGTTTTCAAACAGCGCCGAGTAATCCGACAGCGCAACTATGCCGCTGACGGTAAGTGTCTTTTCTTCAAGCTTTATGGTGCTGCCCTTTTCAAGCTTGTGGTTTTGGGCATAAAGGCGGTCTATCGCTATCTCGCTGCTGCCCGAGGGCATATCTCCCTCCAGAAGGTCCACAAGGTCTATCTCGTCTCTCTCTCCGAAGATGCGAAGCTTGCTCTCGAAGCTCTTGGTCTCCTCCTGCTTGTAGAAGTTCTCATAAAGGGTTATCTTTCCCTCGTCCTCGATGGACCGAAGCAGCTCATCGTCTGCTTTTTCCATAAGCTCGAAGTTTCCATCCTCGATATTGTATTTTTCAAAGCTGTCATTATAGGACTTTATCAGGCTGTCGGCGGCAACGATGAACCCCGATACAGCACCGATTATTAGGACGAAAAACGCAAAGACCGCAAGCTGCTTTCCGAGCTCGCTCTTATATTCTCTGGGTATTCGTTTGATAAGCGGGTTTCTCATCGTTTCTCCCCCTTACCAATCAAGATCAGCTGCGGCGATCTTTGTCTCGTTCATATAGTTCTTGCGGATAACGCCGTCACGCAGCTTCACGACCCTGTCTGCCATATTCTTTATGGCGTCGTTGTGAGTTACCATAATAACGGTGCTGCCGTATTTTTCGTTTACCTCGGCGATAAGCTTTAGTATCTCCTTCGAGGTGTTATAGTCAAGGGCTCCCGTAGGCTCATCGCAAAGGAGGATGTCCGGGTTCTTGACGATGGCTCTGCCGATAGCAGTTCTCTGCTGCTGGCCGCCGGAGAGCTGGTTGGGCAGCTTGTGGCGGTGCTCATAAAGCCCCAGTGTTTTCAGCAGATCGTCAACGTCCAGCGGCGCTTCGCTCAGATATGCGCCGACCTCCACGTTCTCCTTTATATTAAGGTTTGGTATAAGGTTATACTGCTGGAAGATATAGCCCAGGTGCTTTCTTCTGTATCTTGTGAGCTTTGCTTCGTTCATATCAGCGGTCTTTTCGCCGTTTATAGCTATATACCCCGTGTCGGCGCTGTCTATTCCGCCGATGATATTAAGAAGCGTGCTCTTGCCCGAGCCGGAAGGCCCCAGCAGCACTGTGAATTCTCCCTTCTCGATATCAAGGTCTATCCCTTTGAGCACCTCGACTCTGCTTTCGCCCTCGCCGAAGTGTTTTGTTATACCATTGAGTTCAAGAAACATTTTCCTTCTCCTCCTGTTATCTATATGGGTTAGTTTTAACTAACCACATTTAGATTATACAACCGCCATTACTCTTTGTCAAGCCGTGAAAAAACACTTTGTGAAAATAACGAAACGGCTGTGTGCCATAAAGCCGCCTTTGTTATATATTACCAAGGCCGGCGGTCAAGAAAAGGCTCCGATATCAGTTTCGGAGGCTTTCGATAATTATATCCCATCACTTGACAGTTGTCAAATATCAGCCCTTGATTTTGGGAGGGATCTGGTGTAAAATAAAAAAGAAAAAATTTTTTTATTTTTTTTGTAACGAAATCGGAATTAGTCCGTCTAACCAGTGTAAGACAAAAGAAAGGAGGTGCGATGATAGTGGACGAGGCCCTCGGAAAGATATACGAGACATATTATATGCAGGTCTATTCCTTCGTGATGACCCTTGCGGGAAACAAGGACACGGCTCAGGAGATAACACAGGAGACCTTTTTCAAGGTCATGACCTCGAAGCACGGCTTCAGGGGAGAATCCGACCAGCTGTCCTGGCTTTGCGCCATAGCCAAGAACCTCTTCACCGACGAGCTGCGGCGTAAAGCCCGTAACGGCGGAGAGCTCCCGGAGGACCGTCCGGACGAGAGCAAGAGCATTGAAGAACGCCTGGCCGACAAGGATATGAGCTTTCAGATACACTTAGCGCTCCACGATCTGGGAGAGCCCTATAAGGAAGTGTTCGAGCTGAGAGTTTTCGGAGAGCTTTCCTTCAAGCAGATAGGCCAGATCTTCAAGAAGACCGAGTCCTGGGCGAGAGTCACCTATCATCGTGCAAGACTGAAACTAAAAGAGAGGTTAGACAACAATGAAGTATAATTGTGAACTTATAAGAGATCTGCTGCCGCTCTATCAGGACGGTATATGCAGTCAGAGCAGCAAGGCCGTAGTCGAGGAGCATTTAAGTGAGTGCGAAGGCTGCAGCAGCTATCTTGAGAGCCTGCGTTCCGGCGAGGAACTGGAGCAGGTGATGAGCGCAGAAAAAAATGAAGCGCTCGATTCGCAGAAAAAGTTTTTCAAACGCCGCAGCGCAGTGGCAGGGACCATAATAGCAGGCATATTTATGCTGCCGGTCCTTATCTGCCTGATAGTCAATCTCGCTGTCGGCGGAGCAGGCTGGTTCTTCATCGTTCTGGCGGCTATGCTCATCCCCGTATCGCTGGTGGCCGTTCCGCTGCTTGCGCCCGAAAACAAAGGCCTCTGGACGCTTTCTTCATTCAGCGTAAGCCTGATACTGCTGTTTGCAGTAGTTTGCATAATAACAAGAGGAAGCTGGTTCTTCATAGCGTCCACCGCTTCGCTGTTCGGTATATGGCTGGTGTTCTCGCCCTTTGCGGCAAGGTCGAAGCCCATAGCTTCAAGGATAGGCAGCCACAAGGGTCTGGCGGTTCTGGGGCTCGACACCGTGATGTTCGCACTGATGATGACTAGTATAGGCATAACGAATAGCCTCGGCATCGACTACTATTCGCTGACAGCACGCATCTCGCTCCCGATAATAGGTCTTGTGTGGGCGATATTTTTGACAGTGCGCTATCTTAAAGTCAACGGCTTTTTCAAAGCAGCTATCTGTCTTGCTTCGTCGGGTATGATGATGTTCATCCATGAGCTGATCCTGAACATATCGGCAAACAGCACTTCGTTCTATATAAAGACAGACAGCGACAGATATGTTTTCGGGACAAATATCCTCTTCGGAGCAGTCCTGATGCTGCTGGCACTGATATTTGCGGGAATAGGATTTATAGTAAACAGAAACAGGAGGAAAACAAAATGAAGAAAGTATCGTTTATAACCGCAGCAGCAATGGCTGTATCGATGATGGGTATGTGTTCATGCTCCTTTGGATTTTTCAATTCGGCATCTATCGGCACCTATGAGAACGCCGACAAATACACCGCAGGTGACCTTGAGACAGACGAGAAGATAAAGACTGTGGATATTGAATGGGCGACCGGCGCTGTTGATGTCGTCACGGGCGGCAGCGGCAAGGTGACAGTTACAGAGACCTGCAAGGACGACCTTCCCGACGAGGAAAAGGTACACACCTGGGTGAATGACGGCGTGCTTTATGTAAAGTTCTGCGCATCCGGTGAAAGGGTGGACAGCAGCTCGGAAAAGAGAGTAGAGATAACTCTCCCCGAGGGTACAGAGCTTGATAAGCTTTCGGCAGAGGCTTCCTCGGCTGATATGACTATCGGCGGCATAAGCGCTAAGAGCGCCTATCTGGAAGCGTCCTCGGGAGATGTGAGCTTTGACGGCGATGCCGGCAAATTCGAGGCCGAGACCTCTTCAGGAAACATAAGATTCTCCGGCGAAGCTGACACTATCTCCACCGAGGCGTCTTCGGGCGAGGTGTTCATAGACCAGAGCGGCGACAGCAAATCGATAAGCGCCGAGACATCTTCCGGAGATATCGAGATAACTGCTGACAGTACCGCTAAGCTTGGTGTCGAGACTTCTTCCGGCGACCAGACAATAAAGCTCGGCGGTATGCCTGCCGATATCGGCATCGAGGCATCCTCGGGAGACATAGAGCTTTACCTGCCCGAGGATTCGGAGTTCAAGGCAACTATCGACACCTCCTCCGGTGACGTCAGCTACGAGCTCCCCCTTACCAAAACAGGTGACGAAAGCTATACCTGCGGCAGCGCAAACAACGAGCTTAGCATCGAAACTTCTTCCGGAGACGTGAAGATAAGAAAGAAATGAATAATGAAGAATGAATAGTGAATAATGAATAATTAAGGTATCGCCTTCGGCGATGATTTAAAATATCATCGTCTGAAGGTCGATACCTCTTTTTAGGGGCTAGGGTTCAACGACCAAGCTGCGTAACGGACACATTCGCTATTTCCCAAGGTTCACGCAGCCAGGCGTGTACGCCTGGGCCCAAATCCCTCGCCCACAGCCTTGCGAAAGATCAAAGCTTTGTTTGGCTCGGGGCTAAGGTTTGTTGTTAAACGGACATTCCTGCTATTTCCCAAGGTTCACGCAGTGTGCAACTGAAAAGCCCGAACGAAGCCTACCCCCTCCCCTCCGGGGAGGGCGGGAGAAATTATTGGTTTGCACAAAACTCCGATGGGTGGGGGCGGCGGTCCAGGGGCTCGCCCCTGGTTGACAAAATGGTTGGGTTGTGATATAATGTTTTTGCTGTGAAAACAGTAGTTTTTTATGACCGCTTTCGGGTCTTTCCCGAGAGCCAAGCCCGGACGGACAGGCGGGTCGAAAGCCGAACTATTGATTGAGCTGAAGCAAACGTCATACGGCAAATGCAAGGGCTCAAATTTTATAAGATGATAATCCGGCTGCTGTGCAGCCGCCTTGAATCAGCATCACTTGTGAAACGGTCAATACAATCGGCGAATGCCCCGTATGTAAGAAACGCAGCAGGTATCTGCGTTATCATACCATAGCTTTACCGACAGTGCAGGTGATGTTTGTCACCTGCATTTTTTATTTTTGGAGATAGAGAAATGAACATAGAAAACCAGAAATCTGCGCCTGTTTATGAGGCGCTTGAAAGATTCAGAAGACAGAGGGTAGTTCCCTTCGATGTTCCCGGCCACAAGAGAGGAAGAGGAAATCCGGAGCTTGTAAAGCTCCTCGGCGAGCAGTGCGTGAGCCTGGATGTAAACTCCATGAAGCCGCTCGATAACCTCTGTCATCCGGTGTCTGTCATTCTTGATGCCGAGAACCTTGCTGCCGATGCCTTCGGGGCTGCCCATGCTTACTTTATGGTGGGAGGCACCACCTCTTCGGTGCAGAGCATGATCCTTACTGCCTGCAAGGCAGGGGACAAGATAATCCTGCCGAGAAACGTTCACCGAAGCGTTATAAACGCTCTGGTGCTCTGCGGCGCCGAACCTGTTTATGTTGACCCGGATGTGGATGCGCATATAGGCATAGCTCTGGGAATGGAGCTGTCCCGTGTGGAACAGGCCATAAACGACAATCCCGATGCTTCGGCTATCTTTGTCAACAACCCCACCTATTACGGGATCTGCTCCGACCTGCGCTCGATAGTGCGTATCGCACACGAGCACGGGATAATGGTGCTGGTGGATGAGGCTCACGGAACGCACCTTTCCTTTAATGAAAATCTCCCGGTCTCCGCTATGGAAGCAGGCGCCGACATGGCGGCGGTGTCTATGCACAAATCCGGAGGAAGCCTTACCCAGAGTTCGCTCCTGCTGCTCGGCGAGAACGTGAACACCCGTTATGTGGAGCAGATAATAAACCTCACCCAGACCACCTCGGCTTCCTATCTTCTGCTTTCGAGCCTGGATATTTCCAGGAGAAACTTAGCGCTCAGAGGGCGTGAGTCCTTTGAAAAGGTGGCAAGCATGGCACAGTATGCAAGGGAAGAGATAAACTCCATAGGCGGCTACTATGCCTACGGCAAAGACCTCGTAAACGGCGGCAGTATTTTTGATTATGATGTTACGAAGCTTTCGGTATATACAAGAGACATCGGCCTTACGGGAATTGAAGTCTACGACCTTTTAAGGGACGAATACGATATCCAGATAGAGTTCGGTGATATCGGAAACATCCTTGCATATATCTCCATAGGCGACAGGATACAGGAGATAGAAAGGCTGGTGGGAGCCCTTGAGGATATAAAGAGGCTCTATTCAAAGCCTGTGTCGCTCCAGCATAACGCTGAGTATATAACTCCCATAGTTGCGGCCACACCCCAGAAGGCATTCTATGCCGAGAAGGAGCTGGTACCCATAAGGGAGACCGCCGGACGCATCTGCGGAGAGTTCGTTATGTGCTATCCGCCGGGGATACCTATTCTTGCTCCGGGAGAGATGATAACTCAGCAGATAATAGACTACACTCTCTTTGCCAAGGAAAAGGGCTGCTCGATGCAGGGCCCCGAGGACGGCAGCCTGGAGAGGCTGAATGTATTAAAATAACGGAGGGATAAACCGTGAATTACTGGTTTTCCGAATATCATACACAGAATGTGAAAATGTCTATAAGAGTCGAAAAGCAGCTCTTCACAGGAGAGAGCGACTTTCAGAGGATAGATGTGTTCGACTCGGAGGAGTTCGGCAGGTTCATAACATCCGACGGCTCGGTGATATTCTCCGAGAAGGACGAGTTCACCTATGACGAGATGATAGTCCATGTGCCTATGGCTGTTCACCCGAATGTCAGGAAGGTGCTGGTCATCGGCGGCGGAGACGGCGGCGTTGCCAGAGAGCTTTCATACTATGACGAGATAGAGACTATCGACGTGGTGGAGCCGGACGAGATGTTCGTAAGCGTCTGCCGGGAGTTTTTCCCCGACAACGCAAGGGGACTTGATGATCCCCGTGTACAGCTCCATTACCGTGACGGCCTGCGCTTTCTGAGAGGAAAGCAGGACGAATACGACCTGATAATCAACGATTCCACCGATCCGCTGGGTCACACGGCAGGCCTTTTCACCAAGGAGTTCTACGGCTCCTGCTACAGGGCTCTCCACGAGGACGGCATAATGGTCTATCAGCACGGCTCACCGTTCTTTGACGAGGACGAGGAGTCCTGCAGGGCGATGCACCGCAAGGCTTTCAGAAGCTTTCCCATAAGCCGTGTTTATCAGGCGCATATACCCACCTGCCCCTCGGGCTACTGGCTGTTCGGCTTTGCCAGCAAGAAATATCACCCCCTGAGAGACCTGGACGCAAAGCGCTGGCGTGAACGCCGTATCGAGACCTGGTACTATACCGTCAATCTTCACAGGGGAGCTTTTATGCTGCCGAAATATGTTGAGGATCTTCTGGAAGAGGAAGAGGGAAGAACGATCAGATAAAGGAGACATAGTGTATGGAATACATCAGAGTCACAAAAGAAAATATCGACAACGAGCATATCTGCTGCGCTATCTCAAATAATAAGGACGTTCAGGTATCGTCAAAGAAAGCGTGGCTCTCGGAGCGTTTTGATGAAGGTCTGGTCTTTCTTAAAAGCGCCGAGAGAGGAAAATGCTTTATCGAATACATTCCTGCCGAGAACGCCTGGAACCCGATAAATGCAGACGGATATATGTATATAGACTGCCTGTGGGTATCCGGCTCCTTCAAAGGACACGGTTACTCGAACGACCTTCTGAACGAGTGTATCAAAGACAGCAAGCAAAAGGGAAAGAAAGGCTTGTGCATACTTTCTGCCGCAAAGAAAAAGCCTTTCCTCGCTGATCCTAAGTATCTTAGATACAAGGGCTTTGAGGTCTGCGATGAGGCGGACAACGGCATCCAGCTGTGGTATCTGCCCTTTGACAAAAACGCAGACAAGCCGGGGTTCAAGGACTGCGCCCGAAAGCCCTATACTGACGAGAAAGGATATGTGCTCTACTACACGAACCAGTGTCCGTTCAATGCGAAGTATGTTCCGATAGTTGAACAGACAGCAAAGGCACAGGGAGTGAGCTTCAAGGCTGTGCATCTTGAAAGCAGGGCAGCGGCTCAGAGCGCTCCTACTCCGATAACGACCTATGCTCTGTTTTGTGACGGAGAATATATAACAAACGAACAGATGAACGATAAGAAATTCATAAAGCTGATATCAAAATAACAGGCGATAGTAAAACCCGGCGCAAAAACGGAGAAAAACCCGATCACATATTCAGCTAAACATAATAATCCAAGGAGGACAAAAATATGAAATTACTTGTTATAGGCTGCGGCGGTGTTGCTACCGTTGCCATCTACAAATGCTGCGAGAACCCGCTTTTCACAGAGATCATGATAGCCAGCAGGACAGTTTCAAAGTGCGAGGCGCTTGCTGAAAGGCTAAGAGACAAGACAAAGGCTGTTATAACTACGGCTCCTGTCGATGCCGACAGCTTTGACTCGCTCGTGGCACTGATGAAGGACTATAAGCCCCACACCGTTCTTAATGTTGCGCTGCCTTATCAGGATCTGACTATAATGGATGCCTGCCTCGAGTGCGGGGCAAACTATATCGATACCGCAAACTATGAGGCCGAGGACACCGACGACCCCGAGTGGAGAGCTGTCTATGAAAAGCGCTGCAAGGAGAAGGGTTTCACCGCCTATTTTGATTACAGTTGGCAGTGGGCTTATGACGAGAAGTTCAAGAAAGCAGGCCTGACGGCTCTTCTCGGCACAGGCTTTGACCCCGGTGTAACACAGGTATACTCTGCCTATGCGCTCAAGCATTATTTCGATGAGATACACTATATCGACATCCTCGACTGCAACGGCGGCGACCACGGCTATCCCTTTGCCACCAACTTCAATCCCGAGATAAACCTGCGTGAGGTCTCGGCAAACGGCTCCTACTGGGAGGACGGACACTGGGTGGAGACAAAGCCTATGGAGATAAAGAGGGAATACGATTTCAAGGGTGTAGGTATGAAGGATATGTATCTTCTCCACCATGAGGAGATAGAGAGCTTAGCCAAGAACATCCCCGGCATCAAGCGCATACGCTTCTTCATGACCTTCGGCCAGAGCTATCTTACCCACATGAAATGCCTTGAAAACGTGGGTATGCTCGGCACGACCCCTGTTGAGTTCGAGGGACACGAGATAGTTCCGATAAAGCTTCTGAAGGCTCTGCTGCCCGACCCCGCTTCTCTCGGACCGAGAACAGTGGGCAAGACAAATATCGGCTGCATCTTCACAGGTATCAAGGACGGCAAAGAGAGGACCATATACATCTACAATGTCTGCGACCACCAGGAGTGCTATAAGGAGACCGGCGCCCAGGCTGTGTCCTACACCACCGGAGTTCCTGCTATGATAGGCACCGCTATGGTGGCTTCCGGCACCTGGGACAAGAAGGGCGTTTTCAATGTGGAGGAGTTCGACCCCGACCCTTACATGGATATGCTGAACAAATACGGTCTGCCCTGGGTGGTTGACGAGAACCCCGTAACGGTGGAATGATATGATAAAAACAGCAGACCCTGTTTTCAGAAAGATCGACACCCCTGCCTATGTCATCGACGAGGCAGGGCTTGTCAGAAATCTAATAATTTTAAAAGATATACAGACAAGGACGGGCGCTAAGATACTTCTGGCGCAGAAGGCTTTTTCTATGTTTGCGCTCTATCCGCTGATCTCGGAGTATCTCAGCGGCTCCACTGCCAGCGGTCTTTATGAGGCAAAGCTGGGCAGGGAGGAGTTCGGCAAGGAGGTCCACGTTTTTTCGCCTGCCTATAAGGACAGCGAGTTTGATGAGACAGCACAGGTCAGCGACCACATAGTGTTCAACTCATGCAGACAGCTTCTGAAGTTTAAAGACAGGTGTAAAGGCAAAAGCATAGGCCTTAGGATAAACCCCGAATGTTCTACACAGGATACCCCTATCTACGACCCGTGCGCCGAGGGCTCGAGACTGGGAGTGAGAGCGTGTGACTTTGATGAGAGCGTGCTGCCTTATCTTGACGGGCTTCACTTTCACACCCTCTGCGAGCAGAACAGCGACGCACTGGAAAAGACGCTGGAAGCCGCCGAGGAGAAGTTCGGCAAATACTTTCACCGTATGAAATGGATAAATTTCGGCGGCGGCCACCACATAACCCGTGAGGATTATGACCGTGAGCGCCTTTGCAGGATGATAGAGCGTGTTCAGAAAACCTACGGGGTGCAGGTATATCTCGAGCCCGGCGAGGCTGTGGCACTGGGTGCCGGCTGGCTGGTCACCGAGGTGATGGAGATAGTTCACAACGGTATCGATATTGCGATACTGGACGCATCAGCTGCCTGCCATATGCCCGATGTGCTTGAGATGCCTTACAGGCCGCCGCTTTTCAAAAGCGGAAAGCCCAGCGAGAAGGCTTACACATACCGCCTGTCATCACGCACCTGCCTTGCAGGGGATATAATAGGCGACTACAGCTTTGATGAGCCGCTTTGCGAGGGCGACCGCCTTTGCTTTGAGGATATGGCCATATACACCATGGTAAAAAACAACACCTTCAACGGTATGCCGCTTCCGGATATTGCGCTTCTGCGCAGGGACGGCAGCTATGAAGTGATAAAACGCTTCGGATATGAAGATTTTAAGGAGAGATTGTCTTGACCCCGACTAAGAGCGGTGCTTTTTATATGCCTGCGGAGTTTTCGCACCACAAGGCGACCGTCATCATCTTTCCCGAGCGCCCCGGCTCCTGGGGATACGGCGCTAAGCCTGCACAAAAGGTCTTTGCAGAGCTTATCCGCTTTATCGCCGAGGACGAGGACGTTTATGTGATAGTGTCGGACGTGACCGAAAGGGCGGCGAAAGAGCTGCTGCAGGGGATAAGCAATATAACATTTTTAAACATCCCCTCTGACGATTCCTGGGCCCGTGATGTGGCGCCCACCTTTGTTACCGACGGCAGGAGCCTGAAAGGGATCGACTGGAGGTTCAATGCATGGGGCGGTGAATATGACGGATTGTATGCTCACTGGGAAAAGGACGATGCGCTGGCAGGGCGATTCTGCGAGCTGGCAGGCTTTGAACGTATCGATGCTCACCCCTTTGTGCTGGAGGGGGGCTCTGTCCACTCCGACGGCGAGGGGACGCTGATGGTCACCGAAAGCTGCCTTCTGAGCAAGGGCAGAAATCCCGGACTTTCAAAAGCTGAGATAGAAAAAAAGCTCTGCGATTATCTTGGCGCAAAAAAGGTCCTCTGGCTGCCAAGAGGCATATATAACGATGAGACCAATGAGCACGTTGATAATGTGTGTGCGTTCATCGCTCCCGCCGAGGTGGTGCTGGCATGGACGGACGATGAGGAGGACGAGCAGTATCCCCTTTCAAAGGCCTGCCTTGATTACCTTGAGAGCGTGACCGATGCCAGGGGCAGGAAGATAACTGTCCACAAGCTGCCGATACCCGATGTTCCCGTGAGGATAACCGGGCACGACCTTGCAGGCTACACCTTTGAAGAGGGCGAGGACGAGAGAACGGTCGGCGAACGGCTGGCGGCGTCTTATGTGAATTTCTACTTTACGAACCGCTCGGTAATGCTGCCGCAGTTCGGCGGAGATAACAAGGAGAGCGACGAGAGAGCCGTCAGGATAATGAAAAGCCTTTGCAAAGACAGGCGGATAGTTCCCATTGACGCAAGGGAGATAATAATAGGCGGCGGGAACATCCACTGCATAACCCAGCAGATACCTGCTGTTGAAAATGGAGAGGTATAATATGAAGATAAAAGTCGCAGCTGTCCAGATGAGCTGCACAAGGGACGTAAGCGAGAATATAGCCCACGCCGAAAGGCTGGTGCGTCAGGCAGCGGCTGACGGCGCCAACGTTATTCTCCTGCCCGAGCTGTTTGAGAGACAGTATTTCTGCCAGGAGAGAAGATATGACTACTATTCCTATGCGTCACCGGCGGACAGCAATGAAGCGGTGCAGCATTTTAAGAAGATAGCTGCCGAGCTCGGCGTGGTCATGCCGGTAAGCTTTTATGAAAAGGACGGCAACGTGCTTTACAACTCAATAGCTATGCTTGATGCCGACGGCACTGTTATGGGCGTTTACCGCAAGACACATATCCCCGATGACCATTATTATCAGGAGAAATTCTATTTTACCCCCGGAGATACGGGCTTCAGGGTGTGGGACACACGCTTTGGCAGGATAGGTGTGGGGATATGCTGGGACCAGTGGTTCCCGGAGGCCGCAAGAGCTATGACCCTTATGGGCGCCCAGCTCATCCTTTATCCCACAGCCATAGGCTCTGAGCCCATCCTCACCACCGACAGTATGCCTCACTGGAGACGCACCATGCAGGGTCACGCAGGCGCAAACCTTGTCCCTGTGGCGGCTGCCAACCGCTGGGGACTTGAAGAGGTGACACCCACCGAGGAAAACGGCGGCCAGAGCTCGGCACTAAGGTTTTACGGCTCGTCCTTTATAACCGACGGAGTCGGCGGGATAATAGCTGACGGCGGCCGTGAGGGCGACGAGGTGCTGCTGGCGGAGCTCGACCTTGATGCCTGCGACCGGGCAAGGCTCGAATGGGGCGTGTTCCGTGACAGAAGACCCGAGGCTTACAGGGTGCTGGCGGTGGACGGAAATAATGAATAATGAATAGTGAATAGTGAATAGTTAAGGTATCGCCTTCGGCGATGATTTAAACATCATCGTCCGCAGGACGATACCTTTATTCTTATTTCTTCATTCTTCATTATTCACTGAACAGGCGCTGCACGGAGGAATGAAAAAGGCACACCTGTCAAATCTCTGACAAAAGTGCCTTAAATATTGCTATTTTTCTGAGCCTGTGCTTACGCCTGCGCTGAGGGGGTGAGTGCCATTTTTCACCTGATGTTATATACATATAAGGCTTTTGAGGCTGCATATTTTTGAGAATTTAAAAAAAAGACTTGATTTAAAGGGCGATTTGTAGTATTATAATTGTAAGGGCGTTTGCACCGCCCAGAAATCGAAAGGAGTATTTGATATGATCTATTCGCACGAAGTTGAAACAATGTGCCCTATCGCACAGGGCGTTGCTCACGGCGCTGCTCCCATCCCCGAAGAGGCAAAATGGGTCAAGGCTAAGGAGATCAAGGACATATCAGGCTTTACCCACGGTATTGGCTGGTGTGCTCCGCAGCAGGGTACCTGCAAGCTGACACTTAATGTTAAAGAGGGCGTTATCCAGGAATGTCTCGTTGAGACTATCGGATGCTCGGGTATGACTCATTCGGCAGCTATGGCTTCCGAGATCCTTCCCGGCAGAACTGTTCTTGAGGCTCTTAACACAGACCTGGTTTGTGACGCTATCAATACAGCTATGAGAGAGCTCTTCCTTCAGATCGTTTACGGTCGTTCACAGTCTGCATTTTCCGAGGGCGGCCTCGTTGTAGGTGCAGGACTTGAGGACCTCGGTAAGGGTCTGCGTTCCCAGGTAGGTACCATGTACGGTACACTGGCAAAGGGTCCCCGTTATCTCGAGATGACAGACGGTTATGTAACAAAGCTCGCTCTTAATGAAGACAACGAGATCATCGGCTACAAGTTCGTAAACTTCGGCAAGATGATGGACTTCATCAAGGCAGGCGATGATGCTAACACCGCTTTCGAGAAGGCTCAGGGTCAGTACGGCAGAGTTGACGATGCTGTTAAGCTCGTTGACCCGAGAAAGGAATAAGGAGGGCTTAAATAATGGCATTATTTGAATCTTACGAGAGAAGAGAAAAACAGATCCTTGCTGTTATAAAGGAATACGGCATCAACTCTATCGAGGAGTGTGCTGATGTATGCAAGGCAAAGGGTCTTGACATTTACAAGCTCGTTGAGAGCATCCAGCCTATCTGCTTCGAGAACGCAAAGTGGGCTTACACTGTAGGCTGCGCTATCGCAATAAAGAAGGGCTGCACAAAGGCTTCCGAGGCAGCTGCTGCTATCGGAGAGGGACTCCAGGCATTCTGCATCCCCGGTTCTGTTGCTGACCAGAGAAAGGTCGGTCTTGGCCACGGAAACCTCGGCAAGATGCTGCTTGAGGAGGACACCGAGTGCTTCGCATTCCTGGCAGGCCACGAGTCTTTCGCTGCTGCTGAGGGTGCTATCGGTATCGCTGAGAAGGCAAACAAGGTTAGACAGAAGCCTCTGAGAGTTATCCTTAACGGTCTTGGCAAGGACGCAGCTCAGATCATCGCTCGTATCAACGGCTTTACTTATGTTGAGACAGAGATGGATTATCACACAGGCGAGGTCAAGGAAGTATTCCGCAAGGCTTACTCCGAGGGTCTGCGTGCAAAGGTAAACTGCTACGGTGCTAACGATGTTACCGAGGGCGTTGCTATCATGTGGAAGGAGAACGTTGACGTTTCCATCACAGGAAACTCCACCAACCCCACAAGATTCCAGCATCCTGTTGCAGGTACCTATAAGAAGGAAAGAACAGATGCAGGCAAGAAGTACTTCTCCGTTGCTTCCGGCGGCGGCACAGGAAGAACTCTCCACCCTGACAACATGGCTGCAGGTCCTGCTTCCTACGGTATGACTGATACTATGGGAAGAATGCACTCCGATGCACAGTTCGCAGGTTCGTCCTCCGTTCCCGCACACGTTGAGATGATGGGTCTTATCGGTATGGGCAACAACCCGATGGTCGGTGCAACAGTTGCTTGCGCAGTTGCTGTTGAAGAGGCTATGAAGTAATACTTCGGCTTTTGCGAAAAGAATAATAAAATGACCTCCGCTCGGGGACAAGCCCGTGCGGAGGTTTTTTGCGGCAAAAGACCGGACGGGGAACTGTCTCCCTGCCCGGTCAGTTTTATTAAATAACAAATCTTTCAATAACGCCGTTCCCGAAGCTGACACGGCATTTTCCTCCCGAGATATCGACGTCCTCTTTCTTAGCCACCGCACACACCCTTGATTCTGTGGCCATATCGGCCGCCAGGTCAACGTCTGTGAGGGTCACCTTTGTGCCGCCCTGATAGCTTCCGAACACAAAGGCTCTGCTGCCCTCGCAGTTCACCTTTACGCCCGAGCGCAGGATAGTGATATCAGACTTGTTTGTCAGCGAGCCCAAAGCGGTAACTGCGTCGCCGCTGCCGGATACGTTCATATTTACGCTCTCGGCACGGATGACCGCCCTTTCACCGTGAAGAGTCCCTATCCCCACAGACAGCTGGCTCTCGACATGGCATTTTACCATGGAGTATATCATATTTATCTCGGTGTTGCTGCTCACAGAGCCTATCGCAATGCTGTAAGCGCCTGTGGCGAGAACATCAAGAGAGCAGCCGAGGAAGTTTATCCTGCAGGGTCCGTCTGTTGCGCCTATCCCGACGCTGAGCGCACCCATGGAGCGTATCACATAACGTCCTCTGCGGATATCTATCTCTCCGCCCTGTCCCGAGCCTATGCAGACCCCTGTGTGGCTCTCTGCGGTCACGGTAACGGTGCCGTCCTGGTCGAAGACCAGCTTTCCGTGAGCGCTGGAAAGGTCGTTGCCTATGCCGTAATAATCGGAGCTTCCGAGATTTATTTCGATGCTGCCGTTGCCCTCAAGGGTAAGGACCGAGGTCTCCGGCACCCGTATTCCGGAATTGCCCAGCTTGTTCTCGCCCACAAGGATGAGCGTCACCTCGCAGTCATCGCCTATGTCGATACACGGGCGCTCGACCTGGTTCGAGAGGTGAGCGTTTTCAAGAGTCACCGAGCCCCTGAAGCCCTCGGCTGTCTCGATATGGACCCCTGTGTAAAGCTGGGGCTCGCCGGTTATTGTAACGCTGCCTTCGCTCCAGCCTGCCCCCACGAGTATCTTGCTGTAGCCTGCCTTCTGGAGCCTTTCGAGAGATATCATCTCGCCGCTGGGAGCCTGATATACCCTCATCCTCTGGCCGTCCTCCCTTTCCAGGTGGTGAGCCTTTATCTCGGCTCTTATCTCAAAGGGCAGAGTATGTATCACCTCGGGCGCTGGCCTTGCGGTGTAATAGCCCTGGATAAGGTCTATACCCATAAGGATTATCATCCTCAGCTCCTCCGAGGTCTCAACGCCCTCAGCCAGAACCATTATATTATTGCTGTGGCAGAAATCTATTATCTCCCTCACGATATGCCTCTTGTTGGGGCTGTCGTGGATATTGCTTATAAGAGAGCGGTCGATCTTGACATAGTCCGGGTCATAGCGGAAAAGGTTCGAGATATTTGAATACCCCGTTCCGAAATCATCAATAGCTATGGGTATGCCCATATCGTGGAACTGTTCCTTGACCTGACCCAGCCGCTCATCGACGAACTCCGAGTTCTCTATCATCTCTACAACTATGCGGTCGGCGTGCTGTTCAAGGAGCCTTGTTATCTCCAGAAGCTTTGTCTCGCCTATCCTGACATTGGGCATGGAGTTTATAAACACCTTGCGTCCGCCGAACAGACCCGGATGCTCATCCATATAGCGTATGACATTCAAAAACGTATACTGCTCCACCTCGCCCAGCCTGTGAGACAGCTCGGCATATTTAAGGATATGAAACGGCGTTATCCCCGGCATACCCTCTGCACGCATAAGCGCCTCATAGGAATAGATCTCGCCGTTGTCGGCACGCACTATGGGCTGGAAATGGTAGGTGAACATATTGTAGTCAAGGAGCCTCTGGACAAGGGCGATCTCATTGCGCTCCGTTTCAGAGAGCTCGATACGCCTTGATTTTTCCTCGGCGTCCTGCTTTTCCCTCGCCAGCATAAGCTCATAGGCAACAGAAAAAGCGGCATTCATCAGCCTTACATTCTCGGGTGTGATCTCTATAGTGGGAGCGATCTCCTTCTCGAGCTCTTTCAGGTCATCGACCGAGCGAAGAGTAAGAGCTTTCTCTAAGAATTCTGAAATGATCTTTCTTTCCATGGGGCACCTCGCTATCGGGGAGAGGGTGAAGACGGTCTTATCTGCCAAGCACAAAGCGGCAGCACATTTTTTAGCTTCGTTTATGACATTATATCAGATTTTTTCGTTATAGTCAACAAAAACAAGAATTTTTAATGATTTTTTTTGCGAATTTTAGATATCGATACATTTCCAGTGCCGCTTTTTTTGTATCCCGCAGGAGATATCCCGGTCCCGGCCTTGGATTTCCTGCTGAAATACAGAGCAGGCTTTTTTTATAAGCTCCGGGAGCACACTATAAAACTCAGCGCTCTTCCGACATAGATGAGCTTTACAGCGAAGAGCGTGATATAAAACATTGGATCTTACCGGACGGCGTGCCTTTTGGTGCGCCGGTTTTATGGTCATCTTGGGGCTGATCTTGTATTGACATTTTGCCGTAATATGGTATATACTTAGATATACAAAAAGAAAAACCGTCTCATAAAGAGGTGCTGAAAATGAAATTTATCCACTTGTCCGATCTTCATCTTGGAAAAAGAGTGAACGAATACTCTATGCTGGAAGATCAGGCTTTTATCCTGAAAAAGATCCTGAATATCATCGACGACGAGGCTCCGGATGCGGTCCTGATAGCGGGGGATGTATATGACAAGGCTGTGCCGCCGGCAGAAGCTGTTTCGCTTTTTGACGATTTTCTTGTAAGACTTGCAAAGCGAAAGCTTGAAGTGTTTGTCATAAGCGGCAACCACGATTCTCCCGAGCGTATAGCCTTCGGCTCCAGGCTTATGGATATCAGCGGTATACATATGTCGCCGGTCTATGACGGAAAGATAAAGCCTGCCGTCCTCAGCGACAAATACGGCGATGTGAATGTTTATATGCTGCCCTTTGTAAAGCCCTGCGATGTCAGGCGCTTTTTTGAGGAAGAAGAGATACATTCCTACACCGATGCCATAAGGTGTGCGGTAAAGAATATGGATATTGATACCGGGCGGCGGAATATCATCATTACCCATCAGTTCGTCACGGGAGCTTCACGCAGCGACTCCGAGACTATAAGCATAGGCGGCACCGACAATGTTGATGCCGATGCTTTCGAGGGCTTTGACTATGTTGCTCTGGGACATATCCACTCGCCCCAGAACTGCGGCTCGGACACGGTGAGATACTGCGGAACGCCGCTTAAATATTCTTTCTCCGAAGCCAGGGACCGCAAGTCTGTAACAGTGGTCGAGCTGCTTGAAAAGGGGAATGTGTCATACCGCACTGTGGACCTTCAGCCTGCCCACGATCTTGTGGAGCTAAGAGGGACCTATGAGGAGCTGACCCTGAAGTCGTTCTATGAGGATACTTCCTGGCAGGAGGACTATACACACATAACCCTCACCGACGAGGAGGATATCCCCGATGCTGTCGGCAAGCTTCGCACGATCTATCACAGGATCATGAAGTTTGATTATGACAACAAGCGCACCCGTTCAAACAGTGAGATAATGGGGGATGCGGACGTGGAGACGAAAACGCCCTTTGAACTGTTTTCGGATTTCTATGAGCTGCAGAACAACCAGCCCATGAGCCGTGAGCAGGCCGACTATATGAATGAGCTTATTAACAAGACCTGGGAGGAAGAAGCATGAGGCCTTTAAAACTGACAATGTCCGCTTTCGGACCTTACAGCGGCAAAACAGTCCTTGATCTTGATTCCCTCGGGGAAAAAGGGCTGTACCTTATAACCGGCGACACCGGCGCCGGCAAGACAACTATCTTTGATGCGATAACCTTCGCTCTTTACGGCTCAGCCAGCGGAGACAACCGTGAAGCCTCGATGCTGCGCTCGAAATATGCAGAGGATCAGACTCCCACCTATGTGGAGCTTGTTTTCAGCTACGGCGGCAAGACCTATACCGTAAAGCGAAACCCCGAATATGAAAGACCTAAGGCGAGGGGAGAGGGCTTTACCTCCCAGAAGGCCGAGGCGGAGCTTTATTATCCTGACGGGAGAGTGATCTCAAAGCAAAGGGATGTCGATAATTCGGTAAGGGATATCATGGGCATAGACAAAGATCAGTTTATGCAGATCTCGATGATCGCCCAGGGCGACTTTCTCAAACTCCTTTTAGCATCAACAGAGGACAGGATAAAGATCTTCCGCCAGATATTCAAGACCCGTCTTTTTTCCAGCCTCCAGGACAAGCTTAAAACAGAGAGCAATTCACTTAGCAGACAGTGTGATGAAGCGAGAAACAGCATCAGGCAGTATATAAACGGTATCAACGCAGAAGAGGACGATGTTCTGGGTCTCCGGGTGCAGAAAGCAAAGCTGGGGGAGCTTTCGCTCAGCGAGACGGTGTCGCTTCTGGAAGAGCTGATAAACAAGGACGTCGAGAAGGATAAGGCGCTTCAAAAGCAGATAAAGGATGTCGAGAGCAGGCTTGAGGCTGTGAACAACAGTTTAGGCAAAATCGAGGCCCGGGAAAAAGCAAAGAGGGCTATCGATCAGAACAAGGCCGGAAAGGAAAAGGAAGAGCAGATAAACCTTGTTCTGAAAGAGGCCTTTGAAAAGCTTGAAGCCAGAAAGCCCGAGATCGAAAAGCTTGAAAACGAAAAAACGATCCTGACCCGGGAGCTTTCTCGCTATGACGATATCGAAGCGCTCTCAAAGACTGTGAACGAAGCAAGCAAAAGGCTGGAGAAAGACAGCGGCGAGCTGGAGGGCGGCATCAGGCGCCTGGAGACCGACAGCAAGAGCCTTGAAAAGCTGAAAGAGGAGCTTAAAACCCTGGCTGATGCCGGGGAGCACAAGCAGATACTGCTTGCCGGGAAAGATGCCTGCGAGAACCGCAGAAAACAGCTGACAGAGCTTAAAACAGGGCTTGACAGGCTGTCACAGATAAAAGGCGAATACGATAGCCTTGCGGAAGAATACAGCAAGGCCTCATTAAAAAGCCAGCAGGCCTCGGCGGATTTTGAAGCAAAGAACAAGGCGTTTCTTGACGAGCAGGCAGGCATCATTGCACAGTCCCTGAAAGACGGACAGCCCTGCCCTGTGTGCGGCTCTGTGGAGCACCCTCACCTTGCTCCGGTTTCGGGAAAAGCGCCTACGGAGGCGCAGCTTAAAGCTGCGAGAAAAGCGGCGGATGACGCACTGAAAGCGGCTCAGGAGAAAAGCCGCAGCTGCGGCGAGCTAAACGCCAGGATAGAAGAGATGAGCGCAAATGTCAGCAGACGGGCAGGAGAACTGGGGCTTGAAGCTGACAGCGGACAGCTGTCAGGCGAGATAGAAATTGCTCTGGCAAAAACGCTGGATGAATATAAAAGGCTCGAAGCGGACATTTCAAAGGAAGACGAGAACATCCTCCGCAAGGACAGGCTCAGCAGAGATATCCCTGCTAAGGAAGCGGCTCTGGATAGCTTGAAGAGCGGGATAGAAAAGCTGAAGACCGATATATCAGGTCTCAGATCAGAGATACGCTCGAAGACTGAACAGCTGGCAAAAGAGCAGGGAAGCCTTAGCTTTGAGAGCAAGGAAAAAGCCGGCAAGAGGATCCGGGAACTGTCGGAGATGACAGCAAAGCACAGGGAAAGCCTTGCAGCGGCGCAAAAGAACTATAACGAGTCTAACGACAAGATCAATGGCTTTGACGCCGCAATAAACGAGCTGGAGCAGCAGCTGACCGAAAAGGTCGTGCTTGACAAGGAAGTACAGACAAAGGAAAAAACCGAGCTTGCCGCAGAGAAAGAGCGGCTGGACGGGCAGATAAAAGAAGTCTACTCCAGGATGAATGCGAACAATGTTTCTCTTCTGAACATCAGGAATAGGTCGGGAGACCTTGAACGGCTGGAGAAAGAGTATTCATGGGTGAAGGCTTTGTCGGACACCGCTAACGGCACCATAAAAGGCAAGGAAAAGGTGATGCTCGAGACCTACATCCAGATGACCTTCTTTGACAGGACGATCGCCCGTGCGAATACGAGGTTTATGGTAATGTCAGGGGGACAGTATGAACTCAAGCGCCGCAAAGGCTCCGAAAACAACAGATCGAAGACCGGCCTTGACCTTGACGTTATCGACCACTACAACGGCACCGAGAGGAGCGTAAAGACCCTTTCCGGCGGAGAATCCTTCAAGGCGTCGCTCTCGCTGGCGCTGGGTCTTTCCGACGAGATACAGTCATCGGCAGGCGGCGTGAAGCTGGACACAATGTTCGTTGACGAAGGCTTCGGCTCTCTGGATGATGAATCTCTAGAGCAGGCGATGAATGCGCTGACAGGGCTTGCGGACGGCAGCCGCCTGGTGGGGATAATCTCCCATGTTGCCGAGCTGAAAAACAGGATAGACAAGCAGATCATTGTGACCAAAGAACCCAGCGGCGGAAGCCGTGCAAGGATCATCACAGAGATCTGAAACACAGGACACAGCACGGTCTGTTGCAAGCCGCCGGTTTTGAGAGAAAGATATGACAGCGTCGCTGCTTCGCAGCGACGAAAAGTGCGAAAATGGTACCTCTCCCCGAAAGGGGAGAGGTACCATTTTCGCTTGAAGCTGTTCGTGCAACAGCCCCTTTTTTACGCTCTTTCTCCCGGGCCCCGGGCTTGCTCTCTTTGGGCAGAGTATGCTTTTTCGGGGCTGAAAACGCTTATAAAGTTAAAACATATAATACATTTGCAAAACTTTTACATCCGGCTTTTTGGCAGATCCCGGCCCGAAATGTCTGCCGAAGGGCAGGGATAAATAAACCGTTTTCGTGCTGGGCGGGCGAAAATGACAAAACAGGAAGAATATATTTGGCTATTATTACCTGGAACTTTCTTCCGAAAACGGTTAAGAAACTTTCGTAAAGCTTAAACCTTTTCGTAAATCAGGCAGATGCTCCTTTCTTAACGGGCAACACTGCAAATGAAGCTATAACTGCATAATCGCTTGACTTTTTTAAAAAAAAGAGTTATAATTGATTCAGAGATAAACGAAAAAGAAAGAAAAGTCAGAAAAGAATAACGTTAATTTTCGATGAAAGGGTGTGTCATTATGACAAGAAAACATCATTTCAAGGGATTTACGCTGGTAGAATTGGTTATCGTTATTGCAATCGTAGGCATATTAGCAGCTGTACTGGTGCCGACCATTTATAATTACGTAAAGAAGGCAAGAATAAAGGCAGCGATAGCAGATGCAAAAACAATCAAAACTTCCATAGAAAATGCCTTGATAGACAAGTTAATGCTGGATGCTGACGATCCCGGCAATGCTTTTAACAAAGTGCTTTATCTTGACAAGGATACCAAAAAAGGATACAGGGAGAGAGAACACGAAATAGTTGGTGCATTCACAAACGTAAGCTGGGTGATCTACAGAAAGAATGTGAACAGTATGGGTCCGTCCCAGGTTTTGGACAAAGCTATCGCCAGCGCTCTGGATAAAGCTTTTTCCGAGGAATGGGAAACAGGCATACAGGCAAATCCTATGAGCTACAATTCAGCTTCAAATAACTGTGCTAAGTATCTGAAGGACAAGAAAACCAATTTCGGTCTGGTCGCTGTTTATAACAGAGACGGAGCTGTTCGTATGATGCAGATATACCGTAAAGGCATACTGGTAACGTACATCAACGGTCAGTATGTTGCAAATGTAAACAGTGATGCGCACTTCGTTGGTACCGGTACATGGGATACGATCTACAAGGACAGCGGACAGGCGGCTCCCGAAGAATTTGCTAAGGTCAATTTGGCAAACAAGCAGATCAATACCAGCGGTGATCTCGGCGGCTGGTACTGATATGACAGACAGCTGGTGTCTGTATAGTACTTGATGATAAGATATCGGCGCAATAATATATATTTAACTATGCAAATGAGTAACCAGCGTAAAGCTGGACCCTCTGCAAGGCAATGTCTTTGCAGGGGGTTCAGTGTTTTACAGCACAGAGATGATAACTAAACAGCGGCCTCCCTTTTAGAGGAGACCGCTGTTTTAGTTATTTGTTATTTACTCTTTTTCCTGTTCACAGTCACTGCTGCTGCCAGTAAAACAGCTATCGCTCCGAGACCCGCTGCGGAGCCTGTGTGGGGGTTGGCGGTGCCGGCTGTGCTTATCTTTGCAGAGCTGTCGGCGCTGCTGCTATCAGCTTTGCTCGATGAGCTGTCAGGCGCAGAGCTGCTGTCGGGAGCGCTCTCCTCCGGCTGACTGCTATCAGCAGCAGAGCTCTCGTCGGGCAGGCTGCTGTCCCCGGGGTCTTTTCCGGTAACGATGACCTTGCAGAAGGTCTCCGGGCCGTCGGAAGCTTTTATCCTCACGATGGCCTCTCCGGGAGAAAGAGCACGGAACACGCCGCCGTCTATCAGCTCAATAACATCCTCGCTGTCTGTGGAAAAACCGATATATGTATCAGTATAGGGTGTGGGCGAAAGGCTCACGACTATCTGGGCATAGTCTCCGACATTAACGGTGAGGGGGTCGTTTTCGCATTTTATACCGGTCACTTCCCGGGTCGGAGTCTGCTGCGAGTCGTAAACATGGAAGGTGTATTTCTTTTCGACACCGTTCCTGAGTTTTACCGATATCTCCGTTTCACCAACCTTGTGAGGTGTGACCACGCCGTCGAAGCTTACCTCTGCAACGGTGGGGTCGGAAGAGCTCCATTCATATACCAGCTCCTGTGTGTCAACAGGGACTGCTATGACAGTGGGAAAATAACTGCTGCCCTCGGTCCTAAGATCGAACCAGACGTCATAAGAGGAGAAAAAGATATCCTCTGCCATAGTGGCTTCCTCTACGGGGATATAGCTTGCCACCAGAGTCAGATCCTCTTTCAGGATCCACGGGATATCTTCCGCAGTTCCGCCCTGGAGCTGCCATTCCTTGAAGACATAGCCTTCCTTTATCGGCGGAAGAAAGGCTGTCGAGACATCCCTCATATAGTCCAGTTCTTCAACTCTGAACACTTCGCCGTCGCAGAGATATGTGACCCTGAAACGAGCCTTAGTCAGCTCCTCGTCCACATTATCCCTTACCCACTGCTGTCTTGCTTTCAGCCAGGTGCGAAGCTCCTCAACGTGCTCCAGGTAGTCAAAATCTATTCCGCACTCAGCGTAGCTCTCTTTTATCCCCCAGCGCTTCTCGTTATCCTGCTCGGAAGCATAAAGCTCATTGATATATTTATCCAGCACGCCGCCGTCCTTGACTATGTCGGTGATGATGCCGTCCAGCTCGTCCCACTTGTCAAACAGTATCTCCTGATATTCTGTGTTATATGCTCTTAGTCTGTTGAGCCAGAGAGTATTGCATTCATAGAAGCCTTCTTCCGAAGAGCCTGACATCGACTGGTCAAAGTCCCAGAGAGGTCCGAAGAAAAGCTTTCCGTCTCTCACTTTATAAAAATAGGTGCTGGTGGTCACGAAGGCATCGAAGTTTTTAAGGAAGTTGTTTACCCACCAGTAGGATGCAGCCGAACTAAGATCAAGATACTC
Source organism: uncultured Ruminococcus sp. (assembly GCA_902800795.1). GTDB lineage: Bacteria > Bacillota > Clostridia > Oscillospirales > Ruminococcaceae > Hominimerdicola. Next base: position 88,883 of record CADCFQ010000003.1, on the reverse strand, counting down.
GCTGATAGGGACTCCGTCCTTGTCCTTAAAGTCATCGGACATCACCGCATCCTCTACCCTCTGCATATAGTCCGAGATATAGGCAAACTGTGCATCCGTGCCTGTCTCGTCATCGGAGTAATTGGTGTAGAACTCCGGTGATTCCGAGAAGAACACCTCTCCGTCCTTTGTCACGATATGGCGGTAGATCTTATCGGAGCCGTCAGGTTCGTTCTCACGGCCCATCGCAAGAAGATAGCCTCCTGTAACATCGGGCTCTTCGTTGTCGTTCTGTGTAAGCTCGTCGATCTCCACACGGGAATTGCCGACCCTTACCTGCTCGGACAGATAATAGCTTCCGAGGTATTCGCCGTTCATCACCACATCAACGGGAAGCATCTGGGGAGTGAAATCAAGCCCCAGCCTGTCTCCGATATAGCTTGTGATGCGGTTTTTGAGCAGGGTGTCATCGCCGGAGTTTGCAAGCAGGACCCAGTGCTTGTTTTTGCCCATAGCCAGAAGGTCGGTGCCCTTGTCCAGCTTGATCTTATAGGGCTTTTTGTCAGCCTCCCAGGTGGAGTTTCCTCTTCCTCTTATATAGTCGAGCTTGAGGTCTTTAGTATCCTTCAGGACTTCTTTGCTGTAATCGCCTGTGTAGCCGTCGGGAACATCGAGCTTCACAGTGCCCGTGCATTTGACAGAATGATCGGGGCTTTCGTTCATCTCCTCGATAGTCCCGTACCCCTCGGCAGACTCATCTATATTGATGTAGAGAACAGGGATCCCGTTATCATTCAGATCTTCAATATCCACCGCCTCATAAGCCTGCGCAAGGACGTATCCGCTGCCCGAAGGCAGAGCGGGAGCCAGGGACGTAAACATCATCAGCGCCGAAGCCGCACTGATAAGGCGTTTGTGCAAAGCCGGACTTTTCATAGAACACCTCCGTGTATTTATTATTCTCATTATATCCTAAGAAAAGAGCTATGTCAAGAAAGACATTGTGCTGGTCCCGGCAAAGAAAAGAACGCCGCTTCGGATCTCTCCGGAACGGCGTGGTTAAAAGCTTTCTGCTGGTCGTTGTGACAGCGTCTTTTATTCTGTTATTGTTATACTCTTCTTATTGCTTGAATTGAAAGTATGATCCTTATAGATCTGTCTTGCAATTACGGCAAATGTGTGGCCCTTAGCGGAATCCGGGACATTGTAAGAATTGGCCGTCACTACATGACCGGACAGATCACGTGCAGTCACGTCATAAACAATATAATCTGTTGCTCTTTCGGTCTTATCCCAGGAGATCGTATATCCGCCGGACGATCTGGAATACTTCAGACCGGAGACATCTTCTACACCGATCACGAGATCATAGAACTTGGGACTAAGGAATTCTTTTCCTTCATTGTTTTTCGTTCCGGCTCTTATTGTGAGGTGGTTCACACCGTTTTTAAGCGTGATGTTATATGATGTGCCTGTGGCATCCGGAGTCAGCCTTGCCCATTTGCCGGTGGTCTGGTCATAAACTCTGTAGTAGCCTGCATTGTCGATGGGCTTCCAGCTCAATACAGCTTTCTTGTTCTGGGGTATAGTGCTCTTGAATGTAACACTCATATCCGACAGCTCAACATTGTCAAGCGTGGGAGTACCTTCATAAACATGGAAAGAGTATACCTTCGGACTCAGATACTCTTTTCCGAGAGAGTTCTTCGCACCTGCACGGACGGTGAAAATATTATCGCCTGCGGTCAGATCTGCAACAAAGTAGTTACAGTAATCATAATCAACTATACGGCTGAATTTTCCGTTCGTTGATTTATACACCCTGTAATACTGGGCATTATCAACTCTTCCCCAGGAGATCTTGACCTTTCCTGCTGCTGCTTTTTCCAGCTTGATATCTTCCTGTGTTATGTCTGCAAGCTCGATATCGCCTGTATTTACATAAACATCATAATCATAGAAATTGGTGCTTAATATCTCTTTGTTTCCGACTTTTTTACCTGCTCTGATCGTGAATCTGTTTTTGCCTTCTCTCAGAGGAATAACACAGGATGTGCCGTAAACATAATCAGAGATCCTGCTGTATACCCAATTGGTATTTTTTGCGTATACACGGTAAAATGTAGCATCAGACACCTTAGACCAGGACATAGTTGCGTGATAGGGGTCGGAGGTGGAGGTCTTGATGGTTACGGAAGACTTCGGAACATCACCGACGGACGTATCGCTTGCGCATATTATCCTGTTATTGGGGACAGCCGCTTCTTTATACCAAACGCTTACATCAACGTTTGCCGGAAGGCCGTTTACATATTGAGTGCTGCTGAACTGCCAGAGCTGGAATTTACCGCTGTACCATGTAGAATTGTTGTAATGAGCCAGCCATACAGGATAGTATTTATCCAGAACGCTCTGATCGCATCTGTACTGTATGTAACTCAGATAGGAGTAAAGACCTGCGTTATATCCGCTGTTCCAGACATAGTTGCAGAAGCTCTTTATCATATTCATATTATTGGTAATGTCAGTCATCGAAGAGCAGCGTCCGTCCGAGCACTCAAAGTCATACCATATCGGGAAATCAAGAGCTACACCGGTGTTTTTCACCCACTGTACAGTGGATTTTGCCTCTGCTGCTGCTTCTGCAGGAGTGACAGATGCCGAGTAATAATAAACTCCGACTTTAAGTCCTGCGGCTTTTGCACCCTTGATATAGGTGCTGAAGTTGTTGTCGATATAGTTTACGCCGTTTCCGTATCCGGAGTAACCGGCTCTGATGATAACATTATGGATACCTGCGTTGTATACCTTTTTCCAGTCTATCGAACCGTTCCAATAAGATACATCGATAACATATTCATAGGTGCACTTATCAAACTGTGACTGATGAGATAATGTGATGCTCGGGTTCCATGCTCCGCTGGAAGAAGCCTTTGCCGCTGCTTCGTATTGCTTTATCTGATAGGATATAGTCGTAATACCGTTCTCATCGGTACCGATGACTGTTCCTTCGTTTTCCTCCACATACTCTTCAAGCCTTTCGTGATAGATCGGGTCCTGAAGAACTGCTTCTGCAAAATCCTCGTCTTTCTTTGCCTTCTTTTCGATATCATCAGGAATGACCTCGTATACGAGCTGTTCTGATGCGGGTTCATCCGAGTCGATCTCAAGCCCGGTCTCGTTTTCAACACTCTGTGAGGCTTCTGCCGAAGTCTCCTGCATGGTTTCATTATCTTCGGCAATGACCGGCATAGCTGATGATAAGACTATCACCGCAGAGGATAACGCAGCCAAGACTCTTTTTAAAAACATTGCGATCACTTTTCCTTTCACGAATATTAACGGGGTTGACCCATCGGAATCCCCGGCGCTTCAGCATCAGGGAATTATGATTATTCTTATTGCTGAGCGAGCTTAACAATACTATTATATATGATTTTGGCAAAAACGTCAAGTCCTTTGCACATTTTTGGAAATATCTGGCCGGCGGGGGGGCAGAAAAAAAGCGTCCGCACTATTGCACGGGCGCTTTGCTATGTTATATACATTGTCATTATATTCTCCTTGTTTACCTGAACGGATTTCCGCAGAAATATCCATTACTGTTCTGGATCTCTTAGTGTTGTTTGTGTTTTTCATTGTGTTTACTCCTTTTCGTTTTGTTTTTAGTTTCGGGTTGTTTTCCCTTGCTGTGATCATATAATAACATTCCGACCTGGACAAAATATGGACAACGCTGAAAAAAAGTTTTTTTCAAAAAAACTTTAACCTTTTTCTTTGATGCACCCTCTAATGAACAGAAAGGCAAAAAAACAAAAATTTTTCAAAAAAGCTTTAACCTTTTTCTTTGATGCCCCCTCTAATAAACAGAGAGGGGAAAAACCCGAAAACAGTATTGGAGGAACTGAAAATGAAAAAGAACAGAAAAGAAAACGCAATAACAATGAAAGATCTCAACAGGATACTGGTGTGGCCGGTCATCATGGCTGCGGACATCCTTGTATGCAGCTTTGCGCTGCCGGCGCTTGCCGACATCATCGGTGACTCTCTGGTAATACTTCCCGGAATGATACTCGGAGCATTGTTCCCGGCCTGTGCGATAGGCTTTATTATCAGCCTCAGATCGTTCATTCAGGATTTTTACCTGGACGACAAAGCAGGCTTTGCTTATTCGGCGCTGTCACTTGCAAGCCTTATCACGCTGGCTAACAGCAATTTCGGGCTCACGGATAATATGCACGGCTTCCCGAGCCTTATGTTCAATCTCTCGCTCATCATCGCCTTCGCCGCAAGCTCCGTCCTCGCTCTGAAGCATCTGACCGTAAGGCTTTTGAAGGGCGACACAAAAGCTTCCGGCGGCCACTCTGCAAGAAGAGTTCCTTCTGTCATCCGTGCGTCCGCTGCCGCAATAGACTGCATATCATGTTCTCCGGCTCCGGCTATGGTCAATAATAACAGCTCCGAGATCTCAGATATCGACAGGCAGATACAAAAGCACAGGGACAATATTAAAAGAGGAGAAGAGAAAAATGAAGAGCGCCGCAGAAACCTGAAAAACGGCTGTATAGGCGCTGACAGAAACGGCGTGGAAGCAGCTATCCGCAAAACCGAGCATGATATCGAGATAGACCGTAAGAACATAGCGGAGCTCGAAAACAAAAAGAAAAGGATAATGGGACGAGCATGATATACAGCAAAGAAAAACTCTTGCAAAATATTACCGGAGGTGGTATAATATGCTGATAGCCGTGTTTGTACTTCTGATGAGAAGAAGGTGCAGTCATGACGCTTGATGAGCTTTTGGTCATAATATTTGAATACATGGCAGAGCAGGGGATGCTCGATGACTTGATCGAAAAATATGAAACTGACAAGGAGCATGGAAAATGAACGGTACAGACATAAATGAACTGGTGGAAAGAGCCAAGAACGGCGACAAAGCCGCTATAGACGAGCTTTACAGAGCTTACTATGATCAGCTGCTGAAATTTGTTATGAAGCAGGGCGTCAGCGAGTTTGATGCGCAGGACGTTGTGTCCGAGACCTTTGTCGAGATGATGAAGCATATCGGAGATCTGCGTGAAAACGCTTATTTCAGCACATGGCTCCACACTATCGCTAAGCGCAAGGCAGGGGAGCACCTGGAGAAGGCGAACCGCCGCCAGCGTGTTACATTTGACACTGCAGACAGCGAAGACAGCGGTCTTTCAAACCTTGGCGGCGATGAGGCAGCGGTGGAGCTGGCTTATGAGAATACCTACGGCGACACTGTCATGCTTCCTGCTGATTATGCCGAGAACGAGGAAATAAAGCAGATCATCGCAGAGCAGATATCTTCTTTGAGCGATGAGCACAAGGAAGCGCTCTTCCTTTTCTACTACCAGAACAAGAGCATAGCCGAGATCGCAGAGCTGACAGGCACAAATCAGAACAATGTCAAGGCCCGTCTTTTCCATGCGAGAAAGAACCTCAGAAAGAAGCTCGAAGCGCTCCGGAAAAAGGGCGTTGTCCTCTGCGCAGTTCCTTTTGCTTCGCTCATCCCTCATTTCGGGAGCCTGCTTTCGGGTGCGCTCGGCGCAGGTACAGCGGCGGCTGTCGGCGCAACGGCAGGAACAATGACCACAGGCGGAGCAGCTTCTGCGGCGGCAACGGGAGCAGCAGCAGGCACAATGACAACCGGCGGTGCGGCCTCGGCAGCAGCAACAGGAGCAGCCGCAGGCCTTGGAGCCGGTGCCGCAGGCAGCGCAGCGGTAACGGGCGCAGTGGCCGGCCTTAGCAAAACAGGAAAGGGCACAGCCGCAGCGACCACAAGCGGATTCGGGATGAAGGCGATCATCATCACGATAGTAACAATCGTAACAGTGACCGTCACCACGGTAGTTGTGACTAAGTTTACATCAGGCAAGGACGACGATGACAAAAAGGCCAGCAGCTCGGCGGCTGTTATGGCAGAGCCGGAGTCAAGGACAGAAGCCGTGTCGAGAACTGACAGCGACGAAGATGACAGCAGCGTTCCCGAGGTCGAGACCGATGCAGTGCTCGTGATGCCGGACGAAGAGATACCTATAACGTTCGGCGAGGTAAATTACAGAGCGTGGCAGCACCCCGACGGCGCTAATGAGCACGCCTATGTGTTCATCCAGGGCTTTTCGCCGGAATACAGCGACAAATACCTTCTCACCGAATACAAGGACAAGAAGCTCACTCCGATAGAGAGCGAGGACGGCGGATTCTGCACGATAGAGAGTGAAAGGCTCCCTGCCTATGACTGCTATTTCAGAAACGGCTCCGCATTGTTCATAGATAAATATGACTGGTATGCTGTTTTCCCGTCCGAGGGCAGGATAGATGTTCATTCAACAGAGCAGAACGGTCCCGAGGATAACTGGTTCTATGGAATGGTGTTTGATGAGTCCGGCGATGTGTATGACGGCACCTACGATCCTCCGGTCGGCTGGCCCGCAGATCCGGCTATGAGCGCTGATATATCCAGCTGCATACGAGAGCTTGGCGATTATTCCAGAAAACTCTTCATTAACCCCGAAGAATACATCACTTTCGATGTCGACCCCGACACGCTCAGACCGATAGTTGAGGCGCCGAAGCCCCAGAGCCCCGAAGACCTCACAGGCTGGCAGAAAGCTTATTATGATTATATAAACGAATACAGTGATTCGCACAGCGACTATGCAGAAGTCAGATTCAGGCTATATGATGTTAACAGCGACGGTATGCCTGAGCTGTTCGTCGACTCGACCCATGAAAAACCCGATTTTGGCGGTGCAAAGGGAAATGAAGCGATACTTGTTACCTGCGATAGCAGTGGAAAATGCAATGAACTTGTAAGTGTTCCCGAGCTTGATCCCGAAGGCTCGTACAGTTCCGGACATTTCGAGTTCACGGGCAAGAACGATATTATCTGTATGGCTGTTCCTGTTGCAGATGGTTCTGACAAAGAGTATTATTATAAGCTTGAAAATGGAGTTTTTACACAGCTTTCTGATACAAGCTGGGATATTACCATAATACGCGAATACCAGATAAACGGAGAGACCGTTGATGAGCAAAGGTATAACGATTTTAAGTCAGGAATTATGGGAAGCTCCGAATGGCTGAGTTCCGGCGGCTCTAACGGCGTAAATAAAACAGGGATAAGCGCTGAAATATTCTACGCTGAAGGCGCTTTTACAAGCATTATAAACTACAGTAAAACTGAATAAAAACTCACAGCGGTCTCCCTTAAAAAAAGGGGGGCCGCTGTTTGCGTTGTTTCAGATAAACGATAGTGTCCTGAGCCCGTTTTTGACCAGCTGCCCGGCAAGTCAGTTGCCGTTCTGGCTGAAAACGGATCATCACACGCTGCTTGGCATCGCATTCAACTGGGATGATATGCATAAAAAGGTATTGTGAAATGTATACAACAGATCGGTCGTGCGGGGCGATTTGCCTGTGCAAGCATCCAAAACAAAACTTTTTTCAGATTTTTTTGAAATCTTGCAAAAATGTGCAAGGTTCTTGCAAGGATGAGGGTGTTATTATATAGACACAGCAAGGGGATGACCCCAAAACAAAAAACTTAAAAAACTGAAAGGAAGAAAAGATCATGAACAACACAGCAAGAACAAACAAGGAAGTAAGAACAAACAAGGAAGTAAGAACAAACAGAGGAGAGAACGTTATGAGAAACACAAAGGCAACTAAGAACAACAAGACAATGATCGCAGCAATATCCGCACTGGTAACAGCAACAACAATGGCAGCAGGCCTCGCAGTTATGGCAGCATTTGCTCCCGCAAACAAGATCGAGAACAAGGCTCCTGCACAGGCAGTTACAACAACAGAAGCAACCAAGACAGTGAACGCTCAGAGCGTACAGGCTGCTCAGAACGAGCATAAGACAACTGTTAAGAGTGAGACTAAGACCCCCAAGGCTGCAACTAAGAAGGACACAGCCGAGAAGGCTCCTGCAATTACCCAGCAGGCAGCTCCGGCTGTAACTCAGCAGGCAGCACCTGTAGTGACCCAGCAGGCTGCTCCTGCAGTTACCCAGCAGGCAGCACCCGCAGTTACACAGCAGGCAGCTCCCGTTGCAGTACAGCAGCAGGCAGAGACCGATAAGGTCAATGAGCTTGGCAAGCACCCCGGTGAGTGCGGCTACGGTTATGTGAACGAGAACGGCAAGCACCCCGGCGAGTGCGGCTACGGTTATGTTGCTCCCGAGCAGACAACAGCTCCTGCACAGCAGACAAAGCTCTGCACAGTTCCCGAGGGACAGAACAATGACTGGACAGTACACAACGCCAAGGACGGCTTCCCTGTAGGCTGCTACTTCGGCAAGACCAACGCCAAGAGCACGCTCAACGTGGTAATGGTAAACAGCTACACCTACACCATCACAGTTACAGTTTCCACAGGTGACTTCACCGCTAATGTTTACAACATCACCGCATATGCTAACGGCTCCAAGATGGAGTACTCCGGCGCTTCCAAGTCCGCAGTTGTTTACGATGCAAACGGAAATGTAATTGAAACAAACTTCATCGACAACGGCCACAAGGGCACATTCGATGCTTCTGACGCAGGCTACACATGGATCGACACAGACGGAACCACAGTTTTCGTTCCCTGGATCGGTTACTGATCAAGAACAAAACAACAAAAGGCAGTATCGCACAAGGATCGTGCGGTACTGCTTTTTGTAATTAGACCCCCCGGCGCTGCCGGGGTTATTTATTCAATAATCCTCGAAGAGGAAATCTGCCCAGGAATACTGGCTCATATACTCGTTCTCATAGGAGTTTACGGCTCCTGCATCCAGTTCCTTGAAGCGGTAGTAGTCGCAGTCCAGGAGTTTGGTGTCCACGGCAAAGGCGTTGTAGGTGTGTACGAGGACAGCCTCAGCTCCCACTGCTTTCAGGCTCTTTTTCAATGCATAGATATATGACTGCATCAGGTTCTGACGCTTATCGTCGTAGGGTTCGTCCTCAAAGAGTATGGCGAAGATCTCCCTTGAGGTGCAGGAGCTGCCCTGCTTGTGGACGAGGTAGGCGAACAGCTCCTTGGCCTTGCTGCGCTCGAAGCGGACGTGATCTCCCGAGGGGGTGAACACATCGAAGTTGCCGAAGCACTGTATCCGCAGCAGGGCATCGTTCTTGGGGACGATGGGGAAGCGGAGGTCTGCCAGCTCCTTTTCGATCTTAGTCTTGCTCACCGGCTTCATGATATATCCGCTGGCGTGAAGGCTCATGGCATCGCCGGCATACTCCGAGAAGCCTGTCACGAAGATGATGTTCATTTTGGGGTTGATCTCTTTAAGGCGCTTGGCAAGCTCCACGCCGTTCATGCCTCTCATGTGGATGTCAAGAAAGGCTATGTCGCAGCCGTTCTTTTCCGCATCCTCCAACAGATCGTCCTGATCTTCAAAGGCAGTAACATCCGCATCGGGCTTGGCCTTTTTGATCGACATCTCCAGCATCTGCAATGCCAGCGGCTCGTCGTCAACGCAAAGCATTCTCATTGTTGTGTACCTCCTTGGGCAATACTACTTTTACTGTCGTTCCTTCTCCGATAACGCTTGTGGTTATCACATCTGCGCCGCACATATCCTTAAGGCGCTTGCGGGTGTTCTCGATGCCTACGTGAGAGCGGCCGTCCTCTTTTCTCGGGGCGGAGGTGTCGAAGCCCACGCCGTCGTCTTTGATTATGACCTCAAAGGCTTCTCCCGCATCTCTGGTGGCTATGGTAACGGTGCCGCCCTTCTTCTTCATACCCACGCCGTGCTTGACGGCATTCTCAACGAGGGGCTGGATCGACAGCTGGGGCACCACGAACTCGGTGGCCTGGATGTCGTATTCCACATTCAGCTTTTTGCCGAAGCGCAGCTTCTCGATGTAGAGATATTTTTTCAGATGCTCCAGCTCCGCTGTGAAGGGCACAGGAGCTTTCTGTTTGAGGGAATCCATATTGCCCCTGAGGTAGTCAGCGAATTCCACGGTGGCCTCCTGGGCGGTCTCGGGGTCAACAGTGCAGAGCATGGCGATAGAGCTGAGGGCGTTGTACATGAAATGGGGCTGTATCTGGCTCACCATAACGCTTACCTGGGCTTCATAGAGCTCCTTCTCGGCACGCTCCTTTTCTCCGGCGATGCGGATGTTCTCTTCGGTGTAGTGGTCGATCTCCTTTACCATCTCGGAGATATCGTCGGAGAGCAGACCGAACTCGTTGCGCTCCGTGATCTCGGCTGTGCGCTCAAGAGCCTCGGCGCTGTTCTTGTTCTTGGTGTAGTCGCAGACGATGCCCTGTATCTTGGTAAGGGGCTTTATTGATCTGCGGTAAAGCACGATGAGCAGTATCACCATAGCCAGCGAGATTCCGCCGATACCCAGCAGGCGGGCTTTCAGCATTGAATTGCTCATAGTGGTGCGGAGGTCTTCCCAGTTATAGACGATGCCCATTACAGCTCTGACCTTTCCGTCAAATATGATAGGCTTATAGGCTATGTAATAGTTGCCTTCTCCGGGAAAATCCTCTGATCTTTCAAAGCTGATTTTGTTGGAATTGTCTTTGAGTATCTTTTCTATTGCCGGATGTTTTGACTTGTCGATATCATAGTGGTCGTAAGGCGTTCTGCCTTCTATTTTCGGATCATAGTCGCACAGGATCTTACCGAAGTTATCATCGTCAACATAAAGAACGAACATATAGTCATATTTGTTCTCTACGGTCTCACTTTGCATATAATCACAAAGCATCATATAAAGGTTATCTATATACAGTTCCTTCAGATCGGAAGGCATCTGTTCCGCAAACTCTACTGTTCCGCCAAAGCCGTCATAGTTATGCAGATAATCGTAATACTCCGTGTACTCATCACTGCTGTGCTGTTTGGGTTGGAGCTTATCTATCTTTTCCCACTGATCGAAGCACCATTTTCTGAAGTCATCATTATCATAGAGCAGTTCTTCTATGGTGTCATGCGACTTGGTCAGACTGACTTCCATGCTGGCGTCCTGAGCTTCAAGGAAGCCGTCCACAGTGGAGTTGTACATTATCAGCGACACTCCGATTATCAGAGCCACAAACACGGGTATCAGCACAAAACTTATCTCGATAAGCAGCTTATGGTTTTTCTTTATTTTTTTCATTATTATATATCACCTGCTGAAAGATAATGATAGATCATTTCTATTATACCGCAGATCAGGGCATATGTAAAGAAGTTTGTGCAAAAAAACTCATCGTGGGCTGTCAGGCGCCGGAACCCGTGCAGACTGCTGTGATGTGCGGGCTTGGATATGCGCTTCGTTATGCAAAACAGAGGAGGGAATGTTTTTATGAAGCAGAATTCTGCCCCCTCTTTAAGTGGAATTACCTCTTCATAGTAGTGCAGCATTCGCGCAAAAAAGTCTTTTAGCGGAAGAGTATAGCCCGAGTGTTTTCCGCCGGGGATACTCCGGAAGCGTGCATTTCCGAGAAGCTCTTTTGTGAAACTGTGGTCTCCCAGAAGTTCATCATCTTCGCCGACAATACAGCTGACATTACTGCCGTCAAGCCTGGAGGCGATAGCAAACGTCCTTGATTTTTCCAAAAAAGAAACTCCTCCGCCCGACCCGGACGGAAGAGAGAGGAAGATACGGCTTATCAGGACAAGCTGCGGACAAAAGGCGTCCTCGGGGCAATAATGGACAGGTAATGGACAAACGCAGTTTGCGGGCAAAGAAAAAAGCCCGTAAACTGCGTGTTTACGGACTTTTCTGCTGGTCGGAGTGACGGGACTTGAACCCACGGCCTCTACCACCCCAAGGTAGCGCGCTACCAATCTGCGCCACACCCCGATCGCACGTAATATTTTACCACAATACTTTCCCAAAGTCAACCCCCTGTGCCTGAAAATTTATATTCTGTTAAAAAATCACTGCGATTTCTCCTTCTGTTTGTCTATTTTTTTGCGCCGCAACTATTGACTTTTGTTAAAATATATGTTAAAATAAACTATAAAACTAAAGTGGAGAGGTCTCTCTGCTGTTCCCGTTTTGTATAATAGGAGGGATTTTATGAATAGAATTATGAAAAAGCTTGTCCCGGGCGTTCTGGCGGCGGCTCTTGCTCTCGGCGCTGTTCCCTCGGGGCTGTCGTTTGATGATATTGCTGTTAGTGCTGATGGCGGATATACAGGCCCTTACATTGTAGGCTATGGCGGAGTGGTGACGACAGTCGTTGAAACTAAAATTCAGTTTTATGCAGATGGACGTGTCGGTAAGGTTACTTTGACAGATCCGGATGACGGAAGCGTTGTTGAGGTTAAACCGGCAAATGGTTCGACCGACAATTATATTTCTTGTCCGATATATCCTAAGAATATGCATAAAACAATAAGCGTGAGGATGTATGATCATGACGGCAACCCGATGCAGTTCAAGGTAAATCCGGAAGCCACTGATACAGTTCCTGAATTTGAATATACCTTTAACGATTATTTAAATGGTCTGCAAACTCAATACCAGAATAAAAAAGCTACTGCCCCTAAAACCATAACAAATCTCGATATAGCAACTTATGACTTTTCAAGAGCGTTAGAGAACTACGGCGAGTGGACGAGGTATTATTTCTATCACTCAAATGAACCTGAGGATGGAAAATATGTTGAATATACTACCAACTCAACTTATTTTGGTCAGGAGGGGTATACCCCTCATTACCCTTCTTGGTGGACGAACAAAGTCAAAGTCGGTGAAGAAGAGGATAAATACTGGGAGGCTGATATAGATTCTTCCCTAGGTGGTAAGACGTTCAATCAATTGCTTGATCAGTTCCATCAGCCAGTTACTTCACTTAGGGACAGTAATTCTGCGGGCTTGACTGAAGCGGAAAAACTAGCTCACCAATATGCAGCTGCGCTTGTTTTGGACGAAGGTGTTAGGGTTCGTTGTTATTTTAAAAATCGATGGACTCCTGGGCTGATTATCAATGATATAGATGATAATTCAAGGTCTATAGGATATAGCTCTTTCCAACCACTGTCTGACTCTGATTATAAGTATGTTGATACTGAATTGATTAGTTTTGGAAACCTTAAAAACAAAATTTGTTTCACTTTCTCAGGAATGTGGTCGAATTATACCGATGTTGATAAAGTAACAATATCTCCTTTAGGGTATGCAAAAGTTATTGCTATTGATTTAGCTAAGACCAAAACTGGTTATGAGCAGAGTGGTCTTGCAAATGCTATGCGTGCAATGGTTACAGTTGAAACGACGGCTTATCTTTATAACCATCCGGATGCGCTAACACCTGCAGAACAAGAGCCTGATAACAGTGGCTCATGAAATTAAGATAGGACGGAATGATTGAAATGAAGAATATATATGAAGGACTGGAGTTGGAGATCATCCGCTTTGAGTCGGAAGATGTTATAACAGCGAGTGGTAAGAATAATACTGATCTTATTGTTATCGAGCAGTAACCAATCCCCGGGCGGCCGAAAGGCTGTCCGGGTTTTTTGCTCTGAAATAAAAAATTCAATAAAAGTCTGCTAAATCCTGTTTACAAAACCCCCTGGGTGTGTTATAATCATATTTATCTTATTTAAGGATGTGAACCTATGTCGATCGAATCTCATGAGAAGATACTTGTCCTCGATTTCGGAGGCCAGTATAACCAGCTCATCGCAAGACGTGTCAGAGACCACTCGGTCTATGCCGAGATCAGGCCCTTCGACACCCCTCTCGATGTTATCAAAGCTCAGAACTATAAGGGCATAATCTTTACCGGCGGCCCCAATTCGGTCTATGACCCGGCTTCCCCTCATTATGACCCGGCTATCCTCTCCCTCGGCGTCCCCGTGCTCGGCATCTGCTATGGCTGCCAGCTTATGGCCTGGATGAAGCAGGGCACCGTGTCTTCCTGCGAAAAAAGCGAATACGGCAAGATTGATATAACCATTTCCGGCGCTTCAAAGCTCTTCAAGGGCGTTCCCGCCACAAACACCGTCTGGATGAGCCACACGGATTATATCAGCTCTCCCCCCGAGGGCTTCACCGTCACTGCCTCTTCCGCTGACTGCCCCTGTGCCGCCATGGAAAACGAGGCCATGTCTCTTTACGCTGTCCAGTTCCACCCCGAGGTAACTCACAGCGAATACGGAAACCTCATCCTTAAAAACTTTCTTTATGAAGTCTGCGGCTGCAAGGGCGACTGGGTAATGGACAATTTCATCGAGACCACCGTGGCATCTCTCCGTGAGCAGATAGGAAACAAGAGGGTAGTCCTTGGTCTTTCCGGCGGCGTCGATTCGTCTGTTGCGGCGGGTCTTTTAAGCCGTGCTGTCGGAAACCAGCTCACCTGTGTTTTCGTTGACCAGGGTCTCATGCGTAAGGATGAGGGCGACTTTGTTGAGAAGACCTTCACCTCACTTTTTGATATGCGCTTTGTCCGTGTCAACTGCCAGCAGGAGTTCGTCTCCAAGCTGAAAGGCGTCACCGACCCCGAGAAAAAGAGAAACATCATCGGCACCGAGTTTTATAAGGTCTTCTGGGACAAGATAAGGGAGGAAGCCGGAGACGGATTCTTTGCTCAGGGAACCATCTACCCCGACCGCATCGAAAGCGGAAAGGGCGATGCCGCAACTATAAAGACTCATCACAACCAGGTAAAAATGCCCGAGGATATCCATTTTGACGGCGTCATCGAGCCGCTTGGCGACCTTTTCAAGGACGAGGTAAGGCGTGTGGGCGAAAAGCTCGGCATCCCGAAGGAGCTTGTCTGGAGACAGCCTTTCCCGGGTCCGGGTCTCGGTGTGCGCATCATCGGCGAGATAACCGAAGAGAAGATAAAGATACTCCAGGAAGCAGACGCTGTTTTCCGTGACGAGATCAAGAAAAGCGGCATCGAGCGTGAGCTGAGCCAGTTCTTCGCTGTTCTTCCTGACGTCCGCACTGTCGGCGTTATGGGCGACCACAGGACCTATGACCACCTTATCGCCATAAGAGCCGTTACCACGGATGACTTTATGACAGCTGACTGGGCACGCATCCCCTATGATGTGCTGGCACGCATCTCGAACCGCCTTTGCAACGAGGTCGAGCACGTCAACAGGGTAGTATATGATATAACTTCCAAACCGCCCGGAACGGTGGAGTGGGAATAATACCACGCACTCCACAAACCACGCACCAGCGCAGTTTACGCCACTTAGTACACCCCTCTGATAACAATTTGATAATACTTACAAACCGAGTATTATCCTGTATCTCAAGTGGTTATGAGGTACGATAGCTTAGTTTGAAAAAGACCTTGCCTGACGGTGTCGGGCAAGGTCTTTTTTGTTATGTCTAAAAAAGGAGGTGTCAGTCTGATGAAACAATCTTCTTGAAAGTTCCCGACTCGTCAGAGTTCGGGTAGTTGTACCGCCAGTTGTCGTAGTCCTCTTGGGTGATCTCGCCTGAGCGAAGCTGCTCGGCTTTGGTTTCCCACGCTCTGAACATTTCAAGCATTGTGAGATAGTCATTGCTTTCCTTGTCAAGGCGAATGCAGACCTCACCGCTTAGCTTGTCGATCTTCAAGCCGTAATTGTCCTCAAGGGCAAACAGCGTGTGGATAACACCGAGATAGCTCTCAATGTTCGGCACTTCAAGCGTTTCGGGTGCGACACCGAGAACATCTGCTATTTGCTTTGCAAGGTCGGATTTGGGCGTGCGGGTGCCGTTTTCGTACTGAGCCATTCTGACATCAGCGTTATTAGCGGGAAAGCCCACCGATTCACCAAGATATTTGAGGGTCATACCACGCATTGTGCGGATACGTTTTATGCGTTCAGCTATTGCCATAAGATCACTCCTAAAGTGTTTTTATCCATTATAGCATATTTGTTTAGAGAATGTCAAGAGATATTTAACAAAAAAGCTTAAATAATTTGTGAGAAAGGGGTTGACAAAAGCAAATTTGTTTAGTATAATATGATTCAGGGCATTAAACATAATAGCTTAGTGTCTGCATAAGAGAGATAGAAAGGGGAAATGCAAATGAAAAACAAGTTTATCAGAGTAAAAGAGGTGGCAGAGGAACTGCAAGTGTCGGTGCCTTACGCCTACAAGATCATCAAAATGCTGAATGATGAGCTGAAAGCTCAGGGCTTTATGACGATATCGGGGCGTGTTAGCCGTGAGTATTTCTATCAGCGATTCTTCGGCAGAAATGAAAAGGAGGAATAATATGCCAGTTTACAAGGACACTAACGGAAGCTGGTACGCAATGGTTCGGTACGACGACTGGCAGGACAAGCACAAGCAAAAATGCAAGCGGGGCTTTGCCACAAAGAAGGATGCTCTCAACTGGGAAAGATCTTTTTCTCTGCAATCGAGCAATGACCTCGATATGAAATTCAGCAGCTTCTATGAGATCTATGCCAACGATATGCGCGGGCGGCTCAAAGAAACAACTTGGTCGGGAAAGGAACACATAATCAGAACAAAAATACTGCCCTACTTCGGAGATAAGCCGATCAGCGAGATAAAGTCAAAGGACGTGCTTGCATGGCAGAACGAGCTGCTGCGGCACAAGAACAAAAACGACAAGCCCTATTCGGATACCTATCTGAAAACTGTGCACAATCAGATCTCTGCGATATTCAACCACGCTGTGAGGTTTTACAATCTGCCATCAAATCCAGCCGCCAAGGCAGGGAGCATAGGTGTAAAGAACGCCAAGGAAATGAATTTCTGGACAAAGGACGAGTACCTGAAATTTTCCGAAGCAGTAATGGACAAGCCAAGGTCATACTACGCTTTTGAGATACTTTATTGGTGCGGGCTCAGGTTGGGGGAGATGCTAGCTCTGACTGCTGATGACATTGATCTTGCAAAGGGTACGCTCACCGTTAATAAATCATATCAGCGTTTGCATGGTGAAGATGTTATCACCTCACCTAAGACTGCAAAAAGCAATCGGACAGTAAAAATGCCGCAGTTCCTATGTGACGAGATAAGCGACTACATAAAAATGCAGTATGGTCTGAAACCTACGGAACGGCTTTTTGACATCACAAAGAGCTATCTTCATCACGAAATGGACAGAGGCTCAAAGGCGGCAGGTGTCAAGCGGATACGCATACACGATCTGCGTCACAGTCACGTTTCGCTATTGATTGAAATGGGGTTTTCGGCAGTTGCCATAGCTGACAGAGTGGGTCATGAGAGCATCGAAATCACCTACCGCTATGCACACCTGTTCCCCTCTAAGCAGAATGAAATGGCAGAGAGATTGGATTATGAGAGGAGTGAAGAAAATGTCGGCTAAAAACTTAGACAACAAGGGCAGGTTTCGTTCAAGGACGATAGGCTTTCGTGTTTCGCCAGAGGAGGACGCACAGATAAGTGTTGCGGTATCGCTGTCGGGGCTGACCAAGCAGGACTACATCACCAACCGTCTGCTTTGCAGGGATATTGTGGTGCAGGGCAATCCGAGAGTGTATAAGGCTCTGAAAGATAAGCTGAGAGAGGTGCTTGCAGAGCTGAAAAGGATTGAAAACGGTGACGCGGTCAGCGAAGAACTGCTTGAAAACATAAAACTGATAACCGTCACCCTCGACGGAATGAAATCAGAGAGCTGAAACTGATCCCATGGGCGTATGCTCGAAAAAAGGGCGGGCGCAGCCCGACCAAAAAGGGGGTGCAGGGGGAACGCCTGCCGCAAAGGCTTTTGTTGCTCCGTTCAGGAGTGACAAAAGTATCTTTGCGTTGATTGCGGCACTCGATAAGAATTAAAATATCGTACCCATATCGAAAGGAGAAATGCTTATTAAAAGAACAGTTAGCGGACGTATCGACAAGGGCAGCATCGGTCATAACAACCGAGAATTTATCGCCTCAAATGTTGATAGGTCACGAATTAAAGACAACATTACGATTGTAAAAGAGGACATACAAAATGTGTATCATGAGCTTTTCGATAAGGCTCTTAAAGAATATAACGCCCGGCAGAAACGCAAAGACCGCTGTATCAAAAACTATTATGAACACATAAACCGCAGCAAGCAGGAGAAGCCGTTTTATGAGGTCATCTTCCAGATCGGTAACACCGAGGACACACGCTGCGGGACGGCGGAGGCTGAGATCTCTGTAAAAGCTCTGACGGAATTTGTGCAAAGCTTTCAGAAGCGCAATCCGCAGCTGCGGGTGTTCAACGCGGTCATACATCTGGATGAGGAAACACCGCACGTTCACCTTGATTTTGTTCCATTTGCGACAGGTCAGAAGAGGGGGCTGTCCACCCGAAACAGTCTGAGCGGGGCTCTTGAACAGCAGGGGTACAAGGGCGAGGGCAAAATGAACACCTGCTCAAAGCTGTGGGTGGACAGCGAGAAGCAGGCGCTGGCGGAGATAATGAGCGGCTACGGTATCGAATGGGAGCAGCTCGGCACGCACGAGCAGCACCTCGATGTGCTTGATTAAAAAAAGAAAATGCGTACTCGTGAAGTGGCGGTGCTTGAAAACAAGGTGCAGACGACTAACAGCATTATCGAGAGAAGACAGCAGGTTTTGAATTCAGCCGACGAGGTGATAGACAGACTTGACAGGGAGTATGCCGAAAAGACTGATATGGTTGAGCAGCTTGACAATACCATAGCGAAGAAAACTGCGGAGCTTAGAGCTGTCAAGGAAAAACTGACGGCAGATCAGCAGATGATACAGACCTCTGCCAAAAAAGTGACCGCCCTCTTGGAGATAGATACAATTGAAGTAAAGCGTAAGGCGTTGGGGGATAAAGTGTCTCTCTCGGCTGATGATTATGAAAAAGTCGCTGACCTTGCAAAGAAACAGATAGCGGCTGAAAACGATAAAACAGAAATGGCGGACGCTGTTGAGAGGCTGACCGAGGAGAATGACGAGCTTTTACGCAATGTCGCAAAGCTGCGGGAACTAAACAAGACGCTGGTTTCGGAGAAAACTGCTTTGCAAAAAGCTGTGGACAGGCTGGAAAAATCGCTCAGGTCGGTGCAGGAGGAGGTAAGCTTTTGGAAGTGGAAGTTTAACAAGACTATGGAGTTTTTGGATGTGCATAAGCTGAGGGAGAGGTTTTTGGAGTTTATCGGGCAAAGGAAAAACAGGGGGAGATAAAAATGAGCCGGAGAACAATCCGGCTCAAAACATATTATGATTGTTTATAATCTGCTCTGATATACTTACTCACCCAGACCTCATCTTTGACCGGGCTGTACTCGCTGATCTGACAGTCCTTGCAAAGATCGTCGGATATCTCGATAATAACATCGTGCAGTTCGAGATCATTCTTGTACTTCTGCGGTATCGCGTCATAGCCCAGCTTAGCGCCAAGGATATTCCCCGCTACTGCGCCCGTGGAATCGCTGTCGCCCTCGTGATTGACCGCCGCTATCAGCGCCTTGTCAAAGTCGGTCTCATATTTAATTGCGCAGTAGATCGCTATGGCAAGAGTTTCCTCTGCCACCCAGCCCTGACCGAGCTGATGTATCGCATCAAGGTCATCAAGGTCTTCTCCCGCAAGCCGGACAGCCCTGTTCATAAGCGTTGTGAAGTAAGAAATATGCTCCGCGTTCGGGAACAGCTTGTCCATAGCTGCGGTCGATTCGTTTACAGCATCCCTGATCGTGACATCGCACTCGCAGACGGCTCTGATGATATGCACCAACGCCGCTGCGGGGATGTATCCGAGATCGTGACCGTGGGTGATCGCGGCGGCCTCCGCACCGATCATATCCGACTTTTCATAGGGCGGTTTCGTATCGCAGAAATACAACCCGATAGGCGCGACGCGCATCACTCCGCCGCAGCCCTTGCTGCTGTTGATAGGAGTGCTGACGGTGCCGTTTGCACCCAGCTCGATAGCCGTCAGGCAAGTAGTTCCGGGAGCCCGTCTGCTGAACAGCTCGGGGATATTAAGCAGCCAGGAGTACAGGTATTCGTCTGGGAGCGGGAAACTCTCCGTCTGGGTTCTGTACCAGCACTTATACATGGTCTGTATGTAGCTTTCATAGCTGCCCTTAATGCCGCGTGTCATTCCCCGCGTGGTTGCAAACAACAGAGCGTTTGCGGTAAACAAGGTCATCTGCGTATCGTCGGAGATCAAGGCTTTTCCGTTTGTCAGGTTGTATTCGGTAATGCCGCTGCTGCCGTATTTTCCGAAGATCTGTCCCTCGTCCAGAAACTCGACAGCATATCCGAGCGCATCGCCCGCGGCACCGCCGATAAGGCATCCGCGGAATTTGTCAATGTTACGCATTTGGGGTGGGCTCCTTTCTGATGTTATAATTATAGGTTTATTATAGCATACAATAAAAGATAAAGCAAGATATAACCATTTCTATTAAATCAATCATTCTTTTGTGCGAATTTGCTTATAAAGATTGACATATAAGCCGAAATAATGTATAATACAACTAACGAATTATATTATAGTCTAATGGAGGTATAATATGTCAAAGTTAAACATAGATCAGAAAACGATAGAAGCACTTTTCAGCGATCCTAAAACCGATTTCCTGATACCAGATTATCAGCGTCCTTATGCTTGGTCAGAGGTTGAGTGCAGAACACTTTGGGACGATATTTTTTCTTTTGCGTTTCCTGAAAATAACAGTGATAATTTCAAGACTACCGATGAATATTTTCTTGGTCCTATCGTAACCTTTAAGAATGAAGACGGGAAACAGGAGATCATTGACGGTCAGCAACGATTAACAACTCTTATGCTTCTGCTTCGAGCTTTCTATGCCCGCTTCGGTAAAATGAAAGATGCAAGCACCCAGTTAGTACAAGAGCGAGTAGAAAAGTGCATTTGGAAGAAAGATGAACTTGGTGCAATTATAAAGACTCAGCTAAAAATAGACTCAGAGGTTGCAACAGATGTTCAGAAAGATCAGTTCCTCAGCATACTGAAAAACGGTGATGCTCCTGACAGTATGAAAAGTCAGTACGCCGTAAACTACCGTTTCTTCCAGGCAAAGATAAATGAATTTCTGAACGACTATCCGATTTACTTTGCATATCTGCCTGCAAGACTTATCAACAATTGTATCCTACTCCCCATTGAAGCGGAATCTCAGGATACCGCATTACGCATTTTCTCAACTCTGAACGACAGAGGTATGCCCTTGTCTGATTCGGATATTTTCAAGGCTCAGTTCTACAAGTTCTATTCATCACAGGGGAAGAAAGACGATTTCATAAAAAAGTGGAAAGAATTAGAGGAACTTAGCAATAAAATATTCCACCCTATTTCCGGAATCCCAATGGACGAGCTGTTTACCCGTTATATGTATTACGAAAGAGCAAAACAGGGAATCAAGAGCTCTACTACCGAGGCTCTCCGCAAGTTCTATGAGAAGAATTCTTATTCCTTATTGAAAAGTGAGGAAACATTTGAAAATTTGCGAGATTTAGCTGATTTCTGGAATGACGTATCCAATCAGAGTAAGGACAGGTTCTCCGAGAAGATACTGCGAAAGCTGTTTGTGCTGAATTATGCTCCAAACGGTATGTGGTATTATTTCGTATCGGTATACTATTTACATAACCGTGATGCTGACGGTAATCTCGACGATGATGCATTCGATACCTTCCTTGAAAAGATCATAGCTTTCATATGGACATACGCTGTGACAAATCCGGGTGTTAATATGCTCCGTACCCCTGTGTATGCAGAGATGGTCAACATTGTCAACGATAAGCCTGTGTCTTTTGATGATTTCAAGTTTGATATAAGCTCAGTAAAGACTGCTTTCCATAATTTTAGTTTCAATAATGCACGTCCGATCACAAAGGCAATGTTAGCTTGGTGGGCTTTTCTTGACGATGCACAGGAGCTTCTTTCTTTGGAGACAGTATTCGAGATCGAGCATATTTTTGCAAAGAGCCGACAGGATAAGGAGCATTCTCTTGAAAGCAGCAAAAGTCTTGAAGCTCTTGGCAACAAGGCTATGCTTGAAAAGCGAATCAATATCCGTGCTTCCGATTATCGTTTTGAGGATAAGAAAAAGTATTACAACGGATATATCAACAGCAGGAAACAGGAGAAGAAAGGCACAAAGATCAATGAGCTGCTGAATCTTGCTAAAACCAATGACGATTTCATTGAGACTGATATTATAAAGCGTACCAATGATATGATCGAGAGGTTTATGCAGTATATCGTTGATAATGGGTTGGCACAGTAATAGTATTACAAATTGGAGGTCACTTATGAAACAGACAGCTTTTGGCAATGTTAAAATATATGATACCAATATTTCTTTTGAGCAGATATATAACAAAGAATATATTCCTAAAGAGTATATTGACGACATAAAAAAGGCTAATCTTCTTATTATTCCAAATGAAGACTTTCGTGATGAGGGTGATATTCTTTTTCCTGAAACCACAAGAGAGTTTTATGATTATATCAGAGAAAATGCTAACGATGATATTGTTGCAGATATTGCTATTTCTGATGAGGATTTTCAACGTATAGAATTACACTCCGCTGTTTTTGAAGTTGCTCCTATAATAATTCAATACGGTTTACTTCCTATTGCTACAAGTATTATTGGTTCGTTTCTATATGAATTAGCAAAGAAACATCATAGAAAACCGGAAGATACAACTGCTAAGGTAAAAATAATTACAGAAGAAACTAAAAGCAAGAAATGTAAAACAATAACATATGAAGGACCGGTTTCAGGCATAAAGGAAGCTTTAGATGAAGCTGCAAAAGACATATTCTCTAAGGACTAAGACATGACAACTTTTGAAATAGAAAACTATTTAGCAGCTAAAAATGAATGCTTCGATACTAAAGTATTTGATTGTGTCGAAGAGTATCGCACCAAAGCAATTAGCGAAAAAAACGAAGAGCAAGCTAATTATTTTTGGTGTTTGAAGCATATATTTATAATTCAAAGTGGATTTGTGTCAGCAATTAATGCTCTTAAAGATAGAAAACATGAAGATGCTTGGTTAACCTTTAACAGAATTGATATTGATATAAGTGCATTAGAAGAGAATTATTGTATTGAGAAAGATGATGATAAATATCATTTAGTCTTTATTTCTCGTATGATAAAAGAATATCAAAAACTATTTCCATATCGTCACTTTTTGAGTAGAGAAAACGTAATACAAGCTGAAGAGTGCTCGATTTGTGGCAAGCCTATATCTATTCGTCATCCCTGTGGGCATAAAGTTGGAAAGCTCTATATGGGAGAATTGTGTCTAAGAAAAGTAACAAAAATGGAATTAAAAGCAGTTTGCATTGTTACAGATCCATTTGATAAATATGCGTTTATCAAAATAGATGGAAAAGAATATAACTATGGGATGTTAGACAGGCTTATGTCAGAAATAAAAAGTCCCTACGATGAATTCTATGTTGAGACCATTAAAGTTAAGAAGCCGGAATTTCAAAATGTTAGTAGAAAGGCACAATGTCCTTGTGGTTCTGGAAAGAGATACAAAAGATGTCATATGGGTAAAACAAGCGAACTGATGAATCATCATGTGGTTCATATGCAAAAGCAAAATACGCCTATGAATTGTTTTGTAGGAAATTTTGGAACATGGAAATGACTATTATTTTTGATATTCACTCTTGACACCTCCCCCATTCCGCGCTATAATACCAATAAGGAACGCTCCTGCACTCACAGATCGTTCCCCAAATCAGCCCGCGCTGTTATCACCCCGATAACAATATGATAACAGCAGCCCGTCAAGCAGGTATAACGGTTATCAAATCAAATAATCAGAGCCAAAAGCCATCATATTCTCTGAACAAAAATGTTTAGAAATGATGTGGTTTAGCTGAGTGGGAATAATAAACAAGATCTCAGAAGCGGCGTAGAAACGCCATTTCTGCTGTTGTCACGATAACAGTGTCAACGATTTGGCAACACTTCTCGATCATCGGCAACAGAAATATATTTTCTGTCTGAAAAGATAAGAGCTATCTGATTCAATTTTGGATCGGATAGCTCTTTTTGTTTTTTCAGATTTGTTATCTCTTTTAACAAGCGAAAAAGTTTACGAAATTCAAATTTTAAAGATGTAAAATTTTCACTGTACAGAGCAAGGGATTGAAACGATTTCGTGGGTCTGCGGCCTTCCGTGAAAAGGTTTTCGACGAAAATATCACGAAAATCCTTTGTGCAAAGTCCACAAAATCCTTAAACATAGCTTTAGTTGTGATATGTAAACAATATAAAATATTGTTGACATTTTGGCGTTGGTGTGGTATAATTGCTTTGTAAAATCGGGAAAGTGCGGAGGCGTTTTTATGACTGATAAGGAGCTTTCAAAGCTGCGTCGTGTGGAGCTGCTCGAGATACTTTACGAGCTTAGAAAACAGCTGGATGCGGCAAAAAAGGAAAACGAGGATCTCCGTGCAGAGCTTGAAAAAGAACGCAGCGGTGCGGCCAAAAGGACCGAGCAGATGGTGAGAAAGCTCTATGAGGAGCGTTTCGGGCCGTTTGAGGATGGCGAAGCCGTCGAGGACGAGAGCAGCGAGGAAGCGGCTTCGGAGGACAAGGCTGATGAGTGAGCGCAGAAGCGTGGCTGTCCCGGAGGCCGAACAGCTTGAGAATGAGCTCAGGCGTGTCCGGGGAAGAAGAAGCTTTTTTAGGCTTCTTTACAACACCGTGGCATCACTGATAGTGGTGGCGGCGGTGTCGGTGCTTGTGTCGATGCTGTTTCTGCCGGTGCTCCGGGTCACGGGAACGAGCATGACACCGACTCTCCACAGCGATGAGCTGGTGGTGTGCCGCAAGTTCGGAGATTATGAGAAGGGCGATATCATCGCTTTCTATCATAACAATAAGATACTGTTAAAAAGGATAATCGGCGTTTCGGGCGATGTTATCAATATCGACAGCTCGGGAAGGGTCACGGTCAACGGAAAGGTCCTGGACGAGCCGTATATTGATGCTCCGTCGCTCGGAGTGTGTGATATAAAGCTGCCTTACCAGGTGCCCGAAAACAGATTTTTCGTTATGGGCGACCACCGCTCGGACTCTATCGACAGCCGTACCAAGGAGATAGGCTGCATAGCGGAAGAGATGGTAGTCGGAAAGGTCATCTGGTGTATATATCCTTTCGGGGAAATGAAGACCTTTTAAAAAGGTAGGACAGCAAGAGATCGCCTTATCAAAGGGGGGTATGATAACTTATGAGATTAAATAAAGAAAGCTTGTCGGGCTTTCTTAACGCTCAGAGGAGGAAACGGCTTAGGTCTGTTATGGCAGGCCTGATGGCTGCAACTGTTGCTTTAAGCGTTTACGGCAGCCTGATAAGACCGGCCATAAGCCTGTCGCCGGGTTCGGGCAGCGTTATGCTGCTGGGCGCCGGCAATGAGGTCACAGGCGACCCGCTGGAGATAAGCCATGCTTCCAGCTCCAGCGCTACAGGCGTGTATGCTGTTGAGGCCAAGATCACCAAGGACGACAAGGGCTCGCCTAAGAAGTATTATACTGACCTGACTGCAAAGTTCAATCTGACAGCAGAGACTGTCCAGAGCCTGAACCAGCACGCCAACAGTATAACCTTCAATGTGGGGCCAGTGAATAACGTTGGCTTTGAGTTTGACTCCTCCATGACTTCAACGGGCGATGTTTATACCAACGGCGATGACAAGGCAAAGATAGGCACCTATGTGTTCGACCCTGCAACGGGAGACGTTACCATAACCTTCGATTTCACGGTACCGTACTTTGACGGCAGACAGGGCGAGGCTATCGGCGGCGGCTTCAATTTCCAGGCCTGGACCTGGAATGAAGACAACAGCCAGGAGGACAAGTCCTTCAAAATAGCAGGAAACGATGTTGTAGTCCCGATCTACAGGTATACTCATACTGCTGATCTTTCGGTAACGAAGAGCTATAACAACGACTTCTTCTATGCCACCGAGGGCGCTTCGATGGGTACAGGCGATGAAGCCAAGAGAGGCCTGGGTTCGTCCTTCAGGATAGATATCAATTCCAGAAACGGAGTTGACGGCGG
Source organism: uncultured Ruminococcus sp. (assembly GCA_902800795.1). Lineage (GTDB taxonomy): Bacteria > Bacillota > Clostridia > Oscillospirales > Ruminococcaceae > Hominimerdicola. The sequence continues at coordinate 62,907 of CADCFQ010000003.1, read as the reverse complement.
AAAGGTGACCTTTACCGATACGCTGACCTGTGACGATGTCCATTTCGACCTTGTGCCCGGTATGACCTGGAAGCTGTTCGATGCAGACGGCAATGAGCTGTTCGACCCTGTGCTGACTATCGACTCGATAACGACCATAGGCGGCGAACAGGTGCTCACGGCATCGCTGACGGCAACAGACCAGACGCTGCTTAGCAGGGGCTTCGACTACTACTGGAATTGTCCGGTAACTGTAAACGAGGAGCATCTCAATCCTGACGGGACGGTACACGTTGACAAGGATGATTTCAACGAGATCTACGGACACAACACCGTAACGGCGAAAGCGAAGAACGTTCCGGAAGCGGATGACGACGCTTATATCCAGGTAGGTCTTGTGGCTGACGTTACCAAGGGCAACGGAACCTATGACCCGGCGACCAACACTGTTGAGTGGAGGATATCCGTCCACAAGGAGAACGGCTGGTGGCAGAACGGCGTTATAAACATCGATGACTTTATGGGCGGCGACGGAACTAAGGAAAACCCCGGAACCAAAGCTCCCGTGCTCGTGGGCACGCCGACTATGACCTTCGTGGATGAGGACGATGTGGAATACTCGATAACCTATGCTGATCAGGTGATAAAGGGCGTTCACCCTGTGGAGTATTCAGACGGCACATTCACGATAAATATGGACCGTCCGACCTCCGGCGACTGGCAGGACTACAATGAGACACCGATCAAGGAGTTTGTCATCTACTATAAGACCGAGGTCACAAGTGACGACTACGGCAAGACCGAGTTCAACTGGGTGGGTCTTGAAGACCCGGAGCAGCCTGGAGAGTATGTCAGGATAGACCCCGACAAGTATGTAACGGTGAACAAGCCCGATGTTTCAAAGGATCATATCCTTGCGGATGACGGCATACAGTGGACCATAACTGTTGACAACAGCGCAGGACAGGATCTTGCAGGGCTTGATATAACGGATACCCTTTCGCTGGGCGGAGAGGCTCAGACGCCGCCCGATCTCAGCAGTGCAACGGTCAGGGTGGGAGGTACCGAGGTACCGATCACGGATATTTTCGATGTGAACGGAAATGTCCTGACCTTCAAGGAGGGTGTGACCGCAAATGCTTCATCCTATGAGATAACCTATCTTCAGCAGATGGACTTTGCAGACCATAAGAACGAGACGTTTACAAATGATGTAAAGATAGAGAACGACGAGGGCACACTTGATGAAGACACCGAAGATGCCCACATCCCGAAGGAGTATGAGGTCGAGAAGAGCGGCTATCTCGGCGCAGACGGCCTTATGCACTATAAGGTAAGCTTTATCAATCAGTATGGAGCTGACCTTCAGGGCGCACAGATCACGGATGTCCTGACGATAACCAAGAAGGACGGCTCTTCTGTGAGCGCTTCGGATTTTGACCTCACTGTTATAAGCCCGTCTTCGGGGATAACAAGACAGGGAACCGTGGACGGCAACACAGTTTCCACGACCTTTACTATCGATGTAAGCACCACGCAGAAGAGATTTGATATCGAGTATGTTTTAAATCCATCCGGCAGCAGCTTTATAGCAGACTACGGCTATGATCTTCATAATACTGCGACCTGGGATGACGAAACCGATACTCACAATGAGAGCATAGACCCGTTTGTATCTCTTAGCGAAAAGAGCGCGAGCTATGACAAGAACACCGACCTTATCACATGGACGGTGACGGTCTACAATCCCTATGGGGCTGACCTTTCGGAGCTTGGCTATCCGCTGACTGATACGATGTTCGATGACGGTATCAGGAGCTTCACGGTAACTGACGCTGACGGGAACGATGTGACCCAGGCGGGAGACCTTGAAGCAGTAAGGGCAGGAGACTATAACTTCCATTCGGGAATGGACTCCGCTTCCTATACCTTTACCTATAAAACAAAGCTTCCCGACCCCGTGGGGCTCACCGAGCAGAAGATATCGGTGACCAATCATGTTACCTACGGTCCGGATGAAAAGACCAAGACGATAGATGTATACTCCTGGGAAATGATGAAAGAGTCTTCAAAGTCGGCTTCGGCATCGGACGCTGACTCCGAGGGCAGCTTTGATATACTCTGGACCCTCAAGCTCGTGACCTATAACGAGGGCTTCATTTATGCGATGGAGCAGGGCTATGAGATAGGCGACAATATGTCGGTGAGAGCCGTTGGAACAGGCGGACAGACAAAGACTCTTTCTGCCGAGGATGCACAAGCGCTGAAGAATTACATCCCTGCGGATGAGTTCGACATCGACGAGCTTTTCACCGTTGAGATGAAAGAGCACGAGCCCACCTGGGCTTCGGTGCTGGGAGACCTTAAACCCAGCGACCTGTTCGAGCTTACGGCGACTCAGACCGACGCAGACGGGAACATAACGGCATTCAAGGTTACCTTCAAGACCCAGACGGACGAGGATTCGGATGAGTACAAGGCGCTTAGGGATGCCAACGAGCTGACGCTCAAATATCGTTCGAGAGCTGAGGGCGCAGGTGTGCTCGCAGACCTTGAACTGGGCGAGAAGCTTTCGTATGAAAACACGCTGTCCTTCCCGGGAACTCCCGACAAGACAGTGACACACGAGATCGAGAAAAAACCTGCGATCTCAAAATATGTACAGAACTTAGATTACGCTCCTTATCAGGAGGTATACACGGTTTATGACAAGACCTTCGGTCTTTCAAAGGTGGAGCACGACAACGAGCAGGGCTGTTATCTGGTCAAGTATATGCTCGGTGTCAATCAGTCAAAGAGCTACAGCGCAAGTCAGGATATAACCGTGACGGATACCCTGCCCGAGGGTATGGATTTCGTTTCAGGTGAGTATATCGCAGGTACAGACACTGAGAGGTCAGCTATAACGACCTCGGGTGGTGTCACCTGGGCTCAGAACGACAGAGAGCTTACCTTTACCGTTCCCGGAGATATTCACGGCGGCGGTTATGTTGAGCTTTACTACACCGTAAAGATCGATGACGAAACAATGGACGCTATGCTTGCAGACACTACGTCATCTGCCAGCGGCGTCGCAGGATTTGAGAATACGGCACAGGTCGGGGACGATTTCGACAGTATCTCCACAACGTTCAATGACGATGTGCCGAAGATAAGCAAGACAGCTTCGGAGTACCGTGACAACGGCAAGCTGATAGACAATGCGGTATCCTATACACTGGATATAAACCCCAATGCCAGAAAGCTGCTGCCCGATGACCAGGGTATGCTGACAGTAACAGACACTATAAACCAGAGCGAATACAGCTCGGACTATGCAAGGTGTCCTATACTGTTCTCGCAGCTGTCGGCAAACAGCATACATATCTACAAGGTGGTCGGCGATCAGGAGATAGAGCTGGACACAGATGAGTTCGGCTTTACGGAACCGGAAAGAAAGACGCTGCCGGTTTACGGCGGTACTCTTGGTGAGGGCGATGTTTACACCTTCAGGCTGACGGTTCCTGACGAGACCCACATAAGGATAGTTTACAACTATCAGTTCGAGTTCAACGAGCAGGCTAAGAACGACGACAATTACAATGCTGAGAAAATGGAGCTCAAGAACAACGCTACCATAACAGGTCAGAACGCTACTGCGACCGAGGATTTCAACCAGAGCTTCAACAAGTATCAGAGCTCGGGAGCCTATGCTTCGACTATCAACAACATCTCGCTGAGAAAGATAAGCTCCGACAACTGGATCAAGTCTCTCGGCGGAGCACAGTTCGTGCTTATGAGATGTGATAACGACGGCAAGTGGCAGACCCTTACGGGTGAGCAAACAGTGGCCGAGATCTATGAGTGGATCGAGAACGATCACTCCAGCGAGACGAACTACAACGCTACTACCTTTGGTGTATGGAGCGATGGTGTGATCTCTGCTGACAGCGGAGCAAAGGTGCTCATCACAGACGATCAGACAGGACAGATAGAGCTGCCTTGTCTTCAGACGTTTGAGGAAAAGACCGTTGATGTGGGCGGAGTCCAGGAGACCAGGAACTACTATACTATCGATGAGCTGCCGAACGGACAGCAGAGATGTGTATATGTTCTTCGTGAGATAAAAGCACCCACAGGATACACCTTCGATGAAGGCACAAGAGACCATTATTTCTTCGAGCAGCCCAAGGACGAAACAGCGAACAGCTGTAAGCCTGTTCTTGCAATAGCGAAAGCGGGCGTTTCGGACAGCGTAGTTGAAGCGGTGCGCTCGGGGACAAAGATCGAGCTTGAGAACGATAAGATCGAACTGTCGGTCAAAAAGACATGGTATGATGATAATGAGAACCTAAGACCTGATGAGATAAGCGCTCAGCTTTGGAGAACATTGTCTCCGCCGCAGTCAGAAGTACCAACAGTTACGATAAATGTTGAAAAGCTTGATTGGAGTGGCAATGTACTTAAATCTTATTCCTATGTTTTCAAGGCTGAACTGAATGAGTATTTTACATTTGCATTCACTCAGGAAGACTGGACAGACTATGACGGCACTGACAAGATCGACGGTTATAATCGGAGAATATCGGCTCCTATCACGGGAGATACGCTTTTGACACTGCGGATCACGGATAATAATGTTTCAGAAAGGGCTGTTTATCAGACTTCAAAACCGGGAATAGAATCTTCTCCTCAGTTTGATGTTTCAAATGCAGAAAAAATAGGCCAGCCTGTAATTCTTAATGCTGAAAATGGTTGGAGTTATACCTTTGACAGCGATGACTTTGAAGATTCATATTACTACTATGTAACTGAGGAGTCGGAAGTTGAAGGTTATTATACCAGCTATCTGGTCAATGGACTCAATAACGGAGAACTTATGATCCAGAATGTTCAGGATGATACGCCGAGAAGCTCGATAACGGTGAACAAGAGCTGGCTGGGAGACGAAGCAGATGTTGACCAGCTGACCTTCGACATCGTGGGCTACACCGAGAAGGTAGATCAGGAACCGAGCGAATACAGCCAGAGCGCAGGAGCTTCTGATTATGTGACGATAAACTTCCAGGGCGCCGACAATCAGGATAATCATTATGTTTATGACCTGAAAAAGTACTTTGTGGTCACTCCGGGCGAAACATATACGCTTAATATCGGAGGACGATCCTATACAAGCGGTCATGTCAAGAAGTTTGATGTCAACTCTGCGGCAAGCAGCGATTTCTGGCAGAACCAGACAGGGCCGGGATGCAGCTTCAATATCACAGCAGGGCAGGAGAACACGAATGTTGACATAAATGTATCCTACTCATACGGCACAAGCACTAATTATGGCTGGTGGAACGCACCGACATCCGATGATTATCTGTTCAGTGTGACAAGCGGCGGTCAGGATGTCACGGTATTTGACAGCAAGTCTGACCTTGACAGCTATATAGCTTCTCAGCAGACCGAACCGTCAGACACCTACTCCGAGTACACCCCGACGCTTCCTTCGGGAACGCCGGTCGTATCGAAGACCCTGACAGTCACAAAGGACGACGCAACAGGCAAATGGAGCGGCACCTATGATGGGCTCCCGCTCACAAGCGGCGGACAGCCGGTCTACTACTATGTTGTCGAGCGTGACAGCTCCGCTTTCACACCTATCGACTACACAAAGAACGGCTTCGTTCTTGAAGAGAACAAGACAAGCTCGGTAACGGTGACCAACCAGTCACAGGATGTTGATGCCTATGAACTGCCTGAAGCAGGCGGCGAGGGAACAACACTTTACATCATCACAGGCTCGGGGCTCATGCTTGGAGCGATGGTGCTGTTCACAGTTAAAAAGCGTAAGGCGGAAAGCCGATAAGCTTGGATATAGTATATTATCTCAAATCAAAAAAGGAGTGTTTTTTATGAAATTAACAAAGAGGATAGCAGCTACCGTGGCAGCAATGACAATGGCAGTGAGCGTTGTGGGAATGACAGCTTTCGCATCAGAGCCACCCGCAGTCGGAACGAGCGTTATATCCGTAGGAGACAGCGCAAATAATACTTATGGAGCATATCAGATCTTTCAGGGCAATTATGAAAACGGAGAGCTTTTGACAAAAGATCTGAGCATTGGTTATAACGTAAATGCTGCTAATCTTTATGCTGCTCTTAACCTTAGCGGCGATGATAAGACACCGGCAAATGCTCTCAAGGCTCTTGATGGAATGAGCGCTGAACAGATTCTTTCGGTGCTTAAAACAGATGGGGTTATAGAAGGAAATCCAACCCCGCTTGTAAAAGGAGAAAGCACTGAGTTATCAAATGGTTATTATTACATCAGCGAGTCTGACGCTGATGGAGGTCAGGCTGATATCCTTCTCAAATTGGATGCTAACACACAGATCACACCGAAGCTTGGTGCTCCCAAGGTAGAGAAGAAGGTCAAGGAGGACGACAGGACAGTTTCGCTCGGCGATGTTATGGACGAAGATCTTTACGAGCCTAAATACAATGATGCAGCCGACTACTGCATAGGCGAGGCAGTTCCTTTCGAGCTGGTAGGCTCGCTTCCCGAGACACTGGGCAACTACACTAACGGCTATTACTATGAGTTCGTTGACCGTCTTGCTGCCGGCTTTGTGGCTCCCGAGACTTCTGCTTTCCAGGTTCTTTTGAACGGCGAGACAGACATCACAGATCAGGCTGCCATTACAAAAACAACAAATGATGACGGTTCTACAAACATCAGCATCAAGTTCAACAATATCAAGGCTGTTCAGGGCGTGGACAAGGACAGCAAGATCGTTGTAAAATACAGCGCAGTTCTTGATACCGATGCGGTTATCGGTCGGCTTGGAAACACAAACGGTGTTACACTTAAATATTCCACAGACTATGAGTATGACGGCAACGGAATAGATGACCACGGCGAACACGACGATACCACGGAGACCGCCCCGGACGGAACAGTTGTATTCACTTATACACTCGATGCTACCAAGACAGATGAGGTAACACAGGAAGAGCTTGACGGCGCTAAGTTCAAGCTTCTCAATGCAGATAAGACCAAGGCTGCTATCATCACAAACGGCAAGTTTGCCGGCTGGGCTGATGATGTTGATAGCGGAACAGAGGTAACTACCGAAGATGACGGTAAGTTCATAGTTGCAGGTCTGGATTCAGAAAAGTATTACATCCGTGAGACAGAGGCTCCCGAGGGCTATACTCCTCTTGGACAAGACATTGAGTTTACTGTAAATGTTGACATGAACAATGCAGGCGACTGGACATATGTTGTCGATAACGGAACGACCGCTTTTGAGGAACTGCAAGTAACAGACAGCGGATTCACTCCTGACACTGATAACGGCACGATCGCAACTGAGATCGTAAACGCCAAGGAGGGCGCAGAGCTTCCCGAGACAGGCGGCATCGGTACCACACTGTTCTATGTTGGCGGCGGCCTTACAGCAGCAGCAGCAGGCGTAGTCCTCGTTGCAAGAAAGAGAGCAAAGAGAGAGCAGTAATTCTCCTTTGCAAAAAAGCTAAGTAATTTAATTTAACCTTCGTCCGACGGCCTGAGCGCCGTCGGGCATTAGGGAGGGTCTCATGAGTAACAAAAAGAACAGAGCGACAACTATCGTCCTTGTGATAGTGTTTCTGGTGGGACTCTCCGTAATGCTTTATCCGGCTGTAAGTGACTGGTGGAACACAAGACTCCAGAGCCGTGTGGTGGCTGCCTATCAGAAAGCAGCAAACAAGCTGGATGACAAAAAGGAAAAAGAGCTTATTGAAAGAGCAAGGGAGTATAACAAACAGCTCTCCGAGCTTTCGGCGCCGCTTCTTGACTATGAGTCAGTGCCGGATTATGATAAGATACTCGACATCACGGGCACAGGCGTTATGGGGATAATCAATATCCCGCAGATAGGCGTCGAGCTGCCGGTCTATCACGGCACCAGCGAAGGCGTTCTGAATGTGGCGGTGGGTCATCTTCAGGGCTCGTCTCTGCCTGTGGGCGGCAAGGGCACCCATGCCGTTATCTCGGCGCACAGAGGTCTGCCCTCGGCAAAGCTTTTCACAGATCTTGACAAGCTGGTGGAGGGAGACGAGTTTACGATAACCGTCCTCAAAGAGGTATACACCTATGAGGTGGAGGAGATAAGCATAGTTTTGCCGGACGACACGAAAAAGCTGGCGATAGACCCGGACCGTGACCTTGTGACGCTTATGACCTGTACGCCCTACGGTATAAACACACACAGGCTGCTGGTGACAGCACACAGGTCGGGAACAGGATATATCGATGAAAACGGCCCTGTCAAGGTGCCGCCTGATGCGGTAATGCTTGACACTATGGCAGTGGTGCCGTTCATAGCGGCTCTGCCTGTGGCAGGCCTTCTTGGCTGGTGGCTGTTCGGAGGCAGGAAGAAAAAAAGATTTCCGCATAAGGATCCGCTCTCGGTGCTTGAGAGCGATAAGGATAAAAGCTAGAGAGCCCGAGGGCTTTTGGGAGGTATGAGTATGAGAACTGTATCAAGGAGGGGAATGACGCTGGCGGCGGCAGTCGGCATTGTGCTGGCTATGCTTCTGATGCTGCCGCTGAGGGTTTTTGCCTCTGACGGAGCTATAGTTATAAACAGCAGGTACGGCGACGAGCCTGTGCCGATGAAATGGCGTGTATATTGTATTGGCTCAAGGGCTGCGGACGGCAGCTTTGCGCTGAACGAGACCTTTGCGGAAAGCGGAGCCGATTTCGATGATCTGAGCGCCGAGGCTGTGGCGCAGACCGCAGAAAAGATATCTCAGTTTATCTTTGACAGTCAGCTCGAGCCTGATATTCTGGTGACAGCCGATGATGAGGGCATCGCAAGAGCCGAGGTCGGCGAGGCAGGGATATATTTTATTACCGCTTCCTCTCAGACCATCGGCAGCAGACAGTATACGTCCGTGCCTTCGATAGTCGAGGTCAAGGACGGCGACACCGAGGTAATGGCAAAGCTGGAGGCTGAGGATATCCCGGAGGACAGCAGCTCGAGCGAGAGCTCTTCGGAGAGCACATCTGAAAGCACTCCCGACTCATCCTCGATGACCGACAGCAGCACCACAGACACAAGCTCCGGTAAGGACACCGGCGGCGGTGACGCTGACGGCAGCGGCAAGAAAAGCATTCCTCAGACAGGACAGCTCTGGTGGCCTGTGCCTGTTATGGCGATCCTGGGTCTGACTCTGGTCGCTATGGGGATAAGGATATATACCAAGAAGGATAACAGTAATGACTAACAAAAAATGCGGTCGCTTGCTGATCGCAGCAGGGGCATTGGTGCTTTGTGCAGCGGTGTCCCTCGTTGCTTATAACAGGTACACCGACAAAAAAGCCGGCGAAGCCGCCGAGAAAACGGCAGCGGTCATAAGAGAGCATATTGAAGCGCAGACCGGACAGCAAAACACCGACTCAGGCGCTGACAGCCGGGCACAGGACGAAAGCGCCGAGACCGAGGCTGAGGAGCTGATACCGCTGGATATCGACGGCGAGCTTTATATAGGGCTGCTTGAGATACCTAAGCTCGATCTGGAACTGCCCGTCACCAAGGGCTGGGACTATAATAAAATGCACCATGCTCTGTGCCAGTACAGCGGAGATGTAAGACAGGGCGACCTTATTATCTGCGGCCACAATTATACCTCTTACCTTATCGATCTCGATCAGCTGGCGGTGGGAGACGAGATCATATTCACCGATGTGAACGGCAGACAGCACAGCTATACCGTGGGCTGGTTCGAGCTGCTGGGCGGCCTTGAGGGGGAAAAGCTGGATGACAAAAGCGAGGACTGGGACCTGACAGTGTTCACCTGCACCTGGAGCGGCTACAGCAGAGTGGTAGTGAGGTGCCAGGCGTGTACGCCGGGACCCAATTCCCTCGCCCAGTGACTTGTGCAAAGCTAAAGATTTGTCTGGCTCGGGGCTGAACATAGTTGTTGAACGAGCTTTTACACTTGGCAGCAAGGTGCTCGCCGCACGGCTTTGCCCCTGGCGGATTATTACAGCTTTGTTGTAAAATAGACATTTCAGCTATTTCCCAAGGTTCACGCAGTGTGCAACTGAAAAGTTCCGTTGAAGCTATCCCCCTCCCCTCCGGGGAGGGCAGGGAGGCACTAATAGTTTGCACGGAACCCGGATGGGTGGGGGAGGCGGTCCAGGGGCTCGCCCCTGGTGTACGCACCTGCAATAAATGCTTTACTTTTGAAATTTATTGTGCTATAATACAAGTGTAAGTAAACGCTTACATTTTTTGAAACGAAAGGATGATTTTCATGCAGATAGCTACTCTTCATACAGCGAACAAGTTCACTGTCACAATAACCGGTAGGATCGACGCAAAGACAGCGCCCGAGATCGAAAAGACAGTGCTGTCTATGCCCGATGAGGTCAAGGCTCTTGACTTTGATTTCAAGAACGTTGTTTATATCTCCTCGGCAGGACTGAGAATGCTCATAACCGCCACCCAGGAAATGGACAGAAGAGGCGGCTCGATGAAGATATTCAATGCAAATGACGAGATCCTGGAGATCTTTGAGGTGACAGGCTTTACCGAATTCTTACCTATCGAATACTGATGAAAAAGAGGAACCGATATGGGTGATTCCAAGATCATAACAAGATTGTTCTTCCGTCTTCTGCCTGTCCAGATAATACTGGTGGCTATAGGAAGCATAAACTCCATAATCGACGGTGCGATAGCAAGCCGGTTCATAGGCCCCATAGCGATCAGCGTTATAGGGCTTTATCTGCCTTTGCTAAAATTCACCGACACCGTAAATGCGGTCATGCTGGGCGGCTCGCAGATAATGTGCGGACAGTTTATAGGCAAGGGCGAGCTTGACAAGACCGGCAAGGTGTTCTCGCTCGATCTTTTAGTGACGCTTGCGTTCTCGGGAGTGATAGCGCTGCCTTGTCTGTTTGCGCCGTCTCTTGTCGGCGGCATACTCGGCGCCGATACGAAGACTGCGGCTGATATGGCGCAGTATCTCAGGGGAATGTCCTTCGGTATAACCGGGACTATGATATCCGCACAGCTGTCGGTGTTCCTTCAGCTGGAGCAGCAGGAAAAGCGCACCTATGTGGGTATCGCCGTTATGGCGGTCTCGAATGTGGCTCTAAACCTCCTGTTCGTCAGGGTATTCTCTCTGGGGATGTTCGGTCTCGGCCTTTCCACTACTATAAGCAGCTGGCTTTTCTGCATCGTTCAGGCAAGCTATTATTTCACAGGCAAGTCTGCCGTTCGTTTCAGTATCAAGGGGCTTGATCTTTCCTATCTTGCACCGATGATAAAGATAGGCATACCAGGCGCCATAGTCCAGCTTTGTCTGACAGTCAGAGGCCTTGCCCTCAACCAGATGATACTTCGCTTTGCAGGCAGGAACGCACTGGCGGCCTTTGCGTCGGTGGGGACCTTCGGCTGTGTCTACTATGCGGTGACAGCCGGCGTGGCTTCGGCCACAAGGCTTCTGGCAAGCGTTTATTACGGCGAGGAAGACAGAGCAGGCCTTCTTATGATAATGAAGACAGCCCTTACAAAGGGTGTCGGTCTTGTTGCCGGTGCGGCAGCGATATCCATTCTGTTAGCACCGCTTTTCACAAGCTTTTTCTACAGCGACCCCGGCTCCGAGGTATACAGGCTGGCTTTGCAGTATTTCCGCATCTTCCCGATCTCGATGCCGCTTAGCGCTTTCTGTGTGGTATTCCTTAACTACTACCAGTGCTCGGACAGGATGAAGATAGTAAATATCATTTCCGTTATAGACGGAGTCATCGGCGTGTGTCTGAGCTCGCTGATACTTGCTCCTTTCATGGGCGCTATGGGTATATGGATAGCCCAGCCTCTGGCCGGCTATTATACCACAGCAGCTATCATCCTCTATTCGGTATGGGTAAACGGAAAGCTCCCCACAAGCCTGGAGGACCTGCTGGTCATAAGACCGGACTTCGGCGTTCCCGAGGAGGACAGGCTGGATATCTCCGTAACGAATCAGGACGATGTGCTGGATACCTCCCAGAGGGTATTTGACTTCTGTACCGATCACGGCGTGGTCTACAAGCACGCATTTTACAGCGGCCTGTGTATCGAGGAGATGGCAGGCAATATTGTGGATCACGGCTTTGAAAAGGACAGGAAAAACAGCATAGATATCAGGGTCGTCTATAAAAAGGACGAGATCCTGATACGCTTCAAGGACAGCTGCAAGCCCTTTGACCCGAAGGAGTTTGCAAAGCTTTTCAAGCCTGACGATGTTACTCACAATATCGGTATCAGGATGGTGTGCAGGATAAGCAAGGAAATGGATTATAACTATGTCCTGGGCCTTAATGTGCTAACGATAAAGGTGTAGGATACAACGCAATCACAATACAGAGGAGGTAGCTTATGAGAGAAGATTATAAAGCCGCAAAGAAGCTTGCGGAGGAAGCCGTCAGGGAGGCAAAGAAAAAGGGGATCGACCCTTATCTGCCGATACTTGACGAGATGCCCGAGGTCAGGTCTGCTTCCAGCGAGGTCAGGCTGGGTCTTCTGGAGCTGCCTGTAAAAAGGATAATCGGAAACAAGGAAGCCGGCCGCAACTCTGCCTTTGCAAATAACTTTATGCCCCTGCTTGAAGAGGGGAGCGAGTTTGCCACAAAGTGGTCGAACCTCTATGATTCCTTTATGAATGAGGGCATAAGAGACGCTATAAAGGTCTATGAGTATATGAACAACTACTATGTCCAGGAGGGAAACAAGCGTGTGTCTGTTTCCCGTTTCGGCGATATGGAGTTTATCCTTGCGGATGTAAGACGCATAATGCCTAAGCCTTCGGACACCAAGGAATATAAAGTCTACAGCGAGTATCTGCGCTTTTATGCGGCAACGAAGAATATCTATATCGTGTTTACCGAGGTGGGAAGCTATGAAAAGCTGGCCGACCTGCTGGGACGTGACCTCGATAAGAAATGGCCGGAGTCAGTGTGCAGCGAGCTGAAGCTTGCTTATTTCAGCTTCTGCAAGAAGTGCAGGAGCGTTCTGAAGATAGATGACGACAGGGCGCTTTCGGAAGCGTTCCTTATGTATATCTCCATATTCCCGATGAAGACTCTGTTCAGGGATACCGAGGAGCAGATAATCAAGAACATCAAGCTTGCAAGCTCGGAGCTCTCGGCTGTCACCTCGGACGATATCGCTTTCCTGGACTCTGCTCCGGAGGCGGCCGAGCAGAAGACCTCACGGTTCAGACAGTTTATCCAGGGCAAGAAGAAGTATACTGCCCAGTCGCCGCTGAAGGCTGCGTTTATCTATGACGCTGACCCCGAGCTGTCACGCTGGACGGACAGCCATGAGGCCGGAAGGCTGTATGTTGAGCAGATGACCGATGAGAACGTTGTGACCACAAGCTACTGCACAGGCGAGATGACCACTGAGGAGACTATCGAGCGAGCGATCGCCGATAAGAACGAGATAATATTTGCAGTGTCACCCTCAATGATACCCGACGCTCTCAAAGCGGCTGTAAAGAACCCCTCGGCAAAGATACTCTGCTGCTCGGTGGGTCAGAAGCATTCGTCCTTGAGATATTATCACGGAAAGCTTTATGAGGCTGCCTTCCTTATGGGCGTCCTTGCGGCCGACACACAGCTGCGTGACGGCGTGGGCGGAGAAAGAAAGATAGGATATCTTACAAGAAACCTTGACAATATGAGCAAGAGAGTCCTCAATGCCTTTGCGGTGGGCGTGTCCCTGCTGGACCCCGAATGCAGGGTAGTGCTTGGCTGCGGCGAGAGCATCGACGCTCTGCGTGATGAATGGAAACAAAAGGGGATAAGGTATTATGCCGACTTTGATTATGAGGGTCAGGCAGACCTTATGAGCCGCCCGGGACTTTTCCGTATGGATGAGGAGAAGGACAAGTATATAGGCGCTCCTTATTTCAGCTGGGGCAAGTATTATGTTCAGATAGTCCAATCTGTTCTTTCGGGCGCCTGGGAGCTGGGCGACGAGATGAAAACACATAACGCTGCCAGCTATTGGTTCGGCCTTTCTACCGGTGTTGTGGATATAAGAGTGAGCAGGATCAGCTATCAGACAAATAAGATGCTGGCGTTTTTCAAGACGGCGATAGTCAATGGCGGCTTTGATCCCTTTACCGGAGAGCTGCACACAGCAGACGGCACTGTTTATCAGGCCGAGATCGACAAGAAGCCCGGCGTTTCCGTGGAGAGACAGACGCTCAAAACAGGCGATATCGCCTTTATGGACTGGTTCAACGAAAACATCGACTCTGATCTTATCTAGGAGGAGTTATGAGGATCCTTGTTATAGCTGACGAAGAATCTAAATATCTGTGGGACTATTTCACCCCCGATAAGCTTGACGGGATCGACCTTATCATTTCCTGCGGAGATCTGCGAGCCGAGTATCTCGAGTTTCTGGTCACAATGGGCAGGGTGCCGGTGCTCTATGTTCCGGGCAACCACGACAGCCGCTATGAAAAGCGCCCGCCCGAGGGCTGCGAGCTGCTGGACGGAAAGGTGTATAAGTATAAGGATCTGCGCATCCTCGGCTTCGGCGGTTCAATGCGCTATGGCATAGGACCTTATATGTATACCGAGAAGGAGATGCTGAAGCGCATCAAAAAGTCAAGGCGCTCCATAGTCAGAAACGGCGGCTTCGACCTGCTGGTCACACATTCGCCTGCCAGAGGCTACGGCGACCTTGAGGATATACCCCACAAGGGCTTCGAGTGCTTCAACAGGCTGCTTGAAAAGTGCCGCCCGAAATATATGCTCCACGGCCATGTCCACGCCACCTACGGCAGCCGCTTCAAGAGGGTACTAAGACACCCCAGCGGCACCACGATAATCAACTGTTATGACAAATACATCCTTGATATCGAGCCCGGCGGCGAAACGACGTTTTCAAGAAAGGAGCTTTTCAGACAGCTCTATCCGAAGATATGAAACAGCAAAGGCACTCCCGACATTTTTCGGGGGTGTCTTTTTTTGGTCAGTTATGGTTACACAAGGCTACAGCAAAAATTACAATTTGTAATCGCTTTGTGGGTAAAAAATTGGGCTCGTTTTTACGCTTAAAACCGACAAAAAATGCCTGTTTTAGGCCATTATGAAGATATTTTGCCTTTACGGCATAAATATATCAATTTAATAAATCGTAACAATTCATGCACGAATGTGCACAAATTTGCTGAAATTTTTCCCTCAATTTGGTCAGTGTTACAAATCGGTTAAGAAAATTATTTGAAAAGCTTCAAATCGGTAACAACTTGTGGTATAATACATGATATAATAAGTTTCGAGATAGAGAAGGACGTCCAATACGGGATATCCGGGAATATCTCCTGACTGAAAAAGGAGTGTTATTTTAGTTATGCAAACCACAGGCAAGATCAAGATAGCCTCACTTATTTGCGCATCCACTATGGCTATCAGCGTGTTTGCTTTGTCGGCAGATTCAGTAGAGATCGGCAAGACGAGAATTTTCAGATCGCCGAAGACATTGGAACCAAGCACAACTGCAGTAATCAAGAACCCCTCTTATATGGCCAAGGCTGTTACAGAAGAGCCTGAAAACAAAGAGAACAATGTTGAAGAGGTAGCTACCTTCGTACAGGATGTACTTGCAGACAGCAACATTATCCTTCGCAACGAAGACACAGCTATCAGGAAGGCAGCAGAAGCAAAGGCTGCCGCAGAGGCCAAGAAGAAGGCAGAAGAAGAGAAAAAAGCCCTCGAAGCGAAGAAGACTGCTGAAGAGCAGGCTCGCAAAGAGGCAGAGGCTCAGGCAGCAGCTGTAGAAGTTGTTGTTTATGAGGAAGAGCAGGCAGAAGAAGTTGAAGAAGAGCCTGCTGATACAGAAGATACATCCTCTGAGACCACAGAGACCGAGAAGCCCGCAGCAGCAAAGCCTGCAGCAGCGGCAAAGACCACCACTGAGGACGACGGACTTTACAAGAACCCGATAATCGATCCTGACTGGAACAGCAGCGGACACCTTACCTCATTCAGCGGTGTCTACTACGGACCCTCCGGCAAGGAGACCTATTACAACCTCAATATGAGCGGCGTTGTTTCCGTAATGAGAAACATGGGCTTCGATGAGGAAAACTATCCTTACTGGGTAAGAGAAGACGGCTGCAAGATGCTTGGCAACTACATAATGGTAGCAGCTGATCTTAGTGTAAGAAAGAGAGGAACTCTTGTAGAGACATCTCTCGGAACCGCACTTGTCTGCGACACTGGTTCCTTCGCAGCATCCAATCACAACCAGATAGATATTGCAACTAACTGGTAAGAGTCGGCGGGAAAACTTAATAAGAAACAAAAAACAGCACACTGCTTGGAAACAAAGCAGCGTGCTGTTTTTCTGTATTTGTTTGTTGTCTGCGCCCTGTGAGTCAGGCAGGGGAGATCATTGTTGCGTCCTTAAGCTGGCAGTAGGTGTTATTGCCCTCTTTGTAGGTGTTGAAGATGCCCTCAACGACTATCTCGCTGTCAAGCTCGGGATAATCCTCGGGATAGCTGTGCTCGCCTGTCAGCTCAAATTCAAGTCCCTGCTGACAGCAGGCCGCAGCGTCCGACATGAACACCGCAAAGTAATGCTTGCCGTTGGCTTCTGTGTGGGCAAAGGTGCCCTTGGCCTTAATGCGCTTGCCCAGATAACGTGAGGGGTCTGTCACCATGTCAAATACCTGGGCGTAGACCATGTTTGAGTCCATCTGCGTAAGGTCAACATCAAGCTCACCGCTGTCCGAAGGCTGTGTCTCGGCCGGAGTTTCCGGCTGGGTCTCTGTGGGGGACTGGGTCACGGCAGATGAGCTGCTGTCACTTGTAATATCCTTCATGCTCACAAAGGACGAGCTGTCCTTTTTAGCAAGGCTGTCGATCTTTGAAGTGTCGGCAGCACAGCCCGAAAGCAGGAGAGCTGTGACAGAAAGAACTGCGATCTGTTTTTTCATTTTGTTACCTCCTCTTGACAGCCGAAATAAGGCTGAACACTATAAACACTGCAAGATCTGCGCAGACGATAGTCGAGCCCACAGGGGTCGAGAAAAGGATAGATGCGATTATACCAAGAGCTGCACAGAGAACGGATGTTACCGCCGAGCAGACTATTACGCTTTTGAAGCTTTTGAAAAGGCGCATAGCCGAAAGAGCAGGGAAGATTATAAGCGCCGATATGAGCAGCGAGCCCACAAGGTTCATCGCCACAACGATGATGAGAGAGGTTATCACTGCCACCAGCAGGTTGTAGGCATCCGCCTTGACGCCTGTGGCTTTTGAGAAGTTCTCATCAAAGGTAACGGCGAATATCTTGTTGTAAAACAGGATGAACAGTGCGATGACCACTGCCGCCATTATTATGCTCAGTATCACCTCTCCCGAACGCAGGGTGAGGATGGATGTGGAGCCGAAAAGCGTGCTGCAAACGTCTCCCGAGATGTTTGCCGAAGCGGAGAACAGATTGACCAGCATATATCCCACGGCAAGAGACCCCACCGAGATCATTGCTATTGCGGCATCGCCGTTTATCTTTTTGTTGGCTCCCGTTTTAAGGAGGAGTACAGCCGCAATTATCGTTATCGGCAGGATAAGCGGCATACCGTTGGTGTCCTCAAGGAACACCGCCAGCTTGTGGGAAAAGGCGCTCTCTCCCTTTGCGGCGCTTTTTAGCGTAACGCTCAGCACCGTTGAAACGCTCATAGCGCCGAAGGCAACGTGAGACAGGCCGTCTCCGATGTAGGAAAAGCGCTTGAGCACCAGTGTGACGCCCAGGAGCGATGAGCACAGCGCTATCAGCAGCCCCACTATGAACGCATATTTTACGAAGGGGAAGGTGAAGTAATAGGCAAGCTTGTCCATAAGCTCAGTCATCGTCCTCGCCCCCTTCCGCTATCATAAAGGACTTTCCTATCCTGCTTTCAAGATAGCTCTCCTTTGTCCCGAAGAACAGCTGCTCCTTTGCGCCGATATGAAGTATGTGGCTTGCGTATTTAACGGAGCTGTGAACATCGTGGGAGACCATTATAATGGTGATGCCTTTCTTGTTGAGCTCGTTGATGAGCTCGTAAAGGTCCAGCTGGGCCTTCGGGTCAAGACCGGTCACCGGCTCATCCAGAAGCAGCAGCCTGCTGGCTGCGCAAAGGGCACGGGCAAGCAGGACTCTCTGCTGCTGGCCGCCGGAAAGCTCACGGTAGCAGCGCTTTGAAAGGTCGGTTATGCCAAGCTGCTCCATAGCGTCCCTGGCCTGCGCCTTTTCTTCCTTGTTATAAAAGGGTCTCAGGCCGCATTTTGAAAGGCAGCCGGAGATAACTATCTCTCTGACGGAAGCCGGGAAATCCCTCTGGACCAGTGTCTGCTGCGGCAGATAGCCTATCTGCTTGGCGCTGACGCCGTCTCCCCAGTTTATACTGCCGTCCATAACGTTTATAAGTCCCAGCAGCGCTTTTATCAGCGTGCTTTTTCCCGAGCCGTTCTCGCCCAGGATGCACAGATAATCGCCGCTGTTCACCTTGAAATCCAGTCCCTTTATAACGGCGCTGCCGTCATATCCAAGTGTTACATTCTTACACTCTATCTGACTTTCCAACAATGTTCACTCCTTATTATGCAGGGCCTATCCCAGGTCTGCTTTCAGCGTCTCATAGTTCTCCTGCATAAGGCTGAGATAAGAAACGCCCTTTTCGATATCTTCCTTGGACACCGACTGAACAGAATTGAGAGAAACTATCTTCTGGTCCTTGCTCTCTGTGGCATCAACCACTGCCTGAGCTATCTTTCCGTCGGAGTTCTCAATGGTATAAACTGTATCGACGCCTAGCTCCTCGGTCTTTTCTGCGAGGAAAGCTATAGTCTCAAAGCTTGCTTCGCTCTCTGCCGAGCAGCCTATGAATGCGGCATAATAATCAAGGCCGTAATCATCTACAAAGTAACGGAAGGGGAACCTGTCTCCGAAGATAAGGGTCTTCTGCTTTGCCTGGCTGGTAAGAGAAGTCAGGTCGCCGTCCAGCTTGTCAAGCTTTGCGGTATAAGCATCGAGGTTCTTCTTATAGGTGTCAGCGTTGTCGGGGTCTACCGCAGCAAGGTTCTTCTCTATCTCGCCGCAGAGCACCTTAGCGTTCTTGAGGGAAAGCCAGATATGCTCGTCGTATTCCTTCTCTTCCTCTTCGCCTTCGCCTTCTTCCTCTTCCTCTTCTTCGCCCTGCATTCCTTCCTTGAGCTCTTCTTCCTTAGCGTCGTCACCCAGGACGTTCATAAGGTTGATGACCTTCATCTTCTTGTTGGTGGCTTCGCTCAGTGCGTCCTCTACCCATTCGTCAGACTCTCCGCCGACGTAGATGAACACGTCGCAGGAAGATATCTTGAGAATATCCTCTGCTGTGGGCTGATAGCTGTGAAGGTCCACACCGCTGTCCAGCAGGTAGGTTATCTCGGCATCATCCGCCTTGTCGCCCATTATCTCTCTTGCCCAGTCATACTCCGGAAAGATAGTGCATACGACACTGATCTTGCCGTCCTTCTTTGTCTCCGATGAACCGCAGCCGGCAGCTGCTGTCATTACCAGCGCCGAACAGATGAGCGCCGCTGCTGTTTTTTTGAAATTGAACATAATAAAAAACCTCCGTATCAGATCATAATAGCATAATAAGCCATACCCTTTATAAAAGGGCATAGCTTTCCTGTGCGGTATGCTGTGATCTAATCCAGAAGCTCCACCTTTAACGATATTAGTGTATATGTGTTATTGACCGTTTGACAAATAACCAGGACAGCGACAGCTGTCATTATAAATGCGGCCCGGACAGCACAAGCTCCGGCTGCAGCGCCCAGAGTCTCTATCATCTGCTGGCAGTGCTTTATCATCTCGCAGACAGCACAGCCGTCTCCCTGACAATCGTGGTCTGCCTCGGCCGCAATAAAAGCAAGAGAGCCCAGAATGACAGCACAGAAGATAACTGCGGATATTATAGAAACTATCCGAAGCTTCATACTTTTCATTTTGAGTCCCTCCTTTTTTTAATGTATTATTACGGCTGCTGCTCCTTAGCGCAATCGCTGCACACACCTGTGAGCACCATTTTCCTGTCAATGCAGAAGCCTTCGTGCTCGCTTAATGTGTTTATCAGCTTTTCGCTCATTTCTTTATCCATGTGCAGCATCCTGCCGCACTCCTTGCATTTCATATGCAGATGCTCCTTGCAGCCCTCGTCATCGACAAGCTGATAAAGGAACTCTCTGCCGATGCCGTTGACCGTCCGCTTGACGACGCCCTCTGCCACAAGCTCCTTGATGAGCCGGTAAACCGTGCTCTCGGCAGGGCATTTGCCGCCTGACTGTTTTATGCTGGCGGTGATCTCCGCCACAGTCATAGCTTTGCTTTTGTTCTCATAAAGAAAGTCCAGCAGTCTGTCCCGCTGTACGGTATTGTATTTTGCCATAAGACCGCCCCTCTCTTTTTGATAGTAACTCTCAAAATCAAATTATACCACCCTCAACACGCCCTGTCAACAGCGCAGCAGCGTGTTTTACACTTATTTAACATTTGAGAGTAACTCTTAAATCTCAGTGCAAATTAAATGTTAGCTGCGGTGCTCGCCGCCAGGCGTGTACGCCTGGACCCAAAGCCCTCGCCCACAGCTTTGTGGGAAATCAAAGCTTTATTTGGCTCGGGGCTAAGGCTTGTTGTGAAACAGACATTTCAGCTATCTTCCAAGGTTCACGCAGGCAGGCGTGTACGCCTGGACCCAAAGCCCTCGCCCACCGCCTTGTGAGGGTCAGGGCTTAGTCTGGCTCGGGGCTGAACTCTGTTATGACTTTTAAGTTTCTCGCCGCACGGCTTTGCCCTTGGTGCTCGCCGCACGGCTAAATCCCTGGCGGATCAACTGCATAGTTATGTAACGGACAATTTAGACTCTTTCCCAAGGTTCACGCAGTGTGACTATTGAAAAGCCTAGACAAAGCCTACCCCCTCCCCTCCGGGGAGGGCGGGGAGGTACTGTTAGTTCGTGCGAAGCCGGGATGGGTGGGGGAATTGGGTCCAGGCGCACACGCCTGGTTGATTTTTTTGGAGTTATGTGATATTATGTTTGCATAGACGAAGCGATAAATCCTTATCAGAAGGAGGTCACGGAAAATGGATAATATCGTAACTATCGAGCAGCTGGCAAAAACGCCCGAGAAGCACGGCAGGCTTTTATCGTTCTGCTGGAGCGCTTTCACAACGGCCTGGATGTTCGGCACGGATTCCCTCAGCGAGATGTCTCTCGAGCGCACAAGGCAGAGACCCCTGCTCCATGTTGAGCGCAAGCCCTCGGGAGGGCAGAAGACCACCAGCGTCTATTCTGCTGATGACAGCCTGCTTGAAAGGCTGGGGGAGATAGTTGAGCGTGAAAACATGGCTGCGTGGGCGGCTCTGCGCTTCAGCGGAAGGCTGGCTCCTGCCGACCGCAGCTATATGGAGATCATAACCCTGATCTTCGATGACAGCGACATAGGCGGCCGGGGCTTTACCCAGCGCAGGATAGATGTGAGAGAGGTCCGTGGCCAGGGCAAGGGCGGAGTGATTGACGAGATCCTTGATATCCTGCGCTCGGCGCAGACAGAGGACGATCTCGTATCCAGGACAGCCGATCCTTTTTCCGGCGGCATGATGTTCGGTATGACAGGCGGCGGTATGCCTATGATGGGCTTTATCGCCATGGGCATGATGAACAGCTTCAACCCCAATGTCCAGATGCCAAAGCAGCAGGGCTGGACCTGTCCTAAGTGCGGCCACAGCGGAAACTCGCTTAATTACTGCCCCGAGTGCGGAAAAAGGCGTGCTCCTGACACCTCAGAGACAAAGAGCGGCAGCGGAGAATAGCCGTTTTTAAGATATACATTTGCGGTCAGATAAAAAATTGTGGGCTGGGCGGCAAAAGGACTTGAAAACAATATTATTTTATGATATAATGCAAATGTATATCGAAAAAATGGAAGGAACGTTATTTTATGCTGTTGAATTCGCTGGCAGCACTGGCGCTGGGCTTTGCGCTGGATATGCTGTTCGGAGATCCCGATATAGTGATCTACCCCCAGAAGCTGGTGGCTGTGCTGATAAAAAAGCTGGATCAGGCTTTTCGCCACAGCTATAAGAGAGCCGACGAGGCTCAGCAGATGGGCGGAGTTATGCTTGTGTGTGCGGTAATGATAATAGTCGGCGGACTTTCGGCTATCCTCCTTGTTATCTGCTACAGTGTCAACAATATGCTGGGCATACTTGTTGAGGGTCTGCTCTGCTGGTCGTCCATTTCGGTAAGGGGTCTCAGGACCTCTTCCGAGAGCGTTATGAGGGCGGTCAAGGGCGAGAACCTGTCGGGAGCAAGAAAAAGACTTTCCGGTATGACCAAGAGAGACACCAGCGATCTTGATATGCAGAGCGTTATAAAGGCAACAGTGGAGACCGTTGCCGAGGACGCATCCGATAAGGTGGTGGCGCCCATATTCTGGTGTGCGCTTTTCGGCGGTGCGGCAGGGTTCCTTTGCAGGACCGTGAACATCCTTGACAACGCTGTGGGACACAAGAACGCAAAGTATAAACATTTCGGCAGGGCAGCAGCCATAGTTGACGATGTGCTGGTATTCATCCCTGCAAGGATATGTGCTATGCTTATGCTCCTGGACAGTGCAATACTTGGTCTTTCCGTAAAGAAAGCCTGGGATGTCTACTGCAAGGACAAGCGCCATTCTCCAAGTCCGAATGCTGCTCAGACCCAGTCGGTGTGTGCAGGTGCGCTGGAGCTGTCACTCGGCGGAGACTATTATGTCAGGGGCGAGCTTGTAAAGCGTGGAAAGATAGGTAACTCCGAAAGGGATGCGACCTCAAACGATATATTCTGGACGAACCAGCTTATGATGGGTTCATCTGCTATGCTTATGTTCATCGCCGCAGCCGTAAGGCTCATCATCCATTTTGTCTGAAGCGCAGCGGCATTGTCTCAGAGGTGATAATATGAAAAAGGGAACACTGATAAAGCTTATAATATTTGCTGCCGTATTGCTTTTTGCGGGAGCGGTGCTTCTGTTTATGTTTGTAAGCGACAATGACAGCGAGTCCGGCAAGCCGGCCTCCGTTCCCGACAGCAGCTCCTCACAGGCACAGGTGTCCTCTGCGGATCAGAGCGAAGATACTTCCGGGCCCGAGAGCACAGCGCAAAGCGAAGCCGACAGCACCGATGAGAGGGACATCTCACAGAAGGCTGAGGAGGCTGTACAAAGCGCCGGTGAAGCTCTTTCCCAGACCGGCCTTGAAAGCAGCGATGCTCTTGACTCTGCGGCAATGCTGTCGAGCTATCAGGCTCTTAATAAAACAGGCGTTTATCCGATCTATGCGGCCGGCTCTGTAAAGTATTTCGGTAACACAAAAGAAGGCTATAAGGCTATGCTCGACGATCTTGAAAGCGCCGAGCATTTTATATTTTTAGAGTATTTCATTATCGACGAGGGCGATATGTGGGACCGTGTGGAAGAGATACTGACACAGAAGGCCAAAGAGGGCGTTATCGTCAGGGTGGTTTGCGACGGGCTTTATTTTGACTATGACGAATCTCCCGAGTATCAGGACAGGCTGGAAGAGAGCGGAGCGCAGTTCAGGGCATTTTCTCCCCTGACAGAAAAGGGCGCCAGCAGGTCGAACCTTCGTGACCATAGAAAGATAACCGTTATCGACGGCAGGGTGGCCTATACGGGCGGCGCCAATATCTCGGACGAGTATATAGGGATAGTCAAGCCCTACGGCGAACTGAAGGACAATTTCCTGCGTGTCGAGGGAAACTGCGTCAACAGCTTTACCGCAATGTTCTTGCAGGTGTGGGACATCTACGGCGAGGACAGGGATATAAGCGAGTTTTTCACAGAGTATGACAGCGAGGATGAGAAAAACGGTTTCATACTGCCGTTTTCTGATTCGCCCTTTGATGAAGCTCCTGTCTGCGAGAAGATATATCTTGATATGATAAACAGCGCCGAAAAGCAGCTTAAAATAATGGTGCCATACTTCATTCCCAATGAAAGGGTAATGGCTGCCCTTCAGGAAGCGGCGGACAGGGGAGTGAAGATAGAGCTCATCGTTCCCGGCACCAGCGACAATAAGACCGTCGGTGACGCTGTCAGGACCTATTATCAGGAGCTTGTGGATATGGGCGTCGAGCTTTATGAGTATTCGCCGGGGTTCGTCCATTCAAAGGTGTGCATCGCCGATGATGACCTGTGTCTGGTAAGCTCTGCGAATATCGACGGCAGGAGCCTGTACTATGACTATGAGTGCGGAGCACTGATGTATAAATGCTCGGAGAGCGAAGCGGTGAAGAAAGACTTTGATGACACCGTGGGTGTCTGCGAAAAGATAACTGAGGAGAACGTAAAGGAAAAAGGCATTTCGGGAGCACTGAAAGAGCTGCTGAGGACGATTGCTTCTCATTTTTGATGACAGCAGCCGGCGTTTGGGATAAAAAAGCAGAAAACAGTTTACTTTTGTCAATTTTTGTGATATACTATTATGGAGTTCTAAGAAAAGAAGAAAGAAGGAGAACTATGAACGGCAAAGAGACCTTCACGCAAAAGGCAAAAGCACTTGCCGGACGGGTGAAGGAGATAAAGGACAGACAAAAGGAAAAAATGGGTCCTGAACGTTTCAGACTGATAGCGATAGGCGTTACCACGCTTGTCACGATGTTCTTTATAATGCTGGTCTCGGGTCTGCTCAACGGCAATGACGATAATGAGAGCGTAAAGCGTATAAGCTCGTCCTCGATGGCCCAAGAGGCGCAGGAAAACGAGACCGAAACAGCCGATACACCAAACGATAAAAAAGCCGACACCAGCTCGAAGGACGATGAGCCGGAGCCGGCTAAGACCGATGAAGCAGGAGCAGGCGAGCTTGCGGGGCTTAAACAGAGTCTTCTGGATTTTGCCGCATCCATGCCTGGAGAGTGGTCGTTCTATGTGAAGAACCTGAAGACAGGCGACCGCCTTGTCATCAATGACAGACCCTATTATCCTGCCAGCATGATAAAGCTTTTCTGCGCAGGTGCCTGCTATCAGAAGATAGAGGACGGCGAGATAAGTGAGGACGATTATTACGACACCATTTATTCTATGGTGCAGAACAGCAACAATATCTCTTTTAATACTATGGTCTGGGCCATAGGAAAGACCTATATAAACGAATGGTGCAAGGAGAACGGATACATCAACACAAAACAGTATCACGGTCTTCTGCCTGCCGAGAACGCAGAGGGGCTTACCACCTCTGATGCTCCCAACCAGACCTGCCCGTCAGATGTGGGCAAGGCGCTTGAGGACATCTATAACGGTGAATATGTGTCGAAGGACGCATCTGAAAAGATACTCAAGATGCTCTTCGAGCAGCACTACCGTGACAAGATACCTGCCGGTGTGCCCTACGGCTCGGAGGTAGCCAACAAGACCGGAGAGATCGAGGATTATTCCCATGACGCTGCGATAGTTTATTCTCCGGAAGCGGATTACATCCTGGTCATCATGTCCAAGGTCCCGGGCACCGGGCTTGACGAGTTCTATCAGTACGCTCTGGCGTCACAGATGGTATATAACTATATAAACTACGGCTCGGCATATATAGAACAGTAAACCAAACAATAAGCGGTTGTTGCACAATAGCTTCAGGCGATAAAACGGTACCTCACCCCCTTCGGGGTGAGGTACCGTTTTTTGCACTTTTGTTTATTCTTCGTTCTCTTTTTCCTGAGCCTTATACTGTTCGGCTCTTGCCTTTCGCTCATAGTATATCGCTATGGCGGAGGTCACTATCGCCAGGATGCAGAACACAAGCAGGAGCTTGTTTGAAAGCTTGCGTCCCGTGAAATTCATTGTGGGATTTATGATGTCAAGTATCCAGAAGGTAATGAACATCCCCGCAAGAGCTATGGAAAAATGAGGGATCAGCCTCGCCAGTCGTTTCACTTTCAGCCCTCCTATTTGCTCAC
This sequence comes from uncultured Ruminococcus sp., assembly GCA_902800795.1. Classification (GTDB taxonomy): domain Bacteria; phylum Bacillota; class Clostridia; order Oscillospirales; family Ruminococcaceae; genus Hominimerdicola. The sequence continues at coordinate 36,921 of CADCFQ010000003.1, read as the reverse complement.
ATAGATAATGTCGCTTATGTCTCTTCCGCCGCCGTCGGGCTCATTTATTATCTCGCCGTCATAATACATCATGGCGCTCTTTCCGCCGTCAAGGTTATATCCGTAGATACAGCCCTCGTCTGAAAGGATAGCCGCCAGCTCGCTGAGGGTCGCACCGCTGGAATAGCCTTTGTCACGGCCGTCAACGGTCACGAACACATAGTGTCCGGGCTCCACATAGCCCACCGCCGAACGGGGGTTCTTGCTGTTTAAGTAGGACGTGGTGTTGAAGGTGTCAAGCACGTTGCCCTCTCCGTCAAGGAGCGCCGGTCCGAAGTTCCAGGCCTGCCATGCTCCCTGGGCAATGACCGCATCGATGTCAAACTCCTCCGGCAGATATGTCCTCATAACGCCGTCTGTGAACAGCACCAGCACATCTGTCTCGCTTGCGCTGTCACGGTATTTTACACCGTTTCTGATAACTATGCTTTCCTCGGCGTTGCCGTAGTAGTCGCCGTTTATTGCAAATATGGCATTGTTGTCAACCGCCATATTGTAAACGCTGTCCTTGATGTTCTTGCCGTAGCTGTCATCGGCAAAGGCGGTCTTTATCTCGCTTACATTGGACACATAAACGTCCGCCACAAAATAGGTTATCTTCTCATCGCCCTCGCCTATCGAGCGCTTGTAGACCGACACCACTGAATTGTCTGTTCTTGTGGTGCCCAGAAGCTCCGACTCGGCTTCCTCACCGTTGATGCTGGAGAAAAGGTTCTTGTCGGACTCCACATCATAGGTGTTTTTGTTTGAAAGGTTCCTTTTGCCGTTCTGGCTCTTAGGCTCCACCGTTCCACGGTTGGAGGCCTTGCTGTCCACTCCCAGGTCGTGGTCGCTCACAGCGGACTCGGTCTCGCTTTCATCCGTTTGCTCGCTCTGTGAGTCTGTTTTCTCATCCGGCAGCGCAAAGGTGTCGGCGCTGCTGTCGACCGTTGCCACCACCTCGGTCTTCACAGAGAGCTTCTGGGGCATAACATAGTCAAACAGCATATAAACGCCTATGCCTGCGGCTGTCAGGGCGATGTCCAGAAGCACCACGCCCCAGACCGGCAGCATTTTTCTTTTTTCAGCCATCTGTTTTCACTGTCCTCTTTCTGTTCTTGAATACGACGCTTCGCTGGACCACCCAGCTTATCATAAACAGAAGCGCCTCTACTATTATCTTTGAGATAAATTCATTGTGTATAACGTTATCTACCAGAAGGTTCAGAAGCACCGTGTTGGCCGCAAGGATGAAGGCCGCCAGGGTGAAATACTTTATCGCTGCGGGCAGCAGCTTATCCTTGTGGCGGAAAACGAACCTGCGGTTCATTGTGAAATTGAAGCAGGAGCTTATGACCCTGGCAAGGATATTCGACATATTCAGATTCTTGGTTATGAGTATGAACACCGTATACAGGATGTAGTCCACAAAGAAGCTTAAAAGCGACGAGCAGGAGAACTTTAGTATATCCTTGTATATCCTGATGGAATCCTTCAGCGGATTGAAGTGTGAGCTTTCGTTGCCGCCGATATAAACGGTGTCGATAGGAACCTCAAAAAAGTCTATGCCCTCCTTCGGACATTCCAGCAGCACGTTCATCTCATACTCATATCTCTCGCCGCTTATGCCGCACATAAAGTCCAGCATAGAGCTGTCAAAGCCCCGAAGGCCCGTCTGCGTGTCGCTGACCTTTACGCCTGCGGCAAAGGAATAGACTTTTTTTGTGACGGAGTTCCCGAAGCGGCTGCGAAGCGGTATCTTTCCGGTAAAGTGTCTGCACCCCATAATGAGCTTGCCGGGGTTTTCTTTCGCCGCCTTTGCGACCCTCACGATGTCCGGGGTCTTGTGCTGGCCGTCGGCGTCTGCGGTGACTATCACACAGCTGCCGCCCTTTTCCTTTATCGCTTTGAAAGCGGTCTTGAGAGCATGGCCTTTGCCTCCGTTGTTCTCATAGGAGATGACCTCTGCTTTGTCCTTGCAGCTTTCAAATATCTTGTCAAAGCTCTTGCCGCTGCCGTCATTGACGACGATAACGCTGCAGTCGAGCTGCTGCTTGATCTCGTTCACCACGTCGATGAGCTTTTCGTCCGGCTCAAAGGCGGGAATGACTATATATATCCGGGTGGTGTCTTTATCGTTCATAAGCATCCGCCTTTTTGCCGAGGTTTACCGTGTGATATGGTCAATATACCATAGCTTCCTTAAAATAACCTAAATATCAGTTGTCCTTATACTGGTCGAAGATCCTGTAATACTGCATGGTCTTGTAGTCGTTGAGGATATCCTCATAGCCCTCTGCGGTCTCGGTGGACTCGTGCCATTTGCCGTCGTCCGTGCGGTAGCCGAAGGAGCTTATGCTGGGTATCTTCTCTCTCACCTTGTCAAGCTCCTGCTGATAGGGCGCCTTTGGCAGCCCTGCAACATCCATAAGCTCGTTGGAGAGGTAGTTAAGGCTGATATAATCTATCTCTCTGGCCTCGGTGCCCTTGTTGCTCCAGATAAAGAAGGGCGTCTGCCTCAGCCTTGAATACTCCTCGACATCAAGGTTTTCGACCTTGCTCCCGTAAAGGTACTCGGTAAAGGAGAGGATGTGAGGAAAGTGGTCGCCGAAGAACACGATGATAACTTCCTGATCCTTGTTTCTGAAATAGTCTAAGAGCTCTCCGAGGGCCTGGTCGGAGGAATATATCGAATTGAGATACTGCAAAGCCTCGTCGTTGTTATAGTCCTCAAAGGTTATCTGCTTGTCCACAAGGCCCATATCGTTGTAGGGACCGTGGTTCTGCATAGTCGCCGTCCACAGGAAGAGCGGCTTTGTTGGGTCACGGCGCTCGAACTGCTCTTCAAGGTATTTGTAAAGGGAGCTGTCGGAGAGCTCGCCGTTCACATTATGTTTTTCGTTCATGCTGTTCTCGCACTCATACTCTCTGTCGTCAAACTGTAGGTTCTCATAGGCTGTGCCTATGGACCACAGCCCCTCGGAGCAGGGAGAAACGGTCTTGGTCACATAGCCAAGCTCCTTGAGCCAGGTCACAAGTCCCCACTGCTTGTTGTCAAGATACTGGGTGAAAGCGGCGCTTCCGGGAGGCAGGAAAGCCATAGTGTTTCCTGTCAGGAACTCGTACTCCGAGTTGCAGGAATATCCGCCGTAGGCTGAAACAGCCGTAAAGCCTGTAACTGCCTCGTCCTTCAGCGACCTGTAATTCGGCATATAATCCATATTTGTCCTAAAGTCGCCTATATGGTGGAAGTCTGCAAAGGACTCGTTTAGTATACCGATGATAACGGGAGCATCCTTGACCTGTTCGGGCTCTTCCTTTATCTCGACAAAGGCCTTGCCCTTTTCTTTTGTGTAGCCCTCGGGAATCTCGACGTGGTTATAAAGTGCGTCATAGCAGAACATAAGGTCAAAGCCCACCTGGCGGTAGGAGTCGGTCACTTCTCCGCCGGAAAAGCCCAGACGGATGTATCTGTTGCGGATGCCCAGGTCATAGCAGTAGTGTCCCGTAAGGATAACGCAGAGCAGGCAGGCAACAGAGGTCGCACCAAGGATGATGCGCTTTTTGTTTGTGGGCTTCTCAAACTTTGTCAGGATAACGACAGCGCTTGTGGTCACACAGTTTATCAGCGCAAAGACAGGCATGGTCTGTGGGCTGAAGCTGTACTCGTCCTGTATCTCCAGGCCGGAGCTTATGTTCTGAAGGTCGGAGAACTGTATGGGGTTGCCCCTGAACTGAACTATGTAATACTGCATTATAGCGAAGAAGGTGAAGAAAACGTTGAACACTATCAGCAGTATCTTTGGATTTATGGGGACAGCTATTGCCAGAAGGTAGAAAAAGGCACAGAGCAGAAGCCCCATAAGGATGTAGAAGATGCTGGACTTCGGAAAATGGGATCCCATGACAAGGTCAGGGATAAGGTAGGCGCTGACGGTCAGTGTTATGGCTGCTGCCAGCGGTGATATAGCGGCATCGCTGTTGACGGGGCGTCTGATTATCCCGAAGAAGATCATTACGGAAGCAAGGATGCAAAGCGACCACTGGAGCACGCTTGCGTAGGATCTGTCGCCCAGGTAGACAGATACTGCCAGCCCTGCGCACAGCATAAGCGGAGCCAGGGTTGTCATAATGTAGAACGTGTACAGCTTGGCTTTATCCGTGCCAAAAAGCTGCTTGACTTTTTCGATCATTTCAACACTTCCTTTAAAAATTAAACAAACCACATTAATTATACCACAACAAACCCAACTTGTAAAGTCCAGGCGTGTACGCCTGGACCCAAAGCCCTCGCCCACAGCTTTGTGGGAAATCAAAGCTTTATTTGGCTCGGGGCTAAGGCTTGTTGTGTAACGGACATTTCAGCTATCTTTCAAGGTTCACGCAGTGTGCAACTGAAAAGCCCCCGCAAAGCTAACCCCCCTCCCCTCCGGGGAGGGCGCAACTCTCTGCTAGACTGCACGCCCCCGGGCGGGGTGGGGGCATTAGCCGTGCGGCGAGCACCTGGAAGATTTCGAGAAATAAATATTGACATTTTTTTGCGTATGTGTTAAAATAGAATAGGCAAAATAAACAGAAACCACCAGAATAAAGGAGTGACCGTTATGGATATCAAAAAGAGCATAGAGGGCGGCAAGGCTGTTTTCAAAATTTCTGGAAAGGTCGATACGCTTACGGCTCCCACACTTGAAAAGGAGCTTGACGAGGTGTTTGATACTGTTGAGGCTCTCGAGTTTGATCTTGAAAACCTTACTTACATATCCTCTGCAGGTCTGAGAGTGCTTCTCACTGCGCATAATGTTATGGAGGACAAGGACGGAGAGATGAAGGTCATCAATGTTCATCCCGACGTTATGGAGATATTTGAGATAACCGGTTTTGACAGCATTCTTGAGCTTGACTGAAAAAGGAGTGAGACCACTTGAAATCTAACACTTTTCTTATCACCGGTGTCGGCGATATGGACAATCCTGTTTTCAGACAAGCATCCGACAGCAGGATCAAGGTCATCCTTAACGAGACCGAGAAGATAGCGGCTCAGAATGATCTCGACCGCAAGCAGACTATGCACCTTCGTCTTTTGTCGGAGGAGCTGATGTGTCTGGTGCCCCAGCTGATGCAGTACGGTTCTGCGACCTTCTGGATAGAGAACGAGGGCACCCAGTATGAGATGCACATGAAGGTCACACCCAAGGAGAATATGACCTTTGCGAAGAAGCTCCCGGAGGTTGGCGAGGACGCAGGCATAGGCAAGCGTGTGAGCAGAGCCTTTGCAAGCGCTATCTCGATGGTCACAAAGGGCAAGTCCTGTATGTGGACCCTTTCGGGCTATATCGATGAGGTCAAGGCTCACGACAAGATGAACAGCCCCGCCTGGGACGAGCTGGAGCGTTCTATAATGGCTAAGCTTGCGGATGACGTTACCGTCAAGACCATCGGCCGTGAAGTTGAACTGATAGTTACAAAGATATATTGACATCTTATCCCCCGGAAATCCCGGGGGATTTTTATGTGCATTTTGCTTAGAAATGTTGATGTATTTTCGGTGATATGGATATAGAAAAAAGAACAGATATTTGATATAATAAGATGAATAATTATTTTCTGGCGCCCCTGCGGCGCAGACCCCACTGACCCTATGGAAAGGAAACCGGCTATGAGTTTTAAAACGCTTCTGAAAAAATTAACGGCTGCTGCTTTGTGCGCAGCTGTGGGAATATGCAGCACGGGCTGCTATCTGCTGCCCGACGAGGAGGAGATCCTGGAGGCTCCCGAGGTCAAGGCCAGCGATGTCAGCTATACCACCGTTACAGCCAAGAAAAAAGACCTTGAACGCAAGATAGTTACCTCCGGGACCATCACCGCCGAGAAGCAGTATCCGCTTTCCTACGAGAAGCAGAGCGGAGTTATCTCGAAGTTCTATGTGCGTGCCGGTGACGAGGTGAAAGAGGGCGACCTTATCTGCGATATCGACACCAATGATCTTGACTATCAGATAGAGCAGAAAGAGCTCTATGTCGAAAAGGCCAAGCTCAATGTCCAGATGATATATGAGGGCGGCGGCACACAGGCACAGATAGACTCGGCCTATGTTGACCAGCAGCTTCAGGAGAAGGAGCTGGAAAAGCTCAAAGCCCAGAAGGTGGGTTCGGAGCTTAGATCGCCTATCGACGGCATAGTGTCCAGCATCTCCGATATCAGGGCAGGCGACGCTGTCAGCTCCGGCCAGGTGATAGCCACCGTTATCGACACCGGTGCTCTGTACATCGCTATAAAGCCTTCGGAGCTCAGCCAGTTCAAAATGGATATGGATATCCAGATAAGGATAAACGAAGACTACTATGACGGAGTTGTGTTCATGACACCGGACGCTCTGGCGGACTATCAGGCGGAGCAGAAGGATGACCACAACGCTGTGGACGAGACCGGCATCGACTATGAGGCGGAGACCGTTTATGTAAGGTTCAAGGACGGCGCTCCTGCGGATGCTGTGGGACAGCTGGCAGACACTATCCTTGTTCTGGACAGCGTTTCGGACGCCATAGTTATCTCGAACAACCTGATAAAGAAAGTGGACGGCGAGACCGTGGTCTACGTTCTCAAAAACGGAGAAAAGACCGCAGTTCCTGTTGAGACGGGGCTGTCAACGGCCTCCCAGACCGAGATAGTTTCGGGCCTGAGCGAGGGAGACGAGATAATCATTAGATAAAGGCGTTTGAAAGGATACCCCATGTTTACACTACTTTTCAGAAAAATGCGAAACACCAAATGGATGGTGTTCTGCCTTCTGATAGGCTTTATCATGGCTTCTGCCATGATGAGCACTGTGCCCATATATATGAACGCATCTTTGCAGAGGATGCTTGTCAAGGATATGGAGGCTTTTCAGAAGGAATATGAGATATATCCCGGAGCCTATAACACCAGCTACAGGCTGAAAATGGATATGGAGCCTTCGGCGCAGAAGGAGATAATCGACAGCTATAACCAGAAGAGCGAGGCCAAGTTCTCGGAGCTGGGGCTTTCCAGCCTTTCAGAGAAAAAGGTCATCTCCGGCGAGTATATGTATGTCAAGTCCATGGAGGTCACCGCCGGCAACCCCCAGGCAAGGTTCACTGTTGTGGGTATGAGCGATATCGCAGACCATATCTCGATAAAGCAGGGACGTATGTTTGAGAAGGGTCAGAGAGATGACGGCGTTTTCGAGTGTATAGCCACCGAGAAGGCTCTTAAAACGACCGAGCTTGCCATAGGCTCTGTTTATGAGGTCGGGGACGTTTTCCATGAGGAAAACTCGGCAAAGATAGAGATCGTGGGCGTTTTCGATGTCAAGGACGCAAACGACATCTACTGGGCAGAGGGCCTTGATTCCGAGTACACCGCAGGTGTGTTCTTAGACTTCGATACCCTTTATGAAAAGGGCATAGACACAGGAGTTATGAACATAAACAATGCGGCTCATAACTATGCTATAGACTATGCGGCAATGGATATGAACGGCATCGAGGACACCCTTGAAAAGCTCAAGGAGCACAAGAACTATTTCAAGGAGAACTCCATAGGCTTCAGCGTTCCCGCAACGGAGATACTCGAGGACTATTCAAAGCGTGCAGACCAGCTCCAGCTGGTGCTGTGGCTTTTGCAGATACCCGTTATCCTGATGATAATCTTCTATCTGTTCATGGTCTCACAGCTGAATGTGGAGCAGGAACGAAACGAGATAGCTGTGTTCAAGAGCCGTGGTGCCAGCCGCACCCAGATAATGGGCATCTATGCGCTGGAGTCTCTGGTGCTGGGCGTCTTCACAGCGGTGATAGGCCCCTTTGCAGGCCTCGGGCTCTGTAGGATACTCGGCGCTTCAAACGGCTTTCTGGAGTTTGTCAACAGAAAATCTCTGCCTGTTCATCTGACTATACAGGCGTTTATCTATGCTGCGATCGCTGTGGCGGTGTTCTTTGTGACAACCATGCTGCCTATCTTCCCGGCAACAAAGACCACTATCGTCGAGCACAAGCAGTCAAAATCGAAAAAGAAAAAGCACGCACTCTGGGAAAAGGTGTGTCTGGACTTCATCCTTGTGGGCGGCTCTGTGGGCTGGCTCTATTACCATAACAAGACCCAGGAGAACCTTATAAACCAGGGCGTCACCGACACCACGGCAACCGTCAACCCCCTGATGTTCGTATCCTCCACAGCCTTTATCCTCGGACTGGGACTGTTCCTTATCAGGATCTACCCCTACATTATCAGGCTGATAGCAAGGATAGGACGCAGGGTGTGGACACCGGCGCAGTATGTGTCCCTGACAAATATCGGCCGTTCATCTACGGGGCGTGAGAGATTTCTTATGCTGTTTCTGGTGCTCACCGTTTCTATGGGCGTATACTTTGCAAACACCGCAAGAGCCCTTAACCGCAACGCCGAGGAGACAGTGACCTATTCTATGGGCTGCGATGCGATCCTCAAAGAGGAGTGGTATTCAAGCAAGATAGAGCAGGCTCAGAAGAGCGTGTCGCCCACAAATGCAGCGCAGATGTCGCAGGCAGGTCAGCAGCAGGCTCAGGAGGAGGAAGAGGAGGAAGAAGATACCGAGACCGTTATCTCCTATACAGAGCCGCCGTTCGAGAGGTTTGAAAAGCTTGCAGGTGTTGAGAGCGCCGCAAGAGTGTTCAGAAAGGACGGCGTGAGCATCACCTCGTCGAAGATGAACGTAAAGCAGAAAAAGACCGATGAGGACGACAACAAAAAAACAAGAGAGGACTATCTGGATCAGGATCTCGAAAAGACAAAGAGCTCCAACTCCACAAACAAGGTCCAGCTCATGACAATCGTTCCCAGTGAGTTTGCAAAGGTCTGCCTCTTTGAGGACAGGCTGCTGCCTGTGCAGATAAACAACTACCTCAATGCCCTTGCGGAGTACAGCCCGGGAGTCATCCTTTCGTCAAGCTTCAAGGACTACGGCCTGAAGCTGGGAGACACCGTCACCTGCACATGGGGCGCAAATGACGACTTCGATGTTACGGTGCTCGCCTTTGTGGACTACTGGCCGGGACTGAGCCCCAAGAAGACCACCAAGGATGGCAGCTATATGGACTTTGCGATAATGAACTTTGACTATGTCAGGGTCGTTACCAATGTGGAGCCCTATCAGGTGTGGTTCAGGCTCAAAGAGGGCGCTTCCATAAACGACTTCTATAAGTCTGTGGACAAGGCCGATATCGAGCTTACCGAGATAAGCGCAAGGAGCCAGCAGATAATCGAGAAGAAGAACGACCCCATGCTCCAGGGCATGAACGGAGCGCTGACTCTTGGCTTTATCATAATAATGATAATGTGTATCATAGGCTTCCTTATCTACTGGATACTCTCTATCAAGAGCAGGACTCTCCAGTTCGGTATACTCAGGGCTATGGGTATGAAATTCAGAGAGATAATCGCTATGATAATCTATGAGCAGCTGCTTGTTTCCGGCGTTGCCATATTCACGGCGATGTTCATCGGCGGCTTTACAAGCGACCTTTTCGTGCCGCTGTTCCAGAGCATCTTTGATGCTTCCAGCTCGGTGCCGGAGTTCGTTGTCCTGCCCGACAGGGGAGACTATATCAAGCTTTACATCGTTATAGGAGCTATGCTCCTGACAGGCTTTATCATCCTTGGCCGTCTGATAAGAAAGATCAAGATAAGCCAGGCTCTGAAGCTGGGAGAAGATTAAAAAAATCAATAAGGCTGCGTCCACGGCTGGATGCGGCCTTATGATATACAGGATCACAGGAGGCAGATATGAAAGAATTTGAAAGACTTGCAAAATGCCTTGAGGCTGTGCGCAAAAAGACAGACTTTGTTCCCGATGTGGCTCTTGTGCTGGGCTCGGGACTTGGTGGCTTTGCCTCACAGGTCGAGTGCGAAGCCGAGATAAGCTACAGCGAGATAGAGGGCTTTCCCCGTTCCACTGTTGAGGGCCACAAGGGCCGTTTCCTGTTCGGAAGGGTCAACGGCGTAAAGACAGTTGTAATGGACGGCAGAGTGCATTATTATGAGGGCTATCCCACAAAGGACGTGGTGCTGCCCATCAGACTTATGCGCCTTATGGGCGCAAAGGCGCTTATGCTCACAAACGCCGCAGGCGGTATAAACCCGGGTTTTCATGCCGGAGATATGATGCTTATCCGTGACCATATCTCGGTGCTTGTGCCTAACCCTCTTATCGGCGAGAACGTGGAGGAGCTGGGAACAAGGTTCCCGGATATGAGCAGCATCTATGACAAAGAGCTTTCGGACGCAGTGCTTGAGACTGCAAAGGGGCTTGGGATAGAGCTTAAGGAAGGTGTCTACATCCAGACCACAGGGCCGTCCTTCGAGTCGCCGGCCGAGATAAGAATGGCAGGGATACTGGGCGCCGACGCAGTGGGTATGTCCACCGCTGTCGAAGCTATCGCTGCGAACCACGCAGGCATGAGAGTCTGTGCGGTGTCCTGTATCTCTAACCTGGCAGCAGGCATAAGCCCAACACCCCTGACCCACGCAGAGGTACAGGAATGTGCCGACAAGAACGCACCACGCTTTACGGCGCTGGTAAAGGAGAGCCTTAAAGCTATCAGCTCAAAGCTGTGATAAGGCCAACGTAAAGCCCGGCGCAAAATGGTATCTCAGAGCTTTACGGTCAGCTGAAAGATATAACAGACAGGAGAAAAAACAATGATAAGATTTTTTAACGGCAGAGTCCTCACATCAGCGGAGACGGTTGAAGAAAAGGAGCTCTGGACAGACGGTGACAAGATAGCCTTTGTGGGTGTGCCTACACCGCAAAAGCTGGCAGAGCAGACCTTTGAGAGGGAGATAGACCTTGGCGGAAGCCTTCTTATGCCCTCATTCAAGAACGCTCATACACACTCGGCGATGACCTTCCTGCGCTCCTATGCGGATGACCTTCCGCTCCGGGAATGGCTGTTTGACAGGGTGTTCCCGATGGAGGCAAAGCTTGACGGCGAGAAGATATACTGGCTCACAAAGCTCGCTATACTCGAATACCTGACGACAGGCGTTACCGCTGTGTATGATATGTATTTCGAGATGGACTACTATGTGAAGGCCTGTGTCGAGAGCGGCTTCAGAACAGTTTTGTGTGATGCAGTCAGCGGAAACAAAAAGAGGATAGTTGAGCTTGAAGAAAAGTATGAAAAGTTCAACGGCTGTTCTCCTCTCGTAAAATACGATCTTGGCTTCCACGCTGAGTATACGGCAGAGCTCGGCCTTCTGGAGGAGATAGCAAAGCTTTCCGAGAGGCTGGGCACCCGTGTTTCTACTCATAACTCCGAGACCGAAAAGGAAGTCAGGGAGTGTATCGAAAAATACGGAAAGACTCCCACCGAGCTGTTTGACAGCGTGGGGCTCCTTAACCACGGCGGCGCTTTCTATCACTGTGTTCACCTGTCTGAAAATGATATTGAGATAATCAAAAACAGAGGGATGTGGGTAGTTCATTGCCCTGCTTCAAACCTCAAGCTTGCCAGCGGTATCGCACCGATAGTCAAGCTTGCTGACAAAGGCATAGGCCTTGCGCTGGGAACCGACGGCCCTGCAAGCAATAACTGCCTTGATATGTTCAGAGAGATGTTTTTGATGACCAGCCTTCAGAAGGTGACTCTCGGCGACGCATCGGCGTGTCCGGCAGGACTTGTGCTCGATGCTGCCACCAGAGGCGGAGCGCTTGCTATGGGCCTTGATGACTGTGACACTATCGAGGAGGGCAAGCAGGCTGACCTTATCGTTATCGACCTTGACCAGCCCAATATGCAGCCGCTCAACAACATAGCTAAGAACATAGTTTACAGCGGCTCGAAGCAGAACGTCAAGCTGACCATGTGTGCCGGCAAGGTGCTCTATGAAGACGGTAAGTTCTTTATAAACGAAGATCCGAAGCTGATATACAAGAAAGCCAACGAGATAATAAACTCAATGAAGTGATCGCTTGCGGCGGTAAGCTTGGGTTTTTACACCTGCTTGCCGCCGCTTTTATTGGTTGACATTCGGGGCGAAAAATGATATACTTTAAGGGATTGGAGCATCTTGTTTATGAAAAGGAGCAGCTTATGAAAGAATTGATTATCAGAGCAGAGATCGAAAACCTTGATACAGTCCTGGAGTTCGTTTCGCAGCAGCTTGATGCCAAGGGCTGTTCTTCCAGGATAAAGACCCAGATACTGGTGGCTGTCGAGGAGATATTCGTCAATATCGCACACTATGCCTATGCTCCCGAGATAGGTGAAGCAAGCATCTGCGTAGAGATGACGGACGAGCCTGTAAGCGTTATTATGAGCTTTATGGACGGCGGCAAGCCCTTTGACCCTCTGGCAAAGCCCGACCCCGATATCAGCCTGCCTGCCGGCAAGCGCCAGATCGGCGGCCTTGGCGTGTTCATGGTGAAGAAGACCATGGACGATGTTAGCTATGAGTATAAGGACGGAAAGAATATTCTTACGATAAAGAAGAATATCAGATAAGGAAGGACAATATGGCTGAAACTAAATCCAAGATATTCAGGCAGAAATCTTTAGACCGGATCTCCTCGCCCGAACAGCTGACCGATTATTTCAAAGTCACTAATCCCGGTGTGTGGCTCATTCTCGGAGCTGTGGTGTTCCTGCTGGCCGGGCTCCTGGTGTGGGCAAGCGTGGGCAAGCTGGATACCGTTGTGGACGCATCTGTGACAGTAGAGAACGGTACCGCAGTTGTTATGCCTATCAGCAACAGTACGGACGATCTTGAAAAGGGTATGACGGTCCTTATCGCAGGCAAGGAATATCCTGTTACCGAGGTGCGCAAGGACTATTACGGCAGGCCTTCCGCACTTATAAAGACGGATATGCCGGACGGCAATTATGACGGACAGATAGTCACCGAGAGCATTTCTCCCATATCGTTCCTGTTGAAATAGAGGATTTAAATGAAGAATAATAAGATCAGACAGCCGGTAACAAAGGGCGCCGCCAAGGTGCCCGTTATCATGCAGCTCGAAGCCCTCGAATGCGGTGCGGCTTCGCTGGCTATGGTGCTGGCATATTACGGCAAGTGGGTGCCTCTCGAACAGGTCAGGGCAGACTGCGGAGTTTCGAGAGACGGCTCGAATGCTAAAAATGTATATCTCGCAGCTGAGAATTATGGCCTGAATGCCAAAGCTTACAGGAGAACGCCCGAAACACTGAAGTCGAACGGAAGCTTTCCCTGTATAATCCACTGGAACTTTAACCACTTTGTGGTCCTGAACGGCTTCAAGGGAAAATATGCGATGATAAATGACCCTGCAAGGGGTCTTGTCAGGGTGGACGCCGAGGAGTTTGACAAGGCTTTCACAGGTGTCTCGCTGGAGTTCGAGCCTTCGGAGGATTTCGTTGCCGACGGAAAAAGAAAGAGCACAGTTGACTTTGCCAGGAAGCGTCTCAGGGGCGCCGGGGCTGCAACTGTTTTTGTTATGCTCACAACAGTGATAACGAGCCTTTTCGGGATAATAAACCCCGTTATGACCCAGGTGTTCATGGACAGGCTCCTGACCCATAAAAACGATGACTGGCTGCTGCCCTTCATAGGTATACTGTCGGGGCTGGCGCTGATACAGATGATCGTGGCCTGGGCCCAGGCGATATACTCGCTAAGGATAAGCGGAAAAATGGCGCTGGTGGGCAGTTCCACCTATATGTGGAAGGTGCTCAAGATGCCTATGGAGTTTTTCTCCCAGCGAATGGCCGGAGATATACAGTCCCGTCAGGTCACCAACGCTTCCATTGCCGAGACCCTGGTGAACACCCTTTCGCCGCTTCTGATAAACTCGATAATGCTGGTGGTATACCTTGTGTTCATGCTCAACAAGAGCGTTCTGCTGACAGCTATCGGTCTGTCGGTAATGGTGATGAACGTGTTCCTGTCAAGGGTCATCTCGAAAAAGAGGATAAACACCACCCGTGTGCAGATGAGAGACAGCGCAAAGCTTTCTTCCACCACGGTGGCGGGCATCGAGATGATAGAGACCATAAAGGCCAGCGGCGCCGAGGACGGCTTTTTCCAGAAATGGTCGGGCTATCAGGCCTCGGTCAATTCCCAGAACGTAAAGATAGAGAAGACCAACCAGATACTCGGAGCTATACCAACGTTTTTATCGACCGCCGCAAGCTATGCGGTGCTGATACTGGGTGTGTGGTTTGCCATGAACGGCGACCTGACACTGGGAGCGGTGCTTATGTTCCAGCATTTTCTTGACCAGTTCATGAGCCCTGCGATGACGCTTGTCACAGCAGGACAGACTATCCAGGAGATGCGCACGCAGATGGAGCGTGTCGAGGACGTTATGGAATATCCCTCGGACAAGAACGTTGAGATAAGAGTCGAAGCCGGCGAGCAGGGGCTCGGAAAGCTTGGCGGAAATATCGAGATGAAGAATATAACCTTCGGCTATTCAAGACTTGCCGAGCCGCTTATCAAGGATTTTTCCATGTCGGTGAAGCCCGGGAGCCGTATCGCTTTTGTGGGAGCTTCCGGCAGTGGAAAGTCCACTCTGTCAAAGCTGATATCCGGGCTTTATGAACCCTGGGAAGGCGAGATACTCTTTGACGGAAAGCCGAGAACGGAGTTTGACCGTGACGTTATGACAGGTTCTCTGGCTGTCGTGGATCAGGATATAACTATCTTTGAAGACACGGTGGCCAACAATATAAAAATGTGGGACGAGTCGATACAGGACTTTGAGATGATCCTTGCGGCCCGTGACGCACAGATACACAACGATATAATGCAGCGTGACGGCGGCTATGAGTATATGCTCACAGAAGGCGGCCGCAACCTTTCCGGCGGCCAGCGCCAGAGACTGGAGATAGCAAGGGTCCTTTCCCAGGATCCGTCCATTATCATACTGGACGAGGCGACCAGCGCACTGGACGCAAAGACCGAAGAGGACGTTGTGAAGGCGATAACGGACAGAGGTATAACCTGTATCGTTATAGCACACAGGCTCTCAAGCATCCGTGACTGTGATGAGATAATAGTTCTCGAGCACGGCACAGTGGTGGAGAGAGGAACGCACAGCGAGCTTATGAAGCTCGGCGGAGCGTATTCAGAGCTTGTGACCAATGAGTAAGGGAGTGAGAGTTCTTGGGTTGGTTTGAACAACAGATCGAGCAGAGGCGTGACCTTGACCAACAGCTGTTCGAGGACTCGTTCTTCCGTGCTGCCGGAGCTATACTTGGCGAGAGATCTGCCGAGAAGATAAGCGACGAGCGCATAATAACGGCGCAGGCGATAGACGAGATACTTAAATACTATCACTTCAAGCCCATAGAAATACCGCTTTCTCTCAACACCCACGAGGAGCAGCTTGATTACTGCCTCAGGCCTCACGGGCTTATGAAGCGGCGCATCATCCTTGAAGAGGGCTGGTATAAGGATGCCTACGGCCCTGTTATGGCTTATTTCAAGGAAACAGGACAGCCTGCGGCTCTGCTGCCGGACCAGATCTCGGGCTACTACTATAAGGACAAGGCCACCGGCAAAAGGGTGAAGATAACCGCCAAGGTGATGGAGCAGTTCGATACAGAGGCACTTTGCTTTTACAGGCCGCTGCCTATGAGGAAGATAGGCATACCCGACCTTCTGCTTTATATGAAGCGGTGTATCTCGGTCAGCGATGCGGTGACTATCATTATAGCTACCCTGGCGGTAACGCTGGTGGGCATGATAATGACTAAGCTGACGGCTGCGATAACAGGGCCTGTTATGCTCAGCGGAAAGAAAGCTATGCTTATTTCCGTTGCCGTGTGCTTTTTGTGCGTGGCGGTGTCATCCCAGCTTATAAGCTCCATAAAGGGGCTGCTTATGAACCGCATCTCGGGAAAGACCTCGGTGGCGATAGAAGCATCTATGATGATGAGGATACTGTCGCTGCCGGCAAGCTTTTTTCGCAAATTCAGCGCCGGTGAGCTAAACAGCCGTTCCTCGTCTGTGGGACAGCTTTGCAACCTTATGCTCGACCTTGTCCTGTCAACGGGTCTGGGGTCTTTGGTGTCACTGGTATATATAACCCAGATATTCAGCTTTGCTCCTGCTCTGGTGGTGCCGTCGCTGCTCATCATCCTTGTAACGGTGGTGTTCGGTGCAGTGTCTTCGCTGGTCCAGATGAAGATAACAAAGAAGCTGCTGGAGCTGGGCGCCAAGGAGTCCGGTATGACCTATGCCATGATATCCGGCGTTCAGAAGATAAAGCTGGCAGGCGCCGAGAAGAGAGTGTTCGCAAGGTGGCTCAACACCTATTCAAGAGAAGCGGAGCTCAACTACAATCCTCCTACGTTCATAAAGATAAACGGCGTTATAGCAACATCCATAACTCTGATATCGAATATCATAATCTACTTTATAGCCGTCGAGAGCAATGTGACCCAGTCAGACTATTTCGGCTTCACCGCAGCCTTCGGCGCTGTTATGGGCGCTTTTTCCGCCCTTTCGGGAATGGCGCTCTCGATAGCGAGCATCCGTCCTATCCTTGAAATGGCAGAGCCCTTTTTAAAGGCGGAGCCCGAGGTCTCCGACGGCAGAGAGATAGTTACCAGGCTATCCGGCTCGGTGGAGCTCTCAAACGTGACCTTCAGATATTCGGAGAATATGCCCTACATAGTCAAGGACCTTTCTCTGAAGATAAAGTCCGGAGAATATGTGGCGATAGTCGGACGAACCGGCTGCGGAAAGAGCACGCTGATGAGGCTGCTTCTGGGATTTGAAAAGCCCGAGAGGGGCGCTGTCTACTATGACGGCAAGAATATAAACAGGCTGGATCTTGGGTCGCTTCGGCGCAAGATAGGTTCTGTTATGCAAAGCGGCGGTCTTTTCCAGGGAGATATATACTCAAACATCGTTATCACGGCTCCTGACCTGACGCTTGACCAGGCGTGGGAAGCAGCCGAGATAGCCGGGATAGCGGACGACATAAGAGATATGCCGATGGGTATGCACACAGTCATCTCCGAGGGACAGGGCGGCGTTTCCGGCGGACAGCGCCAGCGCCTTATGATAGCCAGAGCGGTGGCTCCCAAGCCTTCGATACTCATGTTCGACGAGGCTACCAGCGCACTGGATAACAAGACTCAGAAGCAGGTCTCGGACGCACTGGACAAAATGGGCTGCACAAGGATCGTCATAGCCCACAGGCTCTCGACGATCCGTCACTGCGACAGGATACTTGTCCTGGAGGGCGGCGCCATCGTTGAGGACGGGACCTATGACGAGCTGATAGAGAAGAACGGCAGGTTTGCCGAGCTTGTAAAAAGACAGCGCATAGATGAAGAATAGGTTTTTTCAGGCACATCTCAGGGGATCAAAGCCCCCGGGATGTGCTGTTTTTTGCCTCCGGGAAGGGGCAGATTGTAAATAAATATAAAAAGTAAAGCAATTAACTCAAAAAACTGTTGAAATTTCATAAGAGATGTGCTATAATAAAACAGAGTGATGTCCGGCCTGCCGGGAGAGGGTCTTGGTTTGGCAGACAGGACAGAGATATGGTGATAACATGAGCAGTAAAAGAAAAAGACTGGCTCTGTTTGTCGGACAGGCAGACGAGAGCTACCAGAGCAATTTTATCGAAGGCTTTATCGAGAGCGCATTCGTCAACGATATGGACGTATGTGTGTTTTCGATGTACCATAAATACCATAATACAGATGAGCGTGAGAAGGGCGAGAAAAACATTTTCAGGCTTTTCGAGCCCTGCCGTTTTGATGCTGCGGTCATCCTTGAGGACACCATCCAGACTGCCGACGGCGGCGCAGAGCTGGAAGAGATGCTCCATGAGTCCTTTGACAAGACTGTGCTTGTGGTAGAGAAGGACAGCAAGTATTTCCCCTCTGTTTTCACCGACAGCACAGAATCCATTATGGAGCTTGTTTCTCATCTGATAGAGGTGCATGGCTATACGGATATAGCGTTTCTTTCGGGAAAGAAATGGCACAAACATTCTGTCCAGCGCCTTGAGGCTGTAAGGACAGCTATGGAAAAACACGGGCTCACTTTGCCCGAGAACAGAGTCATCTACGGTGACTTCTGGTATAACAGCGGTGAGGTCTGTGCCGACGAGATGGTTTCAAACGGAGACCTTCCCCAGGCTGTTGTGTGTGCCAACGACGCTATGGCTATCGGCCTTTGCAAGGGGCTGGAGGAAAGAGGCATCAGGATACCCGAGGACGTGGCGGTCGTCAGCTATGACTCCACCTTTGAGGGTCAGACCTCGCCTAAGCTGATAACCTCGTCCCTTATCCCTGCCAGGGAATTCGGCAGCTATTCGGTGGAATATGTGTGCGATATGATGGCAGGCAGGACGCCCAAGCCTTTTTCTTCACGGCCGTCACTGGTCATAGGCGAGACCTGCGGCTGCAAGGATATAACTATACCTACCTTCACCCTCAAGCGTGATGAATGGGGCACCCCGATATCCGAAGAGGGCTTCGACTCGGTGAACAACACCATGGCCGAGGATCTGTTCTCACAGACCGATCTTTCGGGCTTTCTGGCAACGGTCTATTCCTATGCCTTCGAGATAAAGAATGCACAGAGCTTCCACCTTTGCCTGTGCGAGCCGTGGAAATACATCGACAAGACGACGGAGATGCGCCTTGCCAATGACGGCTACACCGACAGGATGGTACACGCTGTAAGATATAACCGTGACAGGATGGAGGGCATAGCAGGCTCGGAGACCGTGTTCGAGCGCTCGCAGCTGCTGCCGCTTATGAATGAGGATCAGTTCCTTCCCAGGGCTTTGTTCTTCACGCCTGTTTTCTTCGAGAACAACTGCTTCGGCTACGCTGTCGTGGAATATGACAAGCCGTGCAGCTATGACGAGATCTACCGCAAGTGGATAGCTGCGGTCTCCCGTGGCTTTGAGGGGCTCAGGCGCTTCTGTGCTGTCCAGAACATCCAGGAGCAGATGAACAGGCTGCGCACAAACAAGTTTGCGGCTATGACCGCAGCCTATGAGAGCCTTTCCGAGGATGAGAGGGAGGAGTATACTCTCGTAGGAAAGATACTTGATGAGAACCTGTTCGTTTATCATTTCCAGCCGATAGTCAATACCGTTGACGGCGGTGTGTTCTCCTATGAGGCACTGATGCGCTCGGACACCGACAGAAAGGTGCCGCCGCTGACTATCATAAAGTATGCCGATATGCAGAACCGCCTGGTGGACGTTGAGAGGGCAACGTTTCTTAATGTGCTGCGCTTTGTCGAGGACAACCAGGATGAGATAGGCAAGGCAAAGATATTTATAAACAGCATACCCGGCGTTAATCTTGCCGAGGATGATATGAGAACTGTTGAGACCAGCTTTGACAAAATGGCAGATATGATAGTTGTTGAGCTGACAGAGGAAGCCGAGATGGGCGATGAAGACCTCAATAGGCTGAAAAAGATGCTCGGAAAGCACAATGTCAAGATAGCGGTCGATGACTACGGCACAGGCTATTCAAATGTAAATAACCTGCTAAGGTATATGCCCAATATCGTAAAGATTGACAGAGCGCTTCTGAGTGATATCTCCGACAAGCCGCAGAAGCAGCATTTTGTCAAGGAGATAATAGGCTTCTGCCACGATAACGGCATACTTGCCCTTGCCGAGGGCATTGAGACCTCTGACGAGCTGAGGACCGTTATCTTCCTCGGGGCTGACCTTATCCAGGGCTATTATACCGGCAGACCGTCGCCAGAGCTTGTCCGTGAGATAGATCCGAAGATAAGAGACGAGATAAGGGAGTATCATAAACAGTTTTCCGAGGGCGCAGGCGAGCGAAGCTATATTGCAGGAAGGACCAACCGTGTTTCTCTTGCTTCTCTTGTCAAGGACGGCTGCAGCGAGATAATCGTGGGTCAGGGAACGATGATCTATAAGGATATCACCATTTACGGCGCTCCCAGTGTCGAATCGGATGTCCACATAAAGATTAAGCCCGAGTATACGGGAAGGATAACCCTTGAAAACGCTTATCTTTCAAACCTCAGAGAGCACCCCTGCATCGAGCTCGGAGCTGGCTGTGATGTGACGCTGGTCCTTGTCGGCGAGAACAAGCTGGTCAATTCCGGTATACGGGTACCGCCTTCTGCAAGCCTTACTCTTGAGGGCGACGGCACCATAAGAATGGATCTTTACTCTTCTGACTACTACGGCATAGGCAACAGGCCGACGGAAGCCGCAGGAGAACTTATCTTCCAGCAGGACGGCACAGTGGATATCAAGAGCCACGGTGCAAACGGCGTCTGCATAGGCTCGGGAATGGGCGGAAGGATAGAGCTCAATGCCGGCCAGTACATCCTTGATGCCAACGGTCTTGATGCTGTGGGCATAGGCTCGATATCGGGTGATGCCGAGGTCACCGTCAATTCCTGCAACCTCACGGCGGACGTCAATGCTGACAGGGCTGTCTGCATAGGTTCGCTGGAGGGCAGCACAAAGGTAACTGTCTCCAAGAGCGGCATCCGCCTTTCGGGCGACGGCACGGCTATCGCCGGCATAGGCACCGTAAGCGGAGCTAAGTCCTATACACGGATAGATACTTCGAGCGCTATACTTGCGATAAACGGAGCTTCTGCCACAGGCATAGGAGCCCTTGAAGGCAGGACGGATTTTGAAGTGGATTCCTCGCTGGTCAAGCTCACAGCCTCCGGCGAAAAGGCCCTTTCTATCGGCGGAATGAACACAGATCAGCACACGACCCTGATCCACTGTGACCTCAAGTCCTCCGTAAACAACAACATCAAAAAGGACTGCTTCGCCCTCCCCGAGGATATAGAACTCATCGACGGCAGCGCCCAGTTCATCCTCAACGGCGAACAAGTCCGCTAAGCAGGGGCGAGCCCCTGCACCGCCGCCCCCACCCCGCTCGGGAATGTGCTGGCTAGTAGATAGCTGCCGCCCTCCCCGGAGGGGAGGGGGTAGGCTTTGTGCGGACTTTTCAGTTGCACACTGCGTGAACCTTGGAAGATAGCTGCTCAGTCCGTTTCACAACAAAGTGATGATCATCCGCCAGGGGATTAGCCGTGCGGCGAGCACCCCCTGCATAATTCACAAAAAATGAATGGCAGGATATTGAAACTTGCAGGATATTCACAAAGTTTGTGTATACGCTTGACAAAAATGAAATTTAGAGGTATAATACTTGCAAATGAGCAAAGGCGTTCATTCAGCAGACAGGCTGAGTGGCGCCTTTTTTTGTTCACGGAGAAGATCTGACAGGAAAGGATGAGTTGATGATGAAAAAAGAAGGCGAGATAAGGATACCTTCGGGGTGTGCGATAGCGGCAGTCATCTCGAAAGAGGGAAAGGGGATCAGGGGAAACCTTATCTCAGAAGCTATGAGACCCATGCACGACCGTTCCAACGGACTTGGCGGCGGTTTTGCGGCTTACGGCATTTATCCCGAGTATAAAGACCTCTTTGCTTTTCACATTTTCTTTGACCACCGCTCCACCAGAAAGGAATGCGAAGCGCTTCTCAAAGAGAGGTTTGAGATAGTAAAGGGAGAGTTGATACCCACAAGAAAGATACCCCAGATCACAGACGAGCCTATCATTTACCGTTATTTTGTGGCTCCGCTCAAATCCATGCTCGCATCCGAGCAGGTGGATGAGAACGAGTTCGTTGTAAGGACAGTAGTCAGGATAAACACCCAGCTCAAGGGTGCTTATGTTTTCTCCAGCGGAAAAAACATGGGCTGCTTCAAGGCGGTCGGCTTCCCCGAGGATGTAGGGATATTCTACAGGCTGGAAGAATACGAGGGTTATTCCTGGACAGCGCACGGACGTTATCCCACAAATACCCCCGGCTGGTGGGGAGGCGCTCACCCGTTCTCACTGCTGGATTACTCGGTAGTCCACAACGGTGAGATCTCATCCTATGATGCGAACCGCCGCTTTATCGAGATGTTCGGCTACAAATGTACTCTCCAGACCGACACAGAGGTCATCACATACATCATCGACTATCTGCTGAGAGTCCAGAAGCTTACGCTGGAAGAGGTAGCCTCTGTTATTGCGGCGCCCTTCTGGAGCACGATAGACCAGATGCCCGAGAAGCAAAAGGAAAAGCTTACATATCTCAGAACTGTCTTTTCAAATCTTCTTATCACCGGTCCCTTCTCGATAGTGTTCGGCTGGGACGGCGGCCTTATGGCTCTGAACGACAGACTGAAGCTTCGTTCGATGATAACGGCCGAAAAGGACGACAGAGTGTTTATTGCCAGCGAAGAGGCAGCCATAAGGGCTATGGAGCCTGATGTGTGCAACCTTTATGCGCCCAGCGGCGGAGAACCTGTTATAGTCCGTGTTAAGGAGGGTAAATACTGATGATAGATCATTATATAGTTCCGGAATATGAAGTGGTCAGAAATAATGACCGCTGCATAAGCTGCCGTGTCTGTGAAAGACAGTGTGCAAATGAAGTCCATGCCTTTGACCCCGAGCTTGGGATCATGATCTCGGACGAGGCAAAGTGTGTAAACTGCCAGCGCTGCGTTTCGCTGTGCCCCACTCACGCACTGAAGATAGTCAAGAACGACTGCCGCCTGAGAGAGAACGCAAACTGGGAAGACCAGACAATAAAAGAGATATACAAGCAGGCCAACAGCGGCGGAGTTCTTCTCTCGTCAATGGGTAACCCCAAGCCCCTGCCTGTTTACTGGGACAAGATCCTAATAAACGCATCCCAGGTAACCAACCCGCCTATAGATCCGCTGCGTGAACCTATGGAGACCAAGGTGTTCCTTGGAAAGAAGCCCGAAAAGGTGCTTCGCCGTTCCACAGGGGAGCTTATAACCCAGATGCCTCCCCAGGTCGAGCTTTCGATGCCGGTAATGTTCTCTGCAATGAGCTACGGTTCTATCAGCTATAACGCTCACGCATCCCTTGCAAGGGCGGCAACAGAGCTTGGCATCTGCTATAACACAGGTGAGGGCGGACTCCACGAGGACTTCTACTGCTACGGTGAGAACACTATCGTCCAGGTGGCATCCGGAAGATTCGGAGTTCACAAGAACTATCTCGAGGCTGCGGCTGCGGTGGAGATAAAAATGGGCCAGGGCGCAAAGCCCGGTATAGGCGGACATCTTCCGGGAGCAAAGATAGTCGGAGACATCTCCCGCACAAGAATGATCCCCGAGGGCTCGGACGCTATCTCGCCTGCGCCTCACCATGATATCTATTCTATCGAGGACCTCAGACAGCTGGTATACTCTCTCAAAGAGGCTACTGACTATAAAAAGCCCGTTATCGTAAAGGTAGCAGCGGTACACAATATAGCAGCTATTGCCAGCGGTATCGCAAGAAGCGGCGCTGACATCATCGCTATCGACGGTTTCAGAGGCGGCACGGGAGCAGCTCCCACAAGGATAAGAGACAATGTGGGTATCCCGATAGAGCTGGCTCTGGCATCTGTGGATCAGAGACTCAGGGACGAGGGCATAAGAAATAACGTATCTCTGGTGGTCGGGGGAAGTGTCCGTTCGGCAGCAGACGTTGTAAAGGCTGTGGCTCTCGGCGCCGACGCTGTCTATGTGGCAACTGCGGCTCTGCTGGCGCTTGGCTGTCACCTTTGCCGGACCTGCCAGAGCGGCAAGTGCAACTGGGGCATAGCCACCCAGAGACCCGACCTTGTAAAGAGGCTCAATCCCGATATCGGCTCTAAACGTCTTGTGAACCTTATGAACGCATGGAGACATGAGATCAAGGAGCTCATGGGTGCAATGGGAATCAACTCGATAGAGAGCCTCAGAGGAAACAGGCTGATGCTCAGAGGAGTAGGCCTTACCGACAGGGAGCTTGGGATCCTTGGGATCTCCCATGCCGGAGAATGATCAGGAGGGAAGCCGAGAATGAAAAGAGTATATGTAAACGAAGAGTGGTGCCTTGGCTGTCACCTCTGCGAGTATAACTGTGCTTTTGCTAATTCGGGCCTTGACAATATGGCAAAGGCTCTAAAGAACAAGAAAATCTATCCGAGAGTACATATAGAGGAGTCCGACGGCATCACCTATGCGGTGTCCTGCCGCCACTGCAAGGATCCTCTTTGCGTAAAGAGCTGTATAGCAGGCGCTATCAGTATCGAGGACGGAGCTGTCAAGATCGACAGGAGCAAATGTGTTGGCTGTCTAACCTGTGTTCTGGTATGTCCTTACGGTGCCGTAAGGCCCGGCCCCGAGGGAGCCGCACAGAAATGTGAGCTCTGTCTTGCAAACAGCTGCGGCGAGCCTGCCTGCGTAAAGGGCTGCCCGAACAATGCGATAGTTTATGAGGAAAGGCAGGGAGAGCGCAAATGAGCAAGTATGTCATCATCGGAAACGGTGTTGCAGCAGCAGGCTGCATCGAGGGGATAAGGAGCACCGACAAAACGGGCGATATAACCATTATTTCCGAGGAGAAGCACAAGGTATATTCAAGGCCGCTCATCTCTTATTACCTTGAGGGCAAGACAGACCTTAAAAGAATGAATTACCGTCCCGAGGACTTTTATGAGAAAAACGGCGCAGCGCTGAGATTTGCAAAGGCCGGGAAGCTGGATGTGAAAAAGAGAACTATCTCTCTTTCCGACGGCAGTACAGAGACCTTTGAAAAGGTGTGCATAGCAGCAGGCTCGGCTCCGTTCGTTCCTCCTTTCGAGGGACTTGACAAGGTGGAAAGGAAGTTTACCTTTATGACTCTTGACGACAGCCTTGCGCTTGAAAAGGCTCTGACAAAGAAGAGCCGTGTGCTTATCGTTGGAGCAGGCCTTATAGGCCTTAAATGTGCCGAGGGAATAAAGGAGAGAGTGGCTTGCGTCACTGTCTGCGACCTTGCGGACAGGGTGCTCTCCAGTATCCTCGACAGTGAGTGCGCAGCAGTTATGCAGAAGCACCTTGAGAAAAACGGCATAAGCTTTATGCTGGCCGACACTGCGGTAAAGTTTGATAAGAACAAAGCCTATATGAAGAGCGGCAAGGAGGTCGAATTCGACATCCTGGTCCTTGCGGTGGGAGTAAGGGCAAACACCTCTCTGGCATCCGATGCCGGGGCTGAAGTCAACAGAGGTATCATCGTTGACACACAGATGAAGACCACAGCAGAGAACACCTATGCCGCAGGCGACTGCACCGAGGGCTTTGACAGCTCCATAGGCGCAAACAGGGTGCTGGCTATCCTGCCCAATGCTTATATGCAGGGCTTTTGCGCAGGTGTGAATATGGCAGGCGGCAAAAATAGCATCACCGATGCTATACCGATGAACTCCATAGGCTTTTTCGGGCTCCACTGCGTGAGCGCCGGAAGCTATTTTGAGAAGGGCGAAGGCGAGATAGCCGGCGGCAAGACCGAGGACGGCATCAAGCGCCTTTACATCAAGGACAACAGGCTCACAGGCTACATCATCATCGGTGATGTTACGGGAGCCGGAGTATATACAAGGCTTGTCCGTGAAAAGACAGATCTTAAGGATCTCGACACAGATAAACTCAAAGAGTCGGCAACGCTGGCGATGTTCATGCCGGATGCAAGACACAAAATGCTGGGAGGTGCAGTCTGATGGATATAAACGCAACGGGTCTGGATTTTCGTGATCTCAATGAGGTCCTTCGCCAGAGCAGAGGCAACTGCACAGTGACCAACTGTCTGGGCCAGCGCTTTCTGGCAGCAGGTATCTCTGACAAGACAGTGACCGTGAGCGGCATCCCGGGGAATGCACTGGGTGCTTATCTCAACGGCGCAAAGATAGAGGTCATGGGCAACGCCCAGGACGCTGTGGGTGACACGATGAACGACGGAACGATAGTTATCCACGGAAACGTGGGCGACGCTGTCGGCTATGCGATGAGAGGCGGACATATCTATGTCCAGGGCAACGCAGGCTACCGTGCAGGCATCCACATGAAGGCCTATAAGCAGAAGCAGCCGGCCCTTATCATCGGCGGCAAGGCAGGAAGCTTCCTGGGAGAGTACCAGGCAGGCGGAACGATCATCGTTCTCGGCCTTGAAGACAGCGACAGACCTATCGTGGGCAACTTCCCCACAACAGGTATGCACGGCGGAAAGATGTTCCTGCGCTCCGACTGCAAGGATATCATCTTCCCGAGCCAGGTACACACACGTCCTGCCACCCTTGAGGACTTCCTTGAGATCGAGCACTTTATCAGACATTTCTGTGAATACTTTGGAATGGATCAGCAGAAGATCATGGATTCACCCTTCACTGTGGTGTATCCTGACAGCAAAAACCCTTACAGACAAATGTATGTGCCAAACTGAAATACTCTGCCAAAAAGAACGGAGCACCCGAAAGGATGCTCCGTTCTGCATTTATCTGTCACGATACCAGTGAGTGTGACGGGATAAGGTTTCTGACCGCTTCATAGATGCGTCCGGCAACTAAAGGATCGTTCATGGTGTAAAGGTGGATGCCGTCGGCGCCCTCGGCGATAAGGTCGGTTATCTGGTCGATTGCGTAGGCTATGCCGGCGTCACGAAGAGCAGCCGGATCGTGCTCGAACTTTTCCAGTATGCGGATGAACCTTTTTGGCAGATCGACACCGCACATCTTGACCATGCGCTCTATCTGCCGCTTGTTTGTCACAGGCATGATCCCTGCTTCCACAGGGATGTTTTCCATCTGCGCAAGAGCCGCTTTTTCACGGAAGCTGTAGAAATAGCGGTTGTCTAAAAACAGCTGTGTGATAAGGTGGTCGGCTCCGCAGTCTATCTTGTGTCTCAGCCAGCGGATGTCATCAAGAGAGTTCCTGCTCTCGGGATGTACCTCGGGATAGCAGGCCGCAAGGATGCTCATATCGTAGTTTTCCTTAATGAATGTGATAAGGTCGCTTGCGTGCTTGAAATCACCTGTCGGCGTTTCACCGTTAGGGATATCTCCCCTTAGCGCCAGGACGTTTTCTATCCCGCGCTGCTTCATATTGTCAAGGATCCCCCTTGCCTGCTCCTTTGTCAGCCCTATGCAGGGCAGGTGAGCCACGCTCTCGACGCCGTATCTGTATTTTATATCAGATGCGATCTTTATTGTCCTCTGTCCGTTCTTCCCGCCGCCGGCGCCGTAGGTGACACTTATAAAGTCAGGGCTGATACCCGTCAGCCCATCGAGAGTGTCATAGATAACGCTCTCGTCCGCATCGGGCCTGGGCGGAAAGATCTCAAGGGAGAACACGGTCTTGTGTTTGAATATATCAGATGTTTTCATTTCTTGCCTCTTTTGCTGCCGCCACAAGGTTTTTAAGGCTGGGAACAGTTTCCGCCTCTCCTCTGGTCTTCAGTCCGCAGTCGGGATTGACCCAGAGCTTTTCAGCAGGTATACGCTCTCTGATCTTGGCTATGGCGGTCTTTATCTCGTCCTTGGAGGGCACTCTCGGTGAGTGGATATCGTAAACGCCGGGGCCCACCTCTGTGCGGAAGTTGTTTTCTTTGAGAACATCAAGGATAGTCAGGTCGGAACGTGATGCCTCGAAGGTTATAACGTCTGCGTCCATGTTGTCGATGTCCTTGATTATATCTGCAAATTCGCTGTAGCACATATGGGTGTGTATCTGGGTCTCGGGTCTTACGCCGCTGTGAACGAAGCGGAATGCCGGTATAGCCCAGTCAAGGTAATCCTCTCTCCAGTCGGCACGGCGAAGCGGGAGCTTTTCACGCAGAGCGGCCTCGTCCACCTGGATTATGCTAATGCCGCTTTTTTCAAGGTCGAGGACCTCTTCACGGATAGCAAAGGCTATCTGCAAAGCGCTCTCTTTGAGAGTTATATCCTCTCTCGGGAAGGACCAGTTGAGAATGGTCACAGGGCCTGTCAGCATACCCTTCATAGGCTTGCCGGTGAGGCTCTGTGCATAGACCGACCACTTTACGGTCATGGGCTTTGCACGGGAGATATCTCCCCATACGACAGGCGGCTTTACACATCTTGTGCCGTAGGACTGTACCCAGGCTTTTTCAGTGAAGAGGAAGCCGTCAAGGCACTCGCCGAAGTATTCCACCATGTCGTTTCTCTCAAATTCTCCGTGGACAAGCACATCAAGGCCTATCTCTTCCTGGAGCGCAACACAGTCTTCTATCTTCTGTCTGATGAAGGTCTCATAATCCTCTGCCGATAGCTCGCCGGTTCTGAGACCCTTTCTTGCAGCCTTTACTTCTGCTGTCTGTGGGAAGGAGCCGATCGTGGTGGTAGGGAAGAGGGGCAGAGCAAAGCGCTCTTTCTGGATCTTTTCACGCTCTGCAAAGGCAGGCAGCCTTGTGAAGTCGCTGTCGGTAAGGGCTGCGACCTTTGCTCTTACTTCATCATTCCTGCCGGAGCGCTCCTCGCTGTGGAGAGCCTTGTTGGCTTTGAACTCCTCTGTGCCGAAAGGCTCGTCGGAAGCGGTTATCTTTTTAAGCTGCGAAAGCTCGCCAAGCTTCTCCTCTGCAAAGGCAAAATGCTTTAAAACTTCTTCTCCCAGCTTGCTCTCGTTTTTGAGCGTTACCGGAACATGGAGCAAAGAGCAGGATGTACTTATAACGATATCTTCGGCATACCTTTTGAGCTCATCTATGATCCCCACAGCCTTTTCATAGTCACAGCGCCAGATGTTCTTGCCGTTAACAACGCCTGCAAACAGGGTCTTGCTCTTCGGGAAGCCGTTAGCCTTGATAAGCTCCGGTGTCTTTTTGCCCTCGATAAAGTCAAGACCGATGCCGTCAAGGTCAAGGGCTGTGAGCTCATTATAAACATCTCTCACATCTCCGAAATATGTCTGAACGAGCACCCTGACGCTGCCCTTTGCAGCCAGTATCTTCTCATAGAGCTTTTTGAACAGTGCGATATCCTTATCTTCCATATCCATAACAAGAGAAGGTTCATCAAACTGTACCCATTCTGCGCCCAGCGCACCCAGCTTCGAGAGAAGATCTGAATATGCCTGTGCGGTCTTCTCTGCAAAGTCTTCCGCTGTCTTTGTGCCACGGTATCTTGCAAGCTTTAAAAATGTGTAAGCTCCAATGATAACGGGCTTGGTCCTTGTGCCGCTTTCAAGTGCTTCTGTGAAAAGGTCAAAGGGCTTTGTGCCCGAAAGGCTTATCTCTGTCTCGTCGTCTATCTCCGGCACGATATAGTGGTAGTTTGTGTTGAACCACTTCTTCATAGCAAGAGCCTTGACATCGCCCTTTTCGCCCTGATATCCTCTTGCTGCCGCAAAGTAGGTGTCCAGCACGGGAAGTCCCAGCTCATTATACCTCTTAGGAACAGCCCCCAGCAGGAAGGCTGTGTCCAGTACTGCGTCATAGAAAGAGAAATCGTTCGAGGGGATAAAGTCAAGACCGCTGTTTTTCTGAAGCGAGAGGTTATAAAGGCGGATCTTTTTAGCTTCTGCTTCAAGGTCTGATGCAGAGATCTCGCCTCTGAAATATTTCTCGCTTGCAAATTTGAGTTCTCTGAGGCCTCCTATACGGGGATAGCCTGCTATTGATGTTTTCATTTTACATTCCTCCAAAATCATACAAAACCTATATGTATTTTAATGAAGTCATTATAACATACAGGCTTTGGAATGTAAAATATTTATTTTTTATCGAGTCCCATAGCTAAAAGCTATATCAGATGCAGCCGGAAATGTAAGCTCTCAAATGTTCCAGATAGCGCTCAGTCATGGAGCCGGCGGGTCGGTCGGTGTTGATGATATATCCTATATCCATCTGCTCTTCGCTCTCCAGTGGTATGGAAACAATGTTGCTGCCGTTAAGGTCCTCGCTGAGCACTCCGGAGGATATGGTATAGCCGTCCAGGCCTATGAGGAGATTGAAAAGAGTCGCTCTGTCAGAAACGATGATGCTCTTGGGAGCATACTCGGTTATATGGAGCTCCTCTGCAAAGTAGAAGGAGTTTTTGACTCCCTGGTCATAGGTGAGCCTTGGATAGTTTTTGAGGTCTTCTAAAGTCACAGACTTTTTCCCGACCAGAGGGTTGCTCCTGCTGACAAATACATGAGGTGAGGCTGTGAACAGCTTTTCATAGCGTATATCCTCGCTTTGCAGGATGTGCATGATGACCTCACGGTTGAAGCGGCTGAGGTAGAGGATGCCTATATCGCTGCGGTGGGTGCGAACATCCTCGATTATCTCTGCGGTCTTCAGCTCTCTAAGGGTGAATTCATATTTGCTTTTGCCGTATTCACGAACGAGCTCAACAAACGCATTTACCACAAAAGCATAGTGCTGGGATGAGACCGAGAACACCCGTCTCGGGGCCGGCGCCGATTTATATTCCGTTTCAAGAAGCTCGGCCTGCTCGGTTATCTGCCTTGCATAGCCAAGAAAGCGGGTGCCGTCCTCGGTGAGATAAACGCCTCTGTTGGTGCGGGCGAAAATGGTTATACCCATTTCCTTTTCAAGCTCTGCGACCGCCTTTGAAAGGCTTGGCTGCGCAATGAAGAGCCTTTGTGCCGCAGCAGTGACAGAGCCTGTTTCGGCGATAGCTATCACATATTTGAGCTGGTTGAGTGTCATGCTTCAGTCCTCCGTTAAACAGCGCAATGCCCTTTTTGACAGGGGCTCACCACAGGAGCAAAGTCCCTTTCATGTGAGCCTTCATAGCGCTGATATCCTTTGTGTCCACCACTCCGTCACGGTTGGCATCAGCGGCGGTCAGCTGGGCGCCTGTCAGAACCTTTGTCTTTTTGAGGTGCATCTTTACAGACTTGATATCATCAAGATCAATGCTGCCGCTGCCGTTGACGTCGCCGGGCTTCTGGGTATAGACAGGAGCCATTTCGTTTAGCTCCATCATGGCATTTATCATAGACTCCAGTTCAGTCCGTGAGATAGTTGCGTGAGGAGCTATCCTGCGCTGGGAGTTGTGCTCGTTTTGCGGCCCTTTGGGGATGAGGATCTCCCACTGGATAGCCCAGGTCACAGCTTCCCAGGCATAGTAGTCTATATCGAAATAGTCAGAAAAATCATCGGTGCGGCCGTAGTCCATAGAGCTGTAAAGGTCGGCATATACCGAGTACTTGTAAAGCATAAAGGCTGCGTCCTCTCGTGTGACCCATTTGCCCATTCCGAAGCTGTCGCAGGAAATATCGGGGAAGCCGAAGCAGATATTGTTCTTCTCTCCCCAGATGATAGCATTCCTGTATGGCGAGTCTGCGGGAACGTCATTGAACCTTGTCTTTGTGGTGTTCACCTTGGGCTTGCCTGCAAGCTCATAAAGAGCCTGGATGACATCTTCTCTTTTGATAGGGGTCTTTGTGTCCGAAACATCGGTGTACTCAAAAGGCTCATCTTCCTCGTTCAGCTGGATGTCTCCGCCTTTGAGCTTGACTTTGTTATCGAAGCAGAGGAAGTATTTAAGATCCTCGCCGTAGTTTATCAGCCACTCGGTGGCAAGGCCGTAAACGTCATCCGTAACACCATTCTGATATGTCCTGATAAGGTCGGGACAGTTGCTTATATCAAGGTCGGTAAAGTCGTTAATAAAGGCCTGCAAAAAGAACAGCTTGGGGTTGTTGGAAACGTCCAGCTTTTTAATGGCGTTGGTGTTGCAGTCCAGATATACGAGCTTTGGGTTGTTTGAAACGTTCAGCTCGGTAAGGTCGTTCCAGCCGCAGCTGAGCTTTTCAAGGTTAAGGTTCTTGCTCACATCGACGGAGGCAGCATCGTTGGCCGAACAGTTATAATACTGAAGGTCGGGGTTGTTGGAAACATCTATGCTTCCAAGGCCTGCGTTCTCCCAGATATCAAGGCGCTTGAGCTTGGTGTTGTTGGAGACATCAAGAGTCGTCAGCTTATTATTGAAGGCGTCAAGGTGTGTAAGCTTGGAGTTCTGGCTTATGTCAAGCTTTGAAAGATTGCAGGAGCCGCACATCAGGTGCTCCAGCTCCAGGTTGTTTCTAACATTGAGTGAAGACAGCCTGGGGTTGGTGTTGCATTCTATATAGGCCATCTTCTCGTTTTTTGAAACGTTCAGATAGACCAGGTCGCAGTCAAAGCAGTAGACCCACATAAGATCGGGGTTGCCGGAAAAGTCCAGCCTGGTCAGCGGGTTGTCGCTGCACCATACACCGGTCAGCTGCTTGTTTTTGCTAAGATTCAAAGATGTGATGTTGTTGGAACGGCAGTAAAGCCCCCTTAGCTCCACAAGGTGTCCTATTCCTTCAAGCGACTGGATCTCCATATTGTCGCACCAGATGTTTCTTGCCACAAGAATCTCATCCGGGTCGAGGGTCTTGTCGTGGTTCGTGTCAAAGGTGTCGGAAACATATTCTCTGAAATTATCGTCCGGGAAGGTGTCGTCGGTTATCTCAACAGGCTCTATCCCCTCGGCTAATGGGCTGTAAGCCGCTCCGGAAAGGGCTGCCGTCTCGGTACACAGAGCCATTATCGCCGCCATACAGCCGGCAGCAGCTCTTATCATTTTACTCCTTATGCTTCTCACCTTTCATACTTCCTTTCTGCTCTTAGCAGTAAATAAGACCGCCCCGGGCTCTGCCTGTGACGCTAGTTAAATATGTGTACAAATTTAGTGTATCATAAATAATAAGTGAAGTCAAGAGAAAAGCATTGCTGAAAGTCTTTTCATAATATTACTCCTTTTCAAAGCCCGAAAACCAAAACCGGGCATTTTATTTGACATTAAAAATATCTCAATGTATTAGATTTTTGTCAATAGTGAGGCTGTATCAGCGCAAAGCCGCTTTCGGCCTTTTAATGTGTTAAAAATTGTCATACCTGTATTGCATCATTTTTTCGGTGCTGTGTCAAGGGGAAAGGCCCATAAATGCAAAGAATCCCGACTTTTTTGCCGGGATTCTTATGGTTTGCTGAATATCTTCTCACCACAGCCTTTTTGTGCCTTTCAGGTGCGCTTTTATGGCTGTGATATCCTCTGTGCTGACCTCGTCGGAATCGCCGCCGGGTGCGGCCGCACAGGCAAGCATATAATCGCTTAGTATGGCGGTCTTTTTCAGGTGCTTCTTGACAGCCGTTATGTCGCTTGTGCTGACCAGGCCGTCGCCATTGATATCGCCGATGAGACAGATCTCCGGCTGTATCTCTTCTGTGATCCTTCCGCCTGAAAAACCGATGATGTAAGTCCTGGGAACATAGTTCGGGGCGCTTATCATTATCTCGTAATAACCGTCATCGAGAACCGGGAGCGTAAACGTTCCGTCGACCGCATCGATGGTCACACCGTCTATCAAGGCGGTTGCGGACTCCGGCGCTGTGCCGGAAAACGAGATGGTCCCGCCGGTGTAAACGGAGCAGACTTTCGATGTGGCCTTTATGCCGTGATCACCGTTTATCAGTGTGTCTCCCCAGTCTGTCAGCGTTTTTCCGTCCCAGTCTTCGGCTATGTCGAGATAGAAGAGATCGCTGCTGTTGCCCTTCCATGACCAGCCCAGGTAACCTACGTTTTTCTCTGTACAGTAGCTCATAATGGTGGCTTCGTCAACGTCGCCGTTGGTGTGCCGGGCGCCGAACTCGCCGATAACAACAGGAACGCCTATATTCAGCGCATTGTCGATATTCTTCTTTACTGTGGCTGCGTTTGCGCCTGCATACTCATACATATGTATCGAGAATACCGTGTTTTTATCGGGGTCGGAATCAAACACCGATCTGCCGTAGTTCTTTATCGAATCGGGATACTGTCCCCAGCCGGCACAGTCTATCATCAGCATATTGTCTATGCCTGCGTTTCTGATGTCTGCGATAGCAGTCTTATAGCCGGCGGCCCAGCTGGAGCCGTTCCAGCTGCCGTACCATTCGTTGGCAATATTCAGGATGACATACTTCTCGTTGCCCTTGAGAACGTTCTTGTTCGCTATCCAGTAGTCCACCGCAGCGTCAAGGTCCGAGGTGCTGTCGCTGCCTGTTGCGTCGTGGGCTTCAAGAATGCACACAAGGTTGTTCTCCTTGCAGAGCGACACTATGTTTTTAAGCTGGCTTCTTGTGGTCTTGGTCCACTGGCCGCCGTCAGCTGCGACCACTCTCACAGTGTTGGCTCCGTTGGCAGCAGCACCCTTGATAGACGCCTCTGTATAGGACGTATACCATGCGTGGGGAATATTCACGCCCCTCATAACGAAAGCGTTCCCGTTGGCATCCATTATGCTTGTTCCGCTGACATAAAACCCGTCAGCCGCCGCATCGGCAGACATCTCGGGGAGCGCCGCTGCAAGCATGAGCGCCGAGGTAACAGCGGCAGCCGCCGTACACAAAAAGCTTAATAACCTTTTCTTCATATCAAAACCTCCCGCAGCAGACTGATTTTCAAGTTCATTCTACCACAAAACCGTCACTCCGTCAATGAAAACGGCTCTGCTTCGGGATAGTTCACAAACAAGGCCATGTTCCTTTGTTCAACATTCAGGCAGGCCCCTGTTATTTGTCCTTCCTCTTTATCAGTTTGTCAAACTCTGTCACCACCGGCGTCAGCACTCCGCCTGCCGCAAAGATCACCCACGACCACTTCCAGCTGTCAAAGATGAAGCTTACAGCAAGAAAAGCTGCGATCAGCACCAGCCAGTATATCATCACAAGGTTGATGCCGTCCCTGCGCTGCTCTTTCTTTTCTCGGCTGAAATCGCTGTCCTCAAGCAGCTTGTCAAAGCCTCCCATATATATGGATGACTTTACAATAATGAACACCCCGGTGGAAATGAAGGCAAACATTGCGCAGATCCCTCCGGCACCGAAGAGATCCTCCGACTCGCCGTACTTCTCACCCAGCACCGCAAGCACGATCATAAGAGCGACTCCGATGATACAAAGAATGACTCCCGCTGTTATGCTCCTGGTGTTGGAAGGCCTGAACTGCTCCCTGCGCTCCTTGACCATGCCGCTCACGCCGTAGGCCGTTTCGATAGGTTCCTTCTCAAGATAGGAGAAGCGCTGCATCGGTCCCGAAGCGGTGATGAAGATCCCAACTGCCGCCGCAACGAAGCAGAGCATCAGCGCAACGCCGACGCCTGCAAGCAGATCGCTGCTGTCGATCTCGGAAAGCGCTCCCAGAAGGAACATAGGGATGCAGCCGAATATGCAGAGAAAGGTCCCCAAAGCGGCCTTGAAGGAAAACCGGCGGTTAGCTTCAAGATAAGCGTTGGCCTCCTCCATGCTCACCTGATGCAGAGGTGCTGCGCTGTCTTCGGCAGGAGAAAACTCCGGCTCGCCAAGCTCGTCCTTTAAAAGGTAGTCGGTGGTCACGCCGAAGATCTCGCTTAACATGATTATCTTATTGAGGTCGGGAACTGACTGTGCCCCCTCCCACTTTGACACCGACTGTCTGCTGACATTCATTTTCTCTGCAAGCTCTTCCTGTGAGAGCCCGTTCTTTTTTCTAAGAGTGATTATCTTATCCGCAAGTATCATAATGATCTCCTCCTTCGGGTCATCCCCGTCTTTTCTGGATCCATCATAGCATTTTTCACGGTTACATTCCACCAATCAGGCTTTTCAATTTGTCAACCGGCAGTTGCGTCCGGTTGCGAACTACGCAATTACGTCGTTTTGAGCCATTGGTCATCCGGATCCCCAGTACAACTTTAATATTAGCGCAAGGCGGTATAATTGTCAAGTGTTGTTTGCCGCAGTACTGTTCCGGTCAGGCTGTTATGATCATGCACGAGCCTGTGCGTCAGCTCGCTTTAGGGGGTGTTATATCTTTCCTGATGTCAAAGCAGGCAAATTATGGTTGACGGGGCTGCCCGGATATGAAATAATAATAGAACAATGAAAAGTTTGACTTCCCAAGAAACGAGGAACACTGTCATAATGAAAAAAACAAAGGGACTCGAACCCCCGACCTACTGGTTCGTAGAGCCTCATAGTTCCCGTTGCAGTGCATACTGGTCTGAGGTAATTTAAGGTTTTACGCACATTCGGCAATATAAGAATATTGTGATTTGATGCGATTTAAGGTAGTTTTTGAAAAAATAGTGCCCTTTTAGTGCCCTGAGACCGGGAACCGGACGGGAATTTATATGAGTTTATGAAACTATTGCCTTATGCCCGGCATTCTGTCACAGGCGCTATATGTCGTTTTATTGCTTTGGCCATACTGTTCTGATACGTTTTCCGGCTGAAGACAAGCCATGAAACCAGTGTGTGAAGATGGACTACAGCGGCAACTTTGTTAATGATTTGACATTGTTTTTTATCTTTAACAAAAGACAACGGAGTGCCGGACCGGCGGTGGATCGCTTCGGTTTAAAGCCGGAGCAAACGCTTTTGCAGCATTATATACAATTATATATATACCATTATATATAATATATATATACCGGAGGGCCGTTTGGGGATGACAAAACCATTCGTTAATGTGCCTACATTCAGGCACGATACGTTGTATATATTGCTATTTTTTAATGAAATGTGAAGAAATCACTTGCATTTATCCAAAAAATATATTATACTAAATTTAGTTTATTTTATGGCGGAGAGCATTCCGCCGCTTACGGAGTAGTTTAGCCTACTATGCAAGGCTGTTTCAACTTGCGGGACGGGCTTAAATATGGAATCTCTAAAAAAACTTAATCAAGGAGGAAATGAGAATGAAACAGAATGTAATGAAACGTACAATGGCTGGTATCCTGGCAGTTCTCACTGTAGCGGCTTATATGCCTGCAAACGTAGGGGGCTTTTTGACAGAAAGCACGGGCATTGTTATGGGCGTATCGGCTGAGGAAGCTATTGACTATGTGATCGATGCGGATGGTACCATTAAACTTAATGCAGATGCTACTTATGCAAACATCACTGTTGCAAATGGTGTTGATGCTACTATTGATCTTAATGGTCATACGCTTACAGTTAATGGAAGAATATTTGTTGGTACTCAGAAAAAAGCGGGTGCAACAGAAGCAAATGGTTCTTCACTTGTGATCTCGGGTGGCGACG
>CADCFQ010000002.1 GCA_902800795.1 uncultured Ruminococcus sp. | reverse complement strand
GTATCCTTTTTCGGATACCCTTATATTCCTCTATAGCTCAGTCGGTAGAGCATTCGGCTGTTAACCGAAGGGTCGTTGGTTCGAGTCCAACTGGGGGAGCTCTTCAAGACCGCAAACATTTAGTTTGCGGTCTTTTTTGTGTTATATACTCCGCTCTTGATTTTCGGCTGAAAAAGTGTTATAATCAAACATAACAAGAAACAAAAAGGAGGCCGGCAGGTGGATAAGATAACCGATTACGAGCATTATCTCGAGGAGAACGGAACGCTGACTTATTCAAACGTCGGTACCAGTATGATGCCGCTGCTGAGGCAGGGCAGAGACCTTTTCACTGTCACAAAAAAGGGCGCTGTCCGCTGTAAGGCGGGGGATGTTGCGCTCTATCGCAGACCGCCGAATAAATACGTCCTTCACAGGGTTATAGCTGTCAGGAAAAACGACTATGTTATCCTTGGCGACAACTGCGTCAACAAGGAATACGGCATCACCGACAAGGACATTATCGGCGTTATGACAGGCTATGTCAGAGGCGGAAAGCCGCACACAGTAGATGACCGCAGCTATCGTCTGTACACCTGGTATATAATGCACACGATACCGCTTCGCACCATGTTCAAAAAGACTCTCGGGGCGGTAAAGCGTGTCATAAAGCGCTTTATCGGGCGATGAAGCTTTCGGAGTACTATTATGGATGTGAAAAAATTTGATCTTCAGGGCTATCTGACAAAGGGAGTCGAGAAGATAGTAGACCGCTCTGTCAGGGCTGTTATCTCAAATCCTGCACAGAGCCTTTATATGGCTTCATTTGCTAAAAGCGTAAAAAAAGCGGCTGCCTACCGCAAGGCCCAGGAGGATAACGGCGAGCATATCCCGCCGTTCCTTATTTGCAGTATTACAGACACCTGCAACCTGAACTGTGCCGGCTGTTATGCCAGGGCGAACCATGCCTGCCACGATGTGAGCAAGAAGCCACAGCTGACAGCAAAGGAATGGGACAGTGTTTTTTCGCAGGCTTCCGATATGGGTATCAGTTTTATCCTTCTTGCAGGTGGTGAGCCCACCGTTCGCAGGGACGTCATCAGGGCGGCGGCGCACCACAGGGATATCCTGTTCCCGGTCTTTACGAACGGGGTGTATCTTGACGATAAATACTTTGCTCTCTTTGAAAAATGCCGCAATATAGTGCCGATAATGAGCATCGAGGGCGGCAGGGAAGCCACCGATAAAAGACGTGGAAAGGGAATGTATGACAGGCTCATTTCCAATATGAAGCGTCTCAAAGCACAGGGGCTTATCTTTGGCGCTTCGGTCACAGTTACCTCGAAAAATCTTGATGAGGTGGCATCTGAGAGATTTTTAAAGACCCTTGCGAATGAAGGCTGCAAGGCTGTCATATATGTAGAGTATGTGCCTGTGGGACAGGATGACGGAGAGCTTGCCTTTGACGATGAGATAAGAGAGCGCTTTGAAAAGCGCTTTAATGGGCTTCGTGAGAGATTTGACAAAATGGTGCTGGTGGCTTTCCCGGGAGATGAAAAAAGCTCCGGCGGCTGTATCGCTGCCGGCAGAGGCTTTTTCCATATCAATTCCTCGGGCGGTGCAGAGCCTTGTCCTTTTTCACCCTATTCGGATGTGAATGTCATAGACACTGGCCTAAGAGAAGCGCTCCGTTCAAAGCTTTTCACAGCGCTCCAAAGCGGCGGCCTTCTTATGGAGGAGCACCGTGGCGGCTGTGTTCTGTTTGAAAAGAAAGATGCGGTGGAAGACCTTATCGCACAGAAATAAGGGGGTACCTTAATGGGAAGCAAGGAGCTTTCAAGAGACAAAATAATAATCAGAACAAGTATTATAGGCATTATAGCAAATGTGTTCCTGTCCTCGTTCAAGGCTGTGGTGGGCGTTTTGTCACACTCCATAGCTATCGTCCTGGATGCGGTCAACAACCTTTCCGATGCTGCGTCCTCGATAATCACTATCGTGGGCACGAAGCTTGCCGGAAAGCCTGCCGACAGAAAGCATCCCTTCGGTCACGGGAGAGTGGAATACCTGACGGCACTGGTGATAGCCCTCATCGTTTTGTATGCGGGTATCGCATCACTTCAGGAGTCGATCAAAAAGATAATCGACCCCTCAAAGCCCGATTACAATGCAGCGGCTATCGTGATAATCTCGGTGGCGATAGTTGTCAAGATAGTTCTTGGGCGGTTCGTCAAGAAAACAGGCATCAAGGTAAACTCCGACTCGCTTATAAATTCCGGAACGGACGCTCTGCTGGATTCGGTCATCTCGGCCACCACCCTGATCGCTGCGGTGATCTATCTTGCTGCCGGCGTTTCGCTGGAGGCTTACCTTGCGGCGATAATATCTCTGGTTATCATAAAATCAGGCTTTGATATGCTGAGAGAGACTATCTCCCAGCTTCTGGGACAGAGAGTCGATGCCGAACTTGCCAGGGATATAAAGAAGACAGTGCTGGAGTTTGATGATGTGCTGGGCGTCTACGATCTTGTGCTCCACAATTACGGCCCCGACACCTACAGCGGTTCGCTCCATATCGAGATACCGGACTCGTTCTGTGCTGACAGGATAGATGTGTTGAACCGTGAGATAGCCATGAAGGTATACGAAAAGTACAATGTCATCCTGACAGCCATAGGCGTATACTCGATGAACACAAAAAGCGAGCTCGCTTCAAAGGTCAAGGAGGATGTAACAAGGATAGTGTTCACTCACGAAAACGTCATCCAGATCCACGGCTTTTATCTTGATGAGGAGAAGAAGACTATCAGGTTCGATATAATCATAAGCTTTGACGAGACAGACCGCCAGAAGCTGTGGCGCCATATAGTTGATGACATCAAGGAAGCCTACCCCGACTACACGCCGGAGGTGGTGCTCGATACTGATTTTACCGAAAGCTGATTTAAATTTTCACCGGGCATTCCCGAAAAAGGGGAGCGCCCGGTTTTTTCGTCCGCATAATGCACAGTGACCCGGGACTTATAAAAGTCTCGGGTCACTGTGTGGGGGTTGAAAACGTTTTGCTGTTTGAGGCATCACTTATCTCTCTTGTGATCACCTCTCACAACTGACCATTGCATGGGTCATTTTTCATCGTCTTTGTATATGTATCTGTTATAGAAGACGATGAACAGTGAAAAAAGAATCTCTCCAAGGGCTAAAACGGAAAGCACTTTGAATGCTACCGAAAGCCCGGTGTTAGGATTGGTCTTGTTTGCCTGGACAGGCTTGTCGGTGTCGGTGGAAGCCGCTGAAGACTCCATCTCGGCAACCTTTGCCTCTGTCTCTGCTGCGCTCTCGCTGTTTGCGATAACAGGAGCTGCTGCGGTCTCGGGTTCAACATCAGCGTCAGGCTGAGCCTCGGTGGTCGTCTGCTCTGTCTCGACAGCAACGGTAGTGTCATCTGTCTGAGCCTGAGCGTCAGCGTCAACAGCCTTTGTAGCGGGTTCGTTAGCAACTACCTCGGTCTTTGAAACGATGCCTGCTGCCTCAAGCTGCTCCGCTGTGGAAGCAACAGAGGAAACGCCGCCTGTTGTGATATGAGCCGCTGTCTCATAGGTCTGGGTGTCTATTATGTCGATGGACTCGATCTCAAATGTGGAATTTGCGCTGAGGGAATAAAGCTGAACGAAAACCTCATCACTTGTGTTGTTGGGGTCAACGTTGCTGTAGGTCCAGGTAGTTCCGTTCTGAGTGTTCGAGATGGTGCTGTCCCACTCGCTTCCTCTCATCGCTCCGATAGCTCCGCCTGCGGTGCCGTCGGTATCGATATTCACATTGATATCGTAAGTGGTATCATAGTTTGTTATGCTGTCTGAAAGCTTGAACGAATACTGAACGACTTCCTCGCTGTTGAAGCCTGCGGCACCTGCAACATAGCTGAAAAGCGCCTGCGCTGCTTCGTTCATATTCACAGGAGCCTGAGCTGCCGGCTGTGTCTGATCTGCCGCTGCCTGGGTCTGGTCAACTGCTGTCTGATCGACAGCCTGATCCTGAGCTGCGGGCTGTGTCTGGTCGCCGACCGGGACAGTCGCATCTGTTTGAGCGGTGCTGTCGGTAGTATCAACTACATAGTTGATCTTGTCGGCTGTCTCTGCTGCGTGAGTCTCGGCATCGGGAGAGGAGACCACATAATTCTTCTTTTCATCGGTCTCAGTGGTTTGAGTGTCTCCTGTCTGCTCTCTTATTTCATCTACTTCTTCCTTAAGTGTCTTTTCCTGAGCTGCTGCGCCGCTGGCATTAACAACTGATGCGGCCACAGGCTTTGACTGAGTCGGTGCTGTATACTGTGCCGAAACATAGTCCTCGCCGCTCTCGGTGATAAGTGTCTCCACATCTACCCAGAAGTCAGCCTTGCCGTCGCCGGAATCGAGCACCGTGAAGCTTGCAAGCGCAACATCGCTCTCAGCGGTGACATTCGAGCCTGTCATATTGGCGCCGACTATCTTGACAACAGAATCCTGAGCGTCATAGTTTGTGATAACGGTAAAACCGCTCTGTATGCTGTATGTGGAATTGAGCTCGTCCTCGGTGGGGATGTAAAGGCTCACATCCTTGGGGTCGAAATGAACATTGAGCGTAAAGCCTGCAACGCCCGTCTTGTCGGGGGCTATGGAGGCTGTAAGGTTTATAGTGTCGCCCACATTTGCGGAAGTCTTGTCGAGCCTGAGCTTTATCTCGTTGGTCCCGGAGGCAGAAGCCGCCATGGAAACGATAGACGAGATCATCAGAAATGCTGTCGAAGCTGCCAGCGCAGGCTTGCATACTCTGAGCTTTTTCATGGTCATCCCCCTTTTGCAGATAAAAAAGCCGAGCCTTTGCACCGCTCGGTGCGGGTCTGCTTTTAGTTAATTTCTCTAAACAATTATGCCGTCCTCTTAAAGAGAACAAATTTTCGTACTTTTGACAAATTCACCCGTTGTTCTCACGTTGGGACAATATAAAGTATATAATATATGTCGAAATACGTCAATAGTCAAAATTACGAATTTAAGGGCGAAATTTTGGACATTTTTCCATAAGATCGCACCCTCTCCCCATATATATGGGTAAAAAACGGGACAGACCACAAGATTTGCTGTAATCGAATTGTAATTTTTGACGAAATTTTGAAAAAAGACAAATGTAAATTATATATGAACAAAAATGATGTTGACAAGTGTCGCTTCGGGGGTTATAATAAGTGTAATCTTTTGTACATATACCAAAAAATTGTACAGAAGCGGCCTTGATGGGGACTTTTGCCGCAAAAAAAGAAAAACAGCGGACGTTCCCGCGGGCGGGATGTGTAAGGTTTTGTGTAAAAAAATTAAGAGGTGTGAAAATGAGCAGGAGGTTTATAAGCTTTCTGACAGCCGCACTGTTATGTGTGGCTGTTTTGTGCGCTCAGGCTGCCGGTGTCTTTGCTGCCGACCAGACAGGCAAGGTCACGGCTGATGTTCTCAACATCAGGTCGGGCGCAGGAACGAACTACGGTGTCGTGGGAACCGTAACATACGGCAAGACCGTCACGGTCACCGGCTCGGCCAAGGACGGCTCGGGCAATGTCTGGTACAAGATAAAATACGGAAGCGTCACGGGCTATTGCTCGTCGGCATACATAACGATAACGGGAACGGCTTCGGGTTCATCCTCGTCTTCTTCGTCATCGTCGGGCTCTTCGTCGTCCTCGTCTTCCACGGACTTTGAGAGCTATCTTAAAACCCAGGGCTTTCCGGAGAGCTACAAGCCATATCTGAGAACGCTCCATACGCTTCACCCGAACTGGAAGTTCACTGCCCAGAAGCTGGGCATCGACTGGAACACGGCTGTGGCAGAGGAATGTGTGCTCGGGCGCAACCTTATATATGACAGCGCTCCCGCATCCTGGAAATCTATGGAGAGAGGTGCCTACAACTATGAGGAGGGCTACTGGTACGGCCTTGACGGCTGGTACTGGCAGGCGGCTTCAAAGGAGATAATAATGCATTATCTCGACCCCCGCAACTTCCTTAATGACACTTACATATTCATGTTTGAGAACCAGTCCTATAACCCCAGCTACCAGACGGAAGCCGGAGTCAAAAAGATACTGGCAGGCTCCTTTATGAGCGGCAATTATACCTGTCCTGACACAGGGGTGACAAAGAGCTATTCCTCTACCTTTATGGAGGCCGCAAAGAAATCGGGCGTATCGCCCTATCATCTGGCATCGAGATGCCTGAACGAGCAGGGCACGAACGGAGCTCCCCAGTCTCTGGGCACAGTTCCCGGATATAAGGGCTACTTCAATTTCTTTGACGTTATGGCTTATGCCACCTCAACTATGGATGCCCAGGCGATGGGCGCCAAATACGCATCCACCTATGACCCGAGCCTGATGCTCCCCTGGACCAACCAGTATAAATCTATAATGGGCGGCTCTATCTTTGTGGGAAGCGGCTATATAACCAAGGGTCAGAACACCCTTTATCTCCAGAAGTTCGATATGGTGGACGGCGGCAACGGCTATTACTATCACCAGTATATGACCTGCCTGACAGGACAGGCTACCGAAGCTGTGGCTCTTAAAAATGCTTATTCTGACGACATTAAAGCAGGGGCTATGGAGTTTCTTATCCCTATCTACAACAATATGCCTTCGTCAGCTTGCCAAAAGCCCGACGGCAGCGGAAGCTCGGACAGCTCCCTTAAAACACTGAAGCTTATCGGCGCAACTATCTCGCCGGCCTTCAATAAGAACACGCTCAACTACACAGCGACCCTCCCGGCAGGCACCACACAGACAGAAGTTTATGCTATCTCCACAGTGGATGCGGCTGATGTTACCGGCTACGGCAAGGTGAGCGTGAAGACCGGAAAGAACGTGCTCCATGTTATCTGCACGGCGGAAAACGGAACATCGACAGTTTACACCATAACGGTCACAGTTGCGTCAGCGGCGTCGGCCACGGTGAAGGGCGACGTTAACGGCGACGGCATGCTCAATGTCACGGATGCTCTGCTTATAATGAGATATACGGCAGGGCGCTCGAAGCTCAATTCCACCCAGCTTTCGAGAGCCGATTACAGCGGCGACAAAAAGGTCACCGTAACCGATGCCGTTATGATACTCAAGAAGGTCAGCAAATAAGCAGCCCCAGGCGTGTACGCCTGGACCCATGTCCCTCGCCCCGTACCTTGTGCGAAGCCGAAGCTTTGTCTGGCTCGGGGCTGAACTCTGTTATACATTTACTTTTTTGAAGCTGTCAACTTAGCTTTATTAACGGACATTTCAGCTATTTCCCAAGGTTCACGCAGTGTGACTATTGAAAAGTATCGTCGAAGCCTACCCCCCCTCCCCTCCGGGGAGGGCAGCGAGGCACTATCAGTTCGTGCGAAACTCTGATGGGTGGGGGCGGCGGTCCAGGGGCTCGCCCCTGGACTTGACACCCGAGAGCAAAAGTAGTATAATAAAGGCAACAAAAATGAAAGGTCTGATAATATGCAGTATTCTTCAAAGCGTTCATTCTGGAAGCTTCTGGGAGCGTTGCTCCTTGTGGTCGTTTCGACAGCCTTCCTGGTTTATAAATACTACGAGGAAAAGGCCTATTACGACCAGTGGAAGGACTATGAGGACTGCGGAGTTCAGTAACAGCTAAATGATAAAGCGGTATGCTTGGGTATAAGCGTACCGCTTTTTTTGTCTGTCAGGTTCTAAATGGCATTTCCTTTGAATATAATATAATACCGCCCCAGGGCGGAAAAACACGGTCAAAGGAAAGGACGGACAAAAATGAAGAAC
The DNA here is from genome assembly GCA_902800795.1 of uncultured Ruminococcus sp. Taxonomy (GTDB): domain Bacteria; phylum Bacillota; class Clostridia; order Oscillospirales; family Ruminococcaceae; genus Hominimerdicola. The sequence goes on along the minus strand of CADCFQ010000002.1, from coordinate 125,488 downwards.
AATGCAGCAAGGCTTACAGCTATGATAACTGCGGCGGCAGTGTCGGCGGCGTGTATATGGGCGGGGGTGAGCTCTGCGGACAGGCTTCGCCCTCTTGCCGAGGCGGCAGCAAAGCTGTCTGTCGGAAGCGGCCGCAAAAGCACCGAAGACAGCAGGCTGACCCACAACGAGGACATAAGCTATTACTGGGAAGACGGCGGAGAGATATTCACTTTTTCGGGTGAGCCAAAGGCCCCGGCGGATGAGCCGCAGCAGGAAGATGAGGAGCCTGCGGCAAGCTGTGAATTTGAAAGCCCGGAGCCCACAGCCGAGAGCTTAGGGGCGGTGCCTTATCAGAACGGTAATGATCAGGACGGGGAGATAGTTGAATATGATTTCACGGGCTACTCCGGCTCCGGCTATGTTGACCTTGACGGCGGAGCCCAGGTGAAAAACTGTACAGACAAGCCAAATGACGAGCTTTACAAAGAAAGCCTGAACGAGCCGGACTTTACTATCGAAAAGACAAGCGAGGAGCCCCAGATACTTATATATCATACCCACACCACCGAGAGCTTTGAAAAGGAAGAAAAGCAGTGGTATGACAGCTCCTTCCCCTGCAAGACCACCGACAGCAGTATGAATATGGTGGCGGTGGGAGATGCGATATGCGCCGAGCTTGACAAGGCAGGCGTCGGTTATGTCCACGACAGAGTGATACACGACTATCCCAGCTATGACGACGCTTATGACAGCTCGAGAGAGAGCGTCATAGCGCTGCTGGAGAAGTATCCCTCCATCAGGGTGGTACTGGATGTCCATCGTGACGGGATAGAGCGTGAGGACGGAACAAGGCTTGCGCCGATGTGTGAGATCGACGGCAGGAAGGCCGCACAGATAATGATAATCAGCGGCTGTGATGACGGGACTATGGGGATGCCGGAGTGTATGAAGAATTTCAGGTTCGCCTGCAAGCTCCAGCGCAGTCTTGAAGCGGACTGGCCGGGGCTCACAAGGCCTGTCCTGTTCGATTACAGGCACTACAATCAGGATCTGTCGACGGGGGCGCTGCTTATCGAAGTCGGAAGCCAGGCCAACACCATTGAGCAGGCCTGCTTTACAGCAAAGCTGATAGGGAAGACCCTTGGCAGCATGGCGCAGTGAACACACAAAAAGCAAACGCAGCCGTCAATGAGCGTCTGCGTCTGCTTTTACGATATTTGGGGTATAGGAAGGTTATTTATGAAGAGGTCTTTCTTTGTTGTTGTTTAAAGTATACCCCGCAAACCTTAAATTTAGTCAAGAACTGTTTGAAAGTTTGGTGAAAGATCAGCTGTTATCTGCGCCGTTTTATCACAATAGCCCGGATGAGGGCGTAAGCGGCAAAGGCTCCGAGGGAGCAGAGCGTTATTATCAGTCCCGTTGAAAAGGAGGTGTTATGATAGGTGAATTCTATCGTGCAGTCGCCTTTGTCACAGGCAACGGCCATAAGTCCTCCGTCGGCGATGATGATATCGGCAGGCTCGTCATTCACTTTTGCGCTCCAGTATTCTGAATACGGAATCGAGAAGAACACAAGGCGCTTTTCTTCAAGCTTTATCCTGCCCTCAAAGCCGCTGCCTTCCTGCTTAAACGAATAACAGCTTTCGTTTCTTCTTGCTTCGCAGTTCTCAGTATAGCGCTCCTTTGCGGTCTTTGCAAGGGATGTGTCATATCTGCCGATATAGTCGGAATACTTTTTTGCGTCTTTTTCGTCAAGTACAAGAGTCTCGAGCAGAGTGAAGTTTCTTATCTGCGGTTTTATATCCGACAGTTCCTGCGCTGTGCAGGCTTTGTCAAAAGTAAATCCCATAGGGATGAATTGTGTGTTTTTGTAAATGTCAATGTCGTGTCTCTGCTCAACGGCAGTAAAGGTGCCGTTCGTGCCTATGAGCGAGTCGCCTATCGGCAGCGGATCTCCTTCGCTGTCAACATAGGCCTGGTCGTAATAGGTCTTGACAGACAGCAGTGACATTAGGCCGTAGCTCGTTACGGGAGCATCCGATTTTGTGTTTCTTTTCAGCCCTGCTGTTTTATAGAAGTCGATTACCGATGGCTCCACAGTGGAGCTAAAATACCTGATCGTGCTTTCTCCCCAGATGACCGGCATATTGATATAGTTCTCGCTGCAGCCCACACGGCAAAACTCATCGCTGCTTTGTTCTTCGTCGCTGATATAGTCGTCTCTCATTTCCAATGTCGAACTCATGATATACTCATCCGATGTGCCTCTTTTCATATAAGCATACCATACGATAGCGCACATACCTGCGGTGCAGACAGCAAACGTTCTGTTGAACAGTATCCTTGCTGCCTTGGCGGGCTCGTCTGTCTCGGGATGATAGATCATAAGCCACAGCACTCCCATTGAAACTGCTGTTATCACTATCTGCAAAAGCGGCAGTGTATAATCCTCAAATCCGGCATTAATTACATTGAATTTGTCAAGATACATGACCGTTGCTGAAGCTGCGAGAACTATGCCTGTTATTATCACAGTGGGCAGATAACCTTTTTTAAGGACCTTTTCTTTTCCTGTATAATGCTCTTCGATCATACGGGCGGTCATAACTGTTCCGATAAGCAGCGGCATATAGAACCATCTGCCGTAGAACATAGCATTGAACATAGAGAACGCTTGATTGAGTGCCGGCACGAACATCATGACCATGCACACGGACAACAGCACTTTGAGAAAGTCTCTGCCTTTGACTGTCCTGAAATAAGCGATGATGCCCACAGCAGAATAAAAGGGGATATAGGCTGATGTATCAAACTCATTGCTGCTACCCACACCGAAGTTTTCGATGAGAAGCACATTGGGTGCCATAAACATATTCTTTATGATGTATAGATAGATCCGCTTAGGACTATAGAAAAACAGTTCGCTTCCGGATAAGTGATCGTTCACCCTTGGGTTTGCGATAACAGCCAGAACGGATGGCAGGAATATGACCATTGAGATCATAAAGCCCAGCACTGCTTCAAAAGCAAGTACTGCAAAGCTTCTGAGTGTGAACTTTAAACGCCCTGTGATAAGTCCCGCAACGTAGTAAATCACTGTAAATATGACCTGACCGAAAAAGAAATAGTAGCTGGTCATACAGGCGAGCGCCACTGTCACCGCAAAGGCAAAGCGCTTGTTCTCGTTTACGAGCCGCTCTAGTGACCACAGCAAAAACGGCAGCATCAGTACCGCATCGTGGAAGTGATTGAAGATGATGCTCTGGGAAAGGAATGATGACATCCCGAAAAGCACGCCTGCTATCAGGCAGCTGTCCCTGTGGTTTACAAAGCGCCTTGTAAGAAGATAAGCTCCAACTGCCGCAACTGCGCTTTTGAGCGCAATAAGAAAGGGCATTGCAGTGACTATCATCGAAGATGGGAAGATGAGCGAGATCCAGAAAAACGGACTCCCCAGCATATAGAAAGAGTAGCTCGAAACCGTATCGGAGCCAAGGTCTGCTGTCCAGTCCCAAGCGGACAGCTGTCCGCTTTTTACCAGATCGTGGAGATGAGAATAGAACATTATCTGCTCTTTGTTGTAGTCGCCGTAGTAAAAAAACTTTCCGCTATTGATGATACATATCGGTATGAACGCTATGCAGCAGCCAATAAGCGTCATAAGAAAGACACGGACAAGCCGCTCTTCTTTAAAATACTTTCTCATTTCGCCACCCTCCTTTACGGTCTTAATGTTGATCTTATTTCATACTCTTATACAAGCTCACATGGGTCCCGAGGTCGCCGAAGCTGTTTTTCTTGTAGAACCTGTAAGCCGGCTTGTCGCTGTCTGTCTGGAGAAATATCCCGGCCAGGCCTCGCTTTTTGATGTCTTCCTCTATCAGCTCCATAAACCTGGTGCCGAGACCCTGACCCTGAAGCTTCGGCGCTATGAAGAATTCCTCGATATTATAGTTCGTTCCTTCCCACCAGTGCCTTACCGAGCCCAGTGCTGCCGCCGCAAGCTCTCCGTCGATCATTAGGCCGTAGTTTAGAGCGTTCCGGGACATAGAGATGTCCTTTATGTATTCCAGGAGCTGCGCTTCGTCGCTCCAGTCATCGTTCCAGGGCTCGCCCGCAAAAGCTTCCCTGAAAAGCGCCGCCGCCCGGGGCAGCAGGCTGTCATCGAGGACGATAAAGTCAAACTTGCTTTCCATATTCCTACTCCCATTTAAACAAAAACGCTCCGAAAGCTATCGGAGCGAAGTATGGTGCCGGTGACCGGGGTCGAACCGGTACGGTATTGCTACCATCGGATTTTGAGTCCGACACGTCTGCCAATTCCATCACACCGGCGCACTTTTGTATTATATCATAAGGCCTATTTTTTGTCAAGTTAGCCGCAAAGGAAAAAATCGGACTGTATTTTTGTGCATTATACCTATTAAAAGTCTATGAATAACTATTGATTTTTGGAGAGTTTTATGCTATACTAATAATCAGACAACTTGTGCTTGTCTTTTTTGGCGTGCATAAGTGCTATGTGCAAAGAGTGTTATGGAGGGACTATCATGAACATCAACGAAATGACCGTTCTTGTGTGCGATGATTCGATGTTTGCCAGAAAGAAGCTTAGCATGACTATCACATCTTTCGGTGTGAAGGCTGTTTATGAAGCGGCAGACGGAGAAGAAGCAGTTGCTAAATATAAGGAAAATCAGCCCGATGTGGTATTTATGGACATTATCATGCCAAAGGTAACAGGTATCGAGGCTCTTCAGCAGATAGTTGACGAGTTTCCTGATGCCAAGATCATCATGGCGTCGTCGGTCGGAACACAGGGCCACCTCAAGGAGGCGCTGAAGGCTGGTGCGGTAGACTTTTTGCAGAAGCCGATCTCCGATGCGGATGCTGAAAAGGTGATCCAGAACGTAGCGAAAGGAGTTTTGTAATGTTTGCCCAGTTTTTCGGAGGATATCTGTTCAATCACAAACTCTGCTCCGCTGAGGATCTTACTCAGGCATTCGAGGCGAAGAAATATACAAGGCTCAGGCTCGGTGTTCTCGCTATAAATGCGGGGCTTATGACTGCCGAGCAGGTAGAACACGTCAACATCACTCAGCAGAGCGTTGACAAGAGGTTCGGTGACCTTGCGGTAGAGCTTGGATATGTTACAGAGGATGATGTTGAGAGACTTCTTTCCCAGCAGCCGACGGATTATCTGCTTCTGGGTCAGACCCTCGTTAATAACGGTGCGCTGACCAATGCGGAATTTGAGAAGGCTATAAATGATTATAAGGCTGAGAACCAGCTTTCTGATGATGACATTTCGGACAACCAGAACGAAACGCTCAACAAGCTTATCAGGGAGTTCTATCATTTTGACTCGGCGGTGGATGCAAAGATCAATACCGAGTATGTGACTCTCCTGTTCAAGAACATCATCAGATTTATCGGCGATGATTTCACACCGCTGGAGGCATCTGTTGTAAGGGACTATAAGGCGGAGAACCTTATTATCCAGCATATCAACGGTACCTACAGCGCTACAGCCTGCGTAGGCGCTTACAGAGACGCTTATATAGGCTTTGCCGAGAGGTTTGCAAAGGAGAGCTTCTCCGAGGTGGATGACTTTGTTCACGCAACGGTGGGAGAGTTCCTTAATGTAAACGACGGTCTGTTCGTTGTCAATGAGTCCAACGAGAGAGGCGTTGAGCTTACGCTGACACCACAGGAGCTTTCGGATTCTTCGGAGATCTTCTTTGATGACACCGCTTTCTGCATTCCTGTTGTGTTCCCCTTCGGTCAGGTGGATTTCATAATCTCCAACCACTGACAGATCATTGTGATCGTACCCATTAGCCGCAGGTCTATCCTGCGGCTTTTTGTATCAGAGGGGGCTCTTATAAATTATTTTTAAAAAGGGCTTGCAATTTGTGAAGAACTGTGTTATAATAGTCAGGTAAATCAGACCGTATACTACGGAGATGTTCCTCATCGATCCGAGATATAGGTGTGTGGGTCCTGTGCAATGAAACGCTGTGAACCATGTCAGGCGGGGAACCGAGCAGCATTAAGCGGATTGTTTCGTGTGTCACAGTCACGCCCGCACACCCCTATGTCGGATCGATGTTTTTATGAGAAAAGCGGGGTGAGTGTGTGTATCAGGCGTTATACAGAAAATGGAGACCGATGTCATTTTCGGATGTTGTCTCACAGCCGCATATAACCACCACGCTCAAAAATCAGATAAAGGGCGGGAAGACCGCTCACGCTTATCTGTTCACGGGCTCGAGAGGAACAGGTAAGACCACCTGTGCGAGGATATTCGCAAAGGCTATAAACTGCCTTGACCCAAAGGACGGCGAGCCTTGTCTTGAGTGTGATATCTGCAAAATGGCTGACAGCGGCACTCTGGCTGATATCATCGAGATAGACGCAGCGTCCAATTCAAAGGTCGAGGATATAAGAGAGCTCAGAGAGGGCGTTGTTTATACGCCCGAGATATGCAAGTATAAAGTGTATATCATAGACGAGGTGCATATGCTCTCGGCAGGCGCTTTCAATGCGCTGCTCAAGACCATGGAAGAACCGCCTCCCCATGTCAAGTTCGTGCTGGCCACCACCGAGATACAGAAGGTGCCTGCCACCATAGTTTCAAGGTGTCAGCATTTTGATTTTCACAGGATAAGAAGCGAGGACATAGTGTCCAGGCTCATGTATATCGCAGGGCAGGAGAATTTCACTCTGACGGAAGAAGCGGCCGAGCTTGTGGCAAGGCTATCCGACGGCGGAATGAGAGATGCACTGTCGCTGCTGGATCAGTGTGCGGCTTTCGGCGACAACGTTGATGTGAACGTGGTCTCCCAGGCGGCAGGTATTGCCGGCAGGGATTATCTGTTCGACATCTTAGAGAGCATAGCCGCAGGCGATACTGCCCAGGCGCTCAGGACTGTGGACAGCCTTTATTCCATGTCGAAGGACCTGAAGGTCCTGGCAGGAGAGCTGCTGACTCAGATGAGAAATGTTATGATAGCCAAGACTATCGACAACAGCCGTGAGCTGATAACCTGTCTGCCCGAGGAGTTTGACAGGATAAAGGCTCTGGCGGAGAAGATGAAGCTTGACGATATACTTGAGAATATATCGGTGCTCCAGCAGACCTCGGAGAGGTTTGCAAGGGCGGCATCGAAGAGGATAGAGCTTGAGATGATGCTCGTAAGGCTCTGTTCGCCGAAGAGAGAGCAGAAGGGCGTTTCTGCTGTTTCCGGAGCCGAGGTCTCGGCGATCGAGGCAAGGCTCGACAGGATCGAGAGGGCACAGGCTGTGGGCATAACAGCTCCGAACCCCATGCCGCAGGCTATGCAGGCAGCCCCGGCACCCCAGCCGGAGCAGAGACAGGAGACAAAGAGCGCTCCTTCGCAGGGCGGCGGCAAGCTTTCGATGAAGGATTTCAGTCCTGTTGCGGGCTGGGATGATATAGTGGCGCAGGTGAATGAGAAATATCCGGCAACGGGGTGCTTCCTTAAAGGCTCCAGTGCCTTTTCTCACCAGAATATCCTGCTGCTGACTGTGAACAACGAGTTTTTCAAGGAGAAGTTCAAAAAGGGCAGGGATGCCGCTCTTCTCAATGAGATACTCAAAGCGAATTTCGGACAGACCTTCAATATAAAGGTCAGGTCGGCTTCAAACGGCGACGTGAAGGTGGAAAGCCCGCTCAGTGCGCTGGTTGACAAGGCCAAGGCCATGAATATTGAGGTTGAAATAAAAAACAAATAATATATAAGGAGTTTTTAAAATGAAGGCAAGACTTCCACAGGGAATGGGCAAGGGCCCTTCCAACAATATGAACCAGATGCTCAAGCAGGCTCAGAAGATGCAGGACGATATCACAGCTCTGCAGGCAGACCTTGAGCAGAGAGAGTTTGAGGGAACCGCAGGCGGCGAGGTAGTAAAGGTCGTTATCAACGGTAAGAGAAACGTCCTCAAGCTTGAGATCAAGCCCGAGGTAGTTGATCCCCAGGATGTTGAGATGCTCCAGGATCTTATCATGAGCGCATTCAATCAGGCTGTTGCTAATCTCGATGAGATAAGCGATGCCGAGATGCAGAAGCTCACCGGCGGAGTATCCTTCCCCGGTCTGTTCTGATATGGCAGAATCAAAGGCTCTGCCGCTGATAGTGCTCTCCGAGCAGTTCGCCAAGCTTCCGGGCATAGGAATGAAATCCGCCCAGAAGCTTGCTTATCATGTAATGTCGATGTCAGACGGGGAGGCGAAGGCTTTTGCTGATGCTATCCTCAATGCAAAGCGCACTGTACATCTGTGTTCGGTGTGCCAGAATTTCACTGACAAGGATGTTTGTCCCGTGTGTGCGGACGCAAGGCGTGACAAGACCACGGTGTGCGTGGTGGAGGATCCCAAGGACATCACTGCTTTTGAGAGGACAAAGGAGTATAAGGGCGTATACCATGTGCTCCACGGGCTGATATCTCCTATGGACGGAAAAAGCCCGGACGATCTGAAAATCAAGGAGCTCCTTGAACGCATACCCAGAGATGATGTGAAAGAGGTCATCATGGCCACCAACCCCACTGTTGAGGGCGAGGCTACGGCTATGTATGTGTCAAAGCTCCTCAAGCCTCTGGGAGTCAAGGTCACAAGGCTGGCCTTTGGTCTGCCCATAGGCGGCATACTTGAATTTGCGGACGAGATAACGCTTTACAAGGCGCTTGAGAACAGAAACGAGATCTGATAGCTGTGACCGCATAGAAAGGTTTTCTTATGAAGCTGAAGAAGGATTTTATTGTTCACGAAACAAAGGACGAGACTATGGTGGTGGCAACGGGAAAGGCTAAGTTCTCGGGGCTGGTCAGAGGAAACAAGATGCTGGGAGAGATCCTGTCTCTTATGAAGAAAGACACCACCGAGGCCGAAGTGGTCAGGGCTATGAGGGCAAAGTTCGATGCCCCCGAGGGCAAGATCGAGGCCGATGTCCATAAGACAGTAACAGAGCTTCGCCGCATAGGCGCTATCGAGGACTGACTATGAAGGGCACCTATAGGATCGCTGATATAATCATAGAGATAGACTCCCTTTATCCGGATGTCCACCGCTACTGTGCGGACTACCGCTGTGAGGGAGAGGCGCAGATAGCTGTGAAGATATCACAGAGCGATATCGAGTATGAGCGTGAAAGGTCACGGCTGACTGCCGAAAAAGAGGGAAGACCCCTTGTGCAGAGCTGTGACGGATATCTTGAGGAGCTGGCTGTATACCGCAAGATCGCCGAGAAGATGACGGAGTTTGATACCTTTTTGTTCCACGGCTCCTGTGTGGCGGTGGACGGTGCTGCTTATCTTTTCACGGCCTGCTCGGGAACTGGCAAATCCACCCATGCGGCCCTCTGGAGAAAGCTTCTGGGTGAAAGAGCTGTTATGGTCAATGACGACAAGCCGCTTATAAGGGTGAATGACAAGGGAGTTACAGTTTTCGGCACGCCTTATAACGGCAAGCACAGGCTTGGCGAGAACATTTCGGCGCCGCTCAAAGCGATAGCTGTTCTGGAGCGTGAGAAAGAGAATGTTATAAAGCCTGTCACGGCAGGGGAGATATATCCGAAGATAGTTCAGCAGACCTACCGCCCGGCGGACGGTGCGGCTCTTGCAAGAACACTTGCGCTGACGGACAGGATGCTGTCTCAGGTGGCTCTTTACCGGCTGGGCTGCAATATGGATATAGAAGCTGCGCAGATAGCGTTCACGGCTATGAGCAAATAATGATGACAGGAGATGACTTGTGAGGGTCATCTCTTTTTGTTTGCCGAAAAGTTGTGAAAAACAGGGACTTTTTGGCCGTCACCTCTTGTAAAATGATGAAGGTTGTGTTATAATTTTCTTGATACCGTGGCGGAGAAGGGCTTTCTCTGCTGTGATCTCTGTTCGGAGGCGAAAAAGATGGCTAAAAAAAGCGAGGTCTTCTACCATATAAAAAAGTTCAGCTCTCGTGTCATAATGACCGGGCTTCTGTGTATAATGCTGGTGACCGTGGTCTCTTTCCTGATTGCTGTCATGCTCCAGCGTGATATAACCACCGACCGTGATGTCGGATACTGCACCGACCTTAATCTCCAGATGAAGAAGAGCGTTTCCGCTTTTCTTGACGGTATGAATGCAACGGGTAAGGTGCTTTTCTCAAACGGAACTATCATCCCCTATGAGGGCACTATCAAGGACCCCGAACTGGAGGAGAGGATAGATGAGTACCTTCTGTCTGTGTGCGTGGTGGATAACTATGCGGACTACGGAATAGTCTATGAGAACGGAACGACGCTTGGAAGGATAAGCGACGGCTGCAGGGATCTGTTTAATGACAATATCTACGGCGGTCTTTCTCTTGTGCTTGGCGACGGGACTTCCAGCTGGTTCACCGGCTTTTACGATGAAGACAAGGATGTCTTCGACTTCAACAAGCTTTACTATGTAAGACGTATAAACCGCAAGGCGCTGTTTGTTTCAAGCTGCTATTCTATCGAGCTTGAATCAAGGGTGCTCACGGAGTTCAGCTCCGACGATCTGCGTTCGGTCCTCTGCGATGAACAGGGCAGAATAATCTTCGACACCGGCTCAAAGAGCCCTTCGGAGACTGTTGAAAAAGAGATAATCTCCCTCTTTTTGACCGACAAGGACTCCACCTTTATGGACAACCATGTTATAGCGTCCTGCTCGGATTTTGACAACGGCTGGCGGCTGATAACGGTGATAGAGCTTCAGGGAAGAGCAAAGCAGTCCTATAAGTTTGCGCTGATAATGCTTGTTGTAGCGTTCACTGTCTTTCTGATATTTGAGATCATCGTCCAGATGTCTGCCGCAAGATATGACCCGGAGAGGATAAGCTATTCCGAGTCTGACAATGTGGATACCGTCACGGGACTTCATAACGCTTTCTTTACCGAGAACGTCATACTGGACAAGATAGAAATGAGCCTTACGGGTTCGACCTTTGTCCTTATGATAGTCAATATAGTAAACCTTAACGCTATCGACGAGACTTACGGCGAGGAGGTCAGGGAAGAGGCGATGGTCAAGGTGGCACAGGCTATTGACGACCTGTTCGGCCCCCAGCACACTGTGGGTATTATGAAGCGTGACGAGTTTGCGGTGTTCGCAGACTTTACCGATATCAACCTTATGAAAGCATACGACGCTATAAAGACCAGCGTTGCGGGTCTGGCACAAAGACTCAAGAGATGTGAGCTGGATGCCGGAAGAGGCGAGATAAGAACTGCCGTAGGTGCAGCTCTCTATCCGGACTGCACGGCGGACTATGACGAGCTTCTGGAGTTTGCCGAGACCGCAGCCCGTGAGTGCAGGGATGACCGCAGCAAGGACTATGTTATCTACAAGAAAAAAGGAGATGTTAAGGCTCGTGAGGAAGAAACCGAGGGCTAAGGCTTTTGCCTTGGCTGTCCTGATGTGCGCAGCGCTGTCAGGCTGTGTCGAGAAGGACACCTATATCCCCCACGAGGACACAAACGCCGTATCCTTTTCCTGGTGGGGCAAGGATCAGCGCACCGAATATACCCTGGCGGCTGTGGATGCCTTTGAGAAAAAGACCAAGATACCTGTTGAGGTGCATTTCGGGGAATATGAAGGCTTCAAGAAGCACATGGATATGCAGTTTTATTCAGATACCGAAGCCGATGTTATGCAGCTCAACTATGACTGGCTGTATGAATACTCTCCGGACGGAGAGGGGTTTTATGACCTGAATGAGCTGGATGATTACATCGACCTCTCCGTATTCTCCGAAAAGGATCTGGAGTGTGCGACGATAAACGGCAAGCTGAATGCTCTGCCGACATCTTTCAATGCTATCACCTTCTATTATAATAAGAAGATGTATGAGTCTTACGGGCTTGATCTGCCCGAGACCTGGGACGACGTTATCAAGGCGGCAGAGGTGATGGGACCGGACGGAGTATATCCGCTGGAGCTGTCGCCGAAGTCTGCGTGGCTGTCTGCGGCAGCTTACTATGAGCAGACCACCGGCAACAAGCTTTACAGTGCAACGCAGCTAAGGCTGACAAAGGACGGCTACCGGACGATGCTGGAGTTTTATCTTAGTCTTATTGAAGCCGGTGTCACACCCGGCGGTGACAAGTTCAACAGAAACGATCTTGAAAACAAGAAGTGTGCCGGCTTATCAGTATGGATCTCAGATGCCGAGTATTACTGTGACCCGTCGCTGGATAAGGGGCTTGACATCGTTGTCGGCGATTACCCTCAGACAGAGGGCGCTTTGCTTTTCGGCTGGTATAAAAAGCCCACCAGTCTTTATGCTATCAAGAAGGACACAAAGCATCCTTATGAAGCGGCAAGGCTTATGGATTTCCTTGAAAACAGCAAGCAGATGAACACTCTTCAGAAGCTTGGCAAGGGGATCCCTGTTTCAAAGGCGGCGCTGGAGATACTGGAAGCCCACGATATGCTCAAAGGTATACAGTTTGATGCCAATGAGAAAATGAAAAGCGAGAGCCGCTTTGAGATGATGAGCCCGTACATTGAGGACACCGATGCGGTGGAACTGTTTTCCGATACCGCAAAGAAGATCAGCGAAGGCAGGCTTACGATGGATGAAGCGCTGGAGCAGACTTATGACCAAATAAAGGAGCTGATCGGAAGCTGATGGATGGTAGTGCTTTGAAAAAAGTCAGGCGTATAAATATAATAGCGTTCGTATCGGTCGTGCTGTTTATGTTCATCATAAACAGTATGGTACCCTATTCAAATGATGACTGGCATTATATGTTTGTTCTTCATTCTCCTGATTATGACTACGAACTGAAAGTAAAACTGGCTTATCTTATACCGGATGTCAATGAAAGACTGGTGTCGAGCTTTGCTGATGTTCTGACTTCAACAAAGAATCAGTATCTCGTTATGGGCGGCAGAGCGATAAACCATTTCTTCCTGATCCTTTTTCTGTGGCTGGCGGATAAATGGCTCTTCAATATCGTAAATTCTATCGTGTTTGCGCTGCTCGGTTACTTTATTTACAGGTTTGCAGCACCTAAGAAAAGAGAAACGATGCCGTGGCTTTTGCCGCTGATATATCTTCTTACGTTCCTGATGCCTGATATGGGAAGCAATGTTTTCTGGATGGCCGGAGCTTTCAACTATTTGTGGCCTTCTGTGCTGATAACAGGAACATGGCTGGTGATGAGACGGTGCTTCTATGGCGAGAGCAGGCTTAAATACGCTCTGATGCTTCCGCTGGTGTTTGCGGCTTCTGCGACCAATGAGGTCTCGGGCGGAATGATGGGCGTTGTGCTGCTTGTGTGGTTCCTGGCGGATGAAAACAAGAAAAAGAACTTTTTCAGATATCTTTTCTGTGTCCTGATCTTTCTTGCCGGAGAGGCGTTCGTTCTGGCGGCTCCGGGAAATTTCAACAGAGCCGAGAATTTTAACGGCGTGAAGCTCGGCGATAAAACAAGGATATTATCGACCTGTAAGGCGGATCTGATGTTCGTCATAAATAATTATGGCTGGATGTTCATAATTATGGCGGCGCTGTGGCTTTATTTCAGGCCGCTGTTCAAGAGATCCGACGTAAGGATGTTATCCTATGCAGTTGGCGGCTTTGCCGGCGCTGTCGCATACGGCCTGAGCGGTCTGGATGATATGAGAGTCCAGTTTTATCCGGCGGCTATGATATTCACATCGTTTGCGATATGTGCTGTAAGGCTCTATAAGGAGCTCTGTACTGAACAAAGCGACGAAGTGAAGGAGTATATCGCAAAGAATAAGGTCAGGATCACAGCGGTGCTGGCGGTCATCATTTATCTGATCCTTGTTCAGTTCAATTACTGGCAGTTCGTTATCTATACTCTTGTTTTCGGCTATACGCTGCTCTGGCTTTATCTGTATTCACGGAAAACCGGCGGATTCGGGAAGATAACCCTGAGGGGGCTGTTTGATTATGCCTTTGAGAAGGCGTGGCTGATAATGGCGGGCATAATGGTCATTCCCTGGGTCTATCTGCTGGCAGCAGGAAAGATAGGCTTTGACGGAGCGCTTTCTTATACCACTGTGGGATTAAAGGTGTGCGCCGTTATGTTCGTTGTGTGGTTCCTCAGGTGGTGCTCTGTCAATGGCAAGATAGAGAAGCCCAAGAACAAGAAGATACTGAGCCTTATCGAAAAGGTCAGGTCCGACAGCTTCAAAGAAAAGTATTACGGAACCGGAGCAAAGAAGAGAAAGATCGTCATCGTGTTGTGCCTTGCTTATTTTGCGGCAAATATGGTCTATAAAGCGGCGGATGCAACTGTAAGGGTGGCTCCCTATTATGCACAGGCCAGGGGTGTATATGCCGATATAGAGAAGGCTTCAAAAACTGATGATAAGGTCTATCACTATACTGCAAACCAGTTCCTGTTACACAGCGGAAACGGCACTATGTTCTCGATCAATCATGCTTCTCTTGAGGTGTCGCATATCCCCGCCGGGTGGATCGAGGTGTATTACGGAGTCATAATAAAGGGTGACGGCCCCTATAAGGAGGCATGGTCTACGAACCGCTTTATAAAACAAAGGATGGCTCAAGGATCAAGTATAGAGGTCATGGAGGAATAGGATTAAAAACCGACAAAGTACGAATCTCTAATTTGTGCATTTCTACAAAAGTGATAAAAATGTGTTAAAACCTATTGACTTTTTATGCTAATAGTGATATTATAATAACAAGCCAAAGGGAGTGACTACCCTTAGGACGAAAGCGAAACGTACTGCTTATTTCGGCTTGCGGGACGTTTCAGAACAATTTTTTATATTTTTATGGAGGGATTTTCTATGAAAAAGTCAAACCAGAAGGGCTTTACACTCGTAGAGCTCGTAGTAGTTATCGCTATCATCGGTATCCTCGCAGCTATCCTGGTACCTACAATGATGAACTACGTTAAGAAGTCCAGACTTAAGAGCGCTAACTCTAACGCTAAGCTGATCTTCACAACATCCAACAACCAGGCTGCTGACATGGTAGCTGAGGGTGAGGATCCTACAGCATTCACATTCGGTGGAACAAACGGTGCAGCTCCTACAGCTAAGAGTGGTACTGGATTCCAGGATAAGGTTGAGAACGCTGTTTACAACGCACTTAAGGACAACGGCGACGGCGTAGGCGTTGCTAAGTATGCCATCAATGCTGAGGGCGAAGTAACACTTGCTCAGTGGGCAACCGGTACAGGTGCAGCTATCGTTGGTCAGTATCCTAACCCTGAGAAGGATCCTGATAAGGCTCATACAATGGGTACAGGCTTCAACGGCAAGTCTTTCTAATCTGAGTGTAAAGCCTAACAGATCAAAACTTAAAATGAGAGCCGCTCTTAGGAGCGGCTCTTTTTTTGTGTCCTGATTTGACAAGCGCAGATAAATGTGCTATAATACAATAGTATTATTGTGCTCGAACGGGAGGTGCCTTTATGGAATGTCCTAAGTGTCATAAAAAAGCGGCGGATAATGAGACCGTCTGCCCTAACTGCGGAACAAGGCTCGGTGCAAAGTCGGAGACAGCTTCAAGAAAGCTCCTGGCTGATAAACGCAAGGCTATAGATATCAACCCTCAGTCCGCAAAGAGAAAGATGCCCGTAGGGGCGTTCTCCGAGAAGAAGGCAAAGCTTATCGCTGCTGCCGCAGGCGTTGTGCTTGTGATCGTCCTTGTGATAGTGCTTATCGCTGCATTAAGCGGCTCCAAGGGTGAGAAGCAGGCGAAAAAGATCTCTGAGTATATAGGCGCCAAACCCGAGGTCGCCGAGAGCAAGCTGGAAGAGGAGTTCAAGAAGAAGTCCGCTTACAATGTGCTCAACAAGGCTGTTGACTTTGACTTCGTGGTGGAGGCCGAGGACGATATAACTATCTCCGGCATAACCTATCCTGAGTGGGCTATCTTTGTCAATGATTCAAAGAAGGGCAATATTAAGACTGTCAGGTATGTGGATTTCAAGACCGTCGAGGATAATATCACCGGCGAGAAAAAGGACAGCCTGATAAACCTTGACAAGTATAAGGCAGGAACGGATATCGATGATATCATCGATATTTTAGGAGAGGATATCTACAGTGTCACCTATGCCAAGGACAGCATAACCTATACCTATAAATACTGGTATAAGAGTGACAACGGTGACAGACAGGCTGTTATCCTTAGTGTCGTTTCGGATACGGATGACGAGTATCAGAGCTATGAGTCGAGGCTTGTATATCCCTATGATCTGTGACCGGTTTGCGCAGTTACAGAAAGAATACAAATTATTGCTTAAAGTATACAATCGGCGGGCGCTTATTGACATTTGGGCGCCCTGCTGATATTATAATCCGAGGGAGCGTATGTAAAAATACGCTCGCTTGTTGTGCTGTGAATGCTCACCGAACGCAGTCACGGTAATAATCTTTAGTTAGGAGGTTCGGTATGGAGCCGAGTGTTAATCTTTGCATGGGCTGTATGAACGAGCTGGGCGAGGACGGAGTCTGCCACCATTGCAGCTACACCGACGATATCCCCCATCTTCAGTCCTATTTAGCACCGAGAACTCTGCTGGACAACAGATATATTGTCGGCAAGATGCTTTCATATAACGGTGAAGGCGCTTCTTATATCTGCTATGATACAGTTGGCAAGTGCAAATGTACTGCCAGGGAGTATATGCCCGATACCCTTTGCGAAAGAAAAAAGGAAACGGACGATCTGGTGGTCAACCCTGACTGCCTTGCAAAGTATAAGACCTTTATGTCGGAGTTTGCCGATGTGAACAGGACACTTTCGAGGATGACAAACCTCGATCATGTTGTAAAGGCAAAGGATATCTTTTCCGAAAACAATACTACTTATGTTATCCTTGAATATGTTGAGGGCGTATCCCTTAAAAAGTTCTTGCAGTCAAACAAGGGCTATCTTTCCTGGGAACAGGTGAAAAAGCTGTTCAAGCCTCTGTTCACCACGCTTTCTATGATACATAATGCAGGTATCATCCACAGGGGCATATCGCCCGAGAACATCATAGTTACCACTGACTGCGAGCTCAAGCTCACGGGCTTCAGCGTAAGCTCGGTGAGAACGGCGGATACCGGTCTTGCGCCTGAGTTCTATTCGGGATATACTGCTCCCGAGCAGTATGATTCTCACGAGTGGCAGGGCACATGGACAGACGTTTATGCCATAGCTGCTGTGATATACAGGATACTCACAGGCGCTATCCCGCTTGATGCGTATTCGAGGATGAGAAATGACAGGCTGCCGGATGCAGCACAGGTGAACCCCAGGATACCTGCTCAGATATCAAATGTGCTTTCAAGGGCTATGAGAGTCAGGGGCGAGGACAGGATACAGACCGTTACCGAGCTGGTGTCCGAGCTGTTTGACGCAAAGCAGCCGACCCATATCGAGCACCCGAAGGGCTCCACACAGACTATACCTATCCAGCATATACCCAGACAGGCAAGGGCGAAGCAGGAGCCTGTTCAGCCGGCGAAGAAGGAAAATAAGGCAGCAGCCATCATCGGATGGATAGTGCTGGGTCTTGTGCTTATCGGCGCAATGTTCTTGCTTTATCAGCTGTTCTCCGGACCTTCCGATAATGACAGCAGCACATCCAGCAAGCACGTAGTCGTTGACGACGAGGATTATTCCGAGGAAGAGGACGACTATGCCAGCGACAAGAACCGTGCAACTGCTGCCACCACAGCCTCTATAAACGAGACCGGTGCTATAATGCCGAATGTCGTGGGACTTGAGTATGCCACCGTTCAGAAGCAGCTGGGAGACCAGTTCACTATGAGGGTGAAATACTATTACAATGAGAATGAGCCGGGCGGTATAATAAAAGAGCAGTCCATCGAGCCTGACACATATTTTGACCCGAACGAGAAGCCCGAGCTGGAGCTTCTTGTGTGCGGCGGCTCTCCTTATGTTCAGATACCTGACTTCAACGGTATGACCAAGAAGGATTATCTGGAGCTTCTGGATACTCTCAATATCAAGTATAAGGTCGTTGATGTCAACTCCTACAAGGTCGGTGCAGGCTATATCGACAGCACCAGTGTGGCTGTGGGCAACACGATAAATGTTGAGAAGGGCGAGGTGCTCACGGTCAACGTTTCAAAGGCGTTCGTCACCAAGAAGACCGAGACCACCACGGAGGCCACCACAGAGGCTACCAAGGCTACGGAGGAGACAAAGTCTCAGACACAGGCAACTCAGACCCAGGCTCCTGATACCCAGGCTCCCGAGCCGGAGGTGCCCGATAATCCTGAACAGCCCGCAGACGGCGGAGATCAGGGCGTTCTCGAACCCACATAAGAAGGATACGAAAACGTTTAAATAAAGTGTAAAAAAAATGCAAAGCCCTTGACATCTCGGGGGCTTTGTGTTATGATAAATGGGTATAAAAACGATCACGGGTAGCTGCCCGATTGGAGGAAATAAAAGATGGCTAAGACGATTGGCGTTTTAACAAGCGGAGGCGACGCTCCGGGAATGAATGCTGCTGTCAGAGCAGTATGCAGAGCGGGTCTCGAAAAGGGAATGAAGGTCTACGGTATCCTCAGAGGATATAACGGACTGCTCAAGGGCGATTATATCGATATGAACGCAAGAACAGTTTCCGGTATCATCCAGAGAGGCGGTACCTGCCTTTATACAGCAAGATGTCCGGAGTTCCGTGATATCGAGGGCGTTAAGCTTGGAAAGCAGAAGTGTGACGAGCTGGGTCTTGACGGTATAGTTGTTATCGGCGGAGACGGCTCTTTCAGAGGCGCTGCTGACCTTTCGGCACAGGGCGTTCCCTGCATAGGTCTTCCCGGAACTATCGACAACGATATCTCCTGCACAGAGTATACTATCGGTTATGACACCGCTATGAATACTGCTATGGAGATGATCGACAAGCTCAAGGATACCGCACAGTCTCACGACAGATGCTCGGTAGTTGAGGTAATGGGAAGAAACGCAGGCTACATTGCTATCAATGTTGCTGCTGCTGTCGGCGCAGAGGCTTGCATCACACCTGAGAAGCCTTATGACCTTGACCAGATCGCTAAGAATATGCAGAAGGCTATAAAGGAAGGCAAGCAGCACTTCGTTGTTGTTGTTGCCGAGGGCGTTGGCAAGACCGACTACATAACAAAGCAGATCGCTGATATCACAGGCATCGAGACCAGAGCTACAGTTCTCGGCCACGTTCAGAGAGGCGGCTCGCCTACAGTAAGAGACAGAGTTATTGCTACAAAGATGGGCTTCCATGCTGTTGAGCTGCTCGAGCAGGGCATAGGCAACAGAGTTGTGGGAATGAAGGATAACAAGATCTATGATGTTGATATCCAGGAGGCTCTTTCCATGAAAAAGCCTTTCGAGGACGAGCTTTACGACATCCTTCAGAAGACTGCATTCTGATAAAACTGAAAAGTCTGACCGCTGTGTCCTGTGGCACGGCGGTCTTTTGTGTAATTATGATGAAATTTAGGGCGTTTTGCTTGCAATTGGAGAGATTTTATAGTATAATGGATGAGTATGAATATTCTTATCGGAAAGGTTATGAGATCTATGACTGATGTTGGATTTATCGGCGCAGGCAATATGGGCTATGCCATTATGGGCGGAATAAAGCGCTCGGCTATGAGCGGCGATGTTGCGCTTTATGTTTTTGATGTGTTTCAGGGTGCTATGGAGAGAGCAGAACAGCTTGGTGCGAAGGCTATGCCTTCGGCAGCGGAGCTTGTGAAAGCCTGCAAGTATGTTTTTCTTGCAATAAAGCCTCAGCAGCTCGAAGAGGTGCTTTGTGAGATAAAGGGAGAGGTGACAAAGGACACTGTCATCATCTCTATCTGTGCGGGCATCAGCGATGAGTATATAGCTTCAAAGACCGTAGACGGCGCAAAGGTCGTGCTCGTTATGCCGAATACACCGCTGCTTCTGGGCGAGGGTGCTACCGCACTTTCGAGGTCTGACAGCGTGAGCGACGAAGAGTTTGAGTTTGTCTGCTCTATCTTCGGCGCAAGCGGTATATATGAAGTCGTCCCCAAGGACAAGATGAAGGAGATAATCGCTGTCAACGGCTCGTCGCCTGCGTTTATCTATCTTTATGCCCAGAGCTTTGTCAAGTATGCCGTGTCCGTCGGGATCGACGAGCAAGCGGCTGTGGGTCTGTTTGCAAAGTCGCTTATCGGCTCTGCAAAGATGATAACCGACAGCGGAAAGACCATTGACGAGCTTATAGAAATGGTGTCCTCAAAGGGCGGAACAACTATAGCAGGACTTGAAAAGCTTAGAGCAGGCGGCCTTGACGAAGCTGTCCAGGAGTGCTGCAAGGCCTGCACAAAGAGAGCCTACGAGCTTTCCAAATAAAGAATATGATACTCGCTCTGTGCATATACTGCATAGAGGGAGTGATAATATGACAAATGAAAACGGACTTGGGCGGACAGGCTTTTTTGCGCTGTTTTTGTGCGCCTGCCTTGTGGGGGAGCTGATAGGCGTTATCTGCGAGGCGGTGAGCAGCGGTGTGCCCACAGAGGCGCTGGGCGGCTTTTCGGGGCTTGGCGGCAGACAGGACATTCTGACGGCTCTGCGCTTTTTCGCAGGTTCAGCTGTGTTTATGGCTGTGATATTCATGCTGGGCTTTTTCCCCGTCGGTCAGCCGGCAACGTTTATCGTTATGGCGCTCAGGGGCCTGGGTCAGGGAGCGGCTTTTGCAAAGGTATACCTGTCTCTTGACGGCCCGGAGCTTATAAGACAGGCGGCAGCTCTTGTGATCTGTCACAGCGTTACTGCGGCGGCGCTTTCTCTTGCCTGCTGTGAGGCGGTGACGCTCTCAAACGCTTATCTGCGCCACACCTTTGCCGACAGGATAGTTCTCGGGATGAGAGACACTGTCAGGCTCTATGTGCTAAAATTCGTCCAGCTTCTGGCTGTTGCGGCCTGCGGCTGCGGAGCGGCGTGGCTGGCGGTCTCTTTAGGAAATTAAAACACGGAAGCGGTCTGCTTCCAGGTTAGGAGAATATAAATGGGAATGTTTGATAACAATTATCAGCACAGGGGAGTTTTGAAAACACCTCACGAAAAGAAGGGCTTTTTCAAGTTCTGGGAGGTCTACGGGCGCCATATGTGGAAGCTTCTTGAGGTGAATGTTCTTTATCTTCTGTTCTGCCTGCCGGTAGTAACTATCGGCCCTGCAACAGCGGCAATGACCAAGGTGTGCAGAAATTACTCTCAGGAGAGAAACGTTTTTCTGCTCCACGATTTCTGGGACTCCTTCAAGAAGAACCTCAAGCAGGGCTTTGTGATGAGCTTTATCGACATTCTTTTCACCCTGGGCTTCATCGTTGGCGTACCCACCTATTATATCTGGGCTCAGCAGAATACGATGATCTACGTTCCGTTTATGATCTCGCTGTGCTGTATGCTCATCTTCTATATGATGCACTTCTACATCTATATAATGATAAGCTCCACCAACCTGACTATGGTACAGATAATCAAAAACTCGTTCTACCTTGTGGCGCTGGATCTTAAAGCGTCGCTGTGGACGCTTCTGGTATCGTTCCTGGTCATCGTTCCCTGCTATGCGTTCTTGTGGCCGTCACTGTTTATCATAATTTTCTGGCCGTTCTCGTTCCTCTGCTTTGTTATCTGCTTCAACTGCTATCCCGTTGTGAGAAAGCACGTTATCCAGCCTTACTATGACAAGCGTGGAGAGGTAAACCCCGAGTATGCCTACAAGGAGGGCATAAAGGAAGAACAGCTCTTCGAGGACAAGGCCGCCGAGGAGACTCCGGTCAAGGAGCAGAAAAAGAAAAACAAAAGCAAGAAAAAGACTATCTCCTAAATTATCAGGTGAAAATGTTATGTGAGCACTTTTGTCAGAACTCTGACAAAAGTGCTTTTGCTTTGCCATGCGCTCCCGGTTGTGCAAGTTGTTGAGAATTCGGGTAAAACATTGTTCATATTTACGAAAAAGTTTTTTGATTAGGGTATTGAATTTTTTGAGAAAATGGTATATAATTATATAGTACCGTCGGTGTGTTTTGTGCACATTGACAATAATCGGCACCGCTCGGCGAATATCGCCGCCAGAGCGGAGCTAAGCTTTAAATCCATTTACAGAACAGGAGCGATCAAATTGAAAAAATATGACAGCACGAAGATCAAAAATATTGCCATTGCGGGACACGCAGGCTCGGGAAAGACCTCGCTGACAGAGGCTCTGCTTTTTAAGAGCGGCGCTTCTGACAGGCTCGGAAAGGTCCTCGACGGAAATACCGTTTCGGACTACTATCCCGATGAGATCTCAAGAAAGTGCTCGGTATATACATCACTTTCATCTCTGGAAACAGGCGAGTTCAAGGTAAATCTCCTTGACACCCCCGGCCTGTTCGACTATGAGGGCGAGGAGATAGAAGGTATATTCGCAAGCGGCTGCGTGCTTATCACAGTATCCGCTAAGTCCGGCGTTAAGGTCGGCACACATAAGGCTTATGACTATGCCAAGGAAATGGGTAAGCCTGCTATGTTTGTCGTTACAAAGCTTGACGACGAGAACGCTAATTTCAATAACGTGCTCACACAGCTCAAGGCCGAGTTCGGCCCGACAGTGTGCCCCGTTGTTGTTCCGGTAATAGCCGACAGAAAGATAGTTTCTTATGTGAACCTTATCGAGATGAAGGCTTATAAGTATGAGAACGGAACAGCCACCGAGACAGATATGCCTACTGCTGAGGTCTCCGACAAGATGGAGTACCGTATCGACGGCCTTAGAGAAGCTGTTTCCGAGGCTGTGGCTGAAACTGACGAGGAGCTTATGGATAAGTTCTTCTCGGGCGAAGCATTCACTCAGGATGAGCTGGTCGACGGTATCCACAACGGACTTAACCAGGGTCTTATCACTCCTGTTGTCTGCGTTTCCGCAACAACTCTCGAGGGTATAGATATGCTGCTCAAGGAGATAGATCTGCTGCTGCCGGCACCTTCCGAGAAGGATGCTATGGTGGGCGAGAACGCTTCGGGCGACGCAGTTGAAGTGACCTGCACAGAGAGCGACCCCATGACCGCTTTTGTATTCAAGACCGTTGCAGACCCTTATGTAGGAAAGATGTCCTTTATGAAGGTCTTCTCCGGAAAGCTCACTCCTAACAAGGAAGTTGTCAATGCAACAACAGGCACCACCGAGAAGGTGGGCAAGCTTGTCACCCTTCAGGGCAAGAAGCAGACCGATGTTGACGAGGCTCGCTGCGGCGATATAGTTGTTGCGGTGAAGATGAACGTCAATACCAACGATACTATCTGCGACGCTTCCAGAGTCGTTAAGTTTGCACCTATGAAATTCCCGACAGCAGGCTACAAGGTATCCGTCAAGGCTGCGAAGCAGGGCGACGAGAGCAAGATAGCAGCTGCTATGGCTAGGATAATGGAAGAGGACAGAACTATCACCTATGAGCTCGATCCCGCTACCAATGAGATGATACTGAGCACTCTCGGCGGACTCCAGCTTGACTCCATCGTGGGCAGGCTCGACAGCACCTTCGGCGTTAAGGTGGTGACAGATACACCCAAGATATCCTACAGAGAGACCATAAGAAAGAAAGTCAAGGTCCAGGGCAGACACAAGAAACAGTCCGGCGGCCACGGCCAGTACGGCGATGTATGGATAGAATTCGAGCCCTGCATCAGCGACGAGCTGGTATTTGAGGAGAAGGTATTCGGCGGAGCAGTTCCCAAGAACTTCTTCCCGGCAGTTGAAAAGGGTCTCCAGGAGAGCATCAGACACGGTATCCTCGCAGGATTCCCTGTTGTAGGCCTCAAGGCTATCCTTGTTGACGGATCCTATCACCCTGTTGACTCCTCTGAAATGGCATTCAAGATGGCAGCTTCCATAGCCTATAAAGAGGGTATGAAGCAGGCTGATCCTATCCTTCTTGAACCTATCGGTGCGCTCAATGTTCTCGTTCCCGATGACAACACCGGAGATATGATGGGCGAGCTGAACAAGAGAAGGGGCAGAGTTCTGGGAATGAACCCGGCAGAGAAGAAGGGAATGACCGAGATCGTTGCGGAAGTTCCTATGGCAGAGATGTCCGATTTCACACTGCTTCTGCGTCAGGTAACACAGGGTCAGGGCACGTTCACCTTTGAAAAGGCAAGATACGAGCCTCTGCCGTCCCACCTGGTTGCAGATGTTATCGCAAAGAACACTGTGGTTGAATAATATGAGCTTAATGGGTCTGTGTGCCGGTCGGTACACAGACCCTTTTTTGGAAGGACAAATATTAACAAAATGTAAAACCTTAGAATAATGCTTGACTTTTCGGGAATGATATGTTATATTGAACTTGCAAGATTAAATTGCACACAATCGAATTTGACAAAAGACAGGTCCCGAGGAGGAGATAAACATGAATATTTACGACATCAGTGTAAAGAACGCAAAGGGCGAGGACGTATCGCTGGCGAATTATAAGGGCAAGGTAATGATAGTTGTCAACACAGCAACGGGCTGCGGCTTCACGCCCCAGTATAAGCCCTTGGAGGAGATGTATGAGAAGTATCACGACAAGGGCCTGGAGATAATCGACGTGCCCTGCAACCAGTTTGCGGGACAGGCTCCGGGAACGGACGAGGAGATACACGAGTTCTGCACTCTCAAGTATAACACGCAGTTTGAGCAGATGAAAAAGTCTGATGTCAACGGCGAGAACGAGATAGAGCTGTTTAAGTTCCTGAAATCCCAGAAGGGCTTTGAGGGTTTTGGCAAGGGTCCGAAGGCAGTGATGATGTCTGCAATGTGCAAAGCCAAGGACAAGGATTATAAGAACAATCCCGATATAAAGTGGAACTTTACAAAGTTCGTTGTTGACAGAGAGGGAAACGTGGTCGCAAGGTTCGAGCCGACAAATGATATGAAGGAGCTTGAAAAGCTTGTGGCCGAGCTGATCGGATAGGTGATAGGATGTATGATATTGCGATAATAGGCACGGGGCCGGCAGGCATCTCGGCGGCGATAACGGCGAAGATAAGGAACAAGGATATCGTGCTGCTGGGCAGCCCCGAACTTAGCGCCAAGCTTTCTAAGGCTCACAGGATAGACAACTATCCGGGGCTGTCACAGATAAGCGGAGCGGACTTCGCTGAAAAGCTAAGACAGCAGCTTGATGACCTTGGAATAGAGATAACGGACAAGCAGGTCAGTGCTGTGTACTCTATGGGAGATCATTTTACGCTGCAAGCCGGCGAGGATATGATAGATGCTAAAAGCGTCATAGCCGCAACGGGAGTTGTGAATGCAAAGGCTCTCGAGGGCGAGGACGAGTTCCTCGGCCGTGGGGTCAGCTACTGTGCTACCTGTGATGCAAGGCTTTATAAGGGCAAGACAGTGGCTGTGCTTGGCTACAGCGATGATGCGCCGGAGGAAGCGGAGTTTCTTTCGGAGATAGTCGAAAAGGTCATCTATGTGCCGATGAATAAGCAGCTGCCCTCGGAGAGGGACAATATAGAGATCCTCAGCGGGAAGCCCGTGAGGATCACAGGGGACAAAAGCGTGAGCGCCCTTGTGACAGACTCCGGCGAGAGGGAGGTGTCCTGCGTTTTCGTTCTCAGGGACGCTGTGGCGCCTGACAAGCTTATCCCGGGTGTCGAGACCGAGGGAGCGCATATTAAGGTAGACCTTATGATGAAAACAAATCTGCCGGGGCTTTTCGCCTGCGGAGATATAGCCGGAAAGCCTTATCAGTATGTAAAGGCCGCCGGTCAGGGGAATGTTGCGGCGCTGTCTGCGGTGGCATACCTGAACGGTCTGAAATAACAGTATAAAATATCAGAGGAGGATATAAAAATGATAAAGATAATTGAGAATAACGATTTTTCCGCAGTAAAGGCAAGCGAATATGCAGTGGTGGACTTTAATGCAACATGGTGCGGCCCCTGCAGGATGCTGGCACCTGTTCTTGAGGAGCTTGCAGAGGAGCTTGACGAGGTCGAGTTCTTTGCCTGTGATGTGGACGAGAACGGCGACCTTGCTGGTGAAAACGGCATCCAGAGCATACCTGCGGTAGGCATCTACAAGAACGGCCAGCTGGTGGATATGGCAGTTGGCTTCCGCCCCAAGGACGCTATGAAGGCGTTCATACTTTCAAAAAAGTAAGGCTGTGAGATGATGGAGAAGAAATACGAAGCGCTGAAGCTTTCAAATCAGATGTGTTTTCCGCTGTATGCGGCTTCAAAGGAGATAGTCAGGCGCTATAAGCCTGTGCTCGACGAGATAGGCCTGACCTACACCCAGTACATCACTATGATGGTGCTGTGGGAGCACGAGAGCATAAGCGTCAAGGATATGGGCTCGCTTCTGTATCTCGATTCGGGAACGCTGACCCCTGTGCTCAAAAAGCTGGAGCAGAAGGGCTTTATAAAGCGTCAGCGTGACACCGGGGATGAGCGAGTGCTCATCGTCACTGTCACGGATGAGGGAATGGCGCTTCGGGACAAGGCTCTCGAGGTGCCTGCAAAGATCGCCTGTACAGTTGACCTTTCGGTCGAGGAAGCAAAGCTGCTGTGCGGCATACTCCAGAAGCTTATAAACGGCTGCTGCTCCTGAATATCAAAGCAAAACAATAACAGCACACTGCTTTATCTGCAGCGTGCTGTTTTTTTGTTTATTCAGCTTTTACCTGCTTCTCCTTGCGGCGGCAGCACAGGTCTTTCCATGCGC
Organism: uncultured Ruminococcus sp.; assembly: GCA_902800795.1. Classification (GTDB taxonomy): domain Bacteria; phylum Bacillota; class Clostridia; order Oscillospirales; family Ruminococcaceae; genus Hominimerdicola. The sequence continues at coordinate 98,783 of CADCFQ010000002.1, read as the reverse complement.
CGGGGTAGAATATGAGCAGCATCGGGAAGATCTCAAGTCTTCCTGCCAGCATATCGAACATAAGCACAAGCTTAGACGGTATCGAGAAGAAGCCGAAGTTGCTTGCAGGGCCGACAAGTTCAAGGCCCGGGCCTATGTTGTTTATCGTTGCGGCAACAGAGGTGAAGGTCGTTATCAGGTCACGGCCTTCAAGCGCAATAATAACGAGTGAGATGACGTATACGATCAGATAAGCCACAACATAAGCGTTGGTGGCTCTTACCACTTCGTGCTCGACAGGCTTTTTGTCCATCTTTATCTTCTGTATGCTCTTCGGGTGGATGTAGGAGTTGAGCTCCTTTCTCACCGACTTGAACAGGATGATGAATCTTGAAACCTTCATACCGCCGCCGGTGCTTCCTGCACAGGCGCCGACGAACATTATCAGCACCAGCAGAGCCTTGCTCAGTGACGGCCACATATTGAAGTCCACCGTTGAGAAGCCCGTGGTGGTGATTATCGAAGCCACCTGGAAGGACGACTGCCTGAGTGCGTCTGCGATGCCTGCGGTCATATCAAGTATATTAGCAAAGATGACCGCCACAGATATAAAGATTATGATGAAATAGGTGCGCACCTCTTCCATGGTGAACGCCTTTTTGAACTGTCTGAACAACAGGAAATAGTAACAGTTGAAGTTTACTCCGAACAGTATCATAAATATAGTAACGACCCACTGTATATAGGGCGAGAAGCTTGCGAAGCTGTCGTTCTTGAAGCCGAAGCCGCCTGTTCCTGCGGTCCCGAAGGCTGTACACAGCGACTCAAAAATGCTCATCCTGCCAAAGAGCAGCAATATGAATTCGAGAACTGTGATACCCAGATAGATAAGATAGAGTATCCTTGCGGTGGCCTTTATCTTTGGGACCAGCTTTCCTACGGAAGGCCCCGGGCTCTCCGCTTTCATAAGGTTCATATTCGAGCCGCCGCTGCTTAAGGGGATTATCGCCAGCAGGAAGACAAGAACGCCCATTCCGCCTATCCAGTGTGTGAAGCTGCGCCAGAAAAGCGCCGCATGGGAGAGATGTTCAACATCCGAAAGGATGCTGGCTCCCGTTGTTGTAAAGCCCGAGACAGTCTCGAACAGTGCATCTGTGAACTTGGGTATCTCGCCGCTGAGCCAGAAAGGCAGACAGCCGAAGAAGCTGAGGACTATCCAGCTTAGTGCTGTGGACAGCGCACCCTCTTTTAAATAGAATACAGTGTTCTTGGGTTTCTTTCTTGTTGCCAGAGCTCCGATACCCAGAGCCACGGCTGCCACAGCCAGGTAGTAGATGCCTACCTTTTCGCCGTAGAAAAGTGCAACAGCGCAGGGCAGCAGCATGAGCAGAGCTTCTGTCATAAGAACGTGCCCCAAAACAAACTTGATAATGGATCTGTTCATATATTAAAATGCTCCTTGATCAGTGCTCGTTAAGTATATCGGAAATATCGTTGAACCCGGTGTGTGTGGTAACTATCATCACGGTGTCGCCACGCTTGATGCAGTCCTGACCGGAGGGGATGATGATCTTGCCCTGACGGTTTATGAAAGCCACCAGCAGGTGAGGTTTAAGGTCAAGCTCCATAAGGGGAGTATCTGTAACCTTGGAGTCCTCATAGACCTTGAACTCGATAGCCTCGGCTCTGTGATCGAAAAGGTGATAAAGGGTCTCGATATTGCTGTCGCCCGATTCGGTCTTTGCTCTTACATAGCCGATGATAGCTTCCGAGGTTATGTATCTCGGATAGATAACGCTTCCGAGGTCAAGGCCGCTGATAACGTCCTTGAAGTTTATGCGGTTTATCTTTGTAATTACCTTTGCGTCAGATATCTGTCTTGCGTGGAGCGTGAGCAGCACGTTCTCCTCGTCGATACCTGTCAGCGGAACAAAGGACTCGACATATTCTATGCCCTCTTCCTTCAGAAGGTCAACATCGGTGCCGTCGCCGTTGATGATAACAGCCTTCGGCAGCAGGACGCTGAGCTCCTCGCAGCGCTGTCTGTCAAGCTCGATTATCTTGACAGAGGTACCGCCCTCTATAAGCTTCTGCGCCAGATAATAAGCCGCCTTTCCGCCGCCGATTATCATGGTGCTCTTAGCTGAATGTGTTTTTATGCCTATATCCGAGAAGAACTTCACAGCGGCTCTTCTTGAAGCTGCAAAGGTGATGGTGTCACCGCCCCGGATGGTGAAGCTTCCGGAAGGGATGATGACCTCGCCGCCACGCTCGATAGCGCAGATGAGCACGCTTGCCTGTGTGACGGTGCTCAGCGACATAAGGTCCTTGTTATCCAGTTTATTGTCGGTCGGGAGCTTGAAGGTTATAAGCTCGGCCTGTCCGTTTGCAAAGGCGTTTACCTCGAGGGCTGTGGGCAGGAAGAGTATCCTTGCGGCTTCTCTTGCGGCTTCCAGCTCGGGGTTCATTATCATCGCAAGCTCAAGCTTTTCACGAAGATAAGATATCTCGTTGCCGTAGTCAGGATTTCTTACCCTGGCGATAGCCGAACACTTTGCAACACGCTTTGCCACGGTGCAGCAAAGGAGATTGAGCTCGTCGCTCTGCGTTACAGCGATGATAACATCGGCTTTTTCTATCCCGGCATCCATAAGGGTACTGAAGCTTGCTCCGTTTCCGGTGACGCCCATAACATCATAGGCGGCAGCCACATCAGAAACACGCTGGGCGTTCTGGTCGATGACAGTAACGTCGTGACCCTCGGAATAAAGCTGTTCTACCAGTGTTTTTCCGACTTTTCCGCAGCCTACTACTATGATTCTAAGACCTGCTTTAGGTTTTGGATTCCTTTTAAGCACAGGCATTTTCTATATCCTCCTAATTGTATTTTGAACGTTTTGCAGCTAAGTGAAGACCCGCTGCATTTTTGCGTTCTGACACAATATTCCAGTTTAAGCATACTGTTATATCATAATACTTTACCACTGAACAGTGAACACGAAATGAACACACAGTAAACATATTGCAAACCCCAGACTGTCACATAACCTCACACAAAAGCCTGAAAACGGCAGCAAAATGAAATAATTCCTTTACAAACGCTGTAAAATATGGTATACTATCAGCAGAGCTGATATTGGTCAGACGCAAAACCGAACGGAGGAGATCTAAAATGGACGATATCGAATTCAGATACGACACACAGCTGCTTATCGACGCTGATGGGCTCGATGAGGACGAGCTTGACGATTACATAACCGAGCACTTTGTGGGTGACAGCCTGCTCGTTATCGGTGATGATGAGACAGTGAAGATACATTTTCACACCAACGAGCCCTGGAAGCTGCTTGAATACTGTGCGACCCTGGGCGAGATCTATGATATCGTGGTGGAGGATATGGTAAGACAGTCGAGAGGACTTAAAGGCTGATAAAAGGAGGTCATTTCCGTGAATGAGATAATCAAGGCGATGAAGGAAAGAAGAAGCTGCAGGAGTTTCAATTCTCTGCCGGTGCCGGATGCTATCATCGATGAGATCATTGAAGCCGGTCTTTATGCCGCAAACGGCAGGGGCACCCAGTGCGCTGTTGTTGTGGTGGTCAAGGACGAGGAGACCAAGGCAAAGATAAGAGACCTCAACAGGCGCATAGGCGGCTGGGACGAGGGCTTTGATCCGTTCTACGGCGCTGCTTGTTATCTTTGGGTGTTAGCGCCGAAGGATAACCCGACCTATATCTATGACGGCAGTCTCGTTATGGGCAACCTTATGCTGGCGGCTCACGCTCTGGGGGTATCGAGTATATGGATACACAGGGCAAAGGAAGAGAGCGAATGCGAGGAGGGCAGAGCCATCCTTGACGAGTTCGGTGTGCCGGAGGGCTATGTGGGCATAGGCCACTGTGCTATCGGATACAGCGATGCAGAGCCTGCGGCGCCTGCACAGCGCAAAGAGGGCAGAGTTTTCAAAAAGTGATGTCGGCGGAAAAAGTGAATAACGAATAGTGAATAGTTAAGGTATCGCCTTTGGCGATGATTTTAAAACATCATCGTCCGCAGGACGATACCTTTATTCTTATTTCTTTATTCTTCATTATTCACTATTCATTGAGCAGGCGCCAGGCAAAGCGACAAAAAAAGGCACTCTCGCCATTCTCGACGAAAGTGCCTTAAACACGAAATGTTTTATTGCGTCTGCGTTTCTTCAGGCGTTAAAAAACTCGTTGATCCTGTTTGCCTTTATCTCGAATGAGTCCTCACGGTCGGGGCCGTTGGCTATGCGGTAATACTTTTCTCCGCTGCGCCTGCTTATGGAGATAGACTCCTTGTCAAGAAACAGGAGCCTGTTTACCTCGTTGCAATCGAGAAGCGCAAGCTCGCTCTCGCCAAGGTTCTCGCTCGCACATAAAAGAGCGAGAACAAGGTTTTTGTTTTTCTTCATGTGCTCCCGCAAAAGCGGCATATCTTCCTTGATGGAGAATTTCCAGCTGTTGAGACCCTCTTCGGTGGAGCGCTCCTTGCGGGTGCGGAATTTAACGAACAGCGTAAAGCTTACATCCTTTTTCCTGATCTCGTAAATACGCCTGTCCTGGCCGCCCTCTATCATTATGGGGTCAGCCCCTCTTGCGAGCAGCTTTGAGAGCACTGCGCCGTAGTAAAAATCTGCCGATCTGATCTTTGACATAAGCTCACCTGCCTTCTGACGGATTAAACTGTATCCTACAGTTTAATTATATCATATTGTTTCGTATTTTTCAAGCCGGAGCGGGTTATTTTCTCTTTACAAATCCGAAACACTGTGTTATAATATATTTATGATTATTTAAGGAGGGATCACCCTATGTTTTTGAAGAAAGGTTTTTGTGCTTTGAGCGCAGCTGCTATCGCTGCATTTTCAGCCATCCCTGTTTGTGCAGACGCTGAGCTTCCTGTGCCTGAGCCAGATGAGAACGGAGTATACTGCCACGGCGGTATCGTTTGGCAGATAATGGACCAGTGGGATCACAGAGACGAGCTTTCTCTTGATGCTCTCTGTGAGGACTGTGAGACTGTTGTCGGTGTTACACACAAGGATGTAAACATCACCGGTAACGGCGAGTACACAGTTGAGATGAGCGGATACAAGCCTGATTTCGATTATGATCTTGGCTTTTTCGGCGTTGAGGTCGATCTCGACTTTGATACATACGCAGATGTCGAGAACGATATAGGTCCGAGATTCGAGATCACCAAGTGTGTTATCGACGGAACGGAGTATACCTTCCGCAACGAGATAAACGAGGACGGCGTTCACGAGCAGATACTTGAGGATTGCTCTAACGGTGAAGACGGCCAGAAGATGATTAAGATCAAGAACGCATACGGCGAGCTCCCCGAGGGAATGATAACTCCCGAAATGGACAACAAGATCTGGAAAACTGCTGATCCTATCACCATCACATTCACAGTAAGCGGTCTGCCTACCGACAAGATCGAGGGTTATGCTGACGAAGTTTATGAGTCGGTTTCCGGCGAGGGCTTCACTGATTACGCAGCTGAGGACGATGTTACTGACGAGACATCCACACCTGAGGTGGTTGATACCCAGGACAGCACAAAGGAGTCCAAGGCTGATGCTTCCAGTGCAGCAAAGAGCGACAGCTCTAAGGCTGAGGACGATGACAAGGACGAAGATTCCAATCTTCCTCTTATCCTTGGGATCTGCGGCGGCGTAGTTGTACTTGCTGTTATAGTTGTTGTAATAGTTAAGAAGAAATAATTACTGAATATGAAAATCCCCCACACGAGTGGGGGATTTTTTATGTCTTATCTTGAACGATCAATCTCCGAATACTATGCCTATCTCTTTTGCGGTCTTGACCATCTGGTCATCCTCGGGGACGAACTTGGTCTTGCCGGCAACGTCCTCAAGAGGGTTCTCGGAGACCTTTTCGTTTATCATAGCTACTGCATAGCCGTATTTGTCCTTGCTGATAAGCTCGGCTGCTCTTACACCGAACTTGGTAGCAAGCACCCTGTCATAAGCGCTGGGGCTGCCGCCTCTGAGCATATGGCCGGGAACGCAGACTCTTGTCTCTCTGCCGGTCAGCTGTTCTATCTGTGAAGCTATCCTTGATGTAGCCGTCGAGATGCCCTGCTCGGCTCTTAGCTTTGCACGCTCCTTCTTCTTCATCTTAGCCTCGGCCTTGTCAAAGGCGCCCTCTGCAACTGCCATTATCGAGAAGCCCTTCTGCTTTCTCTTTTCGCAGGCCTCTGCCAGCTTGTCGATATCATAGGGTATCTCGGGGATAACTATCATATCAGCGCCGCCGGCTATTCCGGCATAGAGGGTCAGCCAGCCTGCCTTGTTGCCCATTATCTCGGCAACAAGGATGCGTCCGTGAGAATTGGCTGTGGAGTGGAGCCTGTCGATAACGTCGGTGGCGGTGTCAACAGCTGTGTGGAAGCCGAAGGTAACGCTTGTTCCCCATATATCGTTGTCTATCGTCTTTGGCAGACCGATAACATTGAGCCCCTCTGTCGAGAGCAGATTAGCGGTCTTGTGGGTCCCGTTTCCGCCAAGTGTCAGCAGGCAGTCAAGCTTCTGCTTTTTATAGGTGGCCTTCATAGCCTTTACCTTGTCGACATTGTCCTCCTCTATGACCTGCATCATCTTGAAGGGCGTCCTCTTCGTTCCGAATATAGTTCCGCCTGTTGTCAGGATACCCGAGAAATCAGACTGCTTCATTTCCTTGCACATATTGTTTATAAGTCCGAAATAGCCGTCCTCGATGCCGACGATCTCAACATCGTCGCCGAATTTTTCATAGCAGGCTTTTGCAACGCCTCTGATAGTGGCATTAAGTCCCGGGCAGTCGCCGCCGCTGGTAAGAATTCCGATACGTCTTTTCATAGAGCTTCAAGTCCTTTCATTTTGGTTTATAAATGATACCCCCGCCTTAGCGGGGGCTTTTGTTACCGTTTCAAACATCAATACTCATCATCCGAAGAGGCAGAGAACTCGTTGTTCGTATCATCGTCAAAGTCCTCATCGTTATAGTCGAAGCGGCCGAATGATGTTTTTTTCTCGGGCTCAGGCGCTGCTTCAGCTTCGTCGGGCTCGGGCTCGTCAAAGGGCTCGTCATCAACATAGCTGAACCTTTTTGTGTTGTCACGGCGCTCACCGCCCTCGTCGAGCTTGAACCTTGCGATCATATTCTTGAGTATCAGCGACTGGCTCGAAAGCTCCTCAGAAGCCGAAGCTGTGCTTACAGCAGTGGATGTGTTTGCCGAAACGACAGCCGAGATCTGGTCTACACCTGTGTTTACCTGTGCGATAGCTCCGGACTGAGTCTCGGAGGCCTCTGTGATATTCTTTACCAGTGCTCTGATCTGGTTGGACTTTTCAACTATATCGCTAAGGCTCTTAGCGGTCTGCTCAGCGATCTGCGAGCCCTTGGCAACAGCCAGGGACGAATTCTCGATAAGGTCTGCGGTCTGTTTTGCGGCCTCAGCCGAACGTGAAGCAAGACGTCTTACCTCGTCGGCAACGACGCCGAAGCCCTTGGAGCCTTCTCTTGCGGCCTCAACGGCAGCATTAAGAGCGAGGATGTTGGTCTGGAAGGAGATCTCGTCGATGACCTTGATTATCTTAGCGATCTCGTCGGAGGAGGTCTTGATAGCGTTCATAGCCTTGAGCATATTAGCCATGTCCTCGTTGCAGTTGTTGACAGCCTCGGTGTTTTCGGAAACGAAGTCGAAAGCGTTCTTCGAGTCTTCCGAGTTCTGCGCTATCTGAGCCGAAACGTCAGTGAGGGTGGCAGAAAGCTCCTCGATAGCGGAAGCCTGCTGGGTAGCACCCTGGGAAACTGACTGTGAGTAGTCGGACACCTGGATAGCGCCGGAGTTAACCTGCTCTGCCGAGAGGTTGATAGATGCGAAGGTGTCATTGAGCGAATCGAAGATCTCGTTGAATGTGCTCTTGATCTTGAAGAAGTCGCCCTTGAAGTTACCCTCGAGCCTGTATTGCAGGTTGCCCTCGGAGATCTGTGTCAGCGAATAGGTGATAAGGCTTATATACTGTCTCAGTGAGAATACTGTCTCTTCAAGGGAGGTGGACAGAACGCCCAGCTCATCCTTTGAATACCATACGTCAACGGGGTCTGTCAGGTTGCCCTGTGCAAGGCTGCGCAGACGGCTGGTGGTGGAGATGATAGGCTTCGAGAGCCTTCCTGCGAAGAATATCGCAAAGATAACAGTGATGATAAGTATCAGCGTTCCGATGATAAGCCCGTTTCTTACAGCCACATTCTGGGACTCCGCAAAGTCAGCGATATCTGTGGTCATTATTATCTTCGAGCCGAAGTAATCGGATTTAACGTGATAAGTGTAATAGGTAGTGTCGTTGTATTTATACTTGTCATCGCCCTCGTCTATGGCAAGGATATTCTTGGTCGTTTCAGCAACATCCTTGTCCTTGCTTTCAAAGATATCGGTCTTTGCGTTCTTTGAAGCAGCATCCACCAGTACCTTGCCCTTGCTGTTGACAACGTAGAGGAAACCTCTGCTGCCAAGCTTGAAGGAGTTGAGGTCCTTCGAGAGCATAGCGGTCTTGACAGTGAGCACCGAGATCTTGTCGGCGCCGCTGCTGTCCTTGCCTGAGCAGATGATAGAGAACAGCTTGCCGTTGTTTGTCTCATAGATATCGGTGATGAGGGCAGAAGTCATGCTCTTGGCTTCGGTGCACATCTCCTTGGTAACGCCGTCGGCTGCAAAGTCTCCGCTTGAAGAGAGGACAGAACCGCTGCCGTTGAGGATGGCGATGGAGATATACTGGTTATTGTTCTTTGTAAAGATGGACTTTAGCATATCGATCCTTGCCTCGTCATCGTCCGCCTGGATAAATCCTTCGGAACCGGTGGTGTTCGTGACAGAGTTGATATACATAGTCAGCGTCTCGTCAAAGTCATCGGCCGCACTTTCAGCCATAGGCTTCATAGAGATAACTATGGACTTTTCTATCGAGTTTGAGATAAAGAAGATCATGGCGGCGCCGAGGAACACGAAAACGGCTATAGCTATCATGACCATTGCAAGCAGCATTTTAGTACGAAGTCTTTTCATATCGACCATATCCACAGGGGATATGTCATCACCTCCGGTTCTTTTATGTCTGCCGCTGAATGCGGCGAGGAATTAAAATCTATTTAATACAGTATATCATATTTGCACAATTATTTCAAGGGTCGGCAGGAGATTTTTTTGTATTTTTTTATTGTTCCGGCATAGAATTATAAGGACAATAATTATGCAAATAACACATAAAAGAGGGAGATATATGAAAAACAGACTTCTTTTTGCGGTTTTGGCGCTGATAACACTTCTGTTTTGCGGCTGCGGCGGCAGCCTTTCGGCAATGAAGAACGGAAAAATCTTGGAGCAGGACCCGGACAGCCGAAGCGTCCCGGTCATCCGCTATGCTGCGCTTTGCAGCGAAAAAGATAAGGCGAACGAAAGCGCCTGCACCTATTCTCAGCTGGAGGAGGATATCGACCTGTTTCGTTCTCTGGGCTATGAGCCAGTGCTCGTCAATGACCTGATAAGGTTCGTAAACTACGGCGCAGACCTGCCGGAGCGCCCGATAGTCCTCACCGTCGATACAGGGTATCTCGGGTGCCTGACGGAGCTTGTGCCCATAGCCGAGAAAAAGGGAGCAAGGTTTCTTATAACCGTCAGCGGCGAGCTTACAGAGCACGCTGCCGACGATGCGGCGCCGGACCCGGAAAGGACCCACCTTGACTGGGACAGCATAAAGGCTATGCGCCTGGGCGGAAGGTTCGAGTTTGCAAACGGGACCTATTCGCTGTTTAAAGACGAGGAGCGCAAAGGCTGTCTTAGGATGAAAGGCGAGGGGGAGAGAGAATACCGGCGGCTTATCTTAAACGATGTGTTCTCTCTCCAGCGCCTTTGTGACGAGTACTGCGCTTTCAAGCCGAATGTCTTCACCTTTCCTCTGGGCTATGCGGATGATCTGGCAAAGGACACGATAGCCGAGTGCGGCTTTGAGGCTGTGCTGACCTGTGAGGAGGGGATAAACCATATCCGCCGTGGAGCGCCGGGAGGGCTTTTCTGTCTTAAACGCATCGAGCGCTCGCAGCTTAGAGACGAGGAGGATATGATAAAGGCTCTGGAGGGCTAGGAGTCATGGCAGCAAAATATACAAAACAAGGGCCGATAATTCTATCCCATGGAGAGCAAAAAGCGCTTGACATCACCTGCGTTTGCGGTTATGATAGAGGTAGTATCACAGGATACCTATGACTTAATTCAGGAACGGAGGCATGAACATGGATAAGAACACTGTTTTCAAGATAAGCTACGGGCTTTTTGTGCTCACGGTAAGACTGGGAGAAAAGGACAACGGCTGTATAACGAACACTCTCCAGCAGGTGACAAGCGACCCCAACAGAGTGAGCATAACAGTCAACAAGGCTAACCTTACTCACGATATGATAGCCTATACCAAGAGCTTCACCGCATCTATCATCAGTCAGGATGCAGATTTCTCGCTGTTTGAGCATTTCGGCTTCCAATCGGGAAGAGACACTGACAAGTTCAAGGGCTACACCGACTGTGCGAGAGCCGAGAACGGCGAGCTTTATATAACAAAGGGGACCAATGCCTATATCTCGGGAAAGGTGTGTCAGGAGATAGACCTGGGTACCCACACTATGTTCATAGCTGATGTCACCGATATGAAGATACTAAGCGATATCCCCTCGGCGACCTATGACTATTATCACAAAAATATAAAGCCGAAGCCCCAGAAGGTCGAAAAGACCGTATGGCGCTGCAAGATATGCGGATATATCTATGAGGGCGAGGAGCTTCCGGAGGACTTTATCTGTCCGCTGTGCAAGCATCCGGCTTCCGACTTTGAGAAAGTGGTCCCCGACAAGGAGGAGGACGCTGTGCCTGTTGGAAAGACAGCAGACGGCAAGACTATCTGGAGATGCACTGTGTGCGGATATGAGTATGAGGGCGAGGAGCTTCCGGAGGATTTTGTCTGTCCGCTCTGCGGTGTGCCGGCCGAGCAGTTTGAGAAGGTGGAATGATCGTATGCTTCACACGATAACAGACCTCCTCGAGCCTGACAACGGCTGTGAAGGCTTTATGCCGGGAGAGGAGCCCCTTGTCACGCTGACGCTTGATGACGGCAGACAGGTCAGGGTATACGACAGGCTTGCATATGAAATGGGCTGGGATGTTGGCAAAACGATAAGCGACGAGGATATAGAAAAGAATGCAAAGTGAAAAAGCGGACAGCTCCGTGTTGGGGGCTGTCCGCTTGGTTTGTGCTTTGGCGCAAAAAAAGCACCTCCGCACAATGCGAAGGTGCTCCGTGATAGCTTTTGCTTATTTCAGCTTGAATCTGACATTTTCACAAAGGCCGTATTTCTTGCCGAATTTCTCTTTTGCTTTCTGAAGGCTCGAAGCCCTGATCTCGACAATGAAGTTTATGCCTTTCTTTGTGTATGCCACTTCATAGGTCTCTCCGAACAATGCCATAAGATCATCCTCTTTCAAATTCACACACGGAGACTGGTTACCGGTTTTTCATGCTTTCATTCTAGCACCAATGTGTGAACGAATCAACGGCCAGGCTTTGAACAAATAATTAAGGAAAACCCCATAAATAGGCGGTTTCGGCGTATTTTTGAAACGCAATCGTTTTCGATGAACACAATTTTTTTACTCTGTTTTTTACCCCCGGATCTGTCTTAGTATTTCCGAATAGCTCTGCGCTCTTATGAGCTTGAAGTTCTTTTTTATCTCTCTCGTCCAGAGGTCTATCTCGCCCTCGATAGCGCAGTCTTTTTCTGTGATAAAGCCCCAGTATCTCACTCCGGCTTTTTTAAGCTCCGGGAGGAAATATTCAAATCCCCACTCCACATCCTCCGGAGTGTCCTCGAAGCCGTTTCTCGCATCCACCACAAAGATGATGCTCTGGTGCTCCTTTATAAGCTCCAGCGCCGCCATTACCGGCTTGCGGTAGTCATCAAAGTGAGCTTCCTTTTTCCACAGATGAAAGACCACATTGTCTTTCTCTATAAAATACACCCTTGCAAATTCACTGTCAAACATTGCGTCCGCTCCTTTTTGTCGCCAGCAATAGCTATTTATAGTTCACCGAGCCTATGCCGCCGCCGATATGGTGGATGTCTCCGAAGCCGTGTATCCTGAAATTCACATCAGCCCCGAAGCGGTCATCGGTACACAGGGTGGCTATGGCTGTGGGCTCTGCGCTGAAGCCCTGGAGAGTGACGATTGGCGAGATGCCCAGCAGGTGGGAGATAACGACGCAGGTCGCTCCGAAGTGGCAGAACAGCGCTATGGTCTTGTCGTGGCTGCCGGTAACGTGGTAGTAGCCCCCGGTCCTTTGAAGGCCGTGCTCTGCAAGCATCTTATCAAGGCCGCTTTTGAGCGTTTCATAGCGCTCATAGATGCCTGTGCCGCTTGTGCCCTCAGCAAAAGCAAAGGTATCAAGGTCGTAGTAGTTTTTGATACCTGTCCAATTTTTAGGACATATATCCCAGGCCGGCACAGCGCCCTCGATGTCGGGGTCGTGGACTCCCACATTAAATTCACGCAGCCAGTCACATTCTGTTATCTTTATCCCCCTGCCGTCAAGGGCTATCCTTGCGGTTTCGGAGGCTCTGCCCATTGACGAAGCATAGGCCGCAGCGATATCGACATCGTTCAGTCTCTCGCCGAGCTTTTGGGCCTGGGTCCTGCCGTTTTCTGTAAGGCAGTCCTTTTCATAATTGGGTTCTCCGTGTCTTACAACCAGAAGTTTCATCCTGTCACTTCGCTTTCTTTTAGTGTTTCCGATGATACAATCATAACACATCACGCAGGATATTTCAAGCATATTCAAGCAAAAACCGGCAGGGAAGTCCCTGCCGGTGATCTATTCTGTCTTTTGTTCTGCTTGTTTTTATCTTATCTCTTTGCTGAGGTCATAGCGGATGCTTGCCTCGAAATTACCCGTTGCGACCTCCTTGCCGTCGATAGCTATGCCTACGATGCTTATCGGGATATCTTTACCCTCGATAGCCTCTGCTCCCGAGGACTTCGGTGTGGACATGAGCAGGAAACGCATTGTGTTGGGATCGTTGTCTGCTGCCCAGCCGCCTGTCATATCAACGCTTTCGGCATTTGCTGCCTGCATAAAGGGTTCAAGATCGCCGTAGATAAAATAGGGTGCGTCATCAAATGACCAGTCAAGGGGTGAACCGTCTTTCTTTCTCACGTTAAAGGCTACGCCGTAAACATTCTCTCCGGGAACATACCACAGCTCGGAGATCTCGATATCCAGCCCCTCGAATCCCTCGGTTATCCTGCCGCTGTCGTTCGTGACAAGTCCTATGCCCATGTCAGCGGAGGGTATATCAGGCTCTTCAACATCACCGTTCTCATCAACGTCTGCTTCTGTTTCAGCCGCTGTTGTTACAGCGGTCTCCTCTGTCTCGCTGTCAGTGGCGCTGAGTTCCTCGATAGGTTCATCTGTGATGATCTCATAAGGTATCTCAAGAGCCGTGTCAAGAGTTCTTGCTTCGTCAAATGTCTCTGTAGCCTTGAATGAGCCCTCGGTCGAGATGACATCTCCGACGCCCCAGTAAACGGTATTGACATTGAAGGTAAGCTCTGTGTCCTTGTCGAGCTTAGAGCCTTCATCGACATCTGCGGCGATCACAAATCTAAGAACTTCCTCTCCGTCCTCGTTCTGAGTCTTATAGCCGTAGCTTAAAACAGTGTCGGCATCCAGGAGATACATGAATTGGGTATGACCGTTGTCGATCCACACTTCTCCAAAGTGCGAGAACTTCTTTTGTGCTTCATCTGCCCACGGCAGCTCGTATCCGTCTTTGGCGGAAACGTCAACCACTATACCGTAGGAATGCTGTGCATAGCTGTCGATGCCCTTCCAGAGATCCTCCAAAAGATACTTTACCTCAATATTGTAGCCCTCAAAGCCTTCAACTATAGTTCCCTTGTCGCTGGGCTCCATAACTACTGCGGGGTATGTTGTGAGATACTCGGTGCTGCCGCTTACCGGTGCGTCCGGCTCCAGTGTTTTAGAGCTGTCATCAGTCTTGCCGGTTTCACCGAGATCCTGCTCTGATGAAACACCGGGCTGTGCCATTGGCGATGTTTTTATTTCTGCTTTGCCGCCGCCTTGCATAGCATAAAACGTCAGTCCTCCGCCGAGAACGAGCACTGCACACGCTGCTGCGATGATGCCGCTCTTTTTTGTCTTTACCTTTGCTGATCCGATGTTGTTTTCATTTGTTGTCATAATGATCCCCTCTCTGTCTTTTGAGTTGGAAGGACCTGACTGCGCACTGTCAAGAACAGAGTTCAATATGCTTTCTTTCTTTTCGTTATGGTATCTGTTTACTCCGTCCGAAAAACGCATTTTCCTCACCTTCCGTTAATTGTTTTCTAAGCTTTTTGAGCGTGCGGTATACCTTTGATTTTACCGTAGATTCGCTCATCGAAAGCTCCCGGGCTGTTTTCTCGAGTGTGTGACCGCAGTGGAAATGCAGATAAAAGATGCGGTAAGCTGTATCGTCCGATTCAGCTATCAGCTGCATGATCTGCTCATATTCAAAGCTGTCGTCATTTTCAAGTTCTTTGAGAGCCTTCTCATCGGCTATGGCTATGTTGTCATCCAGATTATCTGTCTGTGTGAAGCTCCTGTGATAGTCCGCCGCACGTCTTTTTGCCATTGTCAGGAGAAGGTGCTTGGGCCTTAATATCTGTTCGCCCTCAAGCATTTTCTTGTAGAACTCGAGATAACAGTTCTGAACGATATCTTCGGCAGCCTCCCGGGGACTGACCTTTGTTATAAGATATCGGTAGACGCTGTCATAGGTCTTGTCGTAGATCTCTACAAAGCGTTCTTTTACACTGCTGTCGCTCACGGTCTCACCTCTTTTTCATCAGCCTTCATAATATAAGTCGCAACAGGAAGAAAAAAAGTTTCACTTTTTGCAAAAAAATTTTTGGGGATCATTTTTTTGCTTCCGACCTATATTCTACACTATTATATTACGTTTTTCAAGTATTCCGACAATAAAAAAGGTCTCCTTGGCAAAAAAAGAGGCATACCCGTCAGACAGGTATGCCCAAGCCCTTATTTCAGATACATAACAGTCGTTGCCGACATTCCGTCTTTCATAGGAAGCAGCCAGCCGCTCTCGCACAGACTCTGTGTGACCTCCTCGGTCTCTCGGTAGAAAAGAAGCAGAGCCATTTTGCTTACATAGTCCGAAAGGTGCGAGGGGGTGTGGTCAATAAGGATATCTCTCACGCTGTCGGCACGGGAAAGGATGTCCTGACAGATGCTGTGTCCTGTGCTTTGGATAATATCGTTCAGCTCATCCCCCTGTTCACGGGTAAAACATGGGAAATTCGGCTTGATGCCCTCATCGGTGTGAACGGCAAGTCCGTGCTTTACAAGCTCGGCGCAGACCAGCTTTTCGGTATCGGTTTCGGGCTGGCGGGTGACCAGCGAGCAGAGCATATCGACTCTTGCGTTGGTCATATACGGGTGCAGGCGCTCGCCGTTTATGAGCACATCCCAGAAAAGTATCATCCCGTAATCGCTCCACATAACAGAGGTGCCCACACTGTAGGGGTCGCTAGGTGACTTCTCGGCAAAGAAGCGGAAACACTCATCGCCGAAAACATCGGTCGGGAAATCAAGGGGCTGCTCTCCCATAGACATATCGATATATGCCAGGTGCAGTATCAGCGATGTGAGCATCCACCTGAGACGGTTGTCAGGCATATCGCTGCCGTAGAAGCCGATAGACCTCACCTTGTCCATCATTTCATCAACCGCCGATCTTATGCTTTCGGCTATGCTTTTCACAGCGCAATTGTTGGCTTTTCTTATCTCGGCGAAGATCTCGTTAGTGACTATCGGCACATTGGTCTGATAAAAGCCGTTTTTCTCGGTGAGCAGGCCGTATTTAACGAGCTCCCTGATATCGTCCTCGAGATAAGCCGTGGGCACTCCAAGCTGAAGAGCTATCTGCTCCTCGTTCTGCTTGCTGTAATAGCAGGCCATCATTATGTTCTGTCTTAGTCTGCTGTCAAATTTTCCCCAATAATTATTCTTGCCGCCCCAGAAGACAAGCTCGAGGCTCACCGGCTTATAGCTGAGTTCTCCGAATGTTCTTTCCATATTTACGCCCTCCTGTATACGTTTGCGTGACTGAAAGAGCAGGTACTTTACCATGCTCTGCGAAAGTGAGAACTTACCGGATATATCCCTCACCGAAAGACCGTCAACGTAGTACGCCACCATTACCCTGCGGTAGCTTGAATTAAGAAGTGAAAGCTCCCGGGTCATAAGGCGAAGCTGTTCGTTTTCGTAAGCCTGCTCTTCGAGCTTTTCCCAGCAGTTGTCGGGGATAGCTTCATCAAGCTCGGATGTGTGTCTTTTGTCCCTGCCTCTGTACCAGCCTTTGAGGATATTGTCCGCTGTGCGCCAGATAAAACCGTAAAATGCCTTTTCGTCACGAAGATTTTCAATGCTCTCAAACAGCGCTAATATTATCTCCTGGGATAGGTCCTCGGATTCCTGATAAGAGCTTGTGCGTGACAGGCAGTACTGGAATATAGACTGAGACATCTGTGCTATTTTTTCACGGCGTTCGGTGTTGTCCATATCTGTGTTCTCCTTTTGTTTTTCAGAAGCTTCTGTATATATAGTGCAGATATCTTTGTTTGGTTAGGGCGTATTTGAAAATATTTTTCAGCTTTTATAATACCACATATCAAAGAGCATTTCAACAGGAGAATGATATTATAGCACGGCTTATGCACGAGCCGCTAAATATTGAAAAAGGTACCTCTCCCACTTTCGGGGAGAGATACCTTTTTCGCTTGAAGCTGTTTGTGCAACAGCCCCGTTGTGTTTTTTAGCAGCATATCATAGAAGCGCTTTCCAGAAGCGGTCTTCAAAAGCTGCACATTTTTCAAATATGCGGCAGGACAGCTCGATGTCATCATCGCTGATGTCTTGTGTCTCACTGTCAAGAAGGTCTATCCATGCCTGATTGGCACCCACATATTCCTCCGATGTATAGGAGCCGAACCAGTCGGCATAAGGTGAGCTTGCGATCTTATCACCATACTGATCCGCTACGGACTTTGCTATGTAGGCATAGCTCCATGAGCACTGGAGAAGAGCCGTAAGGCCACGGACTGTTCCTTCCAGCGCATTTGATCTCAGAAATTCCAGATACTCGCTGCAAGCAGCGTTTTTACCGACGGTCCTGATATCCTCGTCAGTTATGCCCAGCTGCTTCATGTTAGCGATATGCAGATTTTCCATCTCATATCGGATAGCCTGGATAGCGTCTTTCAGGAACGCCCTGGTCTCAGCCTTTTCTGCCTGGCTCTCCATGTGTTCCAGTATGCTTATATAGTCATTCAGATAATAATAATCCTGGAGCATATAGGCTTTGAAATTCTCTTTGCCAAGGGTTCCGTCAGCCATAGCTATGACAAAGGGGTTCTGCGCCGCCTTGTCCCAGAAGGGCTTTGTTGATTCAAATAATCTCTCGGAAAGTTTCATGTTCAGCTACTCCTTTACTTTTCAGCGATTATAGCAACGTATCCGCCGCTCTTATAGCCGTCGGAAACTTCCTCGGGCTCTTCGTTTGTATACATCGGGTTCTTTACAAGGGTCTGATAGAAGTTGAATTTTGTTATCCCGAGCTTTTTGAGCACATCTATCTTTTCCTCGGTAGAATGCCATACTCCGGATGCGGCAAGGGCAAGGGGATAGGGAAGAGCAGGCATCGTGCCCTCCAGGTATTCATGCTCGTATGTCCCGAGGCTCTTTCCGAGCAGATACATAAAGCCGAATGCGCTCTCCTTTGGAACATCGAGGAGTATCAGCTTTCCGCCGTCTTTAAGGGCAGCAAGGCTCTTCTTATATACGGGGGTAAGGTCCTCCATATAGCTGGAGCTGCCGTTGAAGTAAATTATGTCATAGCTGTTCTCGGGGAGGTCAACGTCCTCTATAAGTCCGAAGCAGATAACGTTGACTCCACGCTTTTTTGCAATCTCGCCCATATCACGGGAGGGCTCGATGCCCTCTACCATGGAGCTGTCTATATAGCTTTCAAACAGACCGCTGCCGCAGCCTACTGACAGAAGCTTCTTTCCGGAGATATCTCCCAGAGCCTTTTTGAAGAGCCTCAGCTCGCTTTCAAAAAGGTTTGAATTCTCCATAAACCACTTGTCATACTGCTCGGCATAGCCGTCAAATTTCTGATTTCCGATAACGCTCATTTTAGTTTTCCTCCCTGTTTTCTCCGTTTATCCTGAAAGCGTGATCCATAGGTCCGCTGCCTTTTCCAAGGTCAAGCTGGGCTGCCAGCGCACCCGAGATATAGTTCTTCGCATTCTCCACAGCCTTTTCAAGCTTTTCGCCCTTTGCAAGGTTTGCGGCGATAGCGCTTGAAAGCGTACAGCCCGTTCCGTGGGTGTTGGGGTTGTCTATCCTTTTTCCTCTGAACCATACACAGCCGTCGGCGTTGTATAACAGATCGTTCGCATCGCTGATGCTGTGTCCGCCCTTGCAGAGCACTGCACAGCCGAAGCGCTCATAGATCACCTTTGCAGCTGCCTCCATATCATCCTCGCCCGAGATCTTCATTCCCGACAGTACCTCGGCTTCCGGGATATTGGGTGTTATAACACAGGCAAGAGGCAGCAGGCATTTTTTGAGCTCTTCGATAGCGGTGTCATCGATAAGCTTAGCGCCGCTGGTAGCCACCATTACAGGGTCGACAACGATATTTGAAGCCTTGTAGCTTTTAAGACTGTCTGCGATCACACGGATCAGGCTGACAGAGGATACCATACCGACCTTTACTGCGTCGGGATAAATGTCCTCGAATACCGCATCTATCTGCTGCCTTAGAAAATCGGGAGGCGACTCCAGTATAGCTCTGACGCCGGTAGTATTCTGTGCTGTTAAAGCTGTGACTGCACTCATGGCATAAACGCCGTTGAGGGTCATCGTTTTAAGATCAGCCTGAATCCCGGCACCTCCGCTACAGTCGCTTCCTGCAATGGTCAATGCTGTTTTCATTATCATAAAAAACTACTCCTTTCTGATATCAGCATCGTTTTATATAGCGGCATAAGGTGGTGTCCCCGATAGGCCGCTTGAAGCTTCCGGCTCATAAGGCCGAAGCGTACTTCCAGAAGTTTTCTGTGTTTTCATAGTTTTCAAGACAGAAGCCGCAGATGCTTCGGAGTTCTGTCTGCTGCGTTTCGCTGGGGTCATAAACTGCTATGACCCTGAAGCCATCCGCTTTTGCTGTGCGGGCGGCGTGAAGAGCATCTTCAAAGACCAGTGTGCTTTCACGGTCAGCCCCGAAATGCTCCATGGCCTTTCGGAAAATGACAGGCTCGTTCTTGCTGTGCCCCACCTCTCCGCAGGTAAAAACAGCATCGAAATATCCGTCCAGCTTACAGCGTTTCAGAGCCGCTTCGATAAGACAGCGGTCTGTTGCTGTGGCGATGCACATTGGTATTCCACGCTCTTTCATTTCTCCAAGAAACCTTTCGGCGCCGGGCTTTGGCAGGATATCGTTAAGATAATGATCTCCCACAGTCTTGTTTATCCCATCGATGATCTCATCGGCAGTGAGCTCAACGCCGTATGCGGTTTTGAAATGCTCCGCCGCCTGAAGCAGGCTCATTGTCTGCAAGTCTTCACGTATCGAAGGCCCCGGGGTCTTGCCCATGGAGCGAAGATAGTCCTCGCCGGCTGTGTCCCAGACGAACATTGAGTCGAAAAGCGTTCCGTCAAAATCAAAGACGGCACAGTTTATCTTCATAATCTTATCATTTCTTCGGACAGCCTGCGAAGCTCTTTGCACTCGCTTTCGATATCGTCAGCCGAGAAGATAGCGCTTACCAGAGCGACTCCGTCAACGCCTGTCCCGGCAAGCTTCATGATGTTGTGCTTGCCAAGCCCTCCGATAGCGACAACAGGCACATCCACAGCAGCGCAGATGTCCCTGAGCGCTTCCATAGATACAACATCTGCGTCCTCCTTAGTGGCTGTCGAGTACATAGCGCCAACGCCGAGACAGTCAGCACCTGCTTTTACAGCGTCAAGGGCTTCCTCTACCGTGTGTACGGATACGCCGAGCATCATATCATTGCCAACGAGCTTTCGCACATCCTCAGCGCTCATATCGTCCTGACCAACGTGGATACCGTCCGCCTTGCACTTTATAGCGACCTCGACATTGTCATTGATAAAAAACGGCACATTGTATCGCTTGCAGAGAGCGCCTATCTCCAGTGCCTCGGAAAGGAAATCCTCATCGCCAAGCTCCTTTTCACGCAGCTGAACGCAGGTGACTCCGCCCTTCAATGCGGCTTCGACCTGCTCATAAAGGGTCTGATCTTTAAGCCATGCTCTGTCCGTAACGGCGTAGAGCAGCATAGTTTTCTTATCGCACTTCATACTTTGCGCCTTTCTCCAGCTGTTCGGGTGTCATATTGCAGATAGCATCTATTATATAGTTTCTGTAGCTTGAATTGCCGTCCTGCTCGGTCATTCTGTCCTGAGCGAGCTCTCCGGCATAGCCCATAGCGCAGACAGCCGCAGCCGCAGCTTCAAGGGGCTGAGAGGGGTTGGCTGTCACAAATGCCGCAGTCATAGCGGAGAGCTGACAGCCTGTGCCGGTGATGCTTGACATCATGGGATGACCGTTTCTTATACAGTAAGCCTTCTCACTGTCGGCAACGATGTCGATAGCTCCTGTTATTGCGACTACCGCACCTGTCTTTTCTGCGAATGCCTTTGCAAAGGCAACGACCCCGTCAAGGTTTTCCTCCGTCACCTTGTCAGCGGCATCTGCGTCAACACCCTTGGTGGTCCCGCTGCCCGAGGACAGGGTCTTTATCTCGGATATGTTTCCACGGATACAGGTGAAATCTACCTCCTCAAGAAGCTTCCAGGCTGTTTCTGTTCTGAGCTTTGAAGCGCCTGCGCCGACCGGGTCAAGGATGACCGGGTGACCCAGCTCATTGGCTTTCTTTCCTGCTATAAACATAGACGGGATAGTGTTGCTGTTGAGAGTTCCGATGTTGATGTTGAGACCTCCGCAGATACTTGTGATCTCTGCCGCCTCGGCCTGGTCGTCTGCCATTATCGGAGAGCCTCCGCAGGCAAGAAGGATGTTGGCACAATCGTTGACGGTCACATAATTTGTAATATTATGTATCAGCGGACAGGTCTTTCTTACGTTTTCGAGCATTTTTCCAAGCATTTTGATTCCTCCGTAACTATAATAAAAAACAGGAGACACCTGCGTAGTGCCTCCTGAAAAAACCAAAGTGACTTCCTACGGCGGCATTATCCGCATCAGGTGAAAGGGTCGAAGTTGGATTACTTCCTCTCAGCCCACAAACATGAGCTCCCCTGTATTTTGCAATTTTTATTATACAACTTAATTTTCAATAAGTCAATGTCTAAATCATTTCGGATTTGTTACTTCACAGTTTTCGCTGTCCTGTTTCAAGCGGCGGTGAGCTTTTTCGGGGTGCAGGCGATAGTATTCGTCCTTGTCTTTATACATATTCTCGTCTGCTGTCTGCACAGCGCCGTTGAGATCCTCTGCTTTGTCACAGAAGCAGCTGCCGATGGCAAAGCTCACATCCTCGGTATTGTCTGCCATCGCCCGCAGCTGTGCTGTCAGGCTGTTAAGCTCCTCGGCTGTGATATCGGAGCAGAACATAACGAACTCGTCGCCGCCTGCACGGAATATCTCGTGGTCGCCGAAGGAGACCCTGAGCAGAGCCGCCGCCTTTTTGAGCAGCTTGTCGCCTTCGTCGTGGCCCTTGGTGTCGTTGACTCTTTTAAGGCCGTTCAGGTCAGCATAAACGACGCCCATCCTTTCGGGGAAGCTGTCCTCTCCGGAGACAAGCCTGTCGATGCGCTCGTTCATAACGTTCCTGCTGCCGAGCCTTGTAAGCCCGTCGATGCGGCTCTTTTCTTCAAGGCGGGAGACCAGCTGATTGTTCTCTATCACCGCTGCTATCATAAAGGTGGTGAGCTCTAAGGTCTCCTTTATCTTCATCATCCTTGAGGTGTCATAGTTTGCTGCCCAGATAAAGCCCACGAGAGTCTGGTTGAACCTTATCGAGAACAGTATGATGTTGTGTATGCCGTGTCCGCACAAGGACTTATGCCACGCAGGGTCACGCTCTTCGATAACGCTCAGGTCATCAAGCAGCAGGCAGTCGCTTAAAGCAAGGTCTTTCTCCCAGTGCATAGCGACTTCATAGGGCGTGCAGCCCATCTCTTCTGCGAAGTCTTCAAGCGCCTGGTTGTTCAAACCCTCATTGTTTATAAATTCACACTTCTGGCTGTTTGTATCAACTGTATAGATAGCGCATTTTTCTGCGCCGCAGACTTCTTTTATCTTGCTTATGCAGGCGGCCATAGTCTGGTGATAGTCCTTGGTCTCGTGAAGCCTTATGCTTATGTCCACCACCGCATTGGATATCTCCGGCGAGCGTGGAGCCATTGATTCGGTCTTTACCTCCGGCGAAAAATGCACTACATAAAGGCAGTAATAGGTCTTGGTCCCGGTGCTTTCTTTCTGCTTCTTCACTTCAGCCACGGAGACTGTTCCCGGCTCTGTTATCGGAAGATAGATACCCTTTATCCAGCCGCCTCTGGCGTTTACATAGGAATAGAGCGGCTCGTTCGAGACAGCGCTCTGGTAAACGAAGTTCTCAAAGTTGAGATCGGTAAAATATGTGCGGTAGGGGATGCCGGGATAAAACTTGGGCGCCTGGGGCGGAAGGTTCATCATAAAAAAGTTGTCGCTGTTATACTCCATAAGGCGTATCTCGCTGTATGTGCCGTCCGGCAGAACATCAAAAGAATAAATGCTTGCCATGCCCTCTACGTTTTCTATCCATGATTTATAATCCATATCTATTCCTCCTTCCCCAGCACAAGCTTCTTCGCATCCTCGCAGGACATGGGCTTGCCCCAGATAAAGCCCTGTATGAAGTCGCAGCCTATATCTCCGAGAGTCGTCAGCTGTTCGTTCTCCTCGACTCCCTCAGAGATAACATCAAAGCCCATGATATGTCCGATAGATATAATTGCCGCAACATACTGCTTTGACGAGTCGCTCTGGTTCATTTTATCTATAAAAGATTTGTCGATCTTTATAAGGTCGGCAGGGAAATTGCTCAGGTAGCTCAAAGATGAATACCCCGTTCCGAAATCGTCGATAGCGACCTTGATACCCATTTTCTTGATATTCTCGATACATTCCAGCGCCTTCTCGGCTGACTCTATCATTATAGATTCAGTGATCTCTATCTCAAGCCTGTCGGCAGGCAGCCCGCTTGTTTCAAGAACGTTTCTGACTTCGTCGATAAAACCGTTCTTCATAAGGTGGCGCACCGATACATTGACGCTGAGGGTTATGTCGGCATTCGTTTCCTTTATAAGCCCGCCGACGAATATCGCCGATTTTCTGAACACGGCACCGTCAACCTTATCCACGAGCCCCACCTTTTCCGCAACGGGTATGAACTCGCCGGGAGAAACAGCGTTCCCGTCGCTGTCTTTCATACGGGCAAGGGCTTCAAATCCTCGCAGACCATGAGAAAGATCAAACTGGGGCTGGAGAGCATAGGTGATAGTATCGTTTTCCAGTGCGGTTATCAGCTTGCGCTCTATCTCCAAGGTGCGCTCCTCACGGAGCAGGTCACGGGTGAAACGCAGTATATGGTCACTGCTCTTGATGCGCTTTATCTCGGACATTGAAGCGTTGGCATAGGAGAACAGGTCGTCCGAAGTCTTTGCATCATCTGGGAACACACAGTAGCCGAAGGAAGCTGTGATGAAGATATCACAGCTGTCAACTGTCAGCGGCTGTGTGATAGCGGTATCATACTCTCTTATGATGCCAAGCGTTTCGGCGTCAGTCTGACAGCCGTGGATAACTATGGCAAATTCGTCGCCGTTCATTCTTGCGATAAAGCCGTCGTGTCCGGCGGCTGACTTTTTCAGGCGCTCTGCGATAGCTATGAGCACCTTGTTGCCGGTATCGAATCCCAGCGAAGCGTTTATGCCCTTGAAGTTGTTTATATCCACTGACACAACAGTAAAGCGCTCGCCGCTTTTTATAAGCCTGCTTACTCGTTCTGTGCAGGCGATCCTGTTGGGTATTTCTGTGAGCTGGTCGGTATAGCTTATCTTTTTAAGGTGTTCGAGCATACGGTAAGCGGAAAGCTTGGAGGAGATAAAGAAGGTGGTAAGCTCCAGCGTTTCCTTTATGCGCATTGTGTTTGTGGTATCAAAGTTGGTAGCCCAGATGAAGCCCAGAACATCATGGTCGTATTTAAGAGGGAAGAGCACAAGGCTTGAAACGCCTGCCTCGATAAGTGTTTTATACCAGGGGAGGTTTATCTCACGGATGAGTTCAAGGTCTCTTTCGTCCTTGATGATAAGACAATCCTGTCCGCCGAACATCCCGAGCCAGGAGGCAGTGATGTCACCGAAATCATTGAACTGGGTTATTTGCTTTATCCTGCTGCTCTTATCAAAGCTGGACGCCAGGATATCATAGGTCTTCTTCTCTGTGTCGGCAAGGATGATAGTGCATCCGTCCGCTTTGCAGATATGGCGTATATCATGTATGATATCGGCCATAGTGCTTTTGAAATCCTGTGTGCTGTGGAGCTTGATACAGGTCTTGATAACATCCTCGGATGAGGCACCCGACTGGCTAGAGCTGACACCGATAGTCCCAGGGTCGCTCGGCTGTGCGGTATAGGCGCAGTAGCAGACATCGCCGTCTTCATAGTCAACAGGCAGACAGTAGATATCGAACCAGAGCTCAATGTCGTTGAGATGAACATAGGTATGTATCGGTATCTTTTTAACTGCTGCACGGTAGCACACATCCTCAAAGCCCGTATCCTTGGGAAGATAGTCCTCATAATGGGAATTCGGGACAAAGCGGTTCTTTATCTTCAGAACATCGGGAACGCCGGGCAGGTCGGGGGCATTTGCGAGCAGGGGGTTCTCGATGGGCTCGATATACTTTTCGTTTCCTGCGACAAGGCGCACTTCGCCCCAGCCGTCCTCTTTACGCTCTACGGATATTATACAGGTCGGGGCAAAAAAGCTGTCAGCAAGTTTTTGAAAGTCCATAATGGTCCTCCTTTCCGGAATATAATAGCTTTGTCCTATTATAACATATCTGAAATGGAAAATCAATAAATTTTTAGTATTTATTTCCAAAAAATCGCCCCGGTTTTTGCTTTGGTATGTCTTATGCGGTCTTTACAAATCACGGGTTTTGTGTTATACTATACTAATACAAGCCTGTCTTCGGACGGGCCGCTGGAAGATGAGAGAAAACGGGTAAACAAAATGGAATGCAAGGCTTTTAAAAAATGCGGCGGCTGCCAGCTTTCAATGAGCTATGAGCAGCAGCTTGAATATAAACAGCAGAAGGCAAACAGGCTCCTGTCACGCTTTTGCAGGGTGGAGCCGATAGCCGCAGCGGAGAATGACTGCCATTACCGCAACAAGGTCCAGACCGTCTATAAGACCGCAAGGTCAGGGGCCATAGTCTCGGGTGTGTTCCGCTCCTCGGACAAGGGTATCACCGTCATTGACGGGTGCCGCCTTGAGGACAGGCGTGCAAGCGCTGTGATAGCGGCGATGAGACCGCTGCTGGGCTCTTTCAGGATAAACCCCTATAATCCTGTCAGCGGAAAGGGTGTTTTAAGGCATACGCTCGTTCGTGTGGGCTCAAAGGGGACTATGGTCGTTCTGGTCGTAAACAAGGCGGCTGTCCCGGGCGCCAGGGGCTTTGCAAAGGAGCTTGCAAAAAAATGCAGCGACGTCAAAGGCGTTGTCCTTAATGTGAACCCGAAGGGTATGCCGCTCACGCTTGGAAAGCAGAGCTCTGTGCTTTTTGGTGTGGGCTATGCCGAGGACGAGCTTTGCGGATGCACATTCCGTATCTCCCCTGCGGCTTTTTATCAGGTCAACAGCGCACAGACAGAAAAGCTTTATACTCTGGCGCTTGATGCCGCAGAGATAACCCCCGGCACACGCCTGATAGATGCCTACTGCGGAACGGGAACTATCGGCATCCTCTGCGAAAAGCGGGGAGCGCTGGTGGCAGGCTGTGAGATAAACAGCAGCGCCGTTAAGGACGCAAAGGTGAATGCTAAGATAAACGGCTGTGAGAACATAAGCTTTTTTGCAAGGGACGCAGGCGACTTTATGAAGGCGCTGGCACAGGACGGCGAAAAGGTGGATGTTGTGATGATGGATCCGCCGAGAGCAGGCGCATCAAAAGCGTTTCTTGAAGCGGTCGCAGCACTTATGCCAAAGCGTGTGGTCTATGTTTCCTGCGGTATAGATACTCTGGCAAGAGATCTCAGGATACTGGAAAAATACGGCTATAAGACAAAGAAGATACAGCCCGTGGATATGTTCCCTCACACAACGGGGATAGAAACAGTGGTATCTCTGAGCCCGGTATAAGCGCTGGTTATAGTGCTATTACAAACCGGTATTTTACAAATACGAAACGCTGTGTTATATTTATAATAGTAATAAGGTATTCACAACAAAAATTCAGGAGGATAAGTATGAATGAAAAGGTAAAGCTTCTGGTGGAGAATATAGAGAAGGTCATTGTCGGAAAGACCGAGCCTGTTCTCAGGATAATCACGGCTATGCTCTGCGGCGGTCATGTGCTTATCGAGGACGTTCCCGGTGTGGGAAAAACACAGCTGGTCTCGGCGCTTGCAAAGTCAGTGGACGGCAAGTTCAACCGTATCCAGCTGACCCCTGATGTTATGCCCTCGGATATCGTGGGCTTTTCGATGGTCGACACGAACACACACGAGCTCATCTACCGTGAGGGTGCCGCTATGTGTAATTTTCTGCTGGCGGATGAGATAAACCGAGCTTCGCCTAAGTCCCAGTCCAGCCTTCTGGAGGTAATGGAAGAGAGACAGATATCCGTTGACGGCACCACCCATGTGCTGCCAAGGCCATTTATGGTGCTGGCCACCCAGAACCCCGTAGAGACCTACGGCACCTATCATCTGCCGGAAGCGCAGATGGACAGATTCCTTATGAAGATATCCATGGGGTATCCCGATTATGAAGCGGAGCTTGACATTATGTCCAGAGCCGAGGATTCGGACTTCGGAAAGAACGTTCAGGCTGTAATGACCCTTGACGATATAACGGCTCTTATGGGCTATGCAGAGGCTGTGACCGCTGAGCCGAATGTAAGAAGATATATCCTTAGCCTTGTGACCGCAACGAGAATGTCCGACCTTGTTAAGCTTGGCGTTTCTCCCAGGGGAAGCATAGCGCTTCTGAGAGCATCCAAGGCCTATGCTTTCACAATGGGCAGAAGCTATGTGACGCCCGACGACGTAAAGGCTGTCATGACAGATGTTCTTGCTCACAGGCTTATGCTCTCGCCAAAGGGCAAATCTGCTTTCCCTGACGAGAGAGCCGTTCTCGAGCATATCGCACTGAATGTCAAGTCTCCCGACGAGATACTTCAGCGCTGACGACTATCTTAAAAACTTCTGGAAGGGGGTCGGAAAATGAAAAATGCGATAGGCTATCTCGGCTGCGGGCTGATAGCTGTGTTCGTTGCATATTTTATAAATGCTTCGGGCGGCGTTTTGCTGCTGGAGCTTCTGACCCTCGGATTTCTGCTGTCATGCCTTATTTATTCGCTCACAAAAAAGCGCCTGCGCTGTTCGATCTCGGTGGGATCGGATGTGGCTAACAAGAACGAGCAGTTCGAGCTGGAGATAAGGCTCAGCTCCGGTATCTTTCCGCTGCCAACGGCAATGGCGGAGATAACCCTTGGCACCACCGACAACTTATCTGTGGTCGGGAGCAGACAGATAAGCGCTATCGTTATGTCGAAGCGCCCCACCGTTATAAAGGCTGAAGTCAAGGCTGTGGGCTGTACCACAGGGTCGGTCTTCATCGAAAAATGTGTGATACACGACTATCTGGGCATCGCTCACGCCGAGGTGACAAGGACTCTGGGAGCCGAGCCGATATTTATAAAGGTCCTGCCTAATATCCCCGAGACAGGCGGCCAGAAAGAGGTGCTGCGTGCTACTGCCGAGAATTCGTCCTATGACGAAAAGGACGAGGCAGAGACCAACGAGACATCTCTGACACCCACAGGCTTTCCCGGGTTCGAGCACAGGGATTACATTCCGGGCGATTCCCTCAAGCGCATAAACTGGAAGCTCTCGACCAAAAAAGAGGGGCTGCTGGTGCGCCTTGATGAAAAGGTCGCATCCTCGAGCCAGGTCTTTGTGCTGGACATCCCCCCGGGAGATATGTTCGGCGGAGTTTATATGAAAAACATCGACACCACCGTGGAAGCGGCTCTGGCTATGCTTGATATGCTGGTGAGAGAGGGCTTTGAGAGCGAGTTTGTTTATTACTGCGGCGGTATGTGGAAAAAAGCCGATATAAAGCAGTACGGCGATGTGGTGCTGCTCCAGGAGGACCTGGCACAGCTTAGGGCATATCCAAAGGATAAGCGTTTTGCCCACGAAAGTTTTGGCAAGAGCACACCGCCTGTGTGCTTCTCATCCTGTATGGAGAATATGCCGGGGGAGCTTGCAGAGCTTCTTGAAAACGCCGCAGGCTCCTTTGTTTTCACAAAGCTGAGCGGAGTAAAAAAAGTTTCCGCCAATGTGTGGCTGGTAGATGATAACTATGAATTTGAAAGGCTGAGCTGAGTTTTTAGCCATAAAGAAAGGAGGAGAGCATATTGAACAAGGCAAGGACCACCATTCTTCAGGCGCTGTCAAGATATGCTCTGCCTGTCCTTTATGTAACGGTCATAATGCGCCTTATCATCGACACCTATATGCCCGATGATATAACCACCTACACCATTGCGTGTCTGGCCGCAGAATGCGGTCTCTTTGCGCTGTTTGAATGGCTCAAGAACAAGAAGATCATGAGGGTCGTGGTATACATCCTGCTTTCGGTCCTTGTGGGCTATGTGTTCTCGATGTTTATAAGCGCAGGCTTTGATGCTTCACGAAAAAGCTATATGGACTGGTTCTATGTGGACGCCCAGACTGTGGGAAGAGTGGATCAGTATTTCTACGGGACCATGATCTTTATGGCCTATTTCCTCACATCCATAGTTTATTATTTCACTATGATCCGTTACCGTGCTTCGGGGACCATGCTTGCGATGCTCTATCCTTTGTTCATCTACGCCAAGCGTGCCGACACTATCCCGGATCTGGAACTGACCGTTCTCATAACCGTGTTCCTGGCGCTGATGGTACATTCAAGGCTTATGAGCGCCGAAAACAAGAGCCGGGTAATGGTCAACCGCCAGTATGCGGCGGCTGTTGCGCTGTTTGTTGCTGTGGTGGGCGCCGTGACAATGTTTCTGCCGGGAACGGACGCCAAGTCCAAGCTGGAAGCCGACAAGACATATTTTGACCTGACCTTCCGGAATCGTTCGGATTATGACGAGCTCAGCGATCTGTCGTCTCTGCGTTTCGGCTCCAACGATGAGGGCGTCGAGCTGTTCAGGATGGTGACCGACAGCAATGATACTATCCATTATCTCAGGCGCCAGGGCTTTGACCGCATTATCGAGAACGAGCGCTGGGAAGAGGACAGAGACTTCAACGACAACTTCAACCTCGAGAATATGCACTATTCCGAGAATGAGCTCAATTCCCCGTACTTTATGTATTATACTATGCAGGATCTTGCTAAGACCGGAAGATATACCGATCTCGGGCTGGATGCGAAATACTATCCCGATGACCTCTATTCGGAGTCGT
The DNA here is from genome assembly GCA_902800795.1 of uncultured Ruminococcus sp. Taxonomy (GTDB): domain Bacteria; phylum Bacillota; class Clostridia; order Oscillospirales; family Ruminococcaceae; genus Hominimerdicola. The sequence goes on along the minus strand of CADCFQ010000002.1, from coordinate 68,858 downwards.
TCATGATGCACCTTTACACTATGGAGGAGTTCTCGCCGAGATATATGCCGGCGCCTTTAACCGTGGATGTGGTGACGATAAAGGATCACTATAAGATACCTCACGGAGAGATCTATCCCAAGGCTATCTATGATAATCAGGAAGCGCCGGAGCTCAATTTCAGCTTTGACTATTTCTCCGACGAGGACGATGCGGGCCGCCTTGCACAGGAGCAGGGACTTAGCCAGACAGACTTTTTACACATACTCGATGCGGCTGTGGAAAACGGCGACCTTGAACCCGAGGTGGCTTCAAATGTCACAAAGCTTCTAGGATACTATACCGACCTTAGCGGCTATGCTCCCAGCAAGAAGCTGACAAAGCTTTCCGAGGATATAACCAGGGACTGTGAGACCGATTATGACAAAGCTAAGGCTATCGAGCGCTATTTTGAGGAAAACGGCTTTAGATATGACAAGGAATATGTGCCGAAAGACGAGTCCATAGACTATTTCCTGTTTACCTCGAAGCGTGGCAGCTGTACCAGCTATGCCACATCCATGACTCTGCTGGCAAGGCTTTCGGGGCTGCCTGCAAGATATGTGGAGGGCTTTGCGGCATTTGACCGTGACAAGAACAATGAATACATCATCCGTGACAGCCACGCTCACGCCTGGGTGGAGGTCTATATCTCCGGCTACGGCTGGATGACCTTTGATCCTACACCTTCGTCCTACCAGCTGGAGTCCAATGACGGCAGCGGCAGCTTTGACCTCTCCTGGATACTCAAATACTTAGGCAGGATAGCTGTTGTCATCGGCGTTGTAGTAGTTATCGTGTTCGTGCTGCTGATGGATCTTATCCTCGAGCTGTGCTTCAGGATCTCGCTGAGATTTAAAAACAACACCGAGCGCATACTCAGGCTTTACAGGCGAACGCTCAAGCTCCTGGAGGCCTCCTCCGGCGAAAAGCTTTCGGGCTATACGCCCCACGAGCTGCTGGAGTTTATGAAGGACAAGCGAGGAGCCGAGCTGAGTGTTGTTATCGAGCTGTTTGAGTACACCTGCTTCGGCGGCCACGAGCCCACTGATGAAGAGTGGGAAAAGGCATACTCTGTATACAAGACGGAGTTCAAGAAGCTCAGAAAGCAGCGAGCGGAAAACAAGAACGAAGCTGTGTTCAGGTGATCTATATTTGCGAAAGATACGTACAGTTCTAGGCCAAAAACGGTACCTCATCCCGAAGGGGGAGAGGTACCGTTTTGCACTTTACGCCGCAGGGGGAAAAGAATTCACGTTTAATGACAGAAAAAGAGAGCACCCATCCGGGAGTGCTCTCTTTGAATTATTATTACAGCTCAATAATTACCTTGCCGCCAAAGTTCGGGCTTATCTCGACATTCTTGTCGGTGTTAGCGACCTCGATAGTGAAGGTAGCCTTGGTGTCGGTGTACTCGCACTCGATCTTGCTGCCGTTTCTTACTGCGGTCAGCTCGAATACCTTGTTAGCCTCGGTATCGTAGATCTTGGCTACTGCGCTCTTTCCGTCCTCAAGCTCATAGATCCTGAAGGTCGTGCCGTCAAGATAATCATACTCAACATCGCCCTCGAACTTGCCGTAAGCGATAATGCTGTTGGGCTTTGCGAGAGCAGGGATCTCGAAGTAGGAGCACTTGTGCTTGTACCACTTGCCGCCCTCGAGCACCTTGCCGGTGATGATGTCTGTCCATCTGCCCTCGGGAACATAGTATTCAGCCATGCTCTCGTCATTGAGGATAGGTGCAACAAGGATGTTGTCACCGAACATATACTGTCTGTCAAGTGTCAGGCAGGTCGGGTCGTCAGCAAAGTCGATCACCATAGCTCTCATCACGGGAACGCCCACTTCGTGGGTCTTGATAGCCTGTGCCCAGATATAAGGCATCAGCTTGCCCTTGAGCTTTGTGAAGAAGCGAAGAACGTCGCAGGCTTCCTCATCGAACAGCCACGGCACCCTGTAGGACTGGTTTCCGTGGAGACGGCTGTGAGAGGAGAACATTCCGAAAGCAGCCCATCTCTTGTAGATGTCGGGTGTAGCGGTAGCCTCAAAACCTGCCATATCGTGGGAGGTATAGCCAAAGCCTGAGATACACAGCGACAGGCATCCTCTTACGACCTCTGCCATGGAGTTATAGTTGCCCGAGCAGTCGCCGCCCCAGTGAACAGGGAACTTCTGTCCGCCTGCTGTTGCAGATCTTGCGAACAGGCAAGCCTTGTTCTCGCCGAAGTATTCCTTCAGAACGTTGAAGGTACACTCGTTATAGAGATATGTATAATAGTTGTGCATCTTGATAGGATCGGAGCCGTCAAAATACTTGATCCCCTTTGTGGGTATCCTCTCGCCGAAATCGGTCTTGAAGGTGTCAACACCCATTTCGCAGAGCTTTCTCAGATATGATGCGAACCACTTGCAGGCATCGGGGTTTGTAAAGTCAACGATAGCCATTCCGGGCTGCCATGTGTCTGCCTGGAACACGCTGCCGTCCTCGTTCTTGATAAAGTAGCCGTTTGCCATGCCCTCATCGAAGAGTCTGGATCTCTGGCCCACATAGGGGTTGATCCATACGCAGGTATGAAGGTTCTTATCCTCGTGGAGTCTCTTGAGCATAGCCTCTGGCTCGGGGAACTGGCTCTTGTCCCACTCAAAGTTGCACCACTCGAAGCCCTTCATCCAGAAGCAGTCAAAGTGGAACACCTGGAGAGGGATGTCTCTCTCTGCCATACCGTCGATGAACGATGTGATAGTCTCCTCGTCGTAGGTGGTGGTAAAGGAGGTCGTCAGCCACAGACCGAAGCTGAATGCAGGCGGCAGCGAAGGCTTGCCTGTCAGTGTGGTGTAGCCCTCGAGAGCGTCAGCGATCTTCTCGCCGCCGAAAACGAAGTACTCAAGGCACTCGCCGGGAACGGTGAAGGATACCTTGGAGACTGTGTCCGAGCATACCTCATAGGACACCTTGTCCGAGCTGTTTACGAAGATACCGTAGCCACGGGACGAAACATAGAACGGTATGCACTTATAGGACTGATCCGAGCAGGTGCCGCCGTCAGAGTTCCACACCTCAACGGTCTGGCCGTTCTTTGCAAAGGTGGTGAACTTCTCGCCGAAGCCGTAGAAGTACTCGCCTACACTTGTGTCAAGCTGCTCTCTGATATAGGTAGTGTGGGGATCGCTGGGATAGTTCCAGAATGTGTCGTCGGCAGCAAGCTGCATCCTTGCCTGCTTTCTGTATTCGCTCTCGAATACTATGCCTGTGGATCTCCAGCCGCCGCTGGTAAGCTTCTTGTCCTTGTAATAGTATGTAAAGCTCCAGTTCTCACGGCTCACGACCAGCTTTGTATCTCCGGAAACCAGCACAGCCTCTTTCTCGGTTATGGTCACCTCGGGCTTATAGCTGCCCTCATTGAGAACAAAGTGGGGGCCGTTGTCAACATATCCCTTGTGGTGAGTGATGTTTACTTTTATACAGTTTTCCTGAGTGGATGTGTACCTGATCTCCAGGTTTGCGCTTCCCAGCATCATCGCTCTGTTATAAACGACGAACGGAGTAGCAACGATCATAAAGCCGTTTTCGATCTCATCGACCTCAAACGCCTGATTTGCATAGTTTACTTCATAGCCTTTCTGGTTGAGCCAGAAACCGTCAGCAAATTTCATAGTGGGATACCTCCTGCATATTAAAATATTCACAAGCGCCTATTGTAAACGAATACGCTGTTATACCTATTTTATATTATCTGTCTAAAAATTGCAATAGTAAAAAAAGAATTTTTAAGAATTTTTTATCTGAAAAACCCGGTTTTTGCCCATATTCCGAAATCTTTAGATTATATTCATAATTTCCCATAAATCGAAATCGTTTTATAGCCTTTGTCTCGTCCTGTCTTGTTCTTTACAATCGGAAAATGATGTGATATAATATCAGCATAGCTGATATTATACATTTATCTGAAAGCCCTCGCAGATACGTGTCACTCTGTGACACTCCCTGCGTATCGGGCAATTATATCACAACGCTGCGCTTATGTGATATAATAAGCCTGAAAGATCGCCGCCGCAGATATGTGTCGGGCGGTCACATCCTCAGCAAAGGGAGATGAGCCGATGAAACACTCAGACGATATAAATACCGAGTTCGGGGTAGACTTGCTTTACCCTTCCAAAGAGAAAAAGGAAGCGCTCAAAAAACGCCGCTCAAAGCTTTATGACCTGCCTCAGGGCTATGTGAAGAACTTAGAGCTTGAAAAGCTGGCGTCGCTTATAAGCCCATATAATACCCACTACACCGTCAATCTCTTCTGCGAGCTCTGCGACGACATCGAGGTCATCAACTACAGGCTGGACATCCTTGACGACTTTATCGCTCTCCCGAAGCTTGCGCCCACGGTAAAGAAGATAATAGACGTTATGGTGGAGAGTGACCGCAAGAATATCTATGACCTTAATGACCCGGACTCCTTTGACAAGCTGGACGATGCGATAAACGCCTTTGACGGCTATGTGGAATGTCTGGAGATAATGCACCGCTTCTATGAAGCAAACAAGGAGAAGATACGCTCCGAGGGTGTCAGGAGGATGTTCGGCTTTTTCGAGGAGCAGTATACTGACAAGCATTTCCTGAAGCTTCGGGAAGAGCTGGAGGAGCTCAAGGCAGCCCTTGAAAAGGGGATAAAAAGCGTTACCGTGGCGGTAAACCTTGACAACAGGATGATACCTGTCTCTGCCGGCGTTATCGAGTATTCCAATGAACCGTACACTTTGAAGCCGTCGCTGTTTGACCGCATCATTTATCACGGCGCATACTTCGGCGAGAACAATGTGAAGACCCTCCACAACCGCTTCCTGACAAGCGAGGTCACCAAGGACAGGATAGTCAACACCGTTGACGAGAGCCTGTTCAGGGAGCTTTCATATCTCACCGACCGCTATGTTGATAAGATGGACGATGTGCTCAAACAGTATCAGAAGATAGGCTTCCGTGATATGCTGGGGATTAACTATCAGCTGGAATTCTATCTCGGAGCAGTACAGCTCATCGAGGTGGCAAAAAGCTCGGGGCTTACTATGTCAAGGCCGAGGATACTGCCTGCCGGCGAGAGGAAAGCCGTTATGACAGGGCTTTTTGATATGGTCTATTTTTCGGAGTGCAGGCTCTGGAACCTGAAAGTCAAGGAGAAAAAGACAGTTGTGGCAAACGACATAAGCTTTGATGAAGGTGCTCGGATGTTCATCCTCACGGGCGCCAACAACGGTGGAAAGACCACCTTTGTCAGGGCGATAGGCATCTGTCAGGTGCTGGCTCAGGCGGGGCTTTATGTTCCCTGCGAAAGCTGTGAGATATCTCTTGCGGACTTTGTGTACACCCATTTCCCGAAGGAAGAGCAGGTGGGCATAGACGCCAGCAAGTTCACCACAGAGATAAAGGAATTCAAGACTATAAGCGACACTATAACTCCATCGAGCCTGCTGCTTATGAACGAGTCTATCCAGAGCACCACGCCCAACGAGTGCATCGAGGTGTCGAAGGAGCTTCTGAAAATATTCTGTATCATCGGTGTCAGAGGCATACTTGCGACCCACATAGTTGACCTGGCGGAGCTGATAGACGAGATAAACGCCGAGGAGGGCATAGCCTCACGCATCGAGAGCCTTGTGGTCACTGTGGACGAAGCGACCGGAAAGCGCCTTTATAAGGTGGAAAAGGGCGTCCCGGCGATGACAGGGTATGCGAGCCATATCCTCACGCAGTTCGGGATAGACTCGGAGGAGATACTAAAGCGCATTGGTAAAGATGACTAAACAGAACTATTATTATTTGTAAGATATGACGAAAATCATCCCTGCCCGTTGACAAAATCAACGGGCAGTGCTATACTGCAAGTGTACTAGTACAGATAGTACACTTGATACACAAAGAAAAAGTGTACTGCAAGCCCAACGTTAAGCAAGGCGAGGACCACAAAACAGATAACGGCCGACCTTACTTTCCGCTAAGGTTAAAACAAAAGAAAAGGGACAGCAGCAAGCCTGTGTTTTTCCGCCCGGGGCGGAAACTGCACGAAAGAAGCGAACGAAAAAGGAAAGAGACAGCAGCAAGCCTGTGTGATCTCCGCCGCAGGCGGAAATCACACAAAAAAGAAAACAACAAAAAAGGAAAGAGACAGCAAAACGGGTGAAAGGAAGTGACTGTGGGATAATGATAACGATAGATGTAATGGGCCGCACGCCGATTTATGAGCAGATCTGCCAGAGCATCTGCCGTGAGATCTCCCTTGGCACGTATAAGGAGGGAGACCGGATACCGGCGGCGAGAGCACTGGCAAAGGATCTTGGTCTCAATCCTAACACTGTGGCAAAGGCGTATGCGATACTTGAGCGTGACGGGATAATCTATTCCGTAGCAGGAAGGGGATGCTTTGTGGCTAAGCATAAGGACGATGTGGATGAAAGACAGACGCTGGAGTTCAGGGAGCTGACAAAAAGACTTCTGGCTTCAGGACTCGATGCGGACAGGCTGAAAGCTATTATTGACGAACAGGACGCTGAGAGGGGGAAGGTGACAAAATGATACAGATAGAGAATGTGTCTATGACTTTCAAAGCGAAAACAGGTGCAGAGTTCAAGGCGCTTGACGGGATAACGATAGAGATCCCCGACGGTTCGGCTTACGGCTTTCTCGGCTCCAACGGAGCAGGAAAGTCCACTCTTATGAGAATGATGACGGGCATCTATCCCGTAAGAGAGGGCTCGATCAGGATAGACGGCCTGGATGTGTTTGACAACCCCGAGGCAAAGAAGAACATCTTCTTTGTAAACGACGAGACAGTACAGTATACATCCTATACGCTGGACGGGCTGAAGAACTATTATAAGGTATACTATCCCGATTTTTCGGATACCGTGTTCGAGAGGATACTCGAGAAGCTCCACCTGCCGAGAGACAAAAGGCTCAGCGAGTTTTCAAAGGGTATGAAAAGACAGGCTATGGTGCTCATCGGGCTGTCGTGCAGGACTAAGTATCTTATGCTGGACGAGGCCTTTGACGGGCTGGACCCGGCTATGAGAAAGTATGTAAAAAACATCATCACCGACGAGATACTTGACAGGGAAGCCACGCTTATCGTGTCATCACACAATATTGCCGAGATAAGCGAGATATGCGACAAGGCTATGCTCATCCACAAGGGCAGGCTGATCTTTGCAAACGATGTGGACGATATAAGAAGCGGCTTTGGCAAGGTACAGCTGGTAAGAAGCTCAAGGCCTGTTACCCCCGAGGAGCTTGAAGCTCTGGGGCTGGGCGTTGTGAAATATGAGCTTGTGGGAAGTGTTGCTCAGGCTGTTATAAGAGCAGACGACAATACTCTCAGAGAACAGCTGCCTAAGCTTGGCTGCGAGGTCTGCGAGGCGATAGGACTCACACTGGAGGAGATATTTATTTACGAAATGGAGGCGAGAGGATATGCTACTGACGAACTTGCGTAAGATCCACTCGCTTGCCGGAGGCGAGATGCAGAGGCTCAAAAAGCTGTTTATCATAAACAGCATAGTTATTGCGGCTTCCTTGTTCTTTGCTGTTGTGGGCGTGGCTATGGAAAACGAGATAGCTGTTGTGGGACTGTTTTTTATCACCCTGCCGCTGGTGACCGTTATCCCGGCTGTTGCCCTGCTTTTCAGGGACATGACCGACAAGCGTGTCTGCGACGTTATGCACTCTCTGCCTATGACGGCTTCCGAGAGGTTCTGGTCAAAGATACTGGCTCTTTGCTACTATCACATCATACCCACCCTTGTGGTGGCTGCGGCTGAGCTGGGGCTTATGTGCGCCAGGTTCAGCGAGGACCTTGCGGATGACATTAAGGTCGTATGGCTTGGCTACCTTGTGGGTGTCACGGCGCTGCTTTTCACCGTTGCGGTAACGATCCTTTGCCAGATGTGCTTCGGCACTCTTGCCGAGGTCATCTATATGACGCTGATAGCGCTGACAGCCTTTTCGGTGTTCCCGATACTGGTCTATCAGAACATAACCTATGCAGCAGGCTTTGATGTGATGTTTGATTCTATGCCGTTCTTTTTCTGCCTGTGGACGTATACCTCGGTCCTGGCTGTCGATGACACGAAGGTGTTCTCCTTTATAGCCGGACACGACAACACCTTCTCGGCGTGGCCTGTGCTGATAGTGAACATTTTCATATCAATTGGCGTTATTTACCTTTGCAGCAGGCTTTACAAGAAGAGGACCGCCGAGACAGTCGGCAATCCTATCGCATTCAAGCTCTTCCTTGAGGTGCTGTCGATACTGGCTGTGTTCGTGATGTTTGGATACCTTGACCAGCTTAACCGTGTAGTTGCCATAGGAGCATCCCTTGTGGTGTTTATGGTGGTACACATCATCCTTGCAAGAGGAAAGTCCTTGAAGACCGTGTTTGCGGTCAGAGTGCTGGAATATGCGGTGATGATAGGTATCATCCTTATCGTGAACCTTGTGAATTACAAGACAGGCGGCTTCGGACTTGTCTTTTCTACGCCTGAAAGCAGCCTGAAGCATTGCAGTGTCGAGGTCGAGCTTTATGATTATACCGAGAGCGATAACTGGTATGGACAGCGAGTAGAGCACAGGACGCTTTATCTTGAGGACGTTGACGGAGAAAAGGCCTGTGATATAGCAGACCTGCTCCACAGCCATTTCGTTTCAAACAGCGACACCGGCTGGAGACGCTATTACTCAAAGAGCTATGCAAACCTTTTGGTAGATGAAAGAAAGTCAAACAAAAACTCTCATATCTCCAGCCCCGATGATAAGTATTACTGGGATATGGTGTTTGACCAGACCATCTGCTTTGACTGCGACTCGGATACCCTTTATCAGGAGCTTATCGACGCAGGCATGAAGCCCTCCGGCGAAGAGGATATGTACAGTGATGACGGGTACTATCCCGAGGAAGAATACTATTACTGATGAAAAAAGCACCGGCTTTTCCAAAGAGGAAGGCCGGTGCTGTGCTTTACAGCGTTATTATATAATGTAGTCGATACACACTCTTGACTTTACGTTCGGCATTATCAGCCCGTCCTTGACAGCGACGTGAGCCGGATGAACGGCATAGTCCCTTAGCGCCTTTTCGTCTTCAAGCAGGCAGTCCAGCATAAGGTCGGCGTTTGAGGTGTCCATAACGTCGGTGATGACCTTCACCTCTTTGAGCCCGTCGATAACGCCGACGAGCGCTTCGAGCTTCTGTTTGATCTCGCTTTTGACGGCGTCGCTCTCAGCCTGTGAAAGCCCGTCCTTCATCTGCCACATAATAACGTGTCTTACCATAGTTATCTCTCCTTATAGTAATGACCGAGGAAGAATATCCCTCGGTCATTTTGTTTTTTTACGGAAGCAGTCTGTTTATATCTCTCGGGAACATAGAGGTCTCACGGATATTGTTCTTGCCAAGCAGCTTCATCAGCAGCCTTTCAAGACCGATACCCAGGCCGCCGTGAGGAGGCAGACCGTATTTATGTGCCTCGAGATAGCTTGCAAAGTCAGCAGGGTCAAGTCCCTGTGCCTTCATCTTGGCTACCTGCTCGTCATAGTCGTGTATTCTCTGGCCGCCGGAGGTTATCTCAAGTCCTCTGAACAGCAGGTCGAACTTGTATGCCTCTCTTGGGTCCTCTCTCGAGTTCATAGCATAGAACGGAGGCTTTGAGGACGGGAAGTGGGTGACAAAGATAAAGTCGGAGCCATATTTCTCCTTGGCATACTTGCAGAGGTTCACCTCGTCCTCGGGGTCAAGGTCAAACTTCTTGCCGCCGGTCTCTCCGCCTCTGAGGAGCTTGAGAGCATCGGCAAACTTGATAGAGGGGATCTCGGTTATCTCGGGTATCTCCGCCTTGAGTATCTCTATCTCGTTTTTATAGTTTTCCTTGATATAAGCAAAAATGCTCTTGAGCATCGCTGTTTCCATAGCCATAACGTCATACATACTGTCGATGTATCCCATCTCGAAATCAAGACCGATATACTCGTTTATATGACGTGAGGTTGCGTGCTTCTCGGCTCTGTAAACTGGAGCTATCTCATACACCCTGTCAAAGAATGCCACAGCGGTCTGCTTATAGAACTGGGGAGACTGATTGAGGAAAGCGTTCTTTCCGAAATAGTCCAGCGCAAAGATATTAGCGCCGCCCTCAGCACCCTGTGCAACTATCTTAGGTGAGTGTATCTCTGTGAAGTTCTGCTCCTGCATGAACTTGTGCATACCGTGTACAAGACCCTCCTGGAGCTTGAATATAGCTCTCTCATAGGGGTTCCTCAGGGACACGGCTCTGTTGTCAAGGTTTACCTCAATGGTACAGCCAAGCTTGCCCTGGGAGATCTTCAGCGGCAGGTCGGCAGCATTTGTGGAGATGAGCTTTATTCCGGAGAGCTCGATCTCAAGGCCTGTTGCCTCACGCTCGTTCTCCTTGACGATACCTGTCACATAAACGAAGTAGCCCTCTCTGAGGCCCTCGATGCTGTCGGCACACTTGTCTGCGGAATAAACTGTCTGGAACACATATCTTGCTGTTCTGACATTTACGAAAGCGATGCTTCCCATATTCCTTATCCTGTGTACACAGCCCTCAAAGCTTATCTCTTTTCCGAGAGCAGCCTTTGCGTTTTCAAGGGTGAACTCCTGCTTGAGCTTGTCTGTGGACACCATAACGAGGTCGCCCTCAGCCCTGGGAACGAACTTGTCCTTTGGCTGATACTTTGTCAGCTTGTCGGTGCCGATAACAGCCTCATGGAGCTGCTCGACCTTCTTTGCTGCATCCGAGATGCCTGCTGCGAATTCATCCAGCTTTGCTTCCAGCTTTTCCTTTATTATCTTAGGTGTAGCCATACCCTTGAGCGCCTTTGTACACTGACCCATGATAAAGCCGAACACCTTTTTTTCTCCTGCGGCATACTGTTCTGCCTGTGCCTTGTTCTCGCTGATGATGCGGTCTATCTCTGCCTCGACCTTGCTCTCGTCAACGGTTATCAGCATACCCTTTTCCTTGGCTATGTCCATAGGCTTTCCGCCCTGCTCGGCCATAACTCTGAACACTGCCTTTGCGTCGTTCTTGGAAACGGTCTCGCTGTCGGCCATCTCCACCAGCTTTGCCAGGTCCTCGGCAGGGAAGCTGATGTTGTCGATATCTATCTCGCCAAGGTTTACACGTCTCATAAACTCGCCCAGCATGAACACAGCCACGCTCTTTGGCTTGTTATAATATGTGCAGGCCTCATCGAAGAAGTCGGAGATCTGCTTCGACTGTATCAGGATATCGGCATCCACTTCGGAAATGCCGTTTGACATATACCTTGCTTTTCTGTCAGCAGGCATCTCGGGGAGCTTTGCGTGTATCTCCTCGATCTGCTGGTCAGTAAGGTTTACCTGTAAAATATCGGGCTCGGGGAAGTAACGGTAGTCGTTAGCGTTCTCCTTTGTACGCATGGAAGTGGTCTTGTCACGGTTAGCGTTATAACGCCTTGTTTCCTGAACGACCTTTTTGCCGGCCTCAAGCAGCAGAGCCTGTCTCTTCTGCTCATACTTTATAGCCCTGCCCACGCTCTTTACAGAGTTTATATTCTTTATCTCGGCTCTGGTTCCGAACTCGGTAGCGTCGGGCTTCATCAGCGAGATATTGACGTCGCATCTGAGTGAGCCCTGCTCCATCTTACAGTCGCACACTCCTGCATATTTGAGCAGCAGAGCTATCTGCTCCACATAAGCCATAGCCTCTTCTGCCGAAGCTATATCAGGCTCGGAAACGATCTCGATAAGCGGTATGCCGCAGCGGTTATAGTCCGCCAGGGACACGCCGTTGAAATCATCATGGACGAGCTTTCCTGCGTCCTCTTCAAGGTGTATGTGGTTTATCCTTATCTTCTTTTTCTTTCCGCCTACCTCTATCTCGACAGCTCCGGCGCCTATGATAGGATAGTAGAGCTGCGAGATCTGATAAGCCTTCGGAAGGTCGGGATAGAAATAGTTCTTTCTGTCAAACACCGAGAACTTGTTTATAGAGCATCCCAGCGCAAAGCCGGCCTTAACGGCATACTCAACAGCTGTCTGGTTTATGACAGGCAGCGTTCCGGGCATACCTGTACAAACAGGGCAGCACCTGGAGTTGGGCGCTCCGCCGAACTCGGCCGAGCAGTTACAGAATATCTTGGTCTTGGTAAGAAGCTCGGCATGAATCTCCAGACCAATGACGGTCCTCCATTTTTCCATTGTCCGTTCCTCCTTACATCCTGGGCAGGACAGGCGTAAAGCCCTGCTCGAAGGCGCTTGCGGCCTTGATTATATCCTGCTCTGCGAATTTCTTTCCTATGAGCGACATTCCTATCGGCATACCGTTCTTGTCATAGCCGCAGGTGGTCGAGATCGCAGGCAGACCTGCGATGTTTACTGTAACGGTGCAGATATCAGCCTGATACATTGAAACGGGGTCAGCCGTTTTCTCCGGGCTGTAAGCCACTGTCGGAGCTGTAGGCGTGAGTATCATATCGCACTTTTCAAAGATGTCGTTATATTCTTTTCTTACAAGCTGTCTCAGCGCAAGAGCCTTTCTGTAGTAAGCGTCATAGTAGCCGCTGGACAGGCAGTAGTTTCCGAGAAGTATCCTTCTCTTTACCTCATCGCCGAAGCCCTCCGAGCGTGATCTCACGATAAGCTCCTCATAGCTGTCACACTGACGCTCTGTTCTGTGACCGTACTTGATTCCGTCATAACGTGAGAGGTTTGAAGCTGCCTCTGCGCAGGCCAGCAGGTAGTAGCAGGATACCGCATATTTCAGCGACGGCATCGAGCACTCGATAAGCTCTGCTCCCATAGCTCTGTACTGCTCTGCGGCAGCAAGGACGCTCTGTCTTACCTCGTCGTCGATACCCTCGGCAAAATACTCCTTTGGCAGGGCAATCTTAACGCCCTTCATATTCTCGCCTATCTTTGCGGTGAAATCCGGAACTGCCTCTCTCGAGCTTGTTCCGTCGTGCATATCGAAACCGCAGATAGCATTGAGCAGTATGCCGCAGTCCTCGGCACTCAGCGCCATGGTCCCTATCTGGTCAAGAGAGGAGGCAAAAGCCACCAGCCCGAAACGTGATACTCTGCTGTATGTCGGCTTTATACCTGTTATTCCACAGAAGGAAGCCGGCTGTCTTATTGATCCGCCTGTATCTGTTCCCAGAGCCACGGGAGCCAGCCTTGCCGAAACGGCAGCAGCCGAGCCGCCTGAGGAACCGCCGGGAACGCAGCCCTTGTTATAGGGGTTCACGGTCTTTGCAAAGGCAGAGGTCTGTGTGGAGCCGCCCATAGCAAACTCGTCCATAGAGGTCTTGCCCAGCATAACTATATTCTGAGAATTCAGCTTTTCCATAACAGTGGCATCATAAGGCGGGATGAAGTTTTCCAGTATCCTTGATGCACAGGTGGTCCGGACACCCTGTGTGCAGATATTGTCCTTTATCGCAACAGGGATACCTGTGAGCGCCTTAGCCTCGCCCTTGTCTATTATCTCCTGAGCCTTCTCTGCCTGTTCATAGGCAAGCTCCTCGGTAACGGTGATGTAGCTCTTTATCTCACCGTCATATTTTTTTATCCTGTCAAGATAGCTCTCTGCAAGCTCCTTAGCGGAGATCTCCTTGCTGTCAAGAGCCTTTCTCATATCACGCAGCTTCATATCCTTGAGCTCCATGTCATACATCCTTTCAAAATTACTCTACGACCTTCGGAACAACGAAACAGTTATCCGAGCTTTTTGCATTTGAAACGATCTTGGCTGTCTCCATAGAGGGGATAACGCTGTCGGTCCGAAGCTCGGGCAGGAACACATCGTGGTTGTCCTTGTAAGCGTCATAGGTCACATCTATCTCCTTGACGGTGTCCATAAGCTCGATTATGCTGGTCATCTGCTGTGCTGTCTCGCCAAGCTTTTCATCCGAGAATTCAAGCTTGCTGAGGTCTGCGAGATACTTTACCATTTCCATATCCATAACAAAGCACCTTTGCCTTTCCTGATATTTTAAGCATTGTCTGCCATAACTATATTATTATACACTATTTCAACACGTTTTGCAAGTGGTTTGACCACAAATATTCCGTATAAATCTATATATTTTGTTAAGTTGCGGCCTTATGACCTGCGGATATACTGGAACAGATACTGCTGCGCTATGCCCTCTATCCCCCTGGTGCAGGCGGGGAGTCCCTGGGGATAATACTCCGCCATGACCCTTTTTACCCAAACGTCCTTGGGGAAAGCGTCCAGCTTGTAAAACCCGAAAAGCAGCGCACAATCCGCCACCTTTGGGCCGACACCCTTTATCTTCATAAGCTCGTCCCTTGCCGCATCGGTGTCCAGAGACCTTATTTTTTCCGGCGAGATCTCACCGCCGGAGAAGCGCTCCACCGCATCGACTATGTACTTGGCTCTGAATCCTGCTCTGAGATAGCCAAGGCTCTCCACGCTCTCGCCCTTCATCTGCGAGAACGAGGGATAGCCGCCGTAATGCTCGCAAAGGCGTGAGATTATGAGCTTTATCCTGGGGATATTGTTGTTCTGGCTGATGATGAAAGAGCTGACGGTCTCCCAGGGGTCCTGCCTGAGTATCCTTGTGCCGCTGTAAGCCTTTACCGCCGCCGACAGCGTTTCGTCCTCGCTGAGACGCTCCTTTATCTGACCGTAGTCGGTGCCGAGGTCAAAATAGTCATACCACACATCGAGAAACTCCTTTTCGCTCACGCCGTGGAGCAGGAAAACGCCTTTCTCATCACACTCGCTGACGGTCAGCTCACGGTCAAGGAAAAAGCCGTGATAGGTGTCGCTTGAGACCCTTGTCCAGCGGAAAGCCTGGCCGCAATCAAGGGTCTGGTCAAGGTCTAAGTCGGGCTGTTTAAGGCGTATGCCGTCATTATTTACAAAAAAATCTGTTATAATCATAAAAATTTCTCATTCCCTCTTGAAATTTTTCATCAAAGCTATTATACTATAAGGGAGTATAAATTTCAAGTGTCGGATGGTTATTATATTTCTGACCTCTGACATCTGACATCTGACTGCGAAAGGAACTTGATATATGCGAGAAAGCTTACTCACTATACCCGTAACGGATATCTTCGAGCCCAGGTGCGGCTGCCCGATCTGTCTTCTTCGTGACACTCTGGAGAAAAGGACCGTTGAATACATAATGGGCGCTGCGATGATGGAGCCGGATGTCAGGATAGAGACAAACAAGCTCGGATTCTGCAAGACCCACTTCGAGCAGATGAGAGACTGTAAGAACAGGCTGTCGCTGGCGCTCATGCTCCAATCGCATCTTCAGAGTATGCAGAAGAACATTTTTACGAGACAATCGCTGTTTGAGCCGAAAAAGGCCAAGCAGAAAAAAGTCTCTGCGGTCAATTCCACCTGCTTTGTCTGTTCAAAGATAGATTGGGGAATGTCAAGGATACTGGTGACGCTCTTCGAGATGTATGTTCAGCAGAGAGAGTTCCGTGAGCTTTTCGACCAGCAGGAGATGCTGTGTCTGCCCCACTATGACCTGCTGGTGGGGATGTGCTCGGAGCACATGGACAAGAAAAACCAGAAGATGTTCATAGATTCCTGTACGGCACTGACCGAGAAATATCTCGACACGCTGGAAAAGGACGTTTCCCACTACTGCAAGATGTATGACTACCGCAACACCGGCGCCGATGCGGATTGGGGAAACTCGAAGGACTCCATCGAGAGGGCTATTAAGTTTCTCACCACAAGGTGATGTCGGTTTTCGTTAATTTTCGTTACAAACGGTTACAATTTCGTGAAGCGTGAACACGGATCAAGAGTGTGATCTTTTGGACAGATGAGCGCTGCGCCGAATGATCGCAGAGATAACGGCTCAAGTGTCCGACAAAACGGACAGCGTCACGGGACCGGGACAGGTGAGGGGGCTAACAAAATAGACCCTTTTGCAAACGCCCGAGATAAAACGGTTTGCGCTGAGGGGTCCGTGACGATTTCGGGTCTGTTCACAGAATATCAATAATTGTAACCGAACATTTTTTCCTTTCGCACCCAAAATATGACAAGAAAGGACACCGAAAAAGGTTTTCAACATCCGCCGGACGGCGAAAAATCAATGGGTTTTCAACCCTTTCAACATAGTTTTCAACAAAAGTTTGTATCAGAAAACCGGTTTTCAACAGTTTTCTGTTGAAAGGTTGAATAATTCCCGCCTTCGGGGCCAATATTCCTTTTATAGCAAATCTTTGGAAGAAAGAGGAAATAAAGGCTTATGATAAAGGGAATAAACAAGCAGATAATTGAGATCAGATGTACAAACAATGAATATTTTGACAGAGCGCTCCTGTTCGTATCGAGCGACAGGACCGGTGAACCCCGGGGCGTTCTGGAAAGACAGGCAAGGCTTGTGTGCGATGAGCTTTTTCATATAAAACAGAAAAGGCCGCACATAAAAACGGCGGTCATCGCTGCTGCGCTCATCCTTGCTGCGGGAGCTTTTCTCCTGTTTCGATAGTTGATAAAGCTGAGGGGCTTTATGATATTTACTGAGGAGGTATGTGTAAAATGAGTAACAATCAAATCAAAAAGTATGTGGCTGAGGCTATCGGCACCTGTGTGCTGGTGATGTTCGGCTGCGGAACCGCTATGATAACCGGCTGTATGGGTGCAGGCTATCTGACAACAGCCTTTGCGTTCGGTCTTTCCATCGTTGCAATGGCGTATTCTATCGGCAACATCTCCGGCTGCCATATCAACCCGGCTGTTTCCTTCGCTATGCTGGTGAGGGGAAAGCTCAGCCTTAACGATTTCATCGGCTATGTCTGCGCACAGTGTGCAGGCGCATTTGTGGGAACAGGACTTCTTGCCCTTATCTGGAAGCTGGGCGATATGAAGGACCTTACCAAGACATACGGCTCCAACGGGATCGGCGGTCTTGATGAGAGCATCCTTGCAGGACTTCTCGTTGAGATCATCCTTACATTCGTATTCATCCTCGTTATCCTCGGCGTTACATCCGAGAAATTCAAGCACGGTTCGTTTGCAGGTCTTGTTATCGGTCTGTCCCTTACCTTTGTTCATATCCTTGGCATAGGCCTGACAGGCACATCCGTTAACCCTGCAAGAAGCTTCGGCCCCGCTCTGTTCGCTCTGTTCAGCGGCGAGACCGACCCGATCAAGTATCTGTTCATCTTTATCATAGGACCTATGGTAGGCGCTTTTCTTGCAGCTATGTGCTATGATTTCCTTGAGAGCGACAGCTGATTTTCAGATCAAAAAAAGCCCCTGAGCAAAAGCTGAAGCGGCAGCACCAAATAAACGGTGCTGCCGCTTTAGCTTTCCCGGCTGCACCTTAATACTTTTTTTATAATAACTTAACGCAATATGAGGTTTGGTGTGATATACTAAGGCTTGGAATAAATTTACGGATGCGGACAGGGAAGTAAGAACAAATGAAAAACTATGATATACTGATGGATCTTGCGCTGATAATGGTCGGCGCTAAAATTATGGCTCTTTTGGCCAGAAAAATAAAGGCGCCCATGGTGGTGGGCGAGATAATCGCAGGGCTTTTGCTGGGCCCCTGTGTGTTCGGTATCCTTAAAAGCAGCAGCTTTATAGGCCAGCTGGCAGAGATAGGTGTTATCCTGATAATGTTCTCGGCAGGTCTGGAAACAAATCTGACCGAGCTGAAAAAATCGGGTCTGAAAGCGTTTGTCATCGCCTGTGTGGGCGTGCTTTTCCCGTTTGTGTGCGGAGCTCTCCTTTATATGTGTATCTACGGGTTCTCGTCCTTTGGCAGCGAGGGCTTTTTCAAGGCGCTGTTCATAGGCTCGATAATGACCGCCACATCGGTGGGCATAACGGTCGAGGTGCTCAAGGAAATGGGCGTGCTCAAGGGCACTGTCGGACAGACGATCCTCAGCGCTGCGATAATCGATGACGTTATCGGCATAATAGTGCTCACCTTTGTGCTCAGCTTCAAGGATCCGAAAACAAAGCTTTCGGTGGTCTCTCTTAAAGTTCTGATGTTTCTGGCATTCTCTTTTATCCTCGGATATCTGTTTTACAGGGTGTTCAAGCTTATCGACGAGCGTTATCCTCACACAAGGCGCATACCTATAATGGCAATGGGGCTTTGCTTTGCCCTTGCCTATGTTGCCGAGGCTTATTTCGGTATCGCCGATATAACAGGCGCATACATTGCAGGCATCATTCTCTGCAATGTGCGTGATGCTGCATATATCGACCGCAAGGTCAATGTGAACGGCTATATGTTTTTTGCCCCCGTGTTCTTTGTGAGCATCGGACTTAAAACCAGCTTCGACTCTATGACGTGGTCGCTGTTGGGGTTTTCGCTGGGGTTCGTTGCAGTTGCGATGCTCAGCAAGCTCGTAGGCTGTGGTCTTGCTTCAAAATGCTTGGGGTTTAAAGGCAGCGAGTGTATGAAGATAGGTGCCGGTATGATGACAAGGGGAGAGGTGGCTCTTATCATAACCAGCAAGGGTATGGCTCTCGGGATTATCGACTCGTCCTATTTCACCTCGGTGATCCTGCTTATCATCGTTTCCAGCATAGCTACTCCGCTGCTGCTCAAATTCCTTTACAGCAGATATCCGGATGATGCGAAGAGCGTGGAAATAGCGGCAGATAACGAATGATCCCGGGGATGAAGCTTACGAAAACGATTTATGTTAAAAAACTAAACTAAATTCACAAATGCGTTTTTTATAGTTTACAAAAGAATAATGCAAAAATAATGTAATTCGCTATAAATCCGGGTCGAAACATAGTATAATACAAACATACCGATCGATGCGTGAGTTGATTGGACAAGGGGTGGCTCCAATAGGGGCTGCTTTTTTTGTTTATGGAGATATGCCACAGCCCCTTTTGGCGGTGGCATATCTCCATACTTGACAGTATTACTGGGTTTATGTTATAATAACCTTGTATATTTCGTTTTATGAAAGGAGCTGCGGCGCTATGGTAAGCAGTCAGGCAAGGTCTATGCTCTATAAGAGATTTGTAGAGAACAATGCGATAGACCCCAAGCTTTATGATAAGTACATAGTTAAAAGAGGTCTGAGAAACTCCGACGGAACAGGAGTTATGGCGGGCCTTACCAATATATGCAACGTTCACGGCTATGTTATGGATGAAGGGGTCAAGTCTCCTATCCAGGGTCAGCTTATCTACAGAGGCTACAATATCAGAGACCTGGTAGATAATGCAAGAAAAGAGAACAGGTTCGCTTATGAGGAGATAGTTTATCTTCTGCTTATGGGAGACCTGCCCAACAAGGATGAGCTTGCAGCTTTCAGGTCGATGATAGCCGAGAGCAGACCGCTCCCTGCTGAGTTTTTTGAGGATATGATACTCAAGGCTCCCTCGAAGGATATTATGAACAAGATCGCAAGGTCTATCCTTGCGCTGTATTCCTATGACGATGACCCCGAGAACCGTTCGCCGGAATATGAGATGGCAACGGCTATCTCTATCATCTCGAAGATGCCGAACATTATGGTGTCGGCTTATCAGGTAAAGAGAAGGTCGTTTGACGGGGAAAGTATGTTTTTGCATCCGCTCATATCTGACCAGTCAACGGCTGAAATGATACTTTCCGCTTTAAGACCCGACAGGAAGTTTACGGACGAAGAGGCGAAGCTGCTTGATATAATGATGGTGCTCCATGCCGAGCACGGCGGCGGAAACAATTCTACCTTCTCGTGCAGAGTGCTCACTTCCTCGGGCACAGACTGTTATTCGGCATATTCTGCTGCTGTGGGCTCGCTCAAGGGCACACGTCACGGCGGAGCGAACAAAAAGGTCTCGGCTATGCACGAGTGTATAAAGGAGCACGTTCACAACTGGGAGGATGACGACGAGATCGCAGCTTTCCTTGAAAAGATACTCAGGAAAGAGGCGTTTGACGGCTCGGGACTTATATACGGTATGGGTCACGCAGTTTACACCCTTTCCGACCCCAGATGCGAGATCCTCAAGGAGAACGCTATAAAGCTTGCGAAGGGAACAGAGTTCGAGAAGGAGTTCAGGCTCCTTGACGCTATCGAGAGGCTGACACCTGAGCTGTTTGCAAGGGTCAAGGGCAACGATAAGGTGATGTGCGCCAACGTTGATATGTATTCCGGCTTCGTTTACAGGATGCTCGGCATCCCCGAGGATCTGTTCACACCTATGTTTGCGGTATCGAGAATGGCAGGCTGGTGCGCTCACAGGTTCGAGGAGCTCGTGACCGGCAAGAGGATAATCAGACCCGCTTACAAGTCCGTAGCCGGCGTGAAGAAATATATCCCCCTTGCTGAGAGATAATGGCCGATCGATAAAAACGGCGTTTTAAAGAAACCACCGGGAACACAGGATGAAAGTCCTGTGTTCTTTTTTGTTTTATGTGTTTTGGGATAAGCAGAAGAGCGTCGTAAAAAACCGCCTTTTATACTTGCATTTTCAGTTGAATCGTGCTATAATATATCGTGTATGTGTTTGCACGGTTTTTCATTACCAGGCTTCGGAGGTGATCGGTGCCTTGAAAAGAATACTTTCTGCGCTTAGCTGCGCATCTGCGCTTATGCTCAGCGGCTGTACAGGCGTCAGCTTTACAGTGGACACGCTGCTCAACGCCCCTAAGTTTACCGAGGAACAGAGCGCTATCCACCAGGCACTGATAGAGCGTGTGGGGGAGAATATAACTCTTAAATATCCTAAGAACGGCGATTATCGCTCGGCGTTCGTTATAGCGGATATCGACGACGAGCCCACAGATGAAGCTCTGGTGTTCTATGAATACGCTTCAAGCAGCGGCAAGAACGGGCTGAGGGTCAATATCCTCGACAAGGACGAGGACGGCGAGTGGCGCTCGGTCAAGGAGCTGGCAGGCTGCGGCACGGATATCGACAGGGTGGTCATCTCCTCTGTGGGAGACTCCGGAGACGTGGATGTGCTGGTGGGATACCAGAATCTGACAAGCGATGAGAAAACGCTGGAGATATACAGCTATAAGGACGGAGAGTTTGAGCGTATAGCCACAGACCTTTATTCCGTTCTTGAACCGATAGATATAAATTCTGACGGCAGTAACGAGATAATCACTATCTCGAAGGCCACCGACAGCGAGACCGGACAGAGCGAGGTCACAGCTTCGCTGCTGAGAACGCAGAACGGCGAGATAACCAAGGACGCCGGCATAAGGATGTGCGACGATACCGTCAGCTATGTGAAGTCCCAGGCCGGGTTCATCGAGGGCGGAAGAAGGGCGCTGTTTGTTGACGGCTTGGATCAGGACGGCAACCTGATGACGGAGATAGTCTACTACAGGTATTCAAGCCTGCAAAACCCGATGGAGCAAAGACCCGACAAGCTGGTGCCAAAGTGTATCAGGCCTGCCGGATATTACAGCACAGATATTGACGGCGACGGTATCATCGAGATACCGACGACCTCTCCGATGATAGGCTATGAGAACGCTGTGACCGAGGAAATGGTCTATACCACCACCTGGAGCTCCTACCACGATTTTTACGATCTGGATGAGGAATACAGCGGATACTACTCCATAACCGACGGCTATTTCTTCGCTTTCCCCAAGCGCTGGAACAGCTCGGTAACTGTCAAGAAGGACAGCGAATCGGGAGAGCTCGTGTTCTATAAATTCACGGGGGACATAAACACCAGCTCGGAGGAGCTGATGAGGATAGCGGTCTCGGCAAAGAACAAGACCGAACGCTATACCTCGGACGGATATGAGGTCGTCGGCAGCAAGGGCCAGCTCGACTATGTGGTCAAGCTCCCTCTTGACAAGCGTGAAAAGCTCATACCCACAGTCGATGAAGTCAAGAACAACCTGTATATAACGAACTAAAGGAGGATCACTAATGAAAAGAGTACTTGTTTGCGAGGACGAGGATTCCATCAGAGAGTTTGTCGTGATAAACCTGGTCAGGAGCGGTTATGAGGTCATAGATGTGAACTGCGGCGAGGATGCGCTGAAGGCTTATGAGGAAAAGGACGGAGACTTTGATGTGGCTCTGCTGGATATCATGATGCCTGGCATCGACGGCATGACAGTCTGCAAGAAGATAAGAGAGAAGAACAACAATGTGGGAATAATCATGCTTTCGGCAAAGAGCCAGGAGATGGACAAGATATCCTGCCTTATGGCCGGAGCAGACGACTATATCACAAAGCCCTTCTCTATCTCTGAGCTTATCGCCAGAGTGGATGCGGTATGCAGAAGAGTGAACCGTTCGGGAATGAAGACCGAGGAGACCTCTTCCATAACCTCCGGTCCCTTTGTGCTCAATCTCAAGAGCAGGACCGTTCTTAAAAACAATGTCCAGATAGACCTTACCCAGGTGGAGTATCAGATAATGGAATACTTCTTCAAGAACCAGAACACGGCTCTTGACAGAACGAGCATACTTAACCATATCTGGGGCGAGAGCTATTACGGCGACGATAAGATAGTTGACGTTAATATCAGACGTATCAGGATGAAGATAGAGGACGAGCCCTCTAATCCCAAGTATATACTTACTATCTGGGGCTTCGGCTATAAGTGGTCGGCAGGAACTTAAAGGGAAAGGACCGGCGCTGCCGGTTGTGATGTATGAAGAAAACACACCATAATATTGCCCGGAGGAGCATAACCCGCCACTGGCTCACAAACAGCCTGGGTGCGGTGACGGCCGTCCTGCTCATCATCGAGGTGCTGCTCATCTTTCTTATGCGCAACTACTATTACAGTTCCGCAAGGCAGTATCTGACTTCGAGAATGAAGATAGTGACCACTGCAATAATGAACACCTCGGGCGAGGAACAGACAAATTATAATTCCCAGATACGTTCGATAGTCGAGAGCTATGAGGACAAGGACAAGATCGAGCTTATGGCGATAAAGACCAACGGGGAGGTCGACGTTACGTCCTCGGGGTTCTCGCCATCGGGAAAAGATAATATGCAGGACTACATAGATGCGAAGAAGTCCGAAACGGGAACGGCTTCGCAGATATATGAGCTGGAGACGGGAGAAAAGGTCCTGGCCCTCACTTCGGTGATCTCGCCGAAGGGAAGCGAGTATGAAGCGGTAAGGATGCTCTCCTCGATGAAGAACGTGGACAACCAGCTTATAATGCTCACCGTTATAATGACGGGAGTAGTTCTGGCGATAATCCTGCTGATGCTTTTCTCGGGTCTTTTCTTTATAAAATCCATAGTTATACCTATCAGGAACGTCAATGACGTTGCAAGAAAGTTTGCGACGGGAGATTTCAGGGAAAGAATAGAAAAACAGCGTGATGACGAGCTGGGTGAGCTCTGCGACTCCATAAACTATATGGCGCAGGAGCTTTCAAACACCGAACAGATGAAAAACGAGTTCATATCGTCGGTGTCTCATGAGCTAAGGACTCCGCTGACAGCCATAAAGGGCTGGACGGAGACGGTCACGGTCATGTATGAGGACGAGGAGACCTTTAAAAAGGGAATGAGAGTCATTACCAGCGAGACCGAAAGGCTTTCGCAGATGGTGGAGGAGCTTCTCGACTTCTCGAGGATCCAGGACAACCGCCTGACCCTTATAATGGATACCATCGATATCCTGGCGGAGCTTACGGAGACGGTGCTCATCTATCAGGAGAGAGCTAGGGCGCTGGGCATCAAGCTCGACTACTACGAGCCGGAGATGCTGTCCTTTGTTTACGGCGACAAGAACAGGTTAAGACAGGTGTTTATCAATATCGTTGATAACGCCATCAAGTATTCGGACAAGGGCGACACCGTTTCGGTGGAGGCTTATGAAGAGGATGGCGAGATATGTATATCTATCTCGGATACGGGTATAGGTATCTCCAAGGAGGACCTGCCCAAGATAAAGACAAAGTTCTTCAAGGCCAACCACACAAGACGTGGCTCCGGAATAGGACTTGCGGTGGCGGATGAGATAATCCAGCGCCACGGAGGCACCCTTGATATCGACAGCGAGCAGGGAGTAGGTACAACTGTTATGATAACCCTGCCCTGTATAGAACAGAAAACAAAAAGCGATAATGGAAACAACTCAACGGTAAATGTCGAGCTTATCTCGACGGACCCGCCTAAAGATCAGGAGGATTTGGCAGCAGATGAGCAAAAAGACTGATACAAAAGAAAAGTTCAAGACCAGCATAGGCGGTCAGGCAGTCATCGAGGGCGTTATGATGAGAGGCCCCGAAAAGGGCGCTATGGCCTGCCGGCTGCCTGACGGAGAGATAGACCTTGAGACCTGGGATGTAAAGGGCACAAAGGCCTGGTATAAAAAAGTCCCCTTTGTGAGAGGAATATTAAGCTTTATCTCGTCGCTGGTGCTGGGATATAAATGTCTTATGAAGTCTGCGGACAAGCAGATGACAGAAGAGGACGAGGTGCCGGAGACAAAGCTTGAAAAGTGGCTGACCGAAAAGCTCGGCAACAAGATAATGCCCATAGTCAGCGGTCTGGCTATGGTGTTCGGCGTAGTGCTGGCAGTTGTGCTGTTTATATGGCTGCCGTCCTGGGTGGTGGACAAGCTCAACTGGTATGTGGTGTCTATGTCCAAGTTTGCAAGAAACGTCTGCGAGGGACTTATAAAAATGGCAGTATTCATCGGCTATACCTCGCTGACAAGGCTTATGAAGGATATGGCCATAACCTATGAGTATCACGGAGCCGAGCACAAGACTATCGCCTGCTATGAGAGCGAAGAGGAGCTGACTGTCGAAAACGTGAGAAAGCAGTGCCGCTTCCACCCAAGGTGCGGAACAAGCTTTATTTTCCTGGTGCTCTTCATAAGCATATTCGTAACTACGATCTTCAATGTTTCCTGGAAGAACCTGGCATTAAGAGTGATATTCAAGATCGCTCTGCTGCCTGTGGTAACAGGCATAGCCTTCGAGCTGATAAGGCTCGCCGGCAAGTATGACAACCCGGTCACCCGTGTTATCTCGGCGCCGGGATTGTGGATACAGCGTATAACCACAAAGGAACCCAACGACAAGCAGATCGAGTGTGCTATCACAGCGATAAAGGAGTGTATCCCCGAAGAAAAGGGAGCTGATATGTGGTGACCGGAAGAGAGCTTCTCAAAAACGCCCGGGAAAGGCTTGAGCAGGCAGGACTTGAAAACACGGCTATGGAGGCCGCCGAGCTTTTTGCCCTTGCTACGGGTACGGACTGCCGCAGCGGAGCGGCCTACGGCGATGCGCTGGAGGCAGAGACGGACGATAAGCTTATTGCCGCTGTGGGTGAGCTGACCGAAAGGCGGCTCTCGGGAGAACCGCTCCAGTATATCATAGGCGAGTGGGAGTTTTACGGCCTGCCCATTAAAGTGGGCAAGGGAGTTCTTATCCCGAGGCCCGAAACGGAGCTTCTTATAAGCCTCTCAAAGGCCTGGCAGGGAGAGCGCAGGAGCCTGACCGTCATAGACCTTTGTTCAGGAAGCGGATGCATCGGAATTGCTGCGGCAAAGCATCTTGACTGCGAGAAGGTGTTCTGCGTCGAGCGCTCCGAGGATGCGCTTATGTATCTTGAACACAACATAAAGCGAAACGGTGTGAAAAACGCTGTTGTAATAAAGGGCGATGTCACCCTTACACAGACGGCGGACAGCCTTCCCGATGCGGACCTTATTGTCTGCAATCCGCCCTATCTGACGGCGCAGGATATGAGGGAGCTCCAGAAGGAGGTCACCTTTGAGCCCGAGGAAGCCCTTTTCGGCGGCGAGGACGGGCTGGACCTTTACAGGGATATCACCCGTATCTGGTCGAAGAAGCTCAAACCGGGCGGTATGCTCATCTTCGAGCTGGGTATCGAGCAGGAGGAAGATGTAGCTCAGATGATGATCCAGCACGGGCTGAAAAACGTCCGCTGGCGAAAGGATAGCTTCGGCAAGGTAAGGTGCATCTACGGCATCAGATAATAGGATTTTACTGTACAGACAAACGGACACTTGATGGTGTATAGTATATATGCAGGGGAGATCTCCCCGAGATCACTTTGAAAGGAAAGATCAATATGGCAGCTGATAAGAAGAAAAAGGGCGAAAAGGCAACAGCAATGAAGATAACCGATTCTGCCGAGAAGAAAAAGGCTCTTGAAACTGCGATGGCTTATATAGAAAAGCAGTTCGGAAAAGGAGCTATAATGAAGCTGGGCGATGCAAGGACCATGGACGTTGAGGCTATACCCACAGGCTCCATGACTCTCGATCTGGCGCTTGGTATCGGCGGAGTGCCCAGAGGAAGGATAATCGAGATCTACGGACCGGAGTCTTCGGGTAAGACAACGGTTGCTCTTCACATTATCGCCGAGGCCCAGAAGATGGGCGGCGAGGTGGCTTTTATCGACGTCGAGCACGCTCTTGATCCTGTTTATGCCAAGAATCTGGGAGTGGATATCGACTCTATGCTGGTCTCTCAGCCGGACAGCGGCGAGCAGGCTCTCGAGATAGCAGAGGCTCTCACACGTTCGGGAGCTATCGACTGTATAGTTATCGACTCGGTAGCCGCAATGGTCACAAAGGCCGAGATCGACGGCGAAATGGGCGATACCCATGTGGGTCAGCTGGCAAGGCTTATGTCACAGGCTATGAAGAAGCTGACAGGCGTTATCGGAAAGAGCAACACCACAGCCGTTTTCATCAACCAGGTGAGAGAGAAGATAGGCGTTATGTACGGCAACCCCGAGACCACTCCCGGAGGCCGTGCGCTTAAGTTCTATTCCTCTGTGCGTATTGAGGTCAGAAGAGGCGAGCAGATAAAGAACGGCTCAGAGGTAATAGGCAACCGCACAAGATGTAAGGTGGTAAAAAACAAGGTGGCTCCTCCCTTCAAGGAGTGCGAATTCGATATCATGTACGGCAAGGGCATCTCCAGAGTCGGTGAGGTGCTGGATATGGCTGTTGACTTCGGCGTTGTCAAGAAGGGCGGCGCTTGGTACAGCTACGGCGATATGAAGATAGGACAGGGCAGAGACAACTCCAAGGACTTCCTGCTCGCTCACCCCGACATAATGAAGGAGATCGAGGACAAGCTCATGGAGCAGCTGGATGCTGACAGGATGACCGAGAAGCTCAAAAAGCAGGACGAGCTTGAAGCAAAGGCAAATGCTGCCGCTTACGCCCAGGCCGCAGCTTCGGCTCCCGAGACAGACAGCGACGACGCCAAGGGAAAGAAGATAAAGAAAGCAGCGGCTCAGTCGGTAATTGCCGACCCCGAGAACGATTTTCAGGAGTTTGCGCCGATAGATGTTTCCACCCTCGGTGACAGCTGATGCCAAGGCTGGAAACTGTAGAAAAATACAAGGGCTCGACCTGGGAGATAGTGCTTGATGACGGAGAGCACGTTTATCTCAATGCCGATATAGTCAGCCGCTTTTCACTCAGCGCCGGTATGGAGCTTTGCGATGAAGAGTGGGATGAGATAGTGGCTGAAAACCTCTATCGCAAGGCGAGAGAGCGTGCGCTCTATCTTCTGGACTACAAGGACTACTCCTATATAGAGCTTTACAAAAAGCTTGAGAAGACCTACCCTGAAGATGTCTGCGAGCGTGTCATGGACAAGCTCACAGAGATAGGCGTCATAAACGACAGGCGCTATGCCGAGGGGCTGGCCAGGACCTATGTGGAGAGCAGATGCTATGGCTATTATAAGGCTATGCAGACGCTGAGACAAAGGGGCATAACCAAGCAGATAGCCGAGGAGGTGCTCGAGACCTATGAGGACGGCGCCTATGACAGGCTGAGAGAATTTGCAGAGAAAAAATACTCGTCATATCTTGATGACGAGGCAGGGATAAGAAAGGTGAAAAACGCCCTTGTAAGACGGGGCTTTTCATACGATCTTGTGAACAGGGTCGTCAGGGACATCATCGAGGATGCTGACGGCTGAAACTAAGGAGGAAACACAATGTGTTTTAACATCAGACGGCTCACGGCTGCCATGGCGGCAGTTCTTGCGCTGTCTTTATGCGCCTGCTCGCTGACAGAGAACGACACCAGCAGCGAAGCGCCTGCGCAGACCGAGGCGGTGAGTGCCGCCGCACCCGTAAGTGATGACAGCACAGAGCAGACAGACCCGATGCTTGAGCCGAAAAAGGTGGCCATAACCTATATGAAGGCCCAGGGCAAGGGCTTTGACGAAGAGCTTACAAAGATAATGTCGGACTACTATGCCGCAAGGTATGAGTATCTTATGAGCACAGATCCGGGTGAGCAGTTTGAGTATAACGAGGACGATTTCAAGTTCGAGTTTGACCATGACAACTGCGGCTTTATTGCGAAGGTGAACGTGGAGGAGTCCTATGACAAGGCCTGCGGTCTTGCAGTAACGGCTACCTATGGAGAGGGCGTGGAGCCTGTCTCGAAGTATATAGTCCTCATCCAGGATAGCAGCGACAAGCAGTGGAAGATATGCTATGTCGGCACCAAGGCGGATGCCTATCTTTCAAAGACTATCGAGGACGAGTATTCGCAGAAGATAATGGACAACGCCAAGGCTGTTTACGATGCCGCACAGAACGCCTTTGACGAGCTTTCAAAGAGCGAGGACTATAAGTTCGAGTTCATAAACTATCTGTCATCCGAGGACGACGAGTTTATTAAGCGCATAAAGGAACAGCTGCCGGATGATGTCAAGGACACTTATTTTGCTGTGTTCCTTGACGACGGAAAGCTTGACCACATCCTTTGGGGAGAAACAGTGGATTCTCAGCTCATAATCGAGTATCCCACAGAGGATGTTACGGAAGAATAATGGCAAATCTGCCCGAAAGTGTGTGAAAGCTTTCGGGCTGTTTTGTGCTTTGAGAGAAAGTTTAGAATGATACCTTTACATTTGACATATAATGTGGTATAATAATCAGGTATGACAAAATATAAGCAAAGCGAAAGCTTTTGCATAAGTGAGGGTGTGTTATCATTGGCAAGGATAAAAGTGGCTGTCGTTTTCGGCGGAAGATCTAACGAGCATGATATCTCGCTGATCTCGGCATCACATATAATCGCTTCGATACCAAAGGACAAATATGATATCGTTATGGTGGGCATAACAAAGAAGGGTCACTGGTTCCGCTTTATGGGCGACCCCGAGATGATAAAGGACGGAAGCTGGGAGAGCTGTCCCGACAATCTGCCCTGCGTTATCAGCCCCGACCCTATACATAAGGGTATAATAACCTTCAGCGGCGATGACGTTTCAAAGGTGAGGATAGATGTGGTGTTCCCCGTTATCCACGGAAAGAACGGCGAGGACGGAACGCTCCAGGGTCTGCTCGACCTGGCGGAGATCCCTTATGTGGGCTGTGACCTTATCTCCTCTGCCTGCTGTATGGACAAGAGCGTTACTCATACCATACTCGAGCAGCACGGTATAAAAATGGCAAAGTGGGTCAAGGTCCTGCTTTGTGACAGCGCAAGGCTTGATGAAAAATGTGCCGAGTGCGAGGAGAAGCTTTCCTATCCTATGTATGTAAAGCCTGCAAACTGCGGCTCCTCTGTGGGCATCTCCAAGGTCAGGGATCTTGAAGAGCTCAAGGCCGGAATAAAGCTTGCCTTTGCTCACGACAGGATAGTTGTCGTTGAGGAAGAGGTCATCGGCCGTGAGTGCGAGTGTGCCGTTATGGGCAACACCGAGCCCTTTGCTTCGGCTGTGGGCGAGATAGCTGCTGCAAATGAGTTCTACGATTTTGACGCAAAATACAATAACGCAGAGTCAAAGACCTATATCCCTGCAAACATTCCCGAGGAGAGCTCGGAGCTTATCAGGCAGACAGCCGTTAAGGCTTATAAGGCTATCGGCTGCTGCGGCCTTTCGAGAGTGGATTTCTTCCTGACAGAAAAGGGAGAGGTGATCCTCAACGAGATAAACACCATGCCCGGCCATACTCCCATAAGTATGTATCCAAAGCTTATGGAGCACGCAGGCATCAGCTTTGCGGAGCAGGAGGACAGACTTATAAAGCTTGCCCTTGACAGAGCGGGGGTCGACTATGAATAATGCGCCGATAGGTGTTTTCGACTCGGGCGTGGGAGGGCTCTCCTGCGTGGAGGAGCTTATGCGCCTCATGCCCAATGAGGATATAGTCTATCTTGGTGATACTGCCCGTGTGCCCTATGGAACAAGGAGCAGAGACACCATAATCGAGTATGCGAAAGAGGATATAGCTTTTCTTAAAAGGCATGATGTCAAGATGATACTTGTGGCCTGCGGAACGGTCTCCTCTGTGCTGGATGCTATCGACAGCGATAGCATCGGCGTGCCGATAAGCGGTGTGGTGACACCTGCGGTGGAAGCGGCATATAAGGCGACCGAAAACAAGAAGATAGGCATTATCGCAACGGGAGCATCCATAAGCACAGGAGCCTATGACAGACAGCTCGCTTCTCTTGACAGCGGCATATCGGTCACGGGCAAGGCTTGTCCTATGCTGGTGCCGCTGGCAGAAAACGGTTATACCTCGCCTGACTGTCCGCCTGCAAGGTTCTTTACCGAGGAGTACCTCAGAGCCATAAGGGAAGCAGGCGTCGATACGCTTATACTTGGCTGCACACATTTCCCTCATTTCTCGGAGGTCATCTCGGAGTATATGGGCAGGGGAGTGAAGCTGATATCTTCAAGCGCCGAGCTTGCGGGACACGCAGCAAAACAGCTGAAGGACAGCGGTGAAGCCGCAGACAGAAAAACACAGGGGCGTATACGTCTGTGCTGCACTGACAGCGCAAGCCTGTTTGCACAGAACGTGAGAAAGTTCCTGGGGAGAGATATAAACGCAGATATAATAAAGGTCAGCCTTACAGATAAGGGCTGATAAAGGTGAAACAAAACGGAGGTCTTGAATTGAAGAAGGATGTATCTATAAGGCTTCTCAGCAGGCAGAACGACGGCAGCGACACCGAAGAGACCGAGCTTTTGTCGCTGGGCACTCTTGAGATGACGGAGGGGGGCTATATAATCTCCTATGAGGAGACAGAAGCCACCGGCTTTGAGGGGAGCACGACCTCGCTGGAGTTCTTTGACAGCAACAAGGTCGTTATGAACCGCAGGGGAAACGTTGTTTCAAACCTTGTGATAGAGATGGGCAAAAAGCACCATTGTGCATACGGCACTCCTTACGGTGAGTTCATGGTGGGGATAAATGCCACCAGTATAAAGTCCACAGTCGGCGCAGACGGAGGTCTTTTGGAATTTCACTATGTGATAGATGTAAATTCCAGCTATGTGGGAGACTTCGATGTGAAGATCGAATGTCAGCCCCACCAGACATCTGTGACAAGTTGATAAGCTCTTTCAGTGCCCCCGCCGCAGGCGGGGGCTTTTTATATGGGACAAAAAGCAGCACGCTGCCGATGTTGATCGGTAACGTGCTGTTTTGTTTTATTCTATTCTGTTGTAGATGTTCTGCCACAGGTATTTGATATTATCATCAAAGTCGATACCGAGAACGCTCATCTGGCGTATGGTCAGATATTCCCAGGAATCATTCTTAGGCACCCTGCACTGAACTCTTTCATAGCTTAGCAGCTCTCTGGAGTCCCAGAGCAGATCGAGGATCTCGCTTTCCTGCATATTGGTGGTCACTTCGGGAAGAACTGCCTCCATAAGGTCGTCAAGCTCTGAAAGGCTCATGCCCTTTGCCTTCTGGACTATCTTTTCCAGAACGTTTCTCTGGCGCTGTGTTCTCTTGAAGTCGGTGCCGATGACACGGATCCTTGAATAAGCAAGCGCCTGCTTGCCGTTTAAAAGCTGCTTTCCGCTGTGGTCAACACCGCTGATATACGGCACTTCATCGGGCATAACGTCGATCTCGACGCCGCCTATCTTGTCGATAGTTCTCTCAAAAGATGTGAAGTTTATCTGTGCCCAGCGGTCAATCTTTATCCTGAAGTTCTGCTCGATAGTCTTTACCAGCAGCGGCGGGCCGCCGTAGGCATAGGCGTGGTTAAGCCTTGTGGATTCGATATTGGGAATCTCCAGATAGATGTCACGCATAAAGGAGGTCATTATTATCTTCTCGGTCTTCTTGTTTATCGAGAACAGTATCATACTGTCGGAACGGCCTCGCTCGTCCTCTGTTCTGCCGTCGGTACCGATGAGCAGGACATTGAGCACGTCCTTGTCCTTCATTATGCCGTTCTCCATAGCGTCACGGTTGTTCTTTTCAAGATCGTCGATCTTGTCCTTCGGAGAGTCCGGCTGGTTGGTAAGGTCGTCGTCGGTTACGGTGTCATATATCTCATACTGCTTGTTCACCGGAACGATATTCATAAGTGAGATATAGTGGTGGATTATAAGAAGAACTATGCCGATAGCCACAAGAGCTAAGAAGATAACGATGAGGATAAGGATGAGCGACTTTTTAGCCGCCGACATCTTCTTTTTCTTTTTCTTCTTTCCGTGGTGGCTGTGGTGCTGTCCCGAGTGGTGGTGATGTTCCGAGTGGTGATGATGGTGGTGGTGCTCTGAGCTGCTGTCTTCGACAGCTTTTCTGACAGGCTGGGGCTCTGCGCCCTGAACAAATACTTCTTTTTCTTTGTCCATTTTCGTTCCTCCGATCAAGATCAGTTCAGCGCCGCCTGATCCGGCCGCTGATCTTACTTTCTGTACTTGTCGAGAATATCAGTGAAGTCAAATGTTGCGAAATAGTCCTTGGGTGTCTCTGCTCTTCTTATCATATCAAAGCTGCCGTCCTCGTGGAGGAGGATCTCGGCGTGCCTCAATCTGCCGTTGTAGTTATATCCCATAGCGTAGCCGTGAGCGCCGCTGTCATGGATACAGAGGATATCTCCGATGTTTATCTCCGGAAGCATCCTGTCTACAGCGAACTTGTCGTTGTTCTCGCAAAGGGAGCCTGTGACGTCATACTTGTGGTCGCAGGGAGCATTCTCTTTGCCCAGCACTGTGATATGGTGATAAGCGCCGTACATAGCAGGCCTCATAAGGTCGCAGGCAGTAGCGTCAACGCCTATGTACTCTTTATAGATGTGCTTCTGGTGAACACACTTGGTAACAAGATGACCGAAGGGAGCCAGCATATATCTTCCCAGCTCTGTGAAGATCGCCACATCGCCGAGACCGGCCGGTACCATTATCTCTTCAAAGGCCTGCCTTACGCCCTCGCCGATAGCGAAAATGTCGTTCTGGGGGTCGTCGGGCTTATAGCCTATCCCGATACCGCCGGAGAGGTTTACAAACTTAATGTCTGCGCCTGTCTCCTTGTGGAGCCTTACAGCAAGGTCAAAGAGTATCCTTGCAAGCTTGGGATAATAAGCATTGGAAACTGTGTTTGAAGCCAGGAATGCGTGGATGCCGAAATGCTTTGCACCCTTCTGCTGGAGTATCCTGAAGCCTTCAAACAGCTGCTCCTCGGTAAAGCCGTATTTAGCCTCGCCGGGGGTGTCCATTATCTGAGACTCTATCGCAAAGCTTCCGCCGGGATTGAAGCGGCAGCAGATAGTCTCGGGGATACCGCAGAGCTTATCGAGAAAGTCGATATGGGTGAAATCATCAAGGTTGATGAAAGCGCCCAGCTCTCTTGCCATTTTATAGTCCTCCTCGGGAGTAACGTTTGAGGAGAACATAATGTCCTCGCCCTTGAAGCCGCAGCAGTCGCTCATCATAAGCTCGGTCAGGGATGAGCAGTCAACACCGCAGCCCTCTTCCTTGAGGATGTTGAGAATGTAGGGGTTGGGCGTAGCCTTTACGGCGAAATACTCTCTGTAGCCCTTGTTCCAGGAAAAAGCCTTGAAGAGGTCTCTTGCTCTCTGTCTTATGCCCTTTTCGTCATAGACATGGAACGGGGTCGGGAACTGTGCTGCTATCTCCTCGGCCTTCTGCTTGTTTATAAAGGGTGTCTTCATATTATACTTCCTTTCGATAAGATGCCGCATAGAGCCTTTCGGCAGATGCGGAAATACACTATTATCATAACATTTATGACGCTTTTCGTCAAGTGTCTGATACGAAAAAATTTGACAATTCCGCTATGGATTTATAGCTATTATGATACAATGGCGCCCGGTCAGCAATAAAGGTACAAAAAACAGGACAGATAATGCAGCGGCCGTCATAACTGGTTGACATAATTTTAAAAAATTGTTATAATAGCTATGATAGTGTGATCTTAGCGCAAAACCGTTATCTTCCCACCCAGGGGAGACTACCCTTTTGCGCCTTGCCGATCCGCTGTAAGCAGAGCTTCAAAGGAGGTGTCGGGGCTGAAACGCAGAAAAAACAAAAGGATAGCTCTTATCGTCGGGCTCAGTGCTGTGCTGGCAGGGCTTTTGGGTCTTGTTTTGTGGCTGTGGCTCTGGCATCCCGACATTTACATAAACGAGATATCGCCCTCCAATGCGGCGGGCTCAGAGGCTGCCCTTGTTACTGACCGCACAGGCGACACCTGTGACTGGATCGAGCTTTATAACGCCGAGGACAAAAAGCAGTCTCTGGACGGCTTCTCCCTTTGCAAAAACGGCGGCGAGACCGCTTCTCTTGACGGGATCACGATAGACGCCGGAGGATATCTGGTGGTCTACTGCTCGAAGGCGGGCTTTGACAAGGACTTTGACGGCGCTCATGCCGATTTCAATATCTCGAGGACCGGCGAGGACAGGATAAGCCTTCTTTATAACGGCAGCGAGGTCTGCACGGTGGAGCTGCCGCAGCTTGACAAGCATATGACCTATTCACGGGATGATAAGGGAAGCTTCTATGTCAGCGAACCCACACCGGCAGAGGAAAACAAAAAAGAGACTGTGGGCGATACTGTCCGTCTTTCAAAGCAGGGCGGATATTATGAAAAGGAGTTCAGCCTGAAGCTTTCGGCCGCAAAGGGCCAGACCATATACTATACCACCGACGGCACAGACCCCGAGACCTCGGATACGAGGAAGGAGTATAAAAAGCCGATAAAGATAACCGACCGCAAAGGCGACAAAAACGTTCTTGCGGCAATAGACCCCCAGCTTATCTCGAATAACTATAACGAGGACAAGGCCTTCCTGCCAAAGGATGAGGACGTGGACAAGGCTACGGTCATCCGTGCCTGCGCTAAGGGCTCCTCGGGAAAATACGGCAGGACAGTGACCGCAACTTATTTTGTCGGGGATGTGGTCAATAACCACAACGGTCTGCCGATAG
Source organism: uncultured Ruminococcus sp. (assembly GCA_902800795.1). GTDB lineage: Bacteria > Bacillota > Clostridia > Oscillospirales > Ruminococcaceae > Hominimerdicola. The sequence goes on along the minus strand of CADCFQ010000002.1, from coordinate 33,657 downwards.
TTTCAGTCGTCACCGACCCGGATGACCTGTTTGACTATGACACCGGTATCTACACCCTCGGCAAGGTGTTTGACCAGTATAAAGACACCCACGACAGTGTTCCGAAGAACGGCTCCGTCCCTGCAAACTATAATCAGCGTGGCAGGGAATGGGAGAAGGAATGCCACATCGAGCTTTACACCGAAAACGGCGACAGGCTCCTTTCCCAGGACTGCGGCATGAGGATACAGGGCGGCTGGTCAAGAGCCGAATACCAGAAATCCCTGCGTTTTTACGCAAGGGGCAGCTATGGCGCAAAGAGCTTTGAAGCTCCGCTTTTTGCAGACGCTCTCGGAGTTGATGGTAAGGTCATAGATGAGTATGACACCCTTGTGCTGAGAAACGGCGGCAACGACACCAACTATTCCAAGTTCAAGGACCCCATGCTCCAGTCAATGGTAAGCGAGCGTCTGCCCGACACCCAGCAGACACACGCCTGCGTTCTGTTCATCGACGGTGAATACTGGGGGCTTTATACGCTGACTCAGGATTACAGCGAGACCTACTTTGCCGACAAATACGGCGTTGACGAGGACGACGTTGTTTGTATCAAGAGCGGCGAGGTGGATGTGGGGCTGGAGTCGGATATGGCTATGTATAAAGAGATGTCTGACTTTATCACCCAGAACTCTATGAGCGATGACGAGAACTATAAAAAAGCATCCCTTATGCTTGATATGGACAACTTTGCCCAGTACTGTGCGACACAGATGTATATCTTCAACACCGACTGGCCTCAGAACAACTACGCCTGCTGGCGCACAAGAAAGATAGGCAAGGATGGCACCTTCTCTGACGGCAGGTGGCGCTTCTATCTGTTCGACACCGAGTCGTCATGCAACCACTATAATGAAAAAAACACCCGGAAGAGCATTTTCACCTATCTGAACGAGCGGAGCGAAGAGGGCATAGGGCCGCTGATAGCAGCGCTTATCGAGAACAAGGAATTTTCAATGAAGCTTGTGACCGAGCTTATGAAGCTTGGCAATATGAATTACAGCTATGAGAATTATAAGCAGACACTGAGCGTCTTCAAGGACAGCTACTATGCGGAGCTGGCCAACTATTATGACCGCTTCCCCACCTGGGCAAATAAGGAGAACGCCTGCAACAAGATGCTCGAGAGGATGGACAGCTTCTTCAAGGGAAGGATGAAGCTTGTCCAGAGCGCTGTCACACAGCAGTTTGGCCTTGATAATAATAAGCGCACGCTGACCTTTGAGACCGAGGGCAAGGGAGAGATATACATCGACCGGACCCCGACAGGTGAGGCGCTGATACAGGAGTATTATGAGGGCTGCAGCTTTACCCTGAGCGCTAAGGCGCAAAGCGGCTGGCACTTTGACCACTGGGAAGGGATAGATGCCGACGGCAGCCAGGTGAGCCTTACCGTGTCGGAGAATATTACCGTTAAAGCTGTGTTTGTAAAGGACTAGCCGCATACTCAGCGGCTGAAAGATCAGGGCTGAGGTCTGACCTTAAAAGGAGCGTAACTATGGCTAAAAATATATCTTATGTCTGCCGCAGCTGCGGCTTCGAGACATCAAAATGGAACGGCAGGTGCCCCGAGTGCGGCGAGTGGAACACCTTTGATGAGGTGGAAGCTGTCAGGGTCAAGTCTTCAAAGACCTCGGCAAAGACTCAGATAAAGGACGTTTCCGACCGGATAACCGTTCTGGGAGACGTTGACGCACGGGCCAGGGAGGTCAGGTTCAGGACCGGTCTGGGAGAGCTTGACCGGGTGCTGGGCGGAGGACTTGTAAAGGGGTCTCTCGTGCTTCTGGGCGGTGAGCCGGGAATAGGCAAATCCACTATCCTTTTGCAGATCTGCGAGTATCTCGGCAAGGATCATACTATACTTTATGTCTCGGGAGAGGAATCCGTAAGGCAGATAAAGCTAAGAGCCGACAGGCTGGGAGTGAAGACTCCAAACCTCTATCTGCTTGCCTGCAGTGACGCCGAGGAGATATGCTCGGTGGCGGCCAAGGAAAAGCCCGAGATAGTTATAATCGACTCGATACAGACCATGAGCATATCCTCTGTAAGCTCGGCTCAGGGCAGCGTTTCTCAGGTGAGAGAATGTACGAACCTGTTTATGAGGACAGCCAAGAGCGAGGAGATACCGTTTTTTATCGTCGGCCATGTGAACAAGGACGGCGCTATCGCAGGGCCGAAGGTGATGGAGCATATAGTTGACTGCGTTCTTTATTTTGAAGGGCAGAGAAGTCTCAGCTACCGCATACTCAGGGCGGTGAAGAACCGTTTTGGCTCCACAAACGAGATAGGTATGTTTGAAATGGCGGACAAGGGACTCATAGAAGTGGACAACCCTTCGATGATGTTTCTTGAGGGCAGGCCAACAAATGTTTCCGGCACCTGTGTGTGCTGCATAATGGAGGGGACACGCCCCATAATGGCAGAGGTCCAGGCTCTTGCTGCAAAGAGCGCTGCAGCTGTGCCCAAGAGGACAGCCAACGGCTTTGACTATTACCGTATGTCGATGCTCATAGCTGTTATGGAAAAACGGCTGGGATATTTCGTCGGCGGACTGGATGTCTATATAAATATAGTGGGCGGCATAAGGCTCGATGATACGGCCGCTGACCTGTCTGTTCTTATGGCGCTTTACTCCACCCTTACCGACAAGGTGATAGATGACAAGCTCATCGCTATGGGCGAGATAGGTCTTGCAGGGGAGCTAAGGGGCATAACCGACTGCCGCAGACGCCTCAGCGAATGTGAGCGGATGGGCTTTGAAAAATGTATAGTCCCTGCCCAGTCGGTGAGAGGACTAGATCTTAGCTCTTTCAAAATGCAGGTGATACCTGTAAGGTCGATAAAGCAGGCGCTTTCAAATATTAACTGACAAGGGGATGCTTAAAGATGCTTGAAAAGATCTCGGCGGTGATAGGAAAGTATATGGCGTTTATAGTGGTGGCAGTGGCGGCGCTGGCACTTTTTGTTCCTAAGTCTGCGCTGTGGATAGACACCTCGTGGATAAACTATCTTCTTATGGTGGTCATGCTCGGAATGGGCCTGACCCTTGATCTTAATGACTTCAAACTGGTGTTCACAAGACCCAAGGACATCCTTGTGGGCTGTCTTGCCCAGTTTACTATAATGCCGCTGCTGGCTTTCGGCCTCAGCAAAGGGTTCGGGCTTGGAACAGCGCTGACAGCAGGCGTTATACTTGTGGGTACCTGTCCGGGCGGAACGTCCAGCAACGTTATGACTTATCTTTCAAAGGGCGATGTTGCTCTATCCGTAGGTATGACCTCTGTCAATACGGTGCTGGCTCCTTTGCTGACTCCGCTTATAAGCTATCTGCTGCTGAAGACCACCGTCAGGGTGGATGTCTGGGCGATGTTCCTTTCTATCATCCAGGTGGTCATCGTACCCCTTGCGGTGGGATTCATAATAAACAGATTCCTCGGAAAACACGCACAGAAGACGGTCAAAAACTGTCTGCCTCTGGTGTCTGTAACGGCTATCTGCCTTATCGCTGCCTGCGTTGTTTCTCATAACAGCGAAAGGATATTCAAGACAGGCGCAGTTGTGTTTGCTGTGGTGATACTCCACAATCTTCTGGGCTATATCTGCGGCTTCCTGCTCGCAAAGGTGCTGAGGCTCGATATGTCAAAGAGCAAAGCTCTCTCTATCGAGATCGGTATGCAGAACAGCGGCCTGGCCACCAGCCTTGCGGCAACGGCCTTCCCGAAGCTTGCAATGGCAACGGTCCCGGGAGCTATCTTCTCGGTGTGGCACAATATCTCGGGCGCTGTTCTGGCGGGCATATTCAGGCGCTTTGACGACAAAAAGACCGAAGAGCGATGATGCTCTCCGGTCTTCGGATATCAGTAATTTGAGGAGATCTTTGAAAGCTGTTCTTTCGCAAGCTCAACAGCGCTTGCAGGCTCTAAGATCTTTGCCTTGTCACCGAACTGGAACAGCCAGCCCCAGAATGTCGGCGCTATCTGTACCTCACGGTTTATGTAAAATGTGTTTTCGGAATTCTTGTGGCAGATCGTCTTCTCGCCGAATCTGTCCATAACGACATTTATAAGCGAGTTGTCGAACTGGAGCTTGAGCTCCATAAGATCTCCGCCGTACATCCCGTAAATGCTCTGAAGATTGTTGACCATTTCCTGCTCTTCGTCGGAAAGGTCTCTCGCAGGAAGCTCGGTGATATCCACCTGGGTCATCCTGTCAACTCTGAAGCGTGAGATATTGTCGTGCTTCTCGCTGTAGCATACAAGATAGTAGTTGTCGTTCTCCCACACCAGGGCATAGGGCGACACGCTGTATACTTCACCGCCGTGTTTGAGCTGTTTTTTCTTCTCAACGGTGTACTCAAAATACTTGAAACGTATCTGAGACTGGGTGAAGATACCCTCCTGTATCTTATTTATAGCATAGTAGATCTGCTCGTTGAAGGTCTTTGTCCTGTTCTCGACATAGACCACTCTCCTCAGATCCTTTGCCTTATAATCCGAGGTCAGCTGCTGGAGCTTCTTTATAAGGTCCTTCGACTTCTTCTGTGTCAGGAACCTGCTCGAAGCGACTGCATCCGCCAGGACATAGAGCTCTTCATCCTGGAAAAGCCTGTCCGCAAGATAGTAAGCATTAGAATGACCGTCCTTGGTCGTTTCTATATCCATACCGCTGTCACACAGCGTTTTAATATCGTCGTAAATGGTCTTTCTTTCGGCCTTTATGCCGTTTTCTCCCAGGATCTCGATGAGCCTGTTTCCTGTAAGTGTGTGCTTGTCATCGGTCCTGTGCTCAAAAAGCTGCTTCATAAACAACAGCTTCTGCTTCTGTCTTGATAGTCCTGTCACTTCGTATTATCCTCCCCGCTGCGTTTCATATCCGAAACCTTAATTCTCGAACCGTCAGGCTCGACGATCGTCGTATGCTCAAGCTGTGCAGTCAGATTCGCACGGAATCTCCTGCGGTATTCCATACGAAGCCCCTCCCTTTCGGAAACTTCCTCAGGGCTAAGCTCCCTCTCTCTCGAGAGCGCAGAGAATCTGTTGATCCTGCCTGTAAGCTCTTCCAATGACAATCGGTTAAGCTTTTCTTTCTCCATAAATTTTTACACGACTCCTTTTGCGTCAGGCTGTTTTTTTGTACCCTGTACGCAAGGCTATCACGGCTTACACAATACCGCTTTTAAGTCCTGAAAAAACGACTCCCGGATTTTTTGTCTTTTTATATCCCCGCAGAACCCTTGTTTTTTTCTTCGGTGTTCTGCAAGTTGTCCGAATAATCGCCCTTTTCCGGATTTAACATTCGTATTATAACACATAATTTCGTAAAATGCAACGGCATTTTGCACAAACTGTCCGATAGAATTCCCTCAATATAACCAAAAAAAATCAAAATTGTGTTTGTCCAAATTTTTGCCCCCAATATATAGTGGGTCTGTCGGACACGAAATATTCACGAAAATTTAACAAACTTACGAAAGCGAGATGTTCCCTGTAATGAAAAGGCTCTCTTATGACCTTATAGAAAACTACCTGAGCGACCGCCGGACGGACCCCTCGGCTCAGGATGCTCCGGTGAAAAACAGGCTCATCCTTGAAGCCATAGATCTGAATTTGACTAAAAAGCAGAAATGTTATATAATAATGTATTATGTGAAGGGCATGACGATGCAGGAGATAGCCAAGGTGTGCGGAGTTAACCGCTCCAGCGTTTCACGCACCATAGCCCTTGCGAGAAAAAGGATAGCGGGCGGCGTCAGCCAGGCTGTGCTGAGGCGGCTGCTCACCGGGACGGACAGCAGCCCCGAGGAGGATGAATGAGATATATAGATGACTTTGTTACATCATATAATAAAAGCGGAACTCTGCGCTTTCATATGCCCGGCCATAAGGGCAGGGCAGTGACGGGCTGTGAGGAGTTGGATATAACCGAGATAAAGGGTGCCGACTATCTGTTTGAGCCCGAGGGCATAATAAAGAAGAGCGAGGAACAGATGGCAAGAGCCTATGGCTCTGCGGCAGCGCTTTACAGCACAGAGGGCTCCAGCCTTTGTATAAAGGCGATGCTTGGCATTATCAGAATGAGATACGGAGGACTGCGTGTCCTTGCCGGGCGCAACTGCCACAAGGCCTTTATCGACGGCTGTGCGCTGCTGGATGCGGATGTCAGGTGGATATACCCTGCCAGGGCTTCAAGCTCGGTGTGCTCGTCCTTTATAACGGCGGAGGATATCGGGCGTGAGCTTGAAAAGGGCACTTATGACTGTGTATACCTTACCTCTCCCGATTACCTGGGCTTTATGACCGATATCGGGGCCTGCGCCGATGTGTGCAGAAAACACGGTGTGCCCCTTCTTGTGGATAATGCCCACGGGGCTTATCTGCGCTTTACCGAAAATGACCTTCACCCTATGTCGCTTGGGGCTTCGATGTGCTGTGATTCAGCCCACAAGACCCTGCCCTGTCTTACGGGGACGGCTATGCTGCATATAGCTAAGGGCTGTGAGGAGCTGGCTTCGGGCGCTAAGGGGATAATGTCGATGTTCGGCTCCACGAGCCCGTCCTATCTTCTTATGAGGAGCCTTGATATAGCTTCGGATATGCTTGCCTGCGGCGATCTGCCGGAGCGGATAAAGCAGACCGAGATTGCTGTTTCAAAGGCAAGAGCCGCTATTGAAGCCCTGGGCTTTAAGACTGTGGGCAGCGAGCCTTTGAAGATAACGGTATGGGCGCCGGGGACCGGTCTTTCCGGGGACGCTCTGGCGCAGGAGCTAAGACAGAGGGGCATCGAGTGCGAATACAGCGATCCCGAATATCTGGTGCTTATGCCCTCGGTAATGACCACAGAGGATGAGCTTGATCGGCTGGTGGCGGCTTTTTCAGAGATACCCAAGGGCACAGAGACCGACAGGATAAAGATGCCCGTGCTTTCTCCCTGTGAGAGGGCAGTGAGCATAAGAGAGGCGGCGTTCTCGCCCTGTGAGGACGTAAGCCCTGACGAAGCCCTTGGCCGTATCTGCGCCAGGACTATCAGCGGCTGTCAGCCTGCTGTGCCGGTGGCTGTCTGCGGCGAAATAATAAATAAGGACTGTATAAGCGTGTTAAAGGCTTATGCAATAGATAAGGTCAGCGTAATAAAATAAAAATCAGTCGGAAAATGCTCTCCTCGCCGTAGGCGGGGGCATAGAAAAACGAAATAAACCACATTATCAAGACCCGTATCTGCGAGTGTTTTGCAATTAGCTGAAATAATAAAACCCGAAAGGAGAATAACTATGAAGCTGGTATATGCTATAGTTAACAATGATGATGTTTATGCGGTGAACAAGGCTTTTCGCAAGAAAAGTATAAGGGCGACAAAGCTCGCTTCGACAGGTGGCTTTCTTATGTCGGGAAACACCACCTTCCTTATCTGCTGTGAGGACAATATGGTGGACACCGTTATCGACACCTGCAAGGAGTACTGCAAAAAGAGAAAACAGTATGTCCCGTCCTCTGCGGTGACCGAGGGGGATCTTGGTGACCCGTATCCTGTTGAGGTCAATATCGGCGGAGCAACTATCTTCGTGACCGATATCAACCGCTTCGAGCAGGTGTGACAGAGCAGGGAAAAGTGATGAATTTCAAAATTTACGGCAACGAAGGCTCGAAGACCCTTATCTCAAATATGATAAGGCGCTCCCGTGAGCCTCACTCTATCATCATCCACGGCGACAAGGGGCTTGGAAAGAAAAAGCTCGCTTTGTGGACAGCGGCAGCGCTTCTCTGCGAGGAGGGCGGCGGCGAGCCTTGCGGCAGGTGCAAGAACTGCCGGCTCATAGCCGAGGGCACCCACCCGGATGTCGTGACTGCAAAGTCAGGTGAAAAGGGCAACTATATGGTGGATGACATAAGACCGATAGTCTCCGATGCGGTGATACTTCCCACAGAGGGGCGGATGAAGGTCTATATCATCCCGGACCTTGACCGCTCGGTGGTCACAGCTGTGCAGATACAGAATATCCTGCTAAAGCTCATCGAGGAGCCCCCGGACCATACGGCGGTTATCCTTACGGCCGCAAGCCGTGAGGTGTTCTTAGAGACCATTCTCTCCCGTGTTATATCCTTAGCGGCGCTGCCTGTTACGGACGCCCAGAGTGCGGAGTATCTGGAGCTGTATGAGAATACAGACCCGGCAAGCGCAGGCGAGGCTGTTAAGGCGGGCAGGGGAAATATAGGACGGTGTATCGATTATCTTGCAGGAGGGCTGTTTAAGAACGGCGCCGACTGCGCAAGAGCCCTTGCAAGGGCGGCGCTCGGCAGGAGAGAATATGATATACTTATGGCGCTTAGCCAGACCGACAGCTCGAGGGCGCTGTTCCATGAGTGTGCGGTGCTGTTTTCCGAGATAGTAAGGGACAGTATGCGCATAAGGCTCGAGGGCAGGACGGCTGTGACCGTCGGCTGTGATGAGGAAGCCGCACGCAGGATGAGCACGCTTTTCAGTGAAGAAAAGACCCTTGCGCTCTATGATCTTGTGTGCTCCTATGTCAGGGCTTCTGATGCCAGCTGCAACCTGACACTGGCAATAAACAGCTTCGCTGCGGAGTTAGGTGAATATTTCACTTGACATTTTCACAAAATAGGTTATAATAGTTGTAATGACGTTTTTGGAAGGAGAGTATCAAATGGCCAATAACTTTTTTGAAAACGCAGGCAACCCCAGAGCAAGAAAGCTCAGAAGCTTCGTTCAGCCTGTGGATATCAATTATGCCGCTACCTATAAGGGCGTGGCTATGAAAACCGTCTATTTCGTGCTCGTTATGTGCGCAGGAATAGCAGCATTCTTCTATATGGATGCGTTCTACACCTCGAGAAACGGCGCTGAAGCAGCGCTGGAAATGGAAGCAGTGGTCTTCTATGTACTGCTGATAGTCACCCTGATAGCGAGCCTTATTGCGGCATTCGCACCGAAGACCGTACCGGTCACGGGTTCGATCTATGCGGGAGGCATGGGCTTCTGTCTGTCGCTGGTCTCAATGCTCTATGCACAGGAGTTCAAGGGCATCATCGTTGAGGCTCTCGTTCTTACCATACTCACCGTGGGCTGTCTCACGCTCCTCTATTCAAAGGGAGTAAGAGTGGGCGGAAGGCTCAAGACCGCCTGCATAACGGCACTTTTCGTGTCTATCATCGGCGGCGGAATATATGGCCTTGTTGCAATAATTGCGCCTAATTCCCCGATAATATCAAGCATCAACGCTATCAACAACGGCCCCATAGGCATCGTGTTTGCAGCTATCGGCGTGTTTATAGCAGCTATTCTGCTTATGTGTGATTTCGACACTGTTACCGAGACCGTAGAGAACGGCCTGCCCGAGGAATATGAGTGGTATGCAAGCTATGCCCTCATTGTCGGCGTTATTTATCTCTACCTCAAGATCCTTCGCCTGCTGGCAAAGATCCAGGGCAACAGAAGATAAGCTTTGCTTTGAAAAATCAGCATCTGCCCTCTTTTTTCGAGGGCGATGCTTTTTTCTCGCACTTTTTTGCCATCCGTGAAATACCCTGAAAGTGAATTCTTTAAAATGTTTAACATTTGTTCACTACTTTTTATTGAGGCTTTTTTGAGCCGATTATAACACAGTTTTAAGAAAATATGAAATCAGGAGATTTTACATAATCCGACGCTCGGATTTTTTACATCCACAACAGTTTTTCTGTCAGAAAATGGAAATTTTTATAAAACGTTTTCGTGAATCGACGAGGGAGGTACATAAATGTTTGACAACTTGGACCCGAAAGAGGGGGAGATCCTCCTGTGGATACAGGAACATCTCAGGGCAAACTGGCTTACGCCGATAATGAAGGCGATAACCTATCTGGGAGAGGTTGGTTGGTTCTGGCTGGTCGTAAGCATCGGGTTCATGATCTGGAAGAAGTACAGACCCGTGGGCGTTGTCTGTCTGATATCACTGGTCACATCTTTCCTTGTGAACACTATCGTTATCAAGCACCTGTTTGAAAGGGCAAGACCTTATGAGACGATCGAGGGGCTGACAAGCCTTATAGGCAAGCAAAGCGAGTATTCGTTCCCGTCTGGCCACGCAACGGCGGCTTTTGCGGTCTCGGTCATCATTTTTATGCTTATGCCGAAAAAGTTCGGTATCCCGGCGCTGATCCTGGCGTTTCTGATATCCTTCTCCAGGCTTTATGTCGGAGTACATTATCCTACGGACATTATCTACGGCTGCGTATCCGCAACGATCTTTTCTGTCATCTGCGCTCTTGTTTACAAAAAGAAGTTCTCACAGAAATACCCGGCAGGGGACAGGATCGATCAAGCCGTTTAAAGCTTTTCTTGACAAAACAGCATAATGTACCTGACAGAGCATTGCAGACAAAAGCAGTGCTCTGTTTTTTATTGTCTGTTATAGATAAAAACCTGTTCCGGTCATTGGTTAAATTCGATATAAACACAAGGGCTTTACAATTGACAAATCCGGGCAGAAATGGTATAATAATACGGAATAACGAGATCCGTAGAAAGGAGAGAGCTGCTGTGGAAAAACTGCCCCCTTACAGTGTGCTGATGTCGGTGTATGACGGCGAAGATCCGGCCTTTTTTAAAGAGAGCGTTTGCAGTATGCTCTCGCAGACCCTTCCGACGGATGACTTTGTGCTGGTCTGTGACGGCGAGCTCACCCCGGAGCTGGATGCGGTCATAGAAGAGCTTTCGGTGCAAAACGAAGCGCTTCACGTTTACAGGATGGAGGAGCGCTCGGGGACGGGCGCCTGTGCAAACTTCGGGATAGATAAATGCAGACATGAGATCATCGTAAAGATGGACTCGGATGATGTCGCTTTGCCACAGCGCTGCGAGTGCTCGGTCAGGGCAATGGCGAGACACCCGGAGATAGATATGCTGGGAGCCTACATCGAGGAGTTCGACTCCGATACGGGCGAGGCGCTGGCTGTCAAGAAAACTCCGCTCAAGAACTCCGAGATACACAAGTATTCAAAAAGGCGCAACCCCTTCAACAATCAGACTCTTGTCTATAAAAAAGCTCTGGCGCTGAAAGCCGGCGGCTACAGCACGATCAAGCGCTGTGAGGACTATGAGTTCGTTGCCAATATGCTCAGAGAGGGAGCCTACGGCGTGAATATAGGCCGGGTGCTCGTGCGCTACCGTGTGACTAAGGGCAACTATGAAAGACGGCGCAACTGGGCGAACACCAAGGCTTTCTTCAAGGTCAGGTGGCGCCTTTTCAGAAGCGGCTATTCGTCATTCATTGATTTCGCAGCCCCCTGTGCATTGCAGCTGTTCATTTTTATAATGCCGGCCAGGCTTACCGGTGTAATATATAAAAAGCTTTTGAGGGGATAGGAGTCCCCGCACCGCCTTCGGCGGAGGGGACGGGAAATGCCGGGAAAGGCATTACAGAGCTTTTACGCCGCCGGAACGGGGCGGCTATCATTTAGAGGAAGGTTGAAATATGGAAGAAAAACACGATGTTTTCGGACTCAAGCAGATCTTTATCGAGCATAAGGGAAAGGCCAAGCAGATAAGGATGCTCTCGGTCAACGAGCTTATTAAAAAATACAAGGGTGCAGCACTTGGCCCTGTCTGGGCGCTTATCAAGCCGACCTTCACCCTGTTCATTTTGTGGTTCGCTTTCGATGTGGGGCTTCGGAGAAACGGCGGTGTCCACTTTATCAATGACAAGTACCCCACCTTTATTTTCCTGCTCACGGGATATGTGCCGTGGTTCTATATCTCCGAGTGCATCATCGGAGGTTCACGCTCGATAAGGCAGAACAAGCAGTTCGTGACCAAGCTGTCGTTCCCGGTATCGAACATAATGACGTTCACATCCCTTTCGGGACTCTATGTACATATCCTGCTCTGTGCTATAATGTACGCTGTGCTCTGGCTCAGCGGATTTGGCCCCAGCGTTTATAACCTACAGTTTGTTTACTACGCTTTCATGATGTATGTGTTCTTCCTTGCACTATCTTGGACGACAGCTCCGCTGAGTGCGTTCAGCAAGGATTTTGAGAACCTGATAAATTCGATAATCACAGGCCTTTTCTGGCTGTCGGGAACGCTGTGGAACACCTATGATATCGAGCCTCTCTGGGTGAAGAGACTTATGTACATAAACCCCATTAACTACTTTGTCAACGGCTACCGCAAATGCTTTCTCACCCACACCCTTGCCTTTGACAGCAATTATACCACCGAGACGGTCGTCTTCTTTGCAGAGCTTCTGTTCCTGATACTTCTCGGCGGCCACACCTATAAGAAATTCAGAAAGATACTGCCCGACGTGCTTTGATACGGGCATCAGGAGATAAATAATGGACAAGGAACCGATCATAGAATTTAATGACGTAAAAAAAGAATATTTCCTTTACAAGAACGAGAAGGCTCGTTTCAAGGCGATATTCACCAAGAACAGGGGCGTAAAGAAGCACCCTGCTTTGAAGGGCGTGAGCTTTAAGATCTATCAGGGAGAGTCTGTGGGCATCATCGGAAAGAACGGTGCAGGAAAGTCCACCATACTCAAGATGATAACGGGAGTAAGCTTTCCCACCAGCGGCGAGATAACCGTAAACGGAAAGGTCGCTGCTCTCCTCGAGCTGACAGCAGGGTTTTCTCCGGATATGACGGGGATAGAGAATATCTATCTCAAGGGCTATCTTCTCGGTCTCAATGACGCTCAGATAAAGGAGATCGAGCAGGATATAATCGACTTTGCAGATCTCGGAGAGTATATAGACCAGCCTGTAAGGACCTATTCCAGCGGTATGAAAATGAGGCTGGGCTTTGCGATAAACATAAACATCCACCCCGATATCCTCGTTGTGGACGAGGCTCTGAGCGTGGGAGATGCGGATTTCCAGAAGAAATGCCGTGACAAGATAAATGAGGTCATCGAAGCAGGTGTTACCGTGCTGTTCGTGTCCCATTCCCGTCAGGCGATAGAGGAGACCTGCAAGAGAGCTATCTTCCTTAAAAACGGCAAGGTCGAGGTCGACGGCACTGTTGAGGAGGCCTTTGAAGCATACGGTGTGAAAAAATAACTATCCTCTGACCCTGTAAGGAGCGCAGTGATATGAAAAGATATGATATATACGAAAACGGGATATACTTTGTTCTTGATGTGACAGACGACAATGAGCCGAAGCTCATGCACTTCGGGGCTGTGCCCTTTGATGAGAGCAAGGTGCATGAGCGTGCAGGCAAGCTTGCGTTTCGCCTGCTTGAGCTGCAGGTCAGCGGCTATGACCGCCCCGGCGAAAGACACGGAAACAAATACATCGTGACCGCTCCGGGATACAGGATGAAGTTCAGAAGTTTTGGCGACACTAACAATGACCTCGGCAGAAAGCTCGAGATAACCACGTTTGATGAGCAGACGGGGCTTTGTGCGGTGTCGCATTTTCAGTTTTATACGAACACATCCGTTGTCAGGTGCTGGACGGAGGTCATAAACGAGGGCGATAAGACACAGACGCTTGAATATGTTTCGTCCTTTGCGCTGACAGGCATAGAGAAAGAGGGGCTCCTCTGTCAGGACGACAAGCTGATGATCGGTGTCTGTCACAATTCCTGGCAGCGTGAGGTCCAGTGGAGGGAGTATACCCTTTCCGAGGCCGGCCTTGCTATGGCGCAGCCCTACACCTGGCAGCACTCGTCGAAGGTGTTCGGCGTTACCAATGTGGGTAACTGGTCGGCAAAGGAATTCATCCCCATGGGCTCTCTGCGAAACACCGAAGCCGGCACAGCTATGATATGGCAGATAGAGCACAACGGCTCCTGGCACTGGGAGATAAGCGACCAGGAGGGAAGCCTTTATCTCCAGCTTTCCGGGCCCTCCGAGATAGAGTCTCACTGGTCGAAGGAGCTGGCTCCCGGTGAGCGCTTTGAGAGCGTTAAATGTGCGGTGGGCGTTGTCAGGGGCGGCCTTGAAGAAGCCGTGGGCGAGCTTACAAAGTACCGCAGGAAGATAAGGCGCAAGAACGACGACAACAAGCGCCTGCCCGTTATTTTCAACGACTATATGAACTGTCTCTGGGGCGACCCGACGGCAGACAAGGAATATCCTCTGATAGATGCCGCAAAGAAGGCTGGCTGCGAGTATTTCGTTATCGACGCAGGCTGGTATGCCGACGGCGGCTGGTGGGACGAGGTCGGCGAGTGGGAGGTAAGCTTAAAGCGCTTCCCCGAGGGGCTCAGACCCGTTACCGACTATATCAGGCAAAAGGGTATGATACCCGGCGTTTGGCTGGAGATAGAGGTCATGGGCATAAACTGTCCGCTGGTGGACAAAAGGGCTGATGACAGCTGGTTCTTTACCCGCCACGGAAAGCGTGTGTTTGACCGCAGCCGCTATCAGCTGGATTTCAGGAATGAAGAGGTAAGGGCTTTTGCTGACGGTGTTATTGACAGGCTGATAAACGAATACGGCATAGGCTATATAAAGATGGACTACAACATCGAACCGGGCATAGGCACCGAGAGGGATGCCGACAGCTTCGGTGACGGCCTGCTGGGACACCAGAGGGCTTATCTGGAGTGGCTGGACGGCGTGTTTGAAAGATATCCGGAGCTTGTCATAGAAAACTGCTCCAGCGGCGGATTGAGAATGGACTACGCTATGCTTTCACGCTATTCTATCCAGTCCACCTCTGACCAGGATGACTATAAGAAATACTGTACCATCGCTGCCAATTCGCCCCTTGCTGTCTGCCCCGAGCAGTCAGCTGTGTGGTGTTATCCCATGAGTCAGGGTGACCGTGAGGAGACTGTTTTCAATATGATAAACGCAATGCTTCTGCGTATCCACCAGAGCGGACACCTTGCAAACATCGATGATGAGAGGCTGGCGCTGGTCAGACAGGGGCTTGATATCTACAAGAGGATAAGAAAGGATATAAGAGAGGCTGTACCCTTCTGGCCCCTGGGTCTTTCGGACTTTAAGGACGACTGGGTGTGCCTTGGGCTGAAAACAAAGGATAAGGCTTATCTTGCGGTATGGAGAAGAGCAGGAGATGATACCTGCGGGCTGCCGCTTGAGTTCCTCAAAGGAAAGGACGTAAAGATAAAGTGTCTTTATCCCGATTTTAACGAGTATCCCTTTGAGTTTTCGCCCTCGGCAGGCAAGCTGACGGTGCGCTTTGACAGACCGTGTACAGCGAGACTTTTTGAAATAAAGATATGAAAGAAAAGATTAGGATCCCGTCCTATGTCAACAAGGTGATCGCTCTGCTGGAGCTTTCGGGATATGAAGCCTATATCGTGGGCGGCTGTGTGAGAGACCAGCTGCTCGGAAGCGAGCCCCACGATTTTGACGTCTGTACCGATGCAGAGCCGGAGCAGATGAAGAAAGCCCTTTCCGGGCTCCACCTTATCGACACGGGGATAAAGCACGGCACAGTGACCGCTATGGTCGAGCACAAGCCGGTAGAGATAACCACCTTCCGCAGCGACGGAGAGTATGAGGACCACCGGCATCCCAAGCAGGTGACCTTTTCAAAGACGCTGGAGGAGGACCTTTCACGCCGTGATTTCACCGTGAATGCTATGGCCTATTCAGACCGCACAGGGCTTGTGGATATGTTCGGCGGCAGGGATGACCTGGACAAAAGGATAATAAGATGCGTGGGCGAGCCTGACAGGCGCTTTGATGAAGATGCTCTGAGGATCCTTCGGGCAATGAGGTTTTCCTCGATGCTGGGCTTCGAGATAGAGGACGAAACGGCGGCCTCGGTAATGAGAAACCGCTTCCTGCTTAAAAGCATATCGGCGGAGCGTATAGCCCAGGAGCTTTTCAAGCTGCTATGCGGAGACCGGGCAACGGCTGTGCTGCTGGAGTTTTCCGAGGTCATGTGTGTGGTGATCCCCGAGCTTGCGAGCTGTGTGGGATATATCCAGCACAATCCTCACCACTGCTACACTGTGTATGAGCACATCTGCCGCAGTGTGGGAAATATAAGAAAAGAGCCGGCGCTAAGGATGACTATGCTGCTCCATGACATAGCGAAGCCCCTTTGCAGGACCACCGACGAAAACGGAGTTGACCACTTCAAGGGGCATCCTGTCAAGGGCGGCGAGACGGCGGATGAGGTGCTGAGGCGGCTAAAAACCGATAACGCTTCAAGAGAGCGTATCTGCGAGCTTGTGAGAAACCACGACAACCGCATAGCCTGCACGAAGAAGTCCGTGATGAAGTTTATCTCAAAGCACGGAACAGGATTTTTCGAGGACTATCTGGATGTCCGCTATGCTGATACACTGGCGCAGTCGAACTATATGATAGAAGAAAAGCTTGAAGAGCTTGACCGCTTCAGAGCGCTTTATGAGGAGATACTTGAAGAGCGCCCTGTGCTGTCGCTCAGACAGCTGGCGATAAACGGCCATGATCTTATAGATGCAGGCTTTGACGGCAGACAGATAGGCAAGGCGCTGCAGCTGGCGCTGGACGCTGTTATCGACGGCGAATGTGCAAATGAAAAAAAGGAGCTTATGAGCTATATTGAAAACAATACTGAAAAGTAAGGCGCTTCGCTTTATCATAACAGGGCTGTGGTGTGCTCTGATATTTTTGTTCTCTTCTAACAGCGCAGACACATCCGGCAAGCAGAGCGGCAGGATAGTCGGGATCGTGATAGATGTTTTTGTTCCCGATTATGACAGCTTCAGCGAGGCAAGACAGAAACAGATAACCGACACCGTGACATTTATCGTTCGCAAGAGCGCACACTTTACCGAATACCTTGTGCTGGGAGCGCTGGTGTTCTGGTGCCTTTATAAAACAAAGGAAAAAAGGCTGCGCACAGCCCTTGCGGCAGTGCTCACCTCTCTTTACTCCGTCACGGATGAGCTCCACCAGCTTTTTTCGGACGGCAGATCCTGTGAGCTCAGAGACGTGCTGATAGACACCTGCGGCGGTATCACGGGGGCCCTTGCGGCACTCCTTATATTTGTTCTCTGGGAAAAGAGAACAAAGAGTTTTAAGCAGATTTAAGCCATATATGCTATGATCCTGACAACACTAGACGAAAGGACAGATCTTTATGCGAAAAAGCGGAATACTGATGCACATATCATCCCTGCCGAATGAATACGGCATAGGAAAGCTGGGAAAGGAAGCCTATGCGTTCGTTGATTTTCTGAAGCGCTCGGGCCAGTCCTGCTGGCAGATACTGCCTATCTCTCCCACAAGCTACGGCGATTCGCCCTATCAGAGCTTTTCGATCTTTGCGGGCAACCCGTATTTTATCGACTTTGAGACTCTCGAGAAAGAGGGCTATCTGAAAGCCGACGAATATAAGGGCATCGACTGGGGCAATGACAGGACTAAGGTCGATTATGAGAAGATATACAACGAGTGCTTCAAGGTGCTCAAAAAGGCTCACAAGCGTTTTCGCAAGACATCCGAAAAGGCATTTGTAAAGTTTGTTCTGGAGAATAAGGACTGGCTCTATGACTATGCGCTTTTCATGTCGCTGAAAATGGCTCACGGAGCAAAGGCCTGGTATGAGTGGGAGGATTCTCTGAAATCCTGCAAGCCGAAGGCTTTGAAGAGTGCCAGAAAAGAATACTCAAACGACATTGATTTCTGGTGCTTTGTCCAGTTCAAGTATTTCCAGCAGTTCAAGAACCTGAAAAAGTACGCCAACGAGAACGGTATAGATATCATCGGAGATATCCCGATCTATGTTTCCTATGACAGCGTTGAGGTCTGGCTGACACCGCAGTATTTCGACCTTGACAAGCAGAAGCGTCCCAATGAGGTTGCAGGCTGTCCGCCGGATGCTTTCTCGGCTGACGGTCAGCTGTGGGGAAACCCTCTCTACCGCTGGGATGTTATGTCAAGAGAGCGCTATGCCTGGTGGATAAAGCGCATCAAGGCGGCTTCCAAGGTATACGACGTAATAAGGATAGACCATTTCAGAGGTTTTGAGAGCTACTACTGTATCCCTTACGGCGCCAAGAACGCAAGAAAGGGCAGATGGCGCAAGGGGCCGGATATGAAGCTCTTCAAGGAAGTTAAAAAGCAGCTTGGGGATATCAGCATCATCGCCGAGGACCTTGGGTTCCTCACCAAGAAGGTCGTAAAAATGCTGGAAGCCAGCGGCTATCCGGGAATGAAGGTGCTGGAGTTTGCCTTTGACGGCGACCCTTCTAACGGGTATCTGCCGCATAATTTCAAAAACACCAACAGCGTGTGCTATACAGGCACCCACGACAACGAGACAGCAGCAGGCTGGATAAAGAACTGCGATGCGGGAACGGCAAAGTTCTGCAAGCAGTATCTCGGACTTAAAAACGACAAGTATGTTCCCTGGGCGCTGGTAAGGCTCTGCTGGTCAAGCATCAGCGACACGGCTATCGCCCAGATGCAGGATATCCTCTGTCTTGGGAGCGAAGCCAGGATGAACACGCCTTCGACCCTTGGCGGCAATTGGGCATGGAGAATGGAGTCGCTGGATGCTCTTGACGATGAGCTGATAACAAGGCTTTATGAACTGACAAGGACATACGGACGTGTGAACAAAAAATAGGGGGGCAGACAATGGATAAGAATTATTTCGAGCAAAAGCTTTCGGAAGCGCTTATGAAGGACTACAGAAAGACACCCGAGACCGCTTCGGTCTATGAGCTTCATCTGGCAGTCTCCGGCTGTGTTATGGACTATATCGCAAATGACTGGGAAAACAGCAGAGCACAGCATCTTTCAAAGAGGAGAGCCTGCTATCTTTCGATGGAGTTCCTGATGGGAAGAGCTGTGCATAACAACCTTCTTTGTCTGGGGCTTACAGAAACTGTGGATGAGGTGCTGAAGGCTCACGGCAGGAGCCTTGCCCAGCTTGAAGAGATAGAGGATGCGGCCCTTGGAAACGGCGGCCTGGGAAGGCTCGCTGCCTGCTTCCTTGACTCTGCGGCAACGCTTGACCTGCCCCTGGACGGCTACGGCATCAGATATAAATACGGCCTTTTCAAGCAGAAGATAGTTGACGGCTTCCAGCGAGAGGAGGCCGATGATTGGACCGCCCACGGAGACCCCTGGTCGGTAAGGAATGACGCCGATACTGTGGATGTTAAATACTCCGATATGACTGTCAAGGCTGTGCCTTATGATATGCCCGTAATAGGCTTCGGGACCAAGAATGTGGGAACGCTGAGGCTCTGGCAGGCAGAGAGCGCACAGGGCTTTGATTTCCTTGAATTTGACAAGGGAAACTATGACGGCGCTGTAAAGGCAAAGAACGACGCCGAGAATATCTCAAAGGTACTCTACCCCAATGACAACACCAACGAGGGCAAGATACTGAGACTAAGACAGGAGTATTTCTTCTCCGCAGCATCGGTGACAGACATCATAAGAAAGCATATCCGTGAGCACGGCTCGCTTGATACGCTGGCTGAGTTTGTGACTATCCAGCTAAACGATACCCACCCCGTTATTGCCGTTCCCGAGCTTATAAGACAGCTGACAGCCGACCACGGCTTTGAGTTTGACAAGGCTCTGGAGACCGCACGCAAGGTGTTCAACTATACCAACCACACGATAATGGCTGAGGCTCTTGAAAAGTGGCAGTGCTCCATGGTCGAGAGCCTGCTGCCCGAGGTTTACGGCATCATTCTTATGATAAACGAGCGCTTCATCAAGGATATGTATGCTCTTGGCAAGGACAGGGCATTTATCACAAAGCTTTCTCCTGTTGCTGAAGGTTCTGTGAGAATGGCATTTATGGCTATCTATGTTTCAAGCTACGTAAACGGCGTTGCTGCTATCCACACAGAGATACTCAAAAACGATGCGCTCAAAGACTGGTACGAGCTTTATCCCGAGCGCTTCCAGAACAAGACGAACGGTATCACCCAGCGCCGCTGGCTGGCCCTTTGCAACCCCGAGCTTTCGGCTCTTATCACAAAGCTTCTGGGCTCTGCCGATTGGGTCAGGGACGCATCTCTTTTAAGAGGTCTTGAAAAGTTTGCCGACGACGAAGCGGTCCTGAAAGAATTCATGGCTGTAAAGGAAGCTAAGAAATATCAGCTGGCGCAGTTTATCAAGGAGCATGACGGTGTAGAAATAGACCCGCAGTCCGTATTCGACATTCAGATAAAGCGCCTGCACGAATACAAGAGACAGCTTCTCAATGCTCTGTCTATTCTTTGCATCTATAACGGTATCAAGGATGGCACTGTCACTGACTTTACGCCCACCACATATATCTTCGGAGCAAAGTCTGCTCCCGGATACAGGAGAGCAAAGGCGATAATCAAGTTTATCGGCGAGATCGCAGACCTTGTCAATAACGACCCCGACACAAAGGATAAGCTGAGAGTCGTGTTCGTTTCAAACTACAATGTCTCCTATGCCGAGAAGCTTGTGACAGCGGCAGACATTTCCGAGCAGATATCCACAGCAGGCACAGAGGCCAGCGGCACAGGCAATATGAAGCTTATGCTCAACGGCGCTGTCACCCTTGGGACCTATGACGGAGCCAATGTCGAGATAGCCGAGGAGGCAGGCGAAGAAAACAACTACATCTTTGGCGCCCGTGTCGAGGAGCTGGCTAAGATCATGCCCTCCTACGATCCCAGAAAGATCATCCTCGAGAACGAGATGATAGCGAAGGCTGTAGAAAAGCTTATCGACGGAGAGTTTGATGACGGCGGAGCTGCTTCCGACCAGGAGGGCAGCTTCAAGGAGCTTTACAAGGCTCTCACAGACGGCGCCAGCTGGCACGTTCCCGACCACTATTATGTTCTGGGCGACCTTGAGGACTATGTAAAGACAAAGCTCAGAGCAAACTCTGACTATAAGGACAGACTGGCCTTTGCCAAGAAGTGCTGGCTCAATATCGCCGGCGCCGGCAAGTTCTCCTCCGACAGGACCATAAAGGACTATGCCGAGAATATCTGGAAGATATAAGAACTAAAAAAGAAAGAATAATGATGACCGTTCTATGCGGTGCATCATTATTCTTTCTTTGTTTTTTAAGCTTTAGTATGAGTAGCTGCTTCCGCCGATGAACTCCCTGCAAAGGGCGTTTGCCGGGATAAGACTTTCATCGAGGGGGTCTATCTCCTTTAGCGCTCTTAGCATCGGCTCGAAGGGCTCGAAGCCCTCATAGGTCTCGGCTGTCTTCTCCAGCTCTTCGAGGATGAACTTCTTATAAAGCGCCGGCTCGTAGGCGAAATAGGTGTCTATCTGGATAGTCGCTTCCTGCTTGTATGGCATTATGTATTTGTCTTCGCCCAGCTGGACGCTCTTGAACATATCGAGAGTGTCCGCAAAGCTGCGTCCTCTGTAGGAGCGGTCTCTTATAAGGCGGCGCATGAGCCTGTGGAACTTCGGGTGGAGCATAGTGCCGTCTTCAAGCTCTGTCCTGCGGCGCACGCTTATATACACGGTGTTCGCCATGCCGTCGGCGTCCTTTGTTATCAGGGGGTTGAGCGCATGGATGCTCTCGATCGCCACTATCTCGTTCTTGCCGAGGCTTATAGTCTCGCCTTTGCCTCTTGACTGGTCGGCAAATTTGAATTTCGGAAGTGTGACCCTTTCGCCGTTCCAAAGCCTTGTCATATCCTTTTTCAGAAGCTCAAAGTCTATCCTGTCCGGCGTTTCATAGTCAGGTTTCCCGTGCTTGTCAAACTTGATAATGTACTGGTCGGCAGGAAGAAAATAGTCATCCAGTGATATGGTGTGGACCGTTACTCCTCTCGCTTCCAGCAGCTCGTCGAGCTTTATGGCTGTGGTGGTCTTTCCCGAACCCGAGGGTCCCGAGATGAGCAGCACCGGCTTTTCTTCTCTCGTCTCATAAATAGTCTGGGCCGTTTCTTCAAGCTTGTTCGCATACCTCTTTGAGCACTCGCTTACAAACTCCGAAGCACCCTCTTTGATCTTCTGGTTAATGGTGCTTATACTGATTTTTTTCATTTCTGCTATTGTCCTTTCTGATCAGAATTTCGAGCACAGATTGTTTATGGAATCCGTAAGCCTTGCAAGATCCTTGTTGTTGAGCCCTTTGCTGGCCTTGACCAGGGATGCAAGTCTGTCCATAGCAGTGAGCAGGCGCTGATAGTTGTTGGTGACAACTTCCTTGCGTGCGATCCTGACAGGCTCTGCGTTTGTGAACTTTCCCGTCACAAGGTCAAGCTCTGCTCCGCTGTAAGGCGCATAGGCGTCGATGTGAAGCTCGTCTCTGAGATGCTGTGTATAGCTGTCGGCGCTTTCCTCGTCGCCGTGATTGACAAACACCTTGTCAACTCTCTTGAAGTTTGTTATCCAGCGGTCGAGCCCTGCCTTGTCGGCATGGGCGCTTATACCTGCCAGCACCCTTATCTCGGCCTTTACTGCGATCTCTTCACCGAAGAGTCTGACTATCTTTGCGCCGTCAACGATGCTGCGCCCGAGAGTGTTCGCTGCCTGATAGCCCACGAACAGGACAGTACACTCCTCTCTCCACAGATTATGCTTGAGATGGTGTTTTATTCGTCCTGCCTCACACATTCCGCTGGCGGAGATTATCACCTTCGGTGAGGGGTCAAAGTTTATCGCCCTCGATTCGTCGCTGGTGACAGCCGTCTCCAGACCCTGGAAGGTGAGCGGATTGATATCGGCTCTCACAAATTCCATAGCTTCCTCATCAAAGCAGGAGTTCTTGTTGCGGTTGAATATCCCTGTTGCCTCGATAGCAAGAGGGGAGTCTATCCATACCTTGAAGCCGTCGTGGCCTTTTATCATAGAATCGGCTTTTATCTTTCTGATAAAGTATAAAAGCTCCTGGGTCCTGCCCACAGCGAAAGAGGGGATCACAACATTTCCTCCCCTGTCAAAGGTGCGCTGCAAAACAGCGGCAAGGTCGTGGATGTAGTCGCCCTTGGGCTTTTCGTGATACCTGTTACCGTAGGTCGATTCCATTACCGCATAGTCAGCGTCCTCAAGATACTGAGGGTCACGGATAAGCGGCTGGTTGAGGTTTCCTATATCTCCCGAGAAAACGATCTTTCTGGTCTCGCCGCCCTCGGTCAGGGTCAGCTCCACCGAAGCCGAGCCCAGCAGATGGCCTGCGTCAACGAACCTTACGTTTATCCCTTCGCTTATCTCGATGCTCTCATCATAGCGGTGGGGACAAAGACAGGCGATAGCCGCCTCTGCATCAGCAAGAGTGTAGAGGGGGTCTGTGTCGGCGTTGCCTTTACGTCTGTTCTTGCGGCTGCGCCATTCAGCCTCTGTCTCCTGGATGTTTGCCGAGTCTCTTAGCATTATCTCGCAGAGGTTGCAGGTGGCGTCCGTTGCGTGGACAGCCCCCTTGAAGCCGCCTGCGGCAAGAAGCGGCAGAAGACCCGAGTGGTCTATATGTGCGTGGGTAAGCAAAACAAAGTCTATCTCGCCGGGAGCACAGGGTATCTTAGCGTTTTCAAATTTGTCCGCACCCTGTTCCATTCCGAAATCCACAAGGAATTTTCTGTCGCAGGCCTCGATATAGGTACAGCTGCCGGTGACCTCGTGGTCGGCTCCGATAAACATCAGCTTCATAGTGTCAGCTCCTTTTTTTATATGATATGATGATTATACCACAATATTTGCCGAAAGTAAAGTCTATTTGTCTAAAATGCCCAACTTTTGTGCCGCACTGATCCCAGCGGGCGGCAGCTGTTTGTTCGGGGTGTTCATGCTTGGCGGCTCGTGATAAAGTGCTTGCATTTTTTGTTGTTTTGTGTTATAATGTTATGATAGTATTTTTATGTGAACAAAGACTTAACACAAGCGAGAAAAAAAGCGAAAGGCTGGATAAGAATGAGCAAAATATACGATCTCGGAATAGATGTCGGCTCCACCACCGTCAAGACGGTCATTCTTGACGAGGGCGAATTTGTCTATAACAAATATGAGAGACACTTCTCAAAGGTGCGTGAGACAGTTGCACAGCAGCTGAGCGCTATAAGAGAGCTTTATCCCGAGGATAAATTCCGCATTGCCATAACGGGCTCTGCGGGTCTCGGCATTGCACAGGCAAGCGGCATCGCCTTTGTACAGGAGGTGTTCTCGGCTTTCATCGCCGTAAACAAGCGCTACCCCAAGGCTGACGTCGTTGTGGAGCTTGGCGGCGAGGACGCAAAGATAATCTTCCTCACCGGCGGAGTGGAGCAGCGAATGAACGGCTCCTGCGCCGGCGGAACGGGAGCCTTCATCGACCAGATGGCAGGGCTTCTGGGAGTTGACCCCGACGAGATGAACGAGCTAGCTCTTAAAGCACAGAAGCTTTATCCTATCGCTTCAAGGTGTGGAGTTTTCGCAAAGAGCGATATCCAGCCGCTGCTTAATCAGGGTGCCAAGAAAGAAGACATCGCAGCTTCTATCTTCCAGGCCGTGGTCGACCAGACAGTGTCGGGTCTTGCGCAGGGAAGAAAGATAGCCGGTCAGGTGCTTTTCCTGGGCGGACCGCTTACATATCTGAGCGCTTTGAGAAAGGCCTTCAGAGAGACACTTTCGCTTACAGAAGAAAACGCAGTTCTCCCTGAGAATTCGTCCTGCTATATGGGTTTCGGTGCCGCTCTCCATGCGGACACCCTGGCTGAAGAGATGACTATCGACGAGGCTCTGGAGAAGATAAAGAATGCAAAAACAGGCGACAGCATAGTTATAGGCAAGCGCCTTTTTGACAGCAGAGAGGACTATAACGAGTTCGTTAAGAGACACATGAAGTCCGACCTGCGCTATGAGGATATAAGAGAATATGAGGGAGAGGCATACCTCGGAATAGATGCCGGCTCCACCACAACAAAGCTGGTGCTCATCACTCCTGACGGCAAGCTCCTTTACCAGCACTACTGCTCCAACAGGGGACAGCCCCTTGACATCATCGCACAGAAGCTGGGCGAGATATATGAGCTTGCAAATCCCAACCTTGTTATCAAGGCTTCCGCTGTCACAGGCTACGGCGAGGAGCTTATCAAGGCGGGTCTCGGTGTAGACTACGGTATAGTCGAGACTGTTGCCCATTATAAGGCTGCGGCTTATTTCTGTCCGGACGTTGACTTCATTATCGATATCGGCGGCCAGGACATCAAGTGCTTCAAGATAAAGCAGAACGCTATAGATTCCATTATGCTAAACGAGGCTTGCTCCTCGGGCTGCGGCTCCTTTATCCAGACCTTTGCCGGAGCTATGGGCTATGATATCGCAGAGTTTGCAAGGCTGGGGCTTTTTGCAAAGGCTCCCGTTGAGCTTGGCTCACGCTGCACTGTGTTTATGAACTCGTCCGTAAAGCAGGCACAGAAGGACGGCGCTTCCGTCGAGGATATCTCGGCAGGCCTTTCGTCCTCGATCATAAAAAATGCGGTATATAAGGTCATCCGTGCAAAGTCCATTGACGAGCTGGGAAAGAATATCGTCGTTCAGGGCGGTACCTTCCTCAATGATGCTGTGCTGCGCTCGTTCGAGATGGAGCTTGGAAGAAATGTTATAAGACCCGCTATTGCAGGCCTTATGGGTGCCTTCGGCTGTGCGCTGTTTGCAAAAGAAAAGTCCAGAGGGCTCGACAAGAATTCCAATGTTCTTTCAAAGGAGCAGCTCGAGCAGTTCTCCTACAAGTCCAGCGCTGTTACCTGCGGCGGCTGCGGAGCACACTGCAATCTGACGATAATCCGCTTCAATGACGGTCACCGCTTCACTTCGGGCAACAGATGTGAAAAGGGAGCAGGCATAAAGCTCACCGACAGGACGGAGAACCTTGTCGAGTATAAATACCGCAAGATACTCTCCTATGCGGATGACAAGCCTGCAGCGCCCATCGCAAGGGTGGGCATCCCGCTGGCGCTTTCCTATTATGACCTGATGCCTTACTTTGCTACCATGCTCAAAGAGCTGGGCTTCGAGGTGGTCATCTCGGAAGAGTCAACAAGAGCCACCTACTATAAGGGTCAGCAGACCATACCCTCGGATACTGTGTGCTATCCTGCTAAACTCTGTCACGGCCATATCGAGAGTCTGCTGGAGCAGGGAGTTGACTTTATCTTCTATCCCTGTATGAGCTACAATATGGACGAGGGACAGTCGGACAACCACTATAACTGTCCTGTGGTAGCTTACTATCCGGAGCTTCTGAAAGCCAACAATGATGAGCTGACAGATGAGAACTTCATCGCTCCCTATCTTGATATAAACCGCAAGAACCATGTGGCAAAGGCCGTTGCAAGGAGCCTTGCAAAATACGGCATAACCAAGGACAAGGTAGCCGCTGTTCTCAACAAGGCTTATTCCGAGCAGTTCAGATACCGCAGGGATATAGAAGCCAAGGCTATGGAGATAATGGCAGAGGCAAGAAGAAAGGGCGAGCAGATAGTCGTTCTGGCAGGCAGACCATATCATATCGACCCCGAGATAAATCACGGCATCCATAAGCTTATAGCTTCCCTGGGATTTGCCGTTATCACCGAGGATAGTGTTTCAAACCTTGTGAACACGCCGGCTCTCGACGTCCTCAACCAGTGGACCTACCATTCACGTCTTTACAGGGCGGCTGAATATGTCTGCGAGCACGAGGATATGCAGCTGGTACAGCTGGTCTCCTTCGGCTGCGGCATCGACGCTGTCACCACCGACGAGGTGAGAGCTATCCTTGAAGAAAAGGGCAAGCTTTATACACAGCTGAAAATAGACGAGATAACGAACCTTGGTGCCGCAAAGATAAGGCTGCGCTCGCTGGCGGCAGCCCTTGAAGAGAAACAGGCATCACAGGAGATAAAGAAGGAGGAGATCACAGCATGAGCAAGAGCGAAAAGGTGACTAAAACATCGGGCTCTGACAGAGTGAACCGATCCTATCTTGATAAATCAAGGCGCAGGGAATACACTATCCTCATCCCGGATATGCTGCCTATCCACTTCAAGCTTATAATGGCTATCTATAAGAAATACGGCTATAACATGGAGCTTTTGCAGACTTCCACAAGAAACGTTATAGACGAGGGACTCAAAAACGTCCACAACGACACCTGCTATCCGGCGCTGCTGGTGGTGGGACAGTTCATGGACGCTTTGAAAAGCGGCAAGTATGACCTTGATCATACAGCGCTGCTGATCTCGCAGACAGGAGGCGGATGCAGAGCTTCAAACTACATCCACCTGCTGAGGAAGGCGCTCTCGGAGACCTATCCCCAGATACCTGTTCTGTCCCTTAATTTCAGCGGTCTTGAAAAGAACGCATCCATAGACGTTACACCGTCTATCGCATTAAAGCTTATTTATGCCGTTCTCTACGGCGATATGCTGATGCTCCTCTACAACCAGTGCAAGCCCTATGAAGTGAACAAGGGTGAGACCGACAGGCTCCTGGCAAGATGGCAGCACAGGCTCGGAAAGCTGTTTGAGACAAGAAACAGATATATGCACACAAAGAGCATCTACCGTGCTATACTCAAGGACTTTTCAGCTATCGAGAGAACAAAGGAGAAAAAGCCCAAGGTCGGTATCGTCGGCGAGATCTATGTTAAGTATTCGCCTCTTGCGAACAACCACCTCAATGAGTTCCTGCTTGAAGAGGGTTGTGAGCCTAACGTTCCGGGACTTCTGGACTTCGTGCTCTACTGCGCATCGGATTCCGTGAACGACGGTCTGCTCTATGACAAGAAGGACAAGGACTATTTCCTGTTCGGGATCGGATATGATATCCTTTATAAATTCCAGAAGCAGCAGATAAGAATAATCAAGGAGTGTTCCGACTTCCAGCCGCCCCATGACTTTGAGCACCTTAGAAAATGTGCTGACAAGTATATGAATCAGGGCGTCAAGATGGGCGAGGGCTGGCTGATAACCGCCGAGATGGCGGCTCTGGCCGAGACCGGAACAAAGAACATAATCTGCACCCAGCCCTTCGGCTGTCTGCCTAACCACATAGTTGCAAAGGGGATGTCCAGGCGCATAAAGGAAGCCTACCCCGATGCCAATATCGTGGCTATTGACTATGACCCCGGTGCCACTAAGGTAAACCAGGAGAACCGTATCAAGCTGATGCTTGCAAATGCGGTGATAGAATAACAAAAACAGCGTTCCTGCATTGCTTTGCAGGGACGCTTGATTTGTACGAAATACACAAATATTTTAAACACTGCCTTTGAATAATTGACAAAAAACAGTTTTTATGGTATGATTTGTATAAGAATTGGCTTGTGTCAGAGATCTGACATCTGACTTCTAAGTAAAGGCGGTGATCGGCTTGGATCTTAGGATATTCTATTCCGGGGTGCTCAGTATCCTGGCACTTGTGCTTGCTGTGTGCGGAACAAAAGCGCTGCGTTCCCGCAAGAGGTTTGCTAAAACAGTCGGTCTGCTGGAGTTCGCTCTGCTGCCGCCTATGATCGGAAATATCATCATCATAGGTTCGTCGGTAAGGCTTAGATCTTTGATCGGCTACTACATTTATTTTCTCGGCATGGACCTTGTGATGTTTGCACTGGTAAATTTCACGAACGAATACTGCCGGGGCATAGGCGACGGTCAGCGCAAGCCGACCTTTGTCTATATCATCATAATCGCCGATGCTGTACAGATGCTGCTCAACCCGTTTTTCGGACACGCTTTTAGTCTTGAGCCCGTCGATGTTCAGGATAAGCCCTATTACAGGGTCGTGGTCCATTTCGGACAGAACATCCACAGGCTGGTGGACTATATAGTTTTTATCTGTGTCCTGCTGATCTTTATACTGGGTGTGATAAAGACCACCAAGATATTCAGAGAGCGTTTCACTGTTGTTCTTGTGGCGATGATGATAATAGGACTGTGGCAGTCCTTCTATATCTTCTCCCGCACGCCTATCGACCGTTCAATGGTGGGCTACGGCATCTTCGGTATTATCGTGTTCTATCTGTCCCTTTATCACAGACCGCTGAGACTGCTTGACAGGCTGCTTTCAAACATCGTTTCGGAAATGCCGGATGCGCTGTTTGTCTATGACCCTCTGGGAAGGTGTATATGGGCGAACGAAAAGGGTCTCCAGCTTGCCCATGTAAAGGTGACAGAGCTGGAAAAGGTCCCCGAGGCGCTGAGAGGCATATTCGGAAACCGTAAATACATCATTGACGAATGGGAGGACGAAAGGGTCATCGGCTTTGGCGAGGAGGCAAAGTATTTCTTCATAGAGAACCACTCCGTCAACGATGACAACAAGCGCTTTGTTGGCTCCTATCTTGTTATAAGAGACACCACCGAGGAACAGCAGAAGCTGAAAAAGGAGTTCTATGCTTCCACCCACGACAGCCTGACAGGGCTGTATACAAAGCAGTATCTTTATGAGTGCATAAGAAAGCTGCTCGGCAGCGACCCTGATACCGAGTTTTATGCGGTGTTCGTGGATGTCAAGAACTTCAAGATAGTCAACGACGTTTTCAGCTCCGATTTCGGTGACCGTGCGCTGATACAGATAGCCGAATGGATAGAAAAGAATATGAGCCTGTCCTGTGTATACGGCAGGCTGGCGGGTGACACCTTCGGCGTTTTCTTGCCGAAGGACAGGTTTGAAAAAGACAAGGACAGTGTCGAGAAAAAGCTCAGTGACTTTGTTGTTACCTCCGACAGCTTTGAGCACAGGCTGCTGATCCATCTGGGGATCTATGAGGTCATTGACAGGGATATGGATGTGTCGGTCATGTTCGACAGGGCTCATCTGGCGCTCTCGACGATAACGGATGAGTATACTACTCATATCGCATATTATGACAACGACCTGAGAGAGAAGATGCTCTGGGATCAGCGCATATCAGCTGCGCTGACGTTGGCAATAAGAACAAGGCAGATAAGACCCTATCTCCAACCTATAACCGACAATCGGGGCAGGGTAGTGGGCGCAGAGGCGCTTGCAAGATGGCAGCATCCGGATTACGGGTTCATGCCGTCGGTGAAGTTCATACCCGTGTTTGAGAAAAACGGTATGATAGTCGAGCTTGACCGCTATATGTGGCGCTGTGCCTGTGAGATACTCAGGGACTGGAAGGGAAAGCATGATGACCTGTTCGTGTCGGTGAACATCTCGCCCAAGGATTTCTATTTCTTTGATGTTGCCTCCGAGATAAAAGAGCTTGTCAGAGAATTTGATATCGACCCCTCGAAGCTTCGCATCGAGATAACGGAAACGGTGATGATGAACGATTCCGAGGAGAGGATGAGGATCCTCGATGAGCTGCGGCAGTCGGGCTTCGTTGTGGAGATGGACGATTTCGGAAGCGGATACTCCTCGCTGAATATGCTCAAGGATATGCCTGTTGACGTGCTGAAGATAGACATGAAGTTCCTGTCGTCTTCAAAGAGCCGTGAGAGGGCAAAGACTATAGTCAAGAACATTATCAAGCTTTCGGAAGAGCTGGATATCGACTCGCTGACCGAGGGCGTTGAGACCCAGTATCAGTATCAGCAGCTTTCGGCAATGGGCTGTAAGATGTTTCAGGGCTATTATTTTGCAAAGCCGATGCCTATCGAGGATTTTGTATCTTTCGCAGTGAAGAAAAACAGCTGATAAACCATAAAAAGCCGCAGGAGAGCACCTGCGGCTTTTTCTTTGCGCCAGACAAAAAGCGGTCTCCAAAAAGGAGACCGCTTTAAAGAGCTGCTAACCAGATTCGAACTGGTGACCTCATCCTTACCAAGGATGTGCTCTACCACCTGAGCCATAGCAGCATTGAGCATTCGCACTCAACTAGTTTATTATACACTAAGAAAGTGCGAAAGTCAAGACGGTTCATATAATTTTTACAAGTTATCAGAGTACAGCTCCGAACACCTGCTCTCCGCCAACGGTGCGTGAGGTCCTGACCGTTATAACGGGAGCGTCAGCCTTGAGCTCGTTGATATAATCCTCGGGCTCCAGGAAGCTTGCAAAGCGTATCTTCTTTGCAGGTGCTTTGAGGCTTGTCACCTTGACGGTGCATACGCTCATAGACTGGGGTCTCATCGTGGTGCCGTCAGGAGTGAATACGGAGCTCAGCTGAGAGCTCATCGCAGGGTTGTAGCTCACAGCTCCGGCCTTTCCGAGAACGATGTCAAACTCAAAGTCCTTGCTGTCACAGTACTGGCCCTTGCCGAAAACAGTGGCCTTTGCCTTGCCTATGCTTACGTTGTTAGTGAACACCACATAGTAGTCAACGTCCTTTACCAGCTCGCAGTTGTCAAGGAACACGTTGAACATAGGAGTCCTTGCTGAACCGGTGTATGCCACCTGAGAAGGGATATCGCTCTGGCAAAGGGCGATGGTCAGGTGCGTCCTGAGGGACACGTCTGCCGCCTTGCCCTCATATTCTCCGCTCTCGGTCTTGAGGATACCGGTCACACGGTAGGTGTATCTTGTTGCAGGGGTGGCAGTGTCGTCGATGTAGCCAAGGTCTGAGGTCTCGCACAGCAGCTCAAAATCATTGTCGCCGGAATTGAGCCTGCGGTAAACGAGATAGCGGTCAGCCATAGAGATCTCTTCCCAGCTAAGCTCGACTGTGGTGCTGGTCACTTTTTCGGTTCCGAGATCCTTGGCGCTGCTGAGGAGTATCTGGCTCGTCTCATCAGCGATCATACCGCCTTTGCCGTTGTTGCTGAATGTGTCTGTGCTGACATAGATAGTTGAGGAGCCCGAAGCTTTGAGGCCGTAGTTAGTGTTTGAAGAGGCTTCACTGCCATAGCATTTGATGACCGAGCCTTCTTCAGCCGCAAGGCCGTTTGAACCGCTGGATGTCAGTGTATTTGCGCCTGCCTCCACCGAGCAGCCCTTTGAAAGGATAGCGTGGCCGCCTGCGCCGTCAATGGTGTTGTGAAGAAGCTTTGCTCCCTTACAGCCGTTGGCAAGCCTTATGCCGTGATTAACAGGTGAGCTTATAGTGTTCTGCTCCACATCGGCATCCTGGGTCGAGGTCAGCGAGATAGCGTTGTCTGCTGCTCCGCCTATGTCATTTTCGGAAATGGTGTTGTCCCGTCCGCCGTCCATCATAACACCGTTTCTTGCAGGAGACGATATCTTGTTTCTTGTGACCGAGATCGACGAGCCGCCGTAGGAAACTATGGCGTCCACATCTGAAAGGTTGTCGTCGTCGGTGTTATAGGAAAGCGTGTTGGAGTCGATAAAGATACCCTCGGTGTTCACCATAGCGATAGCCGAGCCTGCGGCATTTATGGTGTTGCCGGTTATCTTTATGCCCTTGACCATGAAGTCATAGTCGGGCAGGAAAGTGCTGTCGGTGACGTGCTTGCCGTAGATGCGGATAGCATAGGGCGTGGGCACGCCTTTTGTGACAGCGTTTGTTATCGTGTTGTTCCTCACGACTATGTTTGCCACATCGTTTATCTTCTCGGTGGTATAAGCCGGCCTGCTGTAGTAATATTCCATTGACTCGAGAGCCATGTGCTTTATGTCGATAGCCGTTCCGACATTAGTCATGGTGTTGTTCTCTATAAGGCAGTTCTTATAGTTTATCATCGGGATAGCCGAGCCTGTAAGGTCGGTGAAGGTACAGCCCGAGATAACGATATTCGTGTAGTAAACTCCCAGCATTCCCGAGTGAGAGCCCACTGCTCTGTCAAGGTCGTGGAAGCTGCAGTTCTTTATCACCACATTATCGCAGGCTGTGTCGTCAAAAGGCGCATAGCTGTTGAACACGCTCTCGTTTATCATTGTGTCCAGCTGGATAGCTTCCTTGCGGCTCTTTCCTGTAAAGCCGCAGACCTCGCAGCCCTCGATAGTCACACGCTGGACACCGCCGAGCTCGATATGGTGGCCGTTGTAGTTGTTTTTAATAACTGCGTTCTTGATTATAAGGTCGCTCATGTGGCCGAAACGCATATTCGAGAACTCATAGCTTGAAGCCGTGGGTCTTCCGTCCCATACACCGCCCTCGATAACGATACGCTTATCAGCGGCATAACCGCCCTTGTCGTCTTCCTGATAGTTGCGGACTATGCTTCCTGCGGCATGGTTTCTCACCATAACGGCGTTCTTGTCGGCGCACACCCAGGTGTTCGAGAAGATGTAGAGGGTCTTTTTCAGGTTATATGTCCCCTCCGGAACTATTATTTTAACAAGCTGTTTGTCTGTTCCGTGTCTGTGGGCATAGCAAAACGCATCCTGAAAGGCTTCTGCCGAGTCCTCTTTGCCCGAGGGGTCGGCATCGAAATCCAGAACGCTGATCTCTATCGGGTCATCAAAGCTTATGGAAGCGCCTGTAGCATTGGTGCCCGTTATTGTTGAATAGTCATAAGCAAAGCCCTTTATCGACAAAAACACCGCCGCAAAAAACATCACGGCAGCGCAGGCAATAAAAGGGCGCAGAGTCCTTATCAAAACACTGATCGTTCCTTTCGTTATCCCTGATCTCCAATGGGGTCGTTCTATTTTTTTAGCCCCGAATTTTTACCTTCTAATTATACAATATTTTACCCACCTTGTCAAGTCCAGGTGCGTGCACCTGGACCCAATTCCCCCACCCCGCCCGGGAACATGCAGACTAGTACAGAACCGCCGCCCTCCCCGAAGGGGAGGGCGGTGCTCGCCGCACTGCTTTGCCTCTGGCGTAGATTATAACTTAGCTGCTTTCCTATAAGCTTTTATCGTATAGTATTGCTTTCGTGCGAAAAGTGGTGTCGGCTGACGCCGAC
>CADCFQ010000001.1 GCA_902800795.1 uncultured Ruminococcus sp. | reverse complement strand
TGCGTGTCTCCTTCTTTATCGTCCCGGACACTCAGGACTCTCTCCTTCGAGTTCCTCACCCAAAGGTCTTAACTAAAGGGTTTTCTTTCGTTATTGTTCAGTTTTCAAGTTGCTGTGGCGCTGCCTCTCTCCGAGTCAGCTTGTCTATTATAGCATAGACAGGCGCTTTTGTCAAGAGGCTTTTATGAATTTTCTGCGAAAATTTTGAAAATGTAATTTCGCATTTTCGTAGAAAAATCTGCGTAAAAAATCCGCCGTTAAACAGCGGATCATTGGAGGCGCCACCCGGATTTGAACCGGGGATCAAGGTGTTGCAGACCTACGCCTTACCACTTGGCTATAGCGCCTTAAGAGCGGATTACGAGGCTCGAACTCGCTACCTCCACCTTGGCAAGGTGGCGCTCTACCAGATGAGCTAAATCCGCATGAGTGCTTCCGGACGGAATCGAACCATCGACACGGGGATTTTCAGTCCCCTGCTCTACCTACTGAGCTACAGAAGCATGACGACCGGAATGGGGCTCGAACCCACGACCTCTAGCGTGACAGGCTAGCGTTCTAACCAGCTGAACTACCCGGCCAAATGGGAGTTACAGGGCTCGAACCTGTGACCCTCTGCTTGTAAGGCAGATGCTCTCCCAGCTGAGCTAAACTCCCATATCGTCATTTGCGACGATATTTATTATACACTACTCCAAGTGATTTGTCAAGGGTTTCTTGAAAATTTCTTTATGAATATATTGTAAATGTGACTCATCCTTAATTCTGCGCCTGTTCGGCCAGTCTCTTTATCTCCTCCGGAGTAAAATGATACTTCTTTTCGCAGAACTGACAGTTCACCTCTGTGCCGCCGTCCTCGATAAGATCGTTAAGATCCTTCGTCCCAAGAGAGATGAGCGCTTTTTCTACTCTCGCTCTCGAACAGTCGCACTTATAGCTTACCTCGAAATCATCCAGCACGTTCGGTTCAAGACCCTCAAGACCCTTCATTGCGATATCCTCAACGGTCATCCCGGCTTTAAGCATCTCCGTTACCGACTGCATACCGTTTATATTCTTCTCAATAATGTCTATCGCTTCCTCCGGAGCAAAAGGCAGCAGCTGGATAAGAAAGCCGCCGGCACAGTTGACCGTAAGATCAGGGTTGACAAGAACGCCCAGCGCACACACGCTAGGGATCTGCTCGCTGAGAGCAAGATAGCTGGTTATGTCCTCGGCGATCTCGCCCGAGACTATGGGCACCTGGCCGCAGTAAGGCTCTTTTAGACCAAGGTCCTTTACAACGCTCAGGGTTCCCTGAGTTCCCACAGCGCCCTTGACATCAAGCTTTCCTCTCTCGTTCAGCGGAAGCTCCACCACAGGGTTCTGGACGTATGCCTTGACGTTTCCGAAGCTGTCGGCAACGCAGACCAGCGCACCTGTCGGGCCGTCGCCTGCCATTCTTACAGTCACGCTGTCCTTTTCACCTTTAAGGCCGAAACCCATAAGCGAAGCGGCCATAGCGAGCCTGCCAAGGCCGGCAGTAACAACAGCCGAAGTCTTGTGTATCTGTTCAATTCTCGAAACGATGTCTCTGCCCTCTATTGCCGAGCAGACCACCGAAGCGTCCTTGCTTATCGTTCTGATTATCCTACCCAATGTTCGTCCTCTTTTCCATATTTTTAAAGCCTGCAAAGCATTATATACTCTTCATCGTTCTCGCTAACGACCTCAAATCCCACGCTGCGGTACATCCTGACAGCATAGTTTTCTTTCTGGACAGCAAGTGAAGCCTGCTTGAAGCCGGACTGACCGAGCTTATCAAGCATAGCCTTCATCAGCGCCGTACCTATCCCCATGCCCCTGTATTCCTTATAAAGGGATATTGCAAAAGACGGAGTCTCGTCGTCGATATGTCCGTAGTCGTTCATTATCCGCACCCAGACCGCACCGACTATCCTGCCGGACACCACAGCCCCAAGAGCCATATCGCCCTTATGCCTGCCAAAGTCCTCGGTATAGACCCGAAGTTCCGGCCTGTATATTATATCCCTTGGCGGCGCTTTAACACCCTCGGGGATAAAGATAGCTTCATAGAGAAAATCATCCAGCACAGGATATTCATCCTCGGTCAGCTCTCTTATAATGTATTCCATTTTACCGCCTGTCACTTTTACAAAAGCTCCAGCGTTTTTGCAGGGTCATCCGCCGCTTTGACCTTTTGTCTTGCATTGATTATGATACCATTCTCGTCGATTATATAGGTCGTCCTCACGACGCCCATGGACACCTTGCCGTAAAGCTTTTTCTCCTGCCATACGCCGTAAGCTTCTATCGCCTGTCTTTCGGGGTCCGAAAGAAGTGTGAAAGGCAGTGAGAATTTCTCCTCGAACTTCTTGTGAGAAGCCACACTGTCCTTGCTGACGCCTATCACCACAGCGCCCTTTTCCCTTATCAGCGGCATAAGCTCGCCGTAAGCGCAGGCCTGCTTGGTGCAGCCCTGGGTGTTATCCTTTGAATAAAAATAGAGCACCACCTTCTGACCCTTATAGTCGCCCAACGAATGAAGCTCGCCGTTCTGGTCATAAAGGCTGAAATCAGGTGCTTTTGTTCCTGTCTCTAACATAGTCGCTCCTATCTGTCCGCTCTGCGGCAGACGTATAAGATCCTCTGTGAATCCTCTTTTACCGGCTCCTCGCTGAATTCATCAAACCTGCCCACAAGCTCAAAGCCGTTGGCCGAAACAAGCCGCATTATAAGCGCATCCGCAAACAGCCTCTCGGTAAAGCTCTCGGATGATCGCTGATAGCTGCCGTCCTGCTGCTCCTCAAAAAAGTCCAGCATCACAGTCACCGAGCCGTCCTCGCTCAGTTCGTTCTGCCAGGCACAGAAAAGCCCGTCCATATCAAAACAGAACGCATTGTCCGAAAGCACCTGACGGTGCTTGTATTCAGTGTTTAAGTCAAAAATAAACAATCCGCCGTCACAAACATAGTCGCTCACCGCTTTAAAGGTTTCGGCAAGAGCCTTTTCGTCCGGCAGATGATTAAGGCTGTCCAGCACGCATACAACAGCGTCGGCCGCCCCCCAGAGAGAAAGCTCTCTCATATCCTGACAAAGAAAGCTCACTTCCTCTATGCCCTCGGCCTTTTCCATAGCGGCATTGAGCATACCCTCGGAACTGTCAACGCCGATAACGTCATAGCCAAGCTTCGCAAGCTCCAGAGAAAGCGACCCCGTTCCGCAGGCAAGGTCAACTATCACCTCGTGCTCGGAGCCGTGTTTTCTTATAAGCTTATCCATAAGTGCCGCTATATCAGCATAGGGCACATTCCCTGTCAGCCTGTCATAAAAGCGAGAAAAGCCGCCGTAGCCGCTCATTTGTCCGCTTTCTGCTCATTTGTCTGGAGTCTGTCAAAAACTATATTGTATCCGCCGCTTCCGTCATAGGAAAGAGAACGGTTCACACGGCTTATCGTTGCGGTGGATGCGCCTGTCTGCGCTACTATATCATTATAAACGTGCTTCTCGGTGAGCATTTTTGCCACCTTGAAGCGCTGTGAAAGAGCCTTCAGTTCGGGAACTGTGCAAAGGTCCTTGAAAAACAGCCTGCACTCCTCGACAGTTTCGAGTGTCAGCACAGCCTCATAAAGATCGTCAAGGTTTTTCACTTCGAGCTTTTCTCTCATAAAAAACTCTCCTTTCATTTGCGTTTCATATTGTAAAGTGCTAAAACACATTTATATTTTAACACATTAAATCGCAAATGTAAAGGAGAATTCAAAACAAAATATGAACATTATCTTAATTTTTTCTGCCTCTCGGCTTCAGAAAACCGCCGAAAGGATTGTCGCTGTCAGGCTCAACAAAGTCCTCATCCACTGCCTCTTCCGGCTCCTCAAAACCCTCGTCGGAGTCCTCAGATCCGCTGTCCTCGTCTTCAAAAGCTTCCACAGGCGTTATCTCTGCGCCCTCTGTCAGCTCATCCAGAAGCTCACGAAGCTCTTCTACGCCCTCGCCGGTCACCGCCGAGAACTCCACATAGGTGATGTCCTCAAAGCAGGGTATCTCGTGGCTGAAGGCTTTCATGCGCTCCTCACGCTCACGCTTTTTAAGCTTGTCGGCCTTTGTGAACACGATAATGAACGGCAGACCGCAGTCGATATAGAAATCTATCATCGAGAGGTCATCCTTTGAGGGTGCGTGGCGCATATCTATCAGCTGGATCATAAGGTCTATCTGCCTGTTCTCGTCATTAAGATAGCCGCCGATAAGAGCGTTCCACTTTTTCTTTTCAGCCTTTGAAACACTGGCATAGCCATAGCCCGGGAGATCCACAAAATACACGTTCTCGCAGGAATAGAAGTTTATAGTCGCTGTTTTTCCCGGCACCGAGCTGACACGAGCCAGCTTTTTGCGGTTGAGAAGCTTGTTTATCAGCGAAGACTTGCCCACGTTCGACCTTCCCGAGAAAACTATCTCGGGGCGGTCGGAGGGCGGTATCTGTTCGAGCCTCCCGTAGGAAGTCGTAAACTCTGCTAAATTATAATTCATCGTTTTCCTCTCAGACAGTCAGCTTTCTGCCCCTCTTCACAGGCTTTTTCTCCAAAAGCCCCAGAGGCACTCTTCCCTTTCTGTCGTCTATCAGTGCGTTGTCAAGAACGTCCTCTATCGTCTTTGCAAAAACGAAATCCAGCCCCAGCTTTACTGCGTCATCCACCTCATCAAGGTCAGGCTTGTTGGCAAAGGGTATGATGCAGGTCTTGATGCCGGCCTTATAAGCCGCCATAGTCTTTTCACGCAGACCGCCTATAGGCAGCACCTTGCCGCTGAGTGTTATCTCGCCGGTCATAGCAACATCTGCCCTTACCTTGAGCCCGGACAGCGCCGAGATAAGGCCTGTTATCATCGTAACACCTGCCGACGGGCCGTCCTTCGGAACTGCACCCTCGGGAGCGTGAACGTGGATATCGTTTTTCTCATAGAACTCTTCGTTTATATCATACTTGGCGGCAACACTGCGGCAATAGCTTACAGCGATCTTTGCCGACTCCTTCATAACGTCGCCCAGTGAGCCTGTAAGCTCGATCTTGCCCTTGCCGTTAAGGACCATCACCTCCAGCGGCATTATAACTCCGCCCACAGCTGTCCAGGCAAGGCCGTTCACGGTGCCGACCGTATCTTCCTTTGAGTAATAGTCATCCAGATACTTGGGATGACCCAGATACTTCTCCAGCTCTGCGCCCTTGAAGGTAACACGCTTAGCCTCGTTCTCGACTATCTCCTTGGCAGCCTTTCTGCAAAGCGAGCCGATAGCACGCTCCAGCTTTCTCACGCCCGCCTCTCTGGTATAGCTGTCGATAAGGCGGTAAACAGCGTCATTGTTAAAGCGCACCAGTCTGCCGTTGAGGCCGTGCTTTTTGAGCTGCTTCTTTATAAGGTGTTCCTTTGCGATATGGAACTTTTCCTCTCTTGTATAGCTTGAAAGCTCGATGACCTCCATTCTGTCGAGCAACGGCGGCTGAACAGTATCCAGCGTATTCGCTGTTGTTATAAACAGAACGTTGCTAAGGTCAAAGGGCACCTCTATGTAGTGATCTCTGAAAGCGTTGTTCTGCTCGGAGTCGAGCACTTCGAGCATAGCCGACGATGGGTCTCCCCTGAAATCGTTGCTCATCTTGTCTATCTCATCGAGCAGTATAACAGGGTTCGATGTGCCTGCCAGCTTCATCGCATTGATTATCCTGCCGGGCATAGCGCCCACATAGGTCTTCCTGTGGCCTCTTATGTCGCTCTCGTCCTTGACACCGCCGAGAGAAACTCTCACAAACTTGCGGTCAAGGCATCTTGCAACAGACTTAGCGATAGAGGTCTTGCCCACTCCGGGCGGTCCCACAAGGCAGATTATCTGACCCTTTATCTCGGGTGTCAGCTGTCTTACTGCCAGGTTTTCTAGTATCCTCTCCTTGACCTTTACAAGACCGTAGTGGTCATCGTCCAGTATCTTCTGAGCCTTTGCGATATCGGCGGTCTCCTCGGTCATTATCCCCCAGGGCAGCCCAAGCACGGTGTCAAGATAAGTCCTGATGACCGAGCCCTCCTGAGACATAAGGCCGACCTTTGAAAGCCTTCTCACCTCGGCACGGAGCTTCAGCTCCGTCTCCTCGGGAAGTGGCAGCTCATCTATCTTTGCGTTGAACTGGGCTATCTCGTCGATATCATCATCCTCGCCGATCTCGCCCTTGAGCGCCTTTATCTGCTCTCTTATATAGTATTCACGCTGGTTGTCTTCTATCTGAGCGTGTACCTGCTGGTGGATGTCTCTCTCTATCCGGAGGACTTCGAGCTCTCTTGCAAGTATAGTCAGAAGAGCCACCAGCTTCTCTCCCGCAGAGCCTGCTTCAAGCAGAGCCTGCTTGTCGGAGAACGGCATAGGAACATTAAAGGCTATGCCCTCAAAAAGGCCAACAAGCGACTTCGAGCCCAGTATCTGGTTATAAAGCTCCTGAGGCATCTTCGGAAGATACTCCGCATAGCTCTCGAAAGCGTTCATTACCTCTCTGAACACTGCAAGCTGCTCATTGGCATTCAGTCTCTCCCTGGAATAGTTCGACACCCTTCTTACCATAGCCTCATAGCAGTCGTCATACTCATATATATCCACGAGCCTTGCTTTTCTGACGCCCTCAACAAGGCACCTGTAAACGCCGCCGGAGATCTTGACTATCTGCTTCACAACAGCGATAGTACCTATCTTGAAAAGATCCTTCTTTTCAGGATTTTCGACGTTCACATCCTTCTGGGCGCACAGGAAAACGAGCCCGTCGGAGCCCATAGCATTCTTTATGCTCCTTACAGACTTAGGCCTGCCCACATCAAAGTGCATAGTCATTCCCGGGAACACCACAAGATCTCTCGTGGGGACAAACGGCATAATATTCTTCTCTTTTATATCTGTTTTGTCACTCATTATCCTCATTCCTTTGCCTTTATTAAGCGCCCCCGACGGGCACAAACACATCATTTCAAAATTAACTTTAAAGGTATTATACCATATCTGTCTGATTTTTTCAATGTACAATTTATGTACAAAAGAAAATGAAAAAAGAGGTATCCCATTATAAGGATACCTCTGTAAGATCTTTAAGATCAATCAGCTACATAAGGGAGCAGCGCAACGTGACGTGCTCTCTTGATAGCGGATGTAAGCTCTCTCTGATGATATGCGCAAGTGCCTGTAACTCTTCTGGGCAGGATCTTTGCTCTCTCGGTCATGCACTTTCTGAGCTTAGCGATATCTTTATAATCTATCTTCTCTGCTCTGTCAACGCAGAACATACAAACCTTCTTACGACCTCTCTTCATAGGTCTTCCCGAGGTTCTCTCCTTTTCCATGTCATTTCCCTCCTGACATTATAAATTCAATTCTTCTGATCTTGTTTAGAACGGTACTCCGTCGTCGCTGAGCACCTCTTCAAAATCCTCTATGTCCCCTATGGACAAAGCATCATTTGAAGGAGCCTGGTTATTCTGGGGCTGGCTGTTCTGCTGATAACCGGCGTTATTCTGATAGCCGCTGTTCTGCTGGTAGCCGCCGTTCTGGTAGCCTCCCTGCTGATAGCCGCCCTGATTCTGATATCCGCCCTGGTTCTGATAACCGCCCTGCTTAGGCTCGCCTGTGAAAGAAACGCTGTCTACCATGACCTCAACAGCCTTGCGGTTGTTGCCGTTTTTGTCCTGATATGTGCGAGTTTGCAGCTGACCTTCAATTGCGATCATTCTGCCCTTGCCGAAATATCTTGAGATAAAATCGGCCTGCTGGCGCCATGCTACACAATCAATAAAATCAGTTTGTCTTTCCTCGCCCTGCTTTGCATAGCTGCGTTCAACAGCAACAGAGAACGAAAGAACACTGATCCCGTTCGGTGTCTGCCTCAGTTCAAGATCGTGTGTGATCCTGCCCATTAAAATAACTCTGTTCAGCATAACATTTCCCTTCCTATCGTTTTACTTGACCGTTATCAAGAAACGGATAACGCCGTCTGTGATCTTGAGCACTCTCTCAAGCTCTGCAGGAAAATCAGGCTTAGCTGTGAAGTTCCAGAGCACATAGGTACCCTCGGTCTCATAATTGATAGCATAAGCGAGCTTTCTCTTGCCCCAGTCGTTTCTCTCGACATTCTCGGCGTTAGCTTCGATCAGATCATTGAACTTCTTGGAAAGAGCGTTAAAGCCCTCCTCGTCAAGCTTCTGGCTGAAAATGACCATTGCCTCATAAGTCTCGTTGATCTTTGCCATGATATGCACCTCCTTCTGGATTTCGCCTGCACTATTGGCGCAAGCAAGGATAATGATATTTTAACACATCCCCCACCCTTTGTCAAGGGGGAAGAACGGAAAAAATCCTACAAAATTGCCGCCCTTTAAGCTTGTTTTGCTAACAAAGCCGCCAAAGCTTAGTGGACTATAAACTTATAGACCACGAAAACGCCGCCTATCAGCAGACCCGAATAGCACAGAAAACCGAAAAGAACAGCTCCCCAGGATGTGCCGCCCACCTTCGGAAGGGTCTGGGCTATCTGCTCGTCTGTCATTGTCGGGTCGGAACGAAGCTTAGTTATAGTTTTCTTTGCTTTTTTGTAATAGATATAGTTTGCCGCAAAGCCCGCGCCGAACTGCATCAGCAGCGACAGATACCAGGCCGCACTTGACAGCGCCGAGAACACCTTGCCCGACGTATCTATGCCCAGATCATAGGTGTAGTTGAGCCTTCCGCTCTGGAGCATCTCTATCGCCACAGGGATATCGAGCACCGCATTTATCAGCAGAAGTATCATCCCCACCAGCGTCATCTTCCTGAACAGGAAATAAACATTCGGGAACAGGAAAGCCGGGATATTCAGAGAGATCTTTCTGCCGAACTTTCCGAACCTGATGAAGTTTGAAAGAAACGGCAGCGGATTTGTCCTTACGAACTTTGCATAGTCATCCAGCTTTATGCCGTCTATCTCGGAGTCACGGTCAAAGACCATCTGCCCTGGGATAGCCCCGAAAGGCCCCTGCCCTGTACCGGCGGTATTGTTGTTGGCATTGTTCTGGCCATTCGTGTTCTGTGTTCCGCCAAAAGGGTTGAACTGTGCCGTGTTCTGCTGCTGAGTGCCGGCGTTCTGGCTCTCATAGCCGTTAAAGGGTCTCTCCTCTGTCTCCTGGCCCTTGATAAGCGGTGTTCCGCAGCTTTCGCAGAATATCTTATCGGAAGCGTTCTCGAAGCCGCATCTTATACACCTGATAGTCTCGTTTGTGCTCTGCGCCGACTCTCCCCAGCTGATGCCGCTCTCGTGGAGTTCAGTGTTTATACACTGGCCTTCTTTCTGATAGCAGGCTCTGTGGTAGGGCGTTCCGCAGTCCGGGCAGACTACGATATCATCGCCCGAGCTGAAAAGCTCGCCGCAGGATATACATTTTTTACCTGTATAGTCAGCCATTTTTATTCTCACTTTCCTTTGTTTTAGTCAAATGGTCATATTACTCCTGTTATCCTGTTATTATAACACATCCCCACCAAAATTGCAAGTTTTTTTAACACCTTAGACTCCGCCATGTGAAAACTTTCAGTCCGTATCCTCCGATAATTAAAAGATTTACAAATTGTTCTTTACATTTGGCTCAAAACGTTATATAATATAAGTCAAGACTTAAATTTGCTAAGGAGTATTGTTATGATATTTTTAGAAAACCTGAAATCGGAGCTGGAAGAATGCCGACCCGTTATTAATGAGCTTCACGACGTTTACGACGTTGAGAACGCCAAGGAAAGGATAGAAGAGCTCCACGAAAAGGCTGCCGAGCCCGGCTTCTGGGACGATATGGAGACCTCGCAGAAGGTGCTCCAGGAAACCAGGATGCTGGAAGGCAGGATAGAGAAGTATGAAAAGTTCAGTTCCTCTGCCGATGACATCGAGGTGCTTATCGAGATGGCCGCCGATGAAAACGACGAGGGAATGATCGACGAGATAAAGGAGGAGCTTGCAAAGCTCAAACAGGGCCTTGACGCAGCACAGCTGGACACCCTGCTCACAGGCGAGTATGACAAGAACAACGCTATCATAAATTTCCATGCCGGCGCCGGCGGAACAGAGGCCCAGGACTGGACAGAGATGCTTTTCAGGATGTACCGCAAGTGGAGCGAGGCTCACGGCTTCAAGTTCACCACCCTTGATTATCTTGACGGCCAGGAAGCCGGCTGCAAGAGCGCATCTGTTATGGTCGAGGGCGAGAACGCCTACGGCTATCTCAAGAGCGAGGCAGGCATACACCGCCTTGTCAGGATATCGCCGTTCGACAGCTCAGGAAGCAGGCACACGTCATTCTCGGCAGTTGACGTCATGCCCGAGATAGACGACACGATAGAGGTAGACATAAGACCCGAGGACATCAAGATGGACGTTTACCGTGCTTCAGGCGCCGGCGGACAGCACATCAACAAGACATCCTCTGCGGTAAGACTTACACACATCCCCACAGGTATCGTTACCTCCTGTCAGACCCAGCGTTCACAGTTTCAAAACAGAGACTTTGCTATGAAGCTTCTGAAAGCGGAGCTTATCAAGATCAAGGAGCGTGAGCACCTTGAAAAGATCGAGGATATCAAGGGCGTTCAGAAAGAGATCGCCTGGGGCGCACAGATAAGATCCTATGTGTTCATGCCCTACACACTAGTTAAGGACACCCGCACAGGCTTTGAGAACACCAATGTCCAGGCCGTAATGGACGGCGATCTGGACGGCTTTATAAACGCTTACCTCAAAGCGCTGTCCCTCGGTGAGATCGAAAAATAAGCGGTTTAAAACCACAGATAAAGGAGCTGTTGCACATTGCAGCAGCTCCCCTTTTTATCCTCTTTCAGCAATTCATCCCCCACCTAAGAGGTGGGGGATGAATTGCGTCCCCAATTTGACGAAACGCCTTGACAACGGACAAATAATGTGATAATCTATATTCAGTCGAAAAATGGGGGTGACTGAAATATGTTAGAATTAGACAGCAATGCACATTCAGTATTCTTACTACACTATCATCTTGTACTTGTGGTCAAGTATCGCAGACAGGTTTTTAATGATACTATTTCCAACAGGGCAAAAGAGATATTTGAGT
The DNA here is from genome assembly GCA_902800795.1 of uncultured Ruminococcus sp. GTDB lineage: Bacteria > Bacillota > Clostridia > Oscillospirales > Ruminococcaceae > Hominimerdicola. The sequence goes on along the minus strand of CADCFQ010000001.1, from coordinate 142,977 downwards.
ATATTGCTCCAAATTACAACATAACTCTTGAAGAATGGAATCATGACAAAGACCATGTACATATACTTTTCAAGGCACACCCTAACACGGAAATAAGTAAGTTCATTAATGCCTACAAGAGTGCAAGCAGTAGACTATTGAAAAAGGACTTTCCGCAAATAAGGCAAAAACTTTGGGAAGAATATTTTTGGAGTCAAAGCTTTTGCTTGTTGACAACAGGCGGAGCACCAATAGAAGTGATAAAGAGATATATAGAAACCCAAGGACAAAAAGACAGAAAAAGGAAGTGAAACAATGGCAAACAAGGCATATAAATTCATAATGTATCCAAATGACGAACAGAAAGTTTTGTTTGCCAAAACCTTTGGGTGTGTCAGATTGGTATATAATCATTGGCTTGATAGAAAAATAAAGCAGTATGAGGAAGATAAAACGGCCGTAACATATACCATGTGTGCAAAAGAAATGGCTGGGATGAAGAAAACGGAAGAATATTCATTCTTGCAGGAAGTAGACAGCGTGTCATTACAACAATCTCTTCGTCATCTTGATACAGCATTTCAGAACTTTTTCAAACAGCCAAAAACGGGATTCCCGAAATTTAAATCTAAAAAGAGTAACAAGAATAGCTATTCCACAGTATGTGTTAATGGGAATATAGCTGTATCCAATGGATTTTTGAAGTTGCCTAAAGTGGGACAAGTCAAAGTAAAGCAACACAGAGATATACCAAGTGGTTACAAACTAAAATCCGTAACTGTAAGCCAAGCGCCAAGCGGAAAGTATTATGCAAGTATTCTGTTTGAGTACGAAAACCAAGTACAAGAGCAAGAACTGCATAGTTTTTTAGGGCTTGATTTCTCAATGCACGAATTATACAAAGACAGCAACGGTAACGAACCTGCTTATCCAAGGTATTATAGACAAGCCGAAAAGAAACTGAAGAGAGAGCAAAGAAAGTTGTCGCTCATGCAGAAAGGTTCAAAGAACCGTGACAAGCAGCGTATAAAGGTTGCGAAACTACATGAAAAAATTGCAAATCAGCGTAAAGACTTCTTACATAAGCAATCAAGGCAGATAACCAATGTCTATGATTGCGTATCCGTGGAGAACCTTGACATGAAAGCAATGTCACAGGCATTAAGCTTTGGCAAGTCGGTTTCGGATAATGGTTGGGGTATGTTTGTTACATACTTGAAGTACAAACTTGAAGAACGGGGAAAAATACTTGTGAAAGTGGACAAATTTTTTGCAAGCAGTCAGACTTGTTCTTGTTGTGGCTATGTGAACAAGGAAACTAAAAGTCTTGCTATTAGGACATGGGATTGTCCACAGTGCGGTGTACATCATGACAGAGATGTGAATGCCGCTATCAATATCAGAAATGAGGGTATGCGGATAGCGTTAGCATAACCCAAAACATAAAACCGTGGGACACACGGGGTTAGCTCGCTTATGCTTAGTACAGTAGTACTATCGAACGAGAACCAAACCCACCGAGGACGGGAACCCCCCGCCTCTTTAGGCGGGGGAGGATGTCACTCTCCTATAAATATCTTTTTAGCCAGCTCTTCAAATTCTTCCTTGTGAAGTTCCTCTCCGCCGACATTCAGTCCCGACAGCCTGAACCCCTTATAGGTATAGCCGTCATGCTCGACCTCAAACTCCACAATGACCTTTTCGCCGTCGTGCTCTCCGGCCGCCTTTATCGTCCAGACATCATCTCCGGTCTGTTCGCTGCTCCACTCGGCCTTCTCCCCAAGGTAGCCTGCTATGCAGTCGCCTATCACCCTGGATGACGAGCCGTTGAAATTGTCAAGCGAAGAGATCCCGGAATTCTGCACCGATACCGTCAGATAGTCGCCGTCAACGATAAGCCCCTGAGTAAAGCCGTTCATAGCTATCGCTATCACACAGAAGACGCCGCAGATGAACACCTTTGCGATCTCCTTGGTCAACATCCGCTCACGCATGAATATGTAGCCCGGGAAAAGAAGTATCCAGGGTCTTAGCTGTTTTGTCTCATAGCCGCTTTTTTCAAGGATGCGGATATCTATGATCTCCGCCGCTATCATCGAAGCGACGCACATTATCCACACTGCCGCACCGACAACACGGGAGGTAGCATAGCGCTCCATAAAAAGCCCGAAGGCAGGCGCCAGACATATATACCACAGCGCACCGTTATTGAGTTTTGGTGTCTCACAGGTCTGTTCCTGCTGTAAGACAGCTTCCATTCGATCAGCTCCTTTTGCCAAAATAAAAGCCCGTGATCTTCACCACGGACTTTTATTCATTAAGGAAGTATAGAAAATATATGAAGAAAACTCATGAAGTCTTATTTAATGCCGCTCCTTTAAGGTGCGGTTCTTTATGTTGTCTATATAATACTACCCGAATGTGATAATCTGATGAAAAACTAGAGAAAATATGGAAAAAATGCTTCCGCTTTTTGCCTCACCGCTTGTTGGCATAGTGGACAACTATATGGCGGCGCTTGCCTGTCAAAAGGTCCTGACCCTTTATATCTGCGCCGTTGTGGCTCATAAGCTCGGCGCAGACTATCCCCGTCAGTGACAGTCTCACCACCTCGTGGCCGTCACACATGACCACAAGCTTTTCATCGTCAACGCTTATGCCGCCTGTCCGCCCGAGGACGGTCTCCTCGGCGCCTGTGCGCTCCACCACATAAGAGACCCTCTTCTTGTCATACTGCGACACCGCAGACATATCGCCTTTCTTTTTCCCGAAAAACAGCCCCATGCGGTATCACCTGCTTTCAAGAAAACGGTCAAGCTCTTCAGCGAGCCTTGACACAGGGAGCCCCACCACATTGAAGAAATCGCCGTCTATGCGCTCCACCAGCATGGAGCCAAGCCCCTGTATGCCGTAAGCGCCGGCCTTGTCAAAGGGCTCTCCGCTTTTGATATAAAGATCGATGTCCCTCTCATCCAGCGGCAGGAACCTTACTTTAGTCACCTCGTCAAAGGTGATAGTCTCGCCCTTATAGGAGAGGGTGACCCCTGTTATGACCTTGTGGTCACGGCCGGAAAGGGCTTTGAGCATACGCTTTGCGTCCATAGCGTCCGAAGGCTTTCCCATGACCTCATCGCAGAGCACCACAGTGTCGCAGCCTATAACAACGCTGCTTTCATAGACCTTTGCTATGCTCTCACACTTCGATCTCGAAAGGTAGGCCGCCGTATCCTCAGCAGCGATGTCCTCGGGAAGGGTCTCGTCACAGTCAGAAGGGATGATGCGGAAATTGTGGGATATAAGCTCCAGCAGTTCCTTTCTCCTGGGGGATGCTGACGCCAGTATCACATCATAGCCGCTTAGTTTTTCTGTTATCTTTAATGACATTTTGTTCTCCTTCGCAAAAACAGGCGGAATGCTCCGCCTGTTGATATGTTTTAAATTAAAGCTTGGATCCGCACTGCGAACAGAACTTCATCTGTGCAGGCTCCTTGTTTCCGCACTCGGAGCAGAAAATAAACTGGGGTGCTGCCGGTGCAGGTGTGGGCTCAGCAACAGGTGCAGGCTCAGGCTCGGCTGCGGGTGCAGGTGCGGGCTCAGCAACAGGTGCGGGCTCGGGCTCGGCTGCGGGTGCAGGCTCGGGCTCAGCAACAGGTGCGGGCTCGGGCTCAGCAACAGGTGCGGGCTCAGGCTCGGCAACAGGCGCAGGCTCGGGCTCGGCTGCAGGCGCAGGAACAGGGGCGGGCGCAGGAACAGGAGGACACGCATCGGGCATCTCCGGTCTCTGGAACTGTGCCATCTGGTCGTTCGGCATCTGGTTCTGAGGTGCAAAAGCAGGCTGGGGCACAGGCTGCGATACAGGCTGTGCTACAGGCTGAGGTACAGGCTGTGCTGCCGGCTGAACAGGAGCAGCCTGTGCTGCCTCGGGCTGACGTGTTCCGCAGTCGGGACAGAAAGCCGTGGTTATGGGTATCTGATGATTGCAGCCGGGGCATACCTTGAGACCCCTGACATTAAGAAGCTGTGTATTAAGGTTTTTCAGCTTATTGAGCGAATCGTCCACCTTGTCAAGAAGTGATCTGACCTGGGGATCAGTGATCTGGTCGCTGAGATGGAGCTTTACATATCTTCCGATCTCGACATACTGCGAGTTGATAGAAGCAAGCTCCTGATTGATCTGATTCTGGATAGCTGTCTCCTGTGGATTTTTACCGAACATTGCCATTAGGAATACTCCCTTTCGTTATAAGATAGCAGCATTAGCTAAGCAGCTGCGATGCTTCTGTTTGTGCTCCGCCGTTGTCTGCGGCAGTGTCCTGACCGTCTGCGGCATTGACCTGACCATCGGTCTGGCCCTGCTGTGCTGTGCCGTCAGCGGCTGCCCCGGATGTGTCATCCTGGGGGGACTGTGTGTTTGTATCGTTATTGTCATCCGTCTGCTGTGGAGCAGGCTGGGAATAGAACGACGACAAAGCAAGAGTCGTGTCTATATAATAATGTGTAAGTATCTGGTCATAGGTCCAGCCGGCATCTGCATAAAGGCAGGCTCCCCACTGGCTCATTCCCGTGCCGTGACCCCAGCCATAGGTCTTGAAGGTAAAGCTGCCGTCCTTGAATATGATATCCATAGCTATGGATTTAAGGTCAAACAGATCACACATAGCCTCGCCGGGGATATTTGCGGTCTGGCCGGCATTTCCCGTGATCGTGATCGTTGATATATACTTTCCGCTGAAGGCTCTGGCTATCGTGAACCACTCCATAACGTTGTCGCTGAGAGTAAAGCCCACACGCTTTTCAAGGATAGCCTTGACCTGATCCTTTGTATAGGTCTTTTCAAGTCCCCAGTTGGGATCCTTCGAGTCATAAACGCTCTTGACCCTCTGGAGATAGTGATAGTCACCGCCCCAGATATTCTTGCTGGCAGTAGACCAGCCGGCGGTGGAAGCCGAGTAAACGGCATTGATTATCTCGCCCTGATAGACCACTACCTGACCCTCAACGGAGCTTATACAGTTCTCTATTTTCGAGGTGTAATTGGTCTTCAGACCCACATCAGGTCTTATGCCGTGGGTAGCGCAAAAGCGCAGGAACGAATAAGCCGCTACTGCCTGAGCCTTTATAGCTTCATCTCCCCAGGCGTCGCTTATCTCGCTGTATACCATAGAGCATATCATATCGTGGGCGTTCATCGTAACAACGGAGCCCGATATAATATCATTAACAGTGTAATACTCCCCTGCTATGCTCCTTGTCTCCGTAAAGTTCAGAGGCTCATTGTGAACGTCATAATACTCCTCAGTGTCCTCCGGAAACTCCACCGTGAAGTCATTGGGGTCCTGCACCTTTTTCTCTGCCGATGCGGCCGCCTTATGTATGCTCATATCATAGCTGTCTACCGTCGCCTTTTTAAAAGACGTAAGCTTGAAGCTCTGCTTTTCTATCTTTTCTTCTTTCGGTGCATCAGCGTTCTCAGCGCTCTCTGTGCTGCTTTCGTCAGCCACGCTTTCAGCGGCCGGCTCCGAGACACTGACAGCAGCCGCAGCTGTGTCGCCCTTTTCAATGACACCACGGCTGAGCACTATACCTGCGCAGGCGCCCACTGTGCCTATACACAAAAGCACAGAGACCATTGTTATTTTCGCCTTTTTAGATACGCTCATACTCAACTTCCTCACTAAGGACAGCACCGCACAATGGCCATAAGGTGCCGTCAAAAATACACCAATATTATTTTAACAAATACACAAAAAAAGGTCAAGAGCAGAAATATCCGCTCCTGACTTTTCGTAAAAACTATACAAAACTCATGCACCGTTTTTGTGCATTACTTAAAGAATCTCTGGCCGTCAACTTCATAGCAAAGTGTCATCGACTCGAACCAGGAAACTGTGTTCGGATCACAGCAATACTGAGGCGCATAGTAGTATACTGCACCGTTGGTATTGTCCTCACCTCTGAGGGCTCTGAGAGCGCACTCACGGGTGTTTTCTGTGGGTACTACCGAACCATCATAGTAAGAGAACACTGCCGTGAACTGATCTGACTCCGTAAGAACATCGTAGATCGAATTCGGGAAGTAATCGCTCCTTACACGGTTGAGTATAACGTTTGCCACGGCTACCTTGCTCTGCTCGGAACAGTTGCCCACCTCGTGCTCGAGGACTGATGCAAACATCTCAAACTCCTGGGGAGTAAAGCTTACCACATACTCTGTCTGCTGAGGCTCTTCTTCAGTCTTCTTTTCTTCCTCTGCCTTGGGCTTTTCCTCATCCTTAGTCTCTTTCGTTTTCACTGTGCGGTCAAAGGATGTGAAATACTCTGCCCTGACATATCCCTTGGTCCCGGCATAAGACACCTTGTACCAGCCGTCATTATAGCCCACCAGAGCGTCCACAGCCTCACCGCTGCCTATGGTGGCAACAGCTGCGCTGTCATCAGACTTGTCCTCTCTGAGGATAACTGTCTCGTCAGACACGAGCTTTACGTTTTTCAGTTTTGTCTTTTTCTCTTTCTCTGTTGTCGTCTCTGCCTCGGTTTCTTTCTTTACCTCGGTCAGTTCAAACTCATCGATGCCCGCTTTTCTCCATTCTACGGTATCGAATGTTCCATCTCTCTCCGTCACTGCATCAGAATCGGTATCAGTGCTGATGAGCGCAGCTTTTGTATCCTTCTGCACCGGCTCGTTCTTTCCCATAAATGAGAATACACAAACAGAACTAAAAGCCGCAGCTGCCATTACGCAGCCAAGCAGAATCGTTGCCGCTTTCCTGGCTGACAGCTTTTTGCTGCCGACAGATTTTTTCTGCTTCATTTATTATCACTATTCCCTTTCTGACAGCTCCGACGGAACTGTCTCCTCCTGCGGCGTGAGAACCGCAGAGATCTCTATTTAAACGCCGGTCGGCGTTTTTAACAATCAGTAATCCCAGCCGAAATACTTCTTGTTGTTGCCGTAAAGGTCTCTCCAGCACTTGGGGAAGTAGATATCCTTATTGGCCTTGTCCTTATAGGAATCAACGATCAGGTCGAGGTTATCCTCGGCGGTCATCTTCTTTGCAACGATCACCCAACGCAGGTCAGATGTCTCGTTTGTACAGGTGGACAGCGAGATATACTTATCATCTGCTGTACACTCTATATCATTTGAATACCACGAACGCTTTCTTACTTCTGCGATCCAGTCATCAAACTTGTAATCGGAATCATCGAAGTATCTTGTTGTCCAGTACTCGAACACATTGCCCTCGTCCTGGCTCTCATATATATTGGCGCAGAAAACGCCGACTATAACATATTTGACCCCCGACTCGTAGATCGTGTTGAACTCGATAACGGGATACTTCTTCATGAAGTCGAGACCCTTCTTATACTCGGTCAGGTGAGTGAACGAGGTCCCGAGGTATCTCATGTGGTGGCCGTAGATAGTGATATTATCAGACTGTCCCTCTGCATTTATGGTAGCCCATGCATCGGCATATATGCTTCCCGACTCGTAATACTGCTTGTCCAGGTTCTTGTAGAGGTAATACTCATTATCCTCGCCCTGAAGCACAGGGAAGTTTATATACTCGTCTCCGTCGCTGTTGCAGAAGCCCGGTATCTTGATCCAGCCCACAACGTCGCTGTTTCTTTCAAGCAGCTTCTTCGCCCAGTCCTGTATCTCTCTCTTCTTGACGGAAGCCTCGGGGTTGTCAGCATCGACATCGTCAACGCCGCCCTTCTTGGTCCTGTCGATATTATCATCAAAGGTAGGCTCATAGCTTACGATCTCCTGCATATAGGTCTGATCCTTTTCGTCAGCCTTCAAGAAATCCGAAAGCTTGCCCAGCGAGAAGCAGAACACAGCTATCGAGCCCATAAAAACGATCTTTCTTATGACCTCGCCTACGGCGTCGCCCTTCCACGGGATGAAATATTTTAAAACTCTTATAAAGAAATTTGTCTCGTCCTTCTCGGACAGATCAACTGCTTCGTTTGCCATAGACATAACATTTACCTCTCTTTCTGAGTTCCTGACAGCTCCCTCACCGTTTCAAGTGCCCTGAGAGTCGTCAGCAGGCGTATCCTGTTTCTGTCCAATCCTTCATATTCATCATAAAGCCTGAGGGTCTTTGATATCTCTTTCTCACGGTCACGGACCGAAACATAGACCGTTCCTGCCCTTACCCCCATATCGTCTCCGGGTCCTGCGACTCCGGTCACCGCAATCGCTGCATCGGCGCCGAACATTTCAAGGGCACCTGCGCTCATTTCACCAGCGGTCTGGGGAGAGTATACCGTAAACTTTTTAAGCGTTTCGCTTTTAACGCCCAGAAGCTTCATCTTGATCTCTTCACTGTAGGAGCAGAGCCCGCCGCAGAACATTTTGGAAGCGCCGGCCACGCTTGTGACCTTTTCCATTATCATCCCGCCTGTACAGCTCTCGGCCGTACACAGCACAAGCCCATTGTCCTTCATATATTTTACTACATTCTGTGCGGCAGTGTCAATACTTTGCAATATCACTTTGTCACTCTCTGCAAATAGCATATCAGCCAAGCCTCCTTTTTTAGCGTTTTTACCATAAACCGAACGCTCGTTTTGTACATTTTGTTAATTCGACGATTTCCGCAAATCAATGAAGATTTATCATCCGGACATCTGCGTCCGTCTGTGCGGACGTCCCTCAAACGCCTTATGTACGATATTCCGGACACTTACAGATCATTTTTAATTGTACATATTTTTGTATAGTTTTGCGATCAGTATGTCTTTATATACTGTACGCTAGTCTCTTCCACAGCCTGCCTGATATAAGGCTCGAAGTCAAAGCTCTGCTGTGCTTTTTCAACCTCGGCAAGCTTGGGTTTGGTCCTGGGGTGCTTGGGTGTGAAGACTGTACAGCAGTCCTCGTAGGGGAGGATAGATGTGTCAAAGGTATCGATCTTTCTTGCGATCTCGACTATCTCCGACTTGTCAAGTCCCACACAGGGTCTGAACACCGGCATACGGCACACAGCATCGGTGCAGACCATAGCGTACATTGTCTGGCTGGCCACCTGACCGAGGCTCTCTCCGGTTATCAGCGCCTGGATGCCCTCACGCTCGCAGATGCGCTGGGCGATCTCCATCATAAGACGGCGCATGATTATCGTGAAAAACTCCTCGGGGCAGTTATCTCGCAGGAGCTCCTGTATCTTTGTGAAAGGCACACAGTAGAAATCTATCTCGCCGCAGTAAGCGGAGATTATCTTTGCAAGCTTTTCCACCTTCATCCTTGCTCTGTCGGAAGTATAGGGCGGAGCCTCGAAGTGGATAGCCGATACCCTCGCTCCCCTTCTGGCGATCATATAGCCTGCCACAGGTGAATCTATACCGCCGGAAAGAAGCAGCATAGCCTTTCCGCTGGAGCCCACCGGAAGTCCGCCGGCGCCGTCTGTCTGGCCTGCGTGAACATAGGCATTCTGCTCTCTTATCTCAACGACCACAGTCACATCCGGGTCATGGACATCCACCTTGAGGTGAGGGAACCTGTCAAGGACTGCCCCTCCCATCTCGGCGCAGATCTGCGGGGATTTAAGCTCAAAGCGCTTGTCCGAACGCTTTGCTTCCACCTTGAAGGTGCGTGCGCTGTCCAGCTGCTCGGCAAGATAATCACAGCCCTTTTCAAGGATGACGCTCATCTCCTTTTCAAGCACACAGCAGCGGCAGAGCTTGACTATGCCGAACACCTTAGAGAGCCTGTCAGACACCTCGTCAACGTCGATATCCTCGTCCAGCGGCTCAACATAGAGCGTGGACTGAGAACGGTAGATCTCAAAATCCCCCAGGCTTTTGAGCCTGTATTTTATGCTTTTGACCATCATGCTCTCGAAGCTGGACTTGTTCAGTCCCTTCAGAGCTATCTCTCCGTATTTGCAAAGAATTATCTCTTTCATCATTATCCTCCAGCTATTATCTTACTTTTGCAAGTTCATTTTCCGCATTTGCGATCTCGTTTATCAGCGTGTCTATCTCCTCGGCTGTGTTGTCCGAACAGAAGCTTATCCTTAGCGTAAAGTCGCTCACCGCAGCACATCCGAACTGGGCGAGCACCGAGCTTTTCTTGCCTTTAGAGCAGGCAGAGCCGCTGGAAACATAGATCTGTTTTTTCTCAAGATAGTGAAGCAGCACCTCGGAGCGAAGCCCCTTTATCGCTATGCTCACAACATAAGGAGAAGCATCCTCTGTTGAGTTCACCGTATAGCCCTTCTCCCTGCACTTTGAAACAAGGCAGTCACGCAGAGCGCTGACTTTTTTATACCTTTCGTTCACCGTAGGAGAAAGCTTTTCCACCGCAGCGCCGAAGCCGGCTATCAGCGGCACCGATTCCGTTCCCGAACGGAATCCCGATTCCTGACCGCCGCCGTAGACCAGTGACGGCAGGTGAACGCCCTTTTTAAGGTAGAGCGCACCGACACCCTTGGGAGCGTGTATCTTATGGCCGCTCAGGGATATCATATCGGCGCCCAGCTTTTTGACCTTTACGGGCAGCTTCATAAATCCCTGGACACAGTCACAGTGGGTAAGGATTGTGCGGTCCTTTTTCTTTATACCGGAAAATATCTCGCTGACCGGCAGGACATATCCGGTCTCATTGTTCACCATCATAACGCTCACAAGAAACGTGTTTTCGTCCGCCGCATCAATGAAGTCCCCGGCATAGAACCGGCCGTCCTCCCTCGGCGCTATGCGAACCACCTCACAGCCTGCCTCTTCAAGCGCCAGCGCTGCATTGGCAGTGGCAGGGTGCTCGACAGACGAGATGATGACCTTGTTCTTGCGCTTTGAATGAGCCTTGTAGGCTCCGAAGACAGCGGTGTTGCTGCTCTCCGTGGCGCCGGATGTGAAATAGACCTCCGAGGGGTCTGCCCCCAGCGCATCAGCGATAGTCTCCCTTGCTCCGGAAACTATCAGCTCTGCATCCAGCCCCAGCCTGTGGAGCGACGAAGGATTTCCGAAGTTCTGAAGCCCCTTATTTACAGCAGCCACAGCCTCCTCACAGACGGCTGTCGTTGCGGCGTTGTCAAAATAGATCAATTCATCATAACCTTTCACTTTGGGTGTATCAGTTTATTATAACACACTTGTGTGACTTTTGCAAGCCCGGGTGCGTGAACGCCGGGCGAAAAATTTTGAATGAATAATCGGATAGTTTTATGAAATAATAATGTCAGATGATATTATTTGAGTACGAATTTTTGTACACTAAGGAGATAGCGATGAGAATAACCAAACGAGCACTTATAAAGACCCTCTCGCTGATGCTGGCGGCTGCGGCGGTGATAGGCGCAAAGGCGCTGATGCTTGCCGGCGAGAACCGTGACCTTACGCTCTCAAGGGAATATGCCTATCAGCGGGCGATAGGCGACCTTTCGGACGAGATAGAGGGCGTGAACCAGACGCTTGAAAAGGAGCTTTATGCCGCCTCTGCCGATATGCACCGTGACCTCTCGGTGCAGCTTTGTACAAAGGCGGTCAGCGCAAAAGCGGCGCTGGCACAGCTGCCCTCGAAGAGCACCGACCTTGAAACCGTGAACAAATTCCTCTCCCAGGTCGGAGACTACTCCATGAGCCTCAGCCGCAAGCTTGCAAACGGCGACACGCTCTCGGAAAAGGAGTATGCGAACATCTCGAAGCTCTATGAGTTTTCAAACGGGCTCTGCGAGCAGATGCAGCTGTTGAGGGACAGCGCTTTGAGCGGCGAGACTGTTTTCGAGCCGGATGACACAGGGAAAGTGCCTGATGTTTCTGACGGCTTCGGTGAGATGACGGACACTTTAAGCAGCTATCCCAGGCTTATCTATGACGGGCCGTTTTCTGACAACATCCTTGAGAAGGAGCCTATGCTGACCCAGGACGAGCCCGATGTCACAGAGCAGGAAGCCCTCACAAAATGCCGCATGGTGCTGGGCATCAGCGCCGATGACCTGACGGGCGCCGAGGAGATAAAGGGGCGTATGCCGGGCTGGCGCTTTTTTGACAAGAAAAACGAGGTCAGCTGTGAGGTGACAAAGCAGGGCGGCTTTGTGTCTTATTTTCTCAAAGCCCGTCAGCCCGCCGCAGCGAAGCTATCAAACGAGGAAGCTGTCAGCAAGGCAGAGGACTTTCTCAAAGAGCTGGGTATGGACTCTCTGAGGACCACCTATTATGAGACCTACGCTAATGTCCTGACTGTCAATTTCGCCTATCAGGACCTTCGGGTCTGCTGCTATACAGACCTTATCAAAGTGACGGTAGCTCTTGACAACGGCGAGATACTGGGCTACGATGCAAGGGGGTATATTGTCAACCACCACCGCAGGCGCTACCCTGACACGATGATCTCTCTGTCTGCGGCACAAAAGCGCATCTCTCCGAAGCTCGATGTCGAGTCCAGCCAGCTGGCTCTTATCCCTGCGGACGACCTGAGCGAGAGGCTCTGCTATGAGTTTAAATGCAAGGCACAGACAGGCCGTCAGGTGCTGGTCTATATCAATGCCGAGACAGGCAAGGAAGAGCAGATCCTTCTCCTGATAGAAAACGAGAACTCGACGCTGACAGTATAAAAGCAAGGCATACCTCCAGAAACGGTGGTATGCCTTTTTTAATCAAGCATTGTGAGCCTGCACCTTGCGTTGTCAACAGGCCGCAGCCATACTTGACGGATAAGAAAAAAAGAGGTATAATAAATTTGCTGATATTGTAATAAATGTCTTTTACGGGAAGAGGTGAATACCTTGGATATTTTTGAAGCCCTTAAACAGGCCTATAAGAACTCACAGGACTGTGTGCTGCTGCTGGACAGTAATATGAAAATGATATGGTGCAGCAGGGAAAAGGCTGTGCGCTTTAACAGGACGAGGATAGAGGGCCTTGATAAGGACGCTGTTATAAAAGAGACCCTTACGGGGACATATATCTCGGCGGACAGCGAGAAAAAAGCTATCAAGATAGAGCCTGTCCCGGATAATGACGGACAGATACTGGGGTATATCGCCACACTTTTTGACCTTACCGATGTTATGACCCTTGCGGAAAACAGCGAGTACCGCAAAGTGAGGATGAACGTTCAGTATGAGGTCTTAAAGGAGCTCTCTCTTGCTGCTGCCAAGGCAGAGTCTGTTGACCTTAACAAAAAAGAGACCCACAAAGCGCTAAAGGAATATATCAAGCAGCGCATAAGAGCCGGCTACAACGCTTCGATAAACTATGAGGAGCTCACCTTCTACACTCTTGGCAAAAAGCACACCGCTATCATCAATGTCAGCGAGGTGCTCCATTCGATTTTTGAGGAAGCAGAGAGCGTTCTTTCGCAGAACGGATGCAGTCTGGAGATCGAATGTGAGGAGGATATCTGGATAGTCTCGAACAAGCGTCAGTTTCTTTCGGCGGTCTTAAACCTTATCGTCAACGGCTGTATGTATAACAGCAAGGACTCGAAGCTGGTCAAGGTAAGCGCATATATCGACGAGCATAAGCGTGCGGTCATTAACGTCAAGGACAACGGCGACGGTATTGACAAGGCTTTGTTCAAAAAAGCGACGGTGCCCTTCGGGCTCCACAAGGCCGACAGCGACCGTGAAAGCCTTGGGCTGGCTGTTGTCAAGGCCTACTGCGATTCGGTCGGCGGACAGCTTATCCACCGCTCATCCACCGGCAAGGGAACATCGGTGTCGATAGTTCTGGACCTTGCCAAGACCTCGGACTACACGCTCAAGCGTGAGCACAAAGAGTCGGTGCTCAACAAGTTTGACTATGTCCACATACTTCTGTCTAAAACTGGCGATTTTGAATAATAAGAACAGGCGATATATCCGACTATGGATATACCGCCTGATTTTTTCAAAAAAGGGCAAAGTGACCCCTTGCCGTCTGAAATGTGCTTTTTCCTACGGCAGAGAATTGAGCTTTTTCTGAAGCTCTATCATGTGGTTACGGCAGGATGTGATCTCACCGGTGTACTTGTTGAACCATTCAACGTCGTTCTCACTCGGCTCTTCCTGCAGAAGGATCGCCTGAACAAGGGCAGACTGTGATCTTGAACGCTTTCTCTCGATCTCCTGTATAGTCTGCATACAAAGCTTGATCTCTTTTTTAAGTTTTCTTTTTTCACTCATCGAACTCACCCTTTTCCTTATTTTAGTGACCCAGTTTATCAATAGAGTCTATCAGCTTGAAAGCGTTTTTATAGCCCTTGTCAAGGTCATTCGATATGTCATCTATGACCTCACCGAGCTCCTTGATCTTTGTTCTCATCTGCTCGGGATACTTTATCAGAGCTGTGTTTATCTGGTTTATTGCCTTTTGCTGTTCGGTAAAGTCGTCTATCAGGAACGCAAACGAATTGACCGAGCTCATATCATTTACGAGCCTTATATATCTCATATCAAGGTCTCCCTCGGCGTTGAGATACGAGTCTATGTCCTCGGAAACGTGATCCAGATTGATCTTGAACTGACTCCGATAGGTATCCTGTACTCTTCTCGTTTCGTCTATATACAGACCTATGAACACGAAAAGAGCGATAAGCGTGATCACTGCAATGATTATTGCACTAATCATTCTCCTTTTCATTAGTTTCTCTTGGTTCATGGCTTATCTCCTTATCAGAGTTATTTGCCGCTTCCTCGGCAAGGCGCTGTTTTTCCTTTTCGATAGCTTCTCTCATAAGCTCCTGCTTGCGCTGTTCATAGTCTTCCTTGTCTTCAAGCTTCGCCTTTATGCCAAGCTTGACCACTGTCTTCATCTCATAGAATGCTATAAGCGTAAGCGGGATTATAACGAGCACCAGCAATATCTTCTTCGAGTCTGCAAACGAGCTGACCCACCTGAAAAACCTCGCTTTTCTGACGTATTTGCCAACCACCTGATCCGGCCTTACCAGCTTATGATCTGCAACGGGGTTCGCATCACCCATCGTCTGGAAAGAGCCGTCCTTCTCGATGTCCACCACCCTGTGGGTGACGAGCTTTCCGTTAACGTCGCTCTCCTCGGAGTAGAAGGTGATAACGTCATCTTTTTTTATGCTTTTGGTATCAACTTTTTTTACAACGATGTAGTCGCCGGTATGGAGCGAAGGCTCCATACTTCCTGTCATGACTCTCAGCACATAGCGCCCGAACACATTTACGGGCTTGCCCAGGCCTGTGTTTATCATAACGTAGGCTGTAAATATCGTTGCGGCCACAAGGATAGCCACCGCAAGGCCGTTTGTTATCCTGGAAGCAAGGCTTCTCTGCTCTTCTTCCTCGGCCTTATCGTCCTTATCATCGGGCTTGTCGGGTCCCCCGGCAGTCTCTTCCTCCCCGGACTCCTTGTCATCGGTATCCTCCGGCTCGGGCGTCTTGTCATCGGTATCCTCCGGAGTGACCTCCTCGGTTTCAGAATCCGTACCGTCGGGCTCTCCTGATCCCTCCGGGTCGGGTCCGGTCTCTTTGTCGTCAGCGCTTTCCTGCGCCTTCACCTCCGAAGCCTTATCAGAGGCGGTATCGGTCTCCTTTTCTTCTGCCTCCCCGCCGGTCACGGGAGCGGCTGTCTCTTCTGCAATGTTCTCTTCATTTTCATTCAAGACAGCACTCAACCTCCCTGCTGCATCTCCTGTGCTATTTTATCTTTCTGTTCCCTGCGGTCCTTTATGCGGCGCTTGATCTTCTCGATCCTGCCGACATGGTACTCTTTGTAGAGTCTTGCCATCTCGGTCTCGATCTCACGCTGCTGCTCGGGTGTACGGTTGGGCGGAGTGAACTTCGGCAGCGGCTGGTTCTTGCGCTGTTTTTTCTTTTTGCGCTTGAACTTTATGTCGCCTATCCACCGCATAAAACGGTATTTGAAGGTCCCGCCGTACTTTCTGTAGTATACCTCCATCTCCCTGCGCTTTGCATTCGCACGCTCCTTTTCGGCCTTGTCGGCTTCTCTCTGTGCAAGCTTAGCCTTGAGATCGGGATCGTCGGTATCCTTGGGTATAAGTCCGAAGAAATGCGAAAGGATGTAGCGTATGAACCTGGGTATCGCATAGATCGGGTTCTTTGAATACTGCTTTCTGATAACGTGGAAAGGCTTGCTCTCGAAATACTGTCTTTCGGCCTTGAGTCTTTCCGCACGTTCTCTTTCTCTGCGTTCCTTCTCTTTCTTCTGCTGCTCGAGCTTCATTCTTGCAGCTACTTCTCTCGGATCCTCAAAGACCTCGGGTTCTTCGCCCTCGTTCTCCTCGTTAGCCTCCTCAATAGCAGCCTTGGCCTCTTCGATCTCCTCTTCCGTGAGATCCTCCAGAGCCTTCTTCCTGAGCTCTTCCTCGTCCTCTGTCTTGACCTCAACGCCCTCGGCATCTCCGAGCTCGTTGGCGATCATGGACTTGTTCTCTTCTATCCTGCGTCTTTCAGCCTCGAGCCTTTCCTCCTCCTCACGGCGGCGGCGCTCTTCTTCTTCACGCTTGCGCATCTCTTCAAGACGGGCAAGTCTGGCGGCTTCTTCACGCTGTCTCTGTCGTTCTTCTTCTTCCTGCTCACGCCGCTTCTGCTCCAGCATTTCCTGGAGACGGCGCTCCTCTTCTTCTTTTTCCTTCTTTATTCTTTCGAGCTCGGCAAGCCTTGCCTCCTCAATACGTCTTTCCTCTTCCCGCTTTGCGATCTCCAGCTGTCTTAGTCTTTCCGCCTCTTCGGCAGCCTTCTGCTTCTCCAGCCTTTCGATCTCACGCTCCGCTAAAAAGTTCTTCTCGATCTCGATACACTTGCTGATCTCATCGAACATTCCGCTGACATCTTTAGGAAATGTCCTCTTGATCTTGATGTCGCCGTCCGAGCCGATATAGCCCGGCACAGCATCTGCGATAACGCCATAGTCAGAGGCAAGCTCTTTCTCAAAGCGCTTCAAGAACTTCGGCTGGAGCCTCTTCATCTTTGCGGTCTTCAGCTCGGTAAAGCTGTCATCCCTGCCCTTCTCGGTATAATTCCTGAAAAGCAGCAGATTGAGCGCCACGACCTTGTAAAAGTCCTCGATATAGCTGTCATCGGGCTTCACAGCCGTGTTCTCCACATTTATCTCATAGCCGACCTTATCATAGCTCTCGATATACTGCCACAGCGCAAGACACGCTTTAAGGTCGACATTTTTCATTATCGCATTAGTTCTCATAACAGGCGGTCTGATATAGGTGTTCCCAAGCGTCGTACAAAGCTCGGAACCCTTATATCCCTCTATCGCCTTTTTCAGCTTCTCGACCCTCTGCCAGATCGAAACGCCGTTATCGTCATAGGTGTCAAGGCTCTCAGTTGTTTCGAGCTTGACCTCTATCTTCATTTTTCCGCCTGCTCCGTTGTCAATAAAGGTGTCATAGCCGAGGGTATAGACCTCCTCGTCACGTGACACCTGAGCAAGCTTCTCATATCTGGTGTTTATGAAAATGTACAGCCTGTCGACCAGAGTATTGACAAACTTGTTCTCATAGGTCATAAGGCTTTCTTCCTTATGGATATTAAGGATCTTGGAAGGGGTGATCTTGCCTGTCTTCCTGTCAACGCTCTGGATAAGGTCGGTGTGCTGAGCCAGGTGCTTTACAGACTCCACCGTTATCTTTCTTGAAAGCGCAATAGGCACGATCTCCTCAACGTCCTCGATGGTGCGCCTTGGGTCTCTGAGCACGTTATCAACGTGGAGAAGGCCGTTCTCTATGGTCTCGACCCAGGAAACGTCGATAGCCTTTGCCATAAGCTTTCGGTTGACAGCAAAGGTGTTCCTGCTGGCCTGAATGAGCGACTCAAGATTGCCGTAAAGCTCATCATCGCCGAACGCTGCCATAGATTCCTTGAAATCCTCATACCATTCGCCATATAAGCCGCTCAATCGTTTCACCACCTTTTCCGGGGACTAAGCTGTTTTGAAAAAATTATCAGAACAGCTTCTGGAGCCTTTCGAGATAAGCCACAGATTCCTTCATCTGGTTCTTTCCGAAAGACTTCTGGATGTAGACAACAAGCTCACGCAGCTCATCTCTGAGCATTGCAAGGTTGAGGGATTCAAACTTTCTGAAGATCTTTGTTGCCAGAACGTAGTCGATACCGTCCAGCTCTTCGCCGCCGCAGGCTACATATACAGGCACGAACAGACCCATCTGCTTAAGGATACGGTTACCGAAAGCCACTCTGAGCTTTTCAATTACCCAAAGGTCAAGCTGCTGTATCTTCTTTAGGTTCTCCTGGGAGATAGGATACTTGTCCCAAGCCTCCTGGAACAGCTCTACAACGTGGTCGAAGCCCATATTGATAGGTCCCTGATCGGGAGCATCGAAGGCAACGCCCTTGGCATCGAGGTTGATAGGCTGAGCACGGTCATAGACCTTATCCGAAATAGCAAAGGTCGAGTCGTCGTTATTAGCCGTACCGATGTACCATATATTCTGGGGTATAACGAGCTTGCCCTTGTCAAGCTTCTCGGGGTCGGTGCTCCATACATTCGGAACTATATCCAGCTCCCACTCGTCCGCATTCGGCATTTCGAGGATGGACAGCATCTCTGCGAAGTAATACTCGATACGGGCGATGTTCATCTCATCGAGAAGGATAAGGTTGATATCGTTGTTATAGTTCGACGAGTAGATCCTCTTGAGGACCTCGGTCTCGTTGAAGTTCTTCGTAAATTCGTTGAAGTAACCGAATAGCTCGGTCCTGTCACGCCAGGAGGGCTGAACGGATGCGATAGTGGTATCGTTGCCCAAGAACTTTCCGAAGGAGTAAGGCAGCGATGTTTTACCGGTACCGGATATACCCTGTAGGATGATGAGCTTCGTGGAAGCCATACCTGCAACAAAGAGCCAGATAGTTTTCGGCTCATAGAACAGGTGCATCCTCGAGCAGGCAAAGTTGCGGTACATATCGCAGAACTGTGCGAGAGTGATGGAGTTGTCATACTCGGGCGGCTCATAGGTCTTGTAGAAGTTATCGACCTCAATGAGCTTCGAGAACCTGACATCGTTCGTATGAACGATACCGTCCTCGGCAACGCCCTGAGCTTCGGGAGCGCCCTCGCCGCCCTCGAGCCCTGTACCGAACGTTCCGTCCGCCAGCGACAGCGCACCCGAGGTGGGTATACCCATCTGAGCGACCTTCATCGCCATTATCTCGTCCTTTTCCTTGGTCATCTTCAAGACCTGTCTCTGCAGGTGAGCTATCTCCTCCAAAAGGTCCTCATTGGAAACGATGGAGTGTCGGAACCTGATATATTTTCTTATCGCAAAGATGATAATGAACACTATCAGGACATAGATAGCCACGACCACTATGATAGCAAGGACCGCAAGGATCCAGCCCAAAGCACCGAAATCGGTAGAGTAGGTCTTGAATATATTTATGTAGTTTTTAATGTTGAATATCTGCTTCAATCCGTTCCACAGACCTGAAAAGATCTGTGCAAAGCCTTTCAGCATCTCGGATATGAAGACAAAAAACCATTTAAGGAAACTATTCATAATCTTCTCCGATCAGTAGATCTGTCATAACACTGGGAAGAAAACTGATAGGTGATTACTCCCCTGTGTTGTCTGTTTCTTCTGCCTTTTTCTCTTCCTCGGCAGGCTTCTCCCCGGCTTCCTCGTCAGCGCCAGGCTCGGCCTTTTCAGCCTCCTCCTTAGCCTTCTGACTTGCAAGATATTCCTCGATAGCCTTCTTCTTGATCTCTTCCTCGTCGTCCTCAGTAAGCTTGGGCTTTCTGATCTCGTTTACTGTGATAATGAACTTATACAGCTCGAACAGGAAGAATATCGCCATAGGTATAACTATGCAGATAAAGAAGCCTGTTTTTGTTCTCAGGAAATCCATTATCTTTCCGAAGCCGGAAAGCTTGAACTCCGTCCATTTGCCGATGATGTCGCCTGCTGGTACAGAAATATCGTCGTTCTTGTTATTGTTATCGCCTCGTGTGATGAAGCTGATAGACTTGCCTTCCTTAACGATATCCACGATCCTATGGGTATTCTTCTGCTTCTGGCCGTCGATTATCGTCCAGAATGTGATGACATCATCCTTCTTGAGAGACTTGACGTCGTCTATCTCCTTGACTATGATAAGGTCATTTTTCTTGAACGTGGGCTTCATTGAGTCTGACTCTACAGTCATCGGCATAAAGCCGAAGAGGTTTGCTACACCGTTGTTTCTGTCAGACGAGAACACCAGTACAGTTATAAGCAGGGCGAGGATAAGTACCACCCATGCCAACACATTAAAAATGATCTTGATCGCTTTTTTCATATTCCTTACTCCTTAATCCTATCAGGTAGATTCTGTTATCTTAAAGTCCATACCGAGCTTCAGCGTTCCGCCTATCAGCTCATCGGTACAATCGGGGTCGTTGCCCTCGAGCCAGATAACAACCGTGTATTTATCTTTGGCCTTAGACTCAAATTTCGTCCGCTTGTTAGTCATCACGATCGTCGAGGATTTGAACTCCTTGTCACAATCTGATTCCTTTCCGGCTCCGCTTGATTTGGTCTTGCCGTATACCGTTTTTTCACCGTTGACATAAAGGGCTATCCTTATCGCCTCGTCAACATGGTTCGTCACATTCTCGATAGTCATCCTGCCTGTATAGGTAAGAGTATCGTCGCCCGAATTTATCAGGTAAAAAGTGTAGGCGATGTAACTGTCGCCGTTGTGACTGCCGTTTATATTGTCGATATTCGCCGGTAGGTCTTCGCCGCTGATATTAGTCATATCGTAGACTATATCTGCATTCAGCTGGGCGTTGGCCCTGTCATAATCGGGCGTCTCCGACAAGCACAGTCCCTGCTGAAGCATATCATATTTGCTGATCTTTACGGTAAAGCTTCCGTATTTATCATAGAAATACGAAAACGCATAGGCCACCGCAACGATAGCGATCAGTATGACAAGAAGCAGCGACATGATACGCATGATGACGACGTGCCGCTTGACCTCCTTAGCTGTTCTTCGCAGTTCAAGAACATCTCTGATTTTTTCGTCCAAAGCAATTCTCCATTTCTCTATGCTTGCCGGGCCATTTCTGCGACCCGTAAAGCACCTGATATTCTATCAAGGAAGATCACTCTTCCTCTCCCCTCTTTCTCACATACCTCTCGGCATTATACTTGCCCGCAAGAGAGCCTGCGCAGTATCTGCACTCGAAGCCATAAAGCTTCTCTGCCTGAAGGCTGCTGAACACGCCGTCCGCTATGGGCTCGGCGCCAAGGTCGGAAACAAAGTCTATAAGCGACTTTACCGCCGCATCCGAACGGTCATCCTTTCCGAGAAAGCTGATTATCTCCGGGCTGAGCATAACATAGTCACACTCATAGGAAGACAGCCTCATTATCGGGCAGGTGTCGTTTCCGAAATCCGTGACCATGAAGTGGAAGCCACGGTTTCTGAGGTGTTTGACTGTTGTTGCGGCCGCACCGTCTGTTTCCTCCAGTATCTTCTCGGAAAGAGCAAAGCAGATCTTGTTCGTCGGGACCTCCAGCTTCTGGCAGTAGGTCAGGATATTACGCTCCGCCTTCGGGTCGGTAAGATACTTGGCCGACGCATACACCGAGATCCAGTCAAACCTCAGCTCACGGTCATTGAAGGTATTCACCGCCTCCAGCGCCTGCAGCAGTTCAAGGTCGAACAGCGTTATGCACTGGTTAGTGACCTCTGCCACATCCCTGTAATTCTCGGGCATCAGGGTCCCCAGCCCCGGAGTATTCAGGCGTGTCTGTGACTGAAAAAAGGCGGTAGCGCCGCTGGATATTTCACGGATCACACGATAATATAGCTCGATAGCTCTGACGCCGTTAACAGTCGTCTGTTTGTCTGTCCTGCTCATATTATCGCCCCCGTTTCTTATACAATTATCCACTATTATTATACAACAATTATTGTTAAAAGTCAATAAAATTCTGAAATAAATAATGATTAATTGTTACTGTTAAACAAAATAACATAGTATAACACATTCAATATGCTGTATTAAAATCGCTTTTGGTTGATATATTTTACTATAACACCTGACAATGGCAAAAATATGAAAATATTCTCCCCGTTTTTGACGAAAAAGAGTCCCGCTTTGCACTTAATGCACAAAGCGGGACGATCATTATTTTCCCTTCAGGGAGCTGCCGCCATACTGTCGGGTCAATCAATGACCTCGCTGTAGAGCTTAGCATTTGTGTAGATGATATGATCCTGTGCTCCGGAATTGGGAAGCGGCGATTCATTGAGATTGTTTGTCTCAAGCAAGCCCACCGTCACAAGCACCTTGTAGTTAGAGTACTCCATATCATTTGATACACTGTTCTTTTCAGACTGATACGACTCAGACTGAAATGTGTTATTGCATTTTGTGCAGGCAAGATTGGGCTCATGCTTTATCGTGAATTCATTCCTGTGACCTTGAAATGTATGGATCGAGGTATCACTTATCTCGAGTTTCAGCGTTGCATTGCAGTAACAGCATTTGTCAAATACTTCTTTCATTTTCTTTCCTCCCAAGGTAATAATATCGTTCCCGCAGGCTGTGAAAACAGCTCTGTCAGATATTTTTCCGCATCCAGACCATTCGCCTGTGCAGTTGAAATGATCGAGTACAGTGCTGCACTTGCTTTCGCACCGTTTGCTGTATTGCTGAAAAGCCAGTTTTTTCTTCCGACTGCAAAGGGTCTTATCGCATTTTCTGCCCTGTTGTTGTCAATTGGAAGCGGTTGTATTACGTGTTGGGCTTGATACCGTTTTCTTTGCACCATTTCCGGATCGTCAGACCGCTTGCCTGTTGCGCTTCGATCTGTGCAGTCCATTCTTGCAGACGTACTTCCTGCTTTATTGTTATGATGCTTGTCGTATTTGACTGCATATATTTCACCAACTCCTATCTGTCTAATATACTCCAATTAACTCCATGGACCAATTTGGATTGTCCAATTTACTTCATGGTGTTCCTTGGAGTTTATTATACTTCATTAGACTTCGGTGGGGTAGGTGCGGAGGGTTATACGATTACGCATTGTCAATACCAAAAAATGAAATTTTCAGTTTCATTTTCATATCACTTGACCGCCCGCCCCAAACCTATGCAAAAAAGGCCCCGGAGAAGCTTTGTGTTCTCCGGGGTCTGGTGTTTAACGGGTCTTACTGTATCACTTCCGGCTGTATCTTTGCATTGGTATAAACTACATAGTCCCGTTGAGTACTGTTTGTTATCATACCGCCGCTGCTGTTTAATAGCGATACCTCAAGCATCACCTTGTAATTAGCATACTTATGGAAATCATCACCCGTCACCACTTCATAATAGGTGCCGACAGTAAATTTCTGTTCATCCACATTGGCATCGGCTACATTCTCTGTATATACATACCTTTTTTCATTGGATTGCGCTTCTGACCTCGTGATAACGGTATTGCCGTTTTTCCCTCCGTACAGCGTGAAATCCTTCAGGTAGTCATCAATATCATCGACCTGCTGATATTCAACACCGACCACAGCGCCTTCTTCTATGATATCTGTTTTCTTATACAGAGTCAGCGTGTATCTGATGGTTTTTGCATCTTCAAAATTGCTTACCGCAAATGCATTATACACAGCAGTCGCACTTATCGGCATCCCCAGATCATCTTCAGGCCACATACAGGTAAGGCCATTGTTTCCGAGATGTGAATAGTTATGACTTGCCCGACCGACCGGATCATAGATGTCGGGTTCGTCATTCGCCTCATATTTGAGTGTTGCCGAATTTGCGTTTTCTCTGTAATACCGGTTGGTATCAGCATAAATCGCCTTCTTGTTTGAATATTCAACGTCATTTTCAACGTAAGATATATTCGAGTTGACAGTCGCACTCACACCATACTGTGATTCCTGACCGGCATCAGCAGAACGAGACGGGAAATCTTCGATACTACTGAACTCTACCACTATACGCTTATGTATCGTCACTCCGTTATAATTCGCACTATTGTATCCGGCTGTAACATTACTTCTGATATCGCCTGTCTTAGACGTAATCCCCAGATCGGAAGCTGCCGCATTGACGCTTCCTGTCAGATCCGTTACAGTTCCTGCTGAGTTTGTTAATTCACAATCAGTGACCGTGATATTCCCATATCCGCTCATCGACGTATCCGAGCCGCCAAGGTAATATCTGTTGAACGTAATAACGTCGGCATGATAAAGAGATGTGCCCTTTGAATTGAGATTATCTGCAAAGTATCCTCTGTTTGCTTCCTTCAGTCTGACCCTTGATGAAATATCAAATGTCATCGTGTTATTACTATCCGTTATAACCTTATCAGCAGGACCTACGTCAGGATCCGCAGTAAATGAATACTCAAACAGGTCTCCAAGAAGTATTGTTATCAGATCTCTTTGTTCATAGGTCACATATGTTTTAGCTTTTCCGCTTAGAGATGACGGTGAACGAACATCGAACATGAACACAAGGTCACTCTGTGGCAAAAGCATACTGATGTAGTAATCCTCATTATAGGGTGACTCCACCGTGATCTTGTGATCGCCGTTACCATTCCCCACATATTTGTAGTAGGCATTCCCGACCTTTATATCATAATCAGAAGAATCAGACAGCTCATAGTTTCCGGAAGCATCATCATCGACTCTTACAGAATCGCCTATAATCTTCCCGAAATCCTGCTCGTTAAAAGCAGTTCCACCACTGTACGAGGTATGGAAATCTGAGAATGAAATCAATGTGCCGCTTTCAAGTTCTCTGCCGGTGGCATAATAAGCCCTGTCGGAATTACCGTTCGGGTCGATCAGAACGAGCTGGGTGCCTGTCGGCAGGCTTTTTCCGGTCGCAGTATCAGTAAAATTAAGTTCCACTTGCTTATCTGCATTCCAATCCAGCAGTCCCGAATCGACCAGCGCCTGAAGCTCGGTTACAGGATATGTAAACCTGACATAGGTAGTGACCCAGTTTCCAAGGTTCTCGGCAAGCATCTGATTGCTGAGTGCAAGTTTGTCTGTATAGTTTTTTGCCAGTGCATCTGTTCCTGACAGCGCTGTCGATGAAAACGTTGCTTTTATTGACCTCTTGACATAAACAGGTACATACAGATGATACGCGATATCACTGGTGTTAAGAGGATCTTTAAACTGTACATCGAGCAGAGTGAACTTGTTTGGTTTAAGTGAATCAGCTCCCGCACTATTTACAGAAAAGGCAGCAGGCGCAGTTGCATGAGCTTCGTCTATTTCAATAGTAGCTCCTGCTTCATAATTGATACCGGGCTCATCCTCCTCCGTCACTTCAAACCTGCCGTCCTCACTGTCATAAACACAGGCTTTAGGGACAATGTTGTAATAGGAGCTGCCACCTCCGGAGTTGTAGTCCGTTGCTGTGTTCGTGACAAGCTGGATATAGCGGTTTATCAGAGCTGTGGTCTCGGCCGCATCTTCGTTTGCTATAACTATCATTGCAAAGTCCTCGACTCCGGAAGGAGTTGAACCGATCTCAGTTTTCCACGTTGTGATCTTATCACCTTCAAAACCTGGCGATGCCCTAAGGTAGTCGCCTATCTTTTTACCGGTAGTTGTTATCTCGGTATCAACAAACGTTGTATAACGTCTTGTATTGTTTGTGTCTCCAAGCTCTGAATAGATCTTGGCAGCCATTGAAACGTTCTGACCGTAAAGGACCGCACCGTCACCCGATATGATCTCGCCCGTGCCCATAGATGACTGAGGATTGATGTTAATATATGGGTATTTGGGCATTTCTACATTATAAGTATTGTTGAACGTTGACACCCTTGTCGGATATGTGGTAACATTATTTACTGTTGTACCCTCACTCGCACCGTCATAGTCGGCGAAGACGAAGGAAGCTGTACCAAGGCTTGCATCATTCCCGACATTCTTATATCCGTTTCCATAGATTGCCATACCAACAAGCTGGATACTTGTTTTTTGTGAAGTAGTATCGCTTGGAGCAGATCCTATCCAGGCTCCCATTTTGTCGCCGGCATCCGTAGTGATCTTATCCAGTTTAATATTGTAACCTAATATCTCATTATTATCTTTCCGTATGATTCTTCCTACAACACCACCTGCATAGTTTCCGTTTGCGCCGATTTTACAGTTTTCAACAGAACTGTCATGCATATAGCAGGTAACACTGTTGTTGACAGAACTTGCATAACCTATAAATCCCCCTGCATAGCTTGTCGCAGTAGTAGCCGCCGTGATATCATAATTGCTGACTAAGCAATCCTTGATAAGCACGTTGTACGTAACCTGATTATTATCATCAAGATTTGTGAAAGGATACAGCTTTCCTATCAATCCGCCGGCATAAGCCACATGGTTGACAGTATTATTGTTGTTATCTCCGAAAGAATCATTTCCAAATATAGTATTATGTGTTCCCGGAGTTCCGATCATCTTACAGTTGTCCATTGTTATGGAATATGTTGTCCAGCCGGAATCCCATTTTCCACCATAAATTCCGCCGGCATAGTTACCATTCACGTTGATATTATCAACTATACAGTTTTTGAATACTGCTACACCGGTTTTACCGCCACTCAACGAAGACTGCATTCCGCCAACCATTCCACCGGCAAAGTTCACCAAATTTCCGCCGATCGTTACAGCTGAACTCTTCGAAGAGACACGCATGTCATATATCTTACATCCATTACCTGCAAAACCAACCAAACCGCCGGCTGACATGTTGTAATTTAATGTATCTCCTGAAGTTAATTCAAAGCGATCGATCAGTACTTCAGCATAATTACCATCCGCATCAGGATTGTCGTCTTCATAAGAAGTACCATAAATATATACGGCACCCTCCTGAACCTTTCCAACGAAAGCCCCCATTCCACATCTTGCCTGTCTTGCATCACCGACCGTAGAGCCTGCTGTAGCTTTAATGGAAATATTATCAGCAGTGCATTCTTTTATCCAAATATGATAAGAGGTTGTATCATTCGCAGAAGCCGGAGACTGAAGACCAGAATAGCCCAAAAGTCCTCCGAAATGATTTGTACCGCATACTGTCAAATCATTAAGGTCAATACCTTCAAATCCAACATCGACAGGATTATTCCTTGCCCATCCGCATACTCCTCCTGCACTCAGGAAAAGATTATCGGCAGAAATATCATGGCATTCCCCACGAGAATCATAGGAATAATTATATATTGCCGTTCTGACCGAACCAGTAAGTTCAAAATCGCTGAACTTGCTGCTTGAATCTTTCATAATAACGGAATCAAACAGACCGATACCGTGGTTATCAGTATTGGTATTACCATTGATAGTAGTATGGTTTGCAGCTACAGAAAAATCCTGATCTGTGTTCTTATGAAGTTTGTTGAAATAATTATCCTTGTTGAACTTGTTAAGGAAAATATCTACATCTATTGTTTTTTCGTTTCCATCAAAAGTATTCAGCTTTATAGGATATGGATTAGCTTTTCCCGAAGCCGAATCATACATTCCAACGCAGCCCAATCCACGGAAGCTGTCGGGCAGCTGATAGGTGGTGTCGGTGCCGTTCAGCGTTATGTCATAGTAGCCTGCCGTACTTGTCAAACAGCGTGCAGGGTAGCTAAACGTCGTTGTTGTTGTATTCGTTGTGGTTATGGTTGTTTCTGTATAATCAACGCTAATTATTTCTTCAACATTTTTGGTTATAGTAGCTTCAGTATGGTATAGTCTTAGTCTATTTCCTTTATCAAAATTATTAGTACCAGGGTTCCCACTGCCTTGTACATATCCACAATAATATAATCTATCTTTATCGTAGTTTATATACATTGTTTTTTGCTGATTATTGACCGTAACCGTTCCGCTTATTGTCCAATAATAATTCTCATTATTATCCAACCAAGTACTACTATTTTGTCTATAGAATGACACATCAAAAGGAAAAGGTGTTGACCCAATCTCGAGATTTCCTCTCTCATTCGGATTATAATTTGTAAGCGAGTTTGTTTTCACCAGTGGCGTAATACTAAGATACTGTTTATTTGTTTCTGTTCCACACCAGAGAAAGTATTTTCCATTGCTCTGCTTTTCAAAGTGAATCTCCGCAGCATTACTTATATCTGTGTCACACGCCAAAACCGCATTTCGTCTATCACCGGGATTACCCGGTGAATCTACCAAATAGTGTTCACTTCCTCTACCATGTATTCCTCTAATAACAAGTATTTGTCCATCTAAATCCGAAGATTCATCTGGAGTAAATACATCCCCTAAATTGTAAGTAATAACTTTTTCTACTTCCTGGGTTTCTGTTCTTGATTTAGTAACAGAATCCGTTTCAGTCGTCGTAGTTGTTTTACCACCTGTTTCACCCACAGTATAATGCCTGATGATATAAGGAATCGCTGAGCTTGCCGCAGTGTCCATACTTGCAAGTTCAGAATAGTCGGTAATATCAGTAAAAGCACTATTTGTTCCTACATCACTGTAATCAGCATTATGGCTCATACCGTAAACTGAATCACTGTATGTTCCGTAAGACAGAGAGTTAGTATAATCTTTTGCAGGCAAAGAGTTCACAATGGTTCTTGACTTATAGATCGTGATATTGCCGTCCGGATCTTCTTCGCGAGAGGTTTCTACCTCTCCTGTATCGGATTGATCAATGGCTGTTCCGTATATTTCCGTCGCCGTTCCCGCCGTGGACTGCGTAATTAAGGACAGCACAAACAAAGCCTGTGCGTTAGGCACGTTAATAGTGCCGTCATTTGCTGTATCAACAGGAACTGTGCTCACATCGAGCATGAGTGCATTTTTTTGTGCATCGGTAAGTGCATTCCACTGTTCAGCCGTTTTGCCGTAATAAGGGTCGATATCGGCAATAGAATAGTGCTTTGCGCCGTTTTTAAGTGTATGTTCGATTGTTCCGGTTCTCGTGGTACTGCCATCATCATGATACTTGCCATCCTCGGAGTTGGAAAACTGATCTACCGGATCTCCATTGGCATCCTTAGCACTGCCGCCCGTCTCGTTAACAGCGTAGCCGTTTATAACACGGCCAACAAGAGGGTTGACATAGATAGCCGCCCAGGATTCCTGATTAGTACTATCTACACTGTTAGCCAGATTAACACCGCTTGTCGTGCTGGTATTGCCATTACTGTAAACAACATTCAGCCCGATGTTTGAAAGAGTAGTCTTTCTTGCGTCCATATTCTTGAAAACGAGCGCACCAAAGACAACCACTCCCACATAGCCGCCGACAGGCACGATAGTGCCGTTGCTGCCGCTGAGGGTGATCTTTCTGCCGCTTTCAAATGTCACATAGCTGTTGTCGATGATATTGTCGCCGCCCATTACCTCGCCGATAATGCCGCCGTAATTTCTGCATACATCCGTCTGTGTATGATTATATCCGAAATAGGCATCAGTTGTACCATTGTTTCCTTGAGTAAGGGGTATGTTATAATCAACTTTAATATTGATATCCTTGACCACGCAGCCGTTTGTTACGGTTATAAACGGACTTGTGCTCTTGTTGATGATAGTATATCCTGGCTCTCCGGAGTTGTTTTTTTCGCCAACGATGACTCCACGGAAAGCTGTATTGGCAGTTTTACCGCCAAGCCCGACAAAATCGGTTCCGAGTTCAATAGGTTTGCCTATCTTGTAATAAGCACCGGCAAGATAATACTGGACATTTTCAGCAGTCCAGGTATTATTACCTGATTTGAAATCTGTTTCGCCTTCATTAGCGAATAATGCATGATAGGTATTACCGGTTTTATCAGTACACCAGCGGTCTCCCTTTGTGGATTTGTCAATACCGCTAAAGTTGGCTGAATTGACAGGAAGGATGATCGAACCCAGGTCACTTGCTTTACCGGTCTGCAGGAATTTAGCCACAGCTACAAGCTGTTTTGCGTCTTTGATCAAGTACGGATCGTTGTAGCTTCCGCAGCCTTCCCACTCGACCTCTGTAACCACATTGACTTTTATTTCTCTGTTATACTTGTTCGTGTGGTCAGCGTCAGGATCATAAGAGGTGTATACATACGGCAGGAAAATACTATCCGAGAATGTATATTCCGTATTGCTGTCCTGGTCAGGTCTTGTATAGTTTCTCGGATCACCGGAGTACTTCTTTTCCTGACCTGCATACTCCTTAGAATTGGAGATCTCACTGCCGTAGGTAACGTTTCTGTCGCCGCTTCCCCAGTCGTTATCTCTTGTAAAGTTGTAGATAAGTTCAGCGTACTGGTCGGTGTTGATGGAATAAACCAGTGTTGCATCTGAGAAAATAGACCTTGATGTTCCGTATTTACTCGTGAGCGTAGTATTAACATCCGTCACATCAGTGTCGGGAACAGTTGCTTTTCTTGAATCGAGCTTGATACCTGAGAACTTAAAGTTCAGGCTTCTGCCGTCCGCAGGACCGATAAGGCTCTTAGCAACGGCTGTCTGTGCTGTGCTTGAATAGTCGCTTGTGGAAACGTTATTCAGTTCCAGTGTGACAGTTGCCGTCTGCGAATCAGGGCGTGAGATATTGTTCATAAGGAGATAGCCCTGGTTATAGGCTACATTGCCTGTTGTTTTGGGAGTAAGACCTTTAAGCTTAAGCGAGCCTGTTACCTTCAGATTACCATTCATAGTGCCGCTGATAAGCGCAGCTTTATAATCACCGACCTCAAGGAAATTGCCGCCGATAGATGATGAACCGGTAACAGTTACGGTTTTTCCTGCGGGAACATTGATAAACAGTCCACTGTGCATCAGGTAGTGCTGGTTTGCAACACCCGGATCACGGATATAGCTATCCGTGGGATTAGATGTGCCGAATACGCTTTCGGCTCCGTATATTCCGCTGTAATCAAAGGTCACATTCAGACCGCTGAGCGTCACGTCTGCAGCGTTTGCAACGGGATAGAATGACAGACCTGTCAGGTTGGCTTCGCCGCTAAGAGTGCTGTCAAACGTAAACTCGCCCGAAATATTTGATGCTGCATACTTGTTCACGCTCCACAAAACAAGATTCTGGCCTGCATCGGAGCTGCTCATTCTGTCAAGATTATAATAGTATCTTGATTTGTCATTTGCGTAATTGGTATCTTCGAGCGCTGCTGAAGAAGCACTTGTCAGCTGGTTCTGATAGGTGCCTGTTTCAGTTATTCTTGTTAGCGATCCGCCTCTTGTGCTGTTCATATTGACAGAGATAACACCCGTTCCGTCACCACCACCAAGTACACTGCTTGCCGAATACGCTGCGATTTCGTCATATATTCCCAGTGACGCAGGCAATGCTATACCAGTATCTCCTGATTTATCGGTGAGAGTATAGCCTGCGTTAAGAACATCCAAATAGAGTCCTTTTTTATCGCTATAAGTCTTATTTACAAGCATACCAAGGGAAGCCCCTGCCCCGCCGGACAGCGACATCTTTGTAACTGTAAGATTGTTTACCTTCCACTTACCTGTTGCTTCATAGCACATAACGCCGACATTCGGAGTTGTATTGTTAATCGTGCCATTTTTTACTGTAAGACCTTCAATAGTTGTTTCAGTATCAAGCCATGAATACCCGAGAAATCCGCCGCCATTTGACGATGCTTTATTAACTATAGTACATCCGTCAAATTCAAGATTCTTGATATTGACTTTCCTATCTACATAAGTACCCGAAGTGATGCGTCCTATCAGACCGCCGCTGTCGGTATTTCCGCCTGCGGTAAAACTATTATCAACCATCTTGGAAGCCACAGTCAATTTATCAGACTCCCCCTGTGCGATATTGATGATAAACGCAGGAGATGTCACTTTTCCGATTGCGGAACCGAAGCAGTTCCAGCTTGCATATGAACCGCTGATGTTAAGAGTCGTGCTTATGGAGCTGGTTCCCGATATCGCGATTGTACCGTTATCTGAGCTGTTCGATGCAAGACCAATAAGACCACCGATATTCTTTCCGGCAGCCTCTGTACCATCTACCTTTGAAGGCTCTTTATAATTTATAGTCTGGCTTGCATTAATGCTCGTAAGCGTTGTATTTCCCATTGATACAGCTGCGATACCGCCGATGTTCATGCCATCGATCTTGTTATGGACAGTAATGCTCCCATCAATAGTAAGATTATTTACCGTACCTGTGCCGCTTGTGCCGTTTCCGATAACAGCAAACAGACCGTTATACTGATGGCGGTAGATCTGACCCATTCCCTCGGTCTGACCGCTTGCAACGGTCCCAAAGCTCTCGCCGCTTGCAAGAGTGATAGTTTTATCATTTCCATTGAACGTTCCGGTGAAGCTACCGATAGTGCTTACATCACCGCCGTCACGCATAAAGCCTGTGATACCTTTGCCGGCAAGGGAAATATCCGCACTCAGTGACAGGCTATCGCTTGCGAGCAGAGTTTCCCTTGTATTTTCGCTGTCGCCTGTAAATTTGAGGCAATCATAATTATTGCCCTGATTGAGCTGGATATTGAGTGCGGTTTTTGCAAAATCAGCATCTGTACCCATTGAAGTCTTGGCTGCTTTCACCGTTACCGTATGAGCTGAACTGTCAAGAGTGAGGATCCCGCTGTTCTTGTCCTCTATGTCAGCAACACGCACTACCTCGCCCCATGTTCCAAGGTCGTCGACCTGCGAGCCGTTTGAACGTGTAAATGTCCAGCCGTTTTCGTAGGCTGTGCCGTTAGAGCCTGTGCCAAGAGCATAGGTGAGCACATTGTCATTCTCGCCAATAAGCTGACCGCCTCTTGCAGCCTTAGCTGCTGACATATTGGTCACTCCGCTAAGACGCAGTACACCATTCTTAAAGCTTCCGACTACTCCGCCGCCCTTGAAATTCGGTGCATTAAGTGTAAAGCTTCCAAGATCTACAAACACACCATTATTATCAGACGTTTTTCCGATCAGACCGCCGTAAAACGAATCACTATCCTTTTTGCCGGCATTAGTGGAATTGACCGTCAAGCCATCAGCCTTTACATACGCTGCGGAGCCGGCAATGCCTATCGCTCCGCCATACGAGTCAAACGCAGCATTGGCTGTTGATGTGACCGTAAAGCCGTCAAGCTCCAGGCTGTTGGCAAGGTCATCGGATGTATATATTCCTGCGATACCGCCAAAGTAGCCCTTATTTGCATTGTTGCCGGAACTAACATTCACAGTTCCTGCATTTGCTGTGTTTTTAACAGTCAGCTTTGCAGCAGATGTTTGCTCTCCTTTTTCATTTTCAAGCGCACCGAAGACACCGCCGCAGTTTTCACCGAAAACGGTAGCTTCGATATCATATTCCTTCAGATCAAAAATGCCTGCGCTGTCATTGTTCTTATAATATCCGAACAAGCCGCCTGCGCTGCCCGATGCCGCTGTTACTGTCCCCCGGACAGGGATGACCATAACGCTTGTTGTTGTATCCCCGACCTTCATACCACCTGACGGTACTGTCACAGATGCATTGTTTGCCCATCCGACCAGACCGCCTGCATAGCTTCCCGTACCGCTTGCCGTGACCGATGAAGAGGTCGATGCGGCAGGGATCTTTGCAAGGATAAGTTCAGAGCCGGAGTTCATTTTTCCGACCAGCGCACCTGCTGAAGTGCCGACGCCGGTAGAAGTAACATTCATGGCTGTATTCTCTGTAAGCTCCAGAGTGATCGATGAATCCTCAGCCATTTCGCCGCAGATCATACCTACA
The DNA here is from genome assembly GCA_902800795.1 of uncultured Ruminococcus sp. GTDB lineage: Bacteria > Bacillota > Clostridia > Oscillospirales > Ruminococcaceae > Hominimerdicola. The sequence continues at coordinate 109,368 of CADCFQ010000001.1, read as the reverse complement.
TTGTCTGATGAGCTTACAGCTGTACTCTGATAATCGTTAAACTGCAGCTTCACGGAAGCTCCCGCCATCATTTCGCCTATAACGCCTGCATAGGGCTGGCTGGTCAAGGACTGATAGCTTCCATACTGATGAGCCAGATTTATATTCCAGTTTGCAGTACCGTTTCCGGCGGTCGAATCTGCATCCTCGACATGATTGGCCAGAAGAGCATTTCCGGCCGTCATACTGAAAAGATTCAATGTAACACTGTTGCCGATAACTGCATTATCCGAAATATAATCAAACAGCGGTGTGTTCGTCTTGAGGGTATATTCGTAAACTCCATCGGCAACGCTGAACAAAAGCGAACCGTTAAAAGGATATTTCTTTGTTCCGAGCGGACTGTATTCCGAATCGATCGTATCTATCGTCTGGAAGGTAAGTGTTATGGAGTCATTCTGATGTGCTTGTGCAAAGCTTTCTTCATTCCGGTAATAATAAGCATATGCCTTGAAGTCATCATAGCCAAGCGAGATATTGCCTGTGCTGAATTCATTTATGTTTTTACTTGGCACATAAGCAGCCTCAGTCTTTAACAAAGCATCGAACAGACCCTCAAAAGGCATAAAGTCACCAAAGCAGATGTTGACAGTAAGAGCCATGGCCATAACCAGACTCAGAAATCGTTTTGATAAACTCTTTTTTCTATTCATTACCTGCTCACCTGCCTTATACTAATCTGCCACATAGGTGCAGCTTATATAGTTCAGTACATTACTGTAATTTTCGTTTTTGTTATTCTTATAGAGCTGAAGCTCATAACGACTTATAACAGTGCCGTTGACCTCATCTCCGACATCTAGAACAAAATACTTCCAAACATTATGATTCGCATCCTCAGCTTCTGTTACAACGCTTCCTGTAAGGCCATTCTGTGCAAGGAACACTTCGCTGACATCTATATAGCTGGAATTCCAGCGCACGGTTACTGTTCCTTTTCCGCTGCCTTCGATGATATAGTTGTATGCATCATAGTTTGGATGCCCTGTCAGTTCCTGTAATCTTCCTCTCCATGCAGAATCCCTGGTAACGGATCTGGTAAGATAAAGATAGCAGGATAACGTAGGAAGCGAGTCATCTTTCGGGGTAGCCCTGACCTTTATATAGTAATCTATGAGCTGATTATCTCCCAGCTCGTAAGGATCAAAGGTCACCGCATACTTGTTTGTTCCGTTAGGCAATACGCTGCCGTTCTGCTGCGGACGTATCCTCTGATCAGGAAATCTGACCTCAGCGCCGTTGGCAAGAGATCGTTCCGTATTATCATTATCCGATGATACATCCGTTCCGCCATCGGAAACATACTTGATAGCAAAATTTGTGTTCTCCGCATGGGTCCTGACATCTCTTGTCACATTCGTTGTATCACTGACCGGATAATACTCGCCATTCTGCTTTACACAAAGCTGTGCTGTCAGATCGTAGAAAAGACCGTTTTCGCTGACATATCTGGTAAGCGGGTCGGACTGTGCAAAATCACATACAGTCAGGTTATAAACATATTTTCCGCTGCTCTGCGATGTTGTCAGATGTCTCGTCGGGATCGAAGTGTCAGATGAGGGCTGCATACTGTTTGAGGAAAAAAGCACTCCTGCCGGCTGTTTCATCGATACGACTCTCTTCACCGAGTAGATACCGGTGTATGTAGCAATAACAACAAAAATGCCAACACCAAGAACAGCCGCAACGAGCCACACTGTTATCCAGTGTTTTTTCAGTTTTTTGAAAAATCTCTTCAAAGCTGTTTCCTCCTCATTATAGTATTTGGCATCACTTAGCCCGACCCTGCCGATGCCTTTGCCGATATGTAGATCATATCCGTTTCTTTGTTATTCTCAGCCGCATTCCATTTTGCAAAAGCCGTATTATCATTCTTTGTGTTCCATTTTAATCTTAATATAAAATAGTCAGCGGCGGGATTCCATGTTTTGATACCCGTATGCTGCGAATACAGCGGTACAGCATACAGCTGCGGATCATCGGCACCGGAATACCCTGTCTTTTCCGAATAGATACCGGAAGCATCATTCTTTTTTCCAAGTATCCTTCCAAACGTGTCGCCGTCGGGATTCAGATCGGTCAGCTCAAGCTTTGAGCTCCCCGGCACAGCCACGGAATCTTCGCTGTCTGATGAATTAGACGCATATCCGTAATAATATGAAATGGACTCTTCGGTCTGCTCATTATGATATACGAATGTAGCCACAGTACCCGGCGGAGGGTTATTGCCCTCCCCGAGCTCACTGGCTCTGTAAAGCTCATATGTAAACGGGATATTGGTCGTATGGGCTATCTGGATATCATACGAGCTGATGCTGCTTCCCGCTTTAACGGCAAAAATATAATCCTTAGACCCGACTCCGTTTTCGTCTACATCCGATGCATCAATATCGGAAAGATCGAGATACTCGATAGAATATGCGTGGCCTGACTTGATATCAAGTGTCGTCGGCGCCTTTATCTTTGCCAGGGTCTCTATGTTCGACGAATAGGAAAACCAGGCATATACAGGTATACCGATCACAAGGACAAGAGTAAGCAGAGAGGCCATGACAAGCTGAAGCTTTTTAGGTTTTGACAAATCTTTGAACCTCTGCATAAGGCTTTTCTTTTCATCCATGAGCTCTCTCCTCCTTTCTTTTCAGATCAGTCCCTATATGATCCATTCGGTCCTGTCAATCTCCCGATGATGTATCTGTACTCAGTCTCAACAGCACATATTCCACATTCATACCGATATCCTGATCGGCATCATTATACATTGCGTTCTTGCCCTTGATCTGCGCCTCTGTGTAAGAAGTGCCGGACGGCAGACCTTTCAGAAAAAACTGCGGATAGCTGCATATATGATTGACGACCTGCTGATAATCATTGCCGCCTTGTGCCGAAGCCGCATTCCTGTCACAGATCATTACTGCATCCGTAGCGTTAGCGTTATATACCAGCGTATCAAGTGTTTCCGGCCAGACCCAGTGTATATCTACTCTGTAAGCATCATTTCTGTTGTCACCGTTCGTGTCGGCATCGTAATTGCCGCCCACTTCAAAGGTTTTTCTCAGAACTCTCCTGCCGTTGCCGTCTGCCGGGATAAGTCCGCTGTAAAACGTGTCATGATGTTCAAACAAAAGAATATGTCCATTTAGAAAACACGCCGGATCCCCTTCGCTTGCCGAAAGCTCTGTCATTGTGGTCCTCTGATGCCCCTCGACAGTCTCTGTGCCCGAAATGTATCCGATAGTCTGAAAAGTAAAATCTATTGTAACGTCCGAGTATGGCTTGATATAAAACGTGATAGTTCCGCTGCTTCCCGGCTCGATCCCCAAAGAGCTTTCTGACGAGCCCGATGAAGAGTAGTTGTTGATGTTTGAGCTGCCGTCAACGAGCCAGATGCCGTAGCCCTCAGTCTCACCGCGCTGTATAGCTTCATGATAAGGGGAATAGAAAGCGCCGTTTTTGTTATCCTGATCATCGCTCAAAGTGATAAGATCAAAGCTTTTTCCCTTGACCTTCACCCCCATGCCGGAGGTCCCGGTCTCTTTGTTCATTGTAAACCACGCAATTGTGGCGAACAGCAGCACGAGCGCTGTCAGAACGGTGATCGAGCCGAGTTTTATCAGCGCTTTTCTGCGCTTGTCTTTTTGTTCCTTTGTCAGCTGCGGCTGAGCGTTTTTTGTTTTCCCGGTCACTGTTCTCACCTCGCTTTTTCGGGCGTTTCCGTCAAAAGGGTATACTTCCCCAGGGTATAATTTATCAATTCTATTATAGCATATCGGATGTTATTTTTCAAGTGGCAATTCAAAACAAATTCACATTATTTTTTGTGTATATTACACAGCTGTATATGTTAAAATTTTGCACTATTTATTATTTGTGCATATCCGGGCTTCCAGATATTATAAAAAGACCCCGCCGAGCGCTGCTCGGCGGGGTTGTTGTTGGGTTGGTTGATCGTTGGGTTGTTGGGTTTGTTGGTTTGTGGTTTAGTTGGTTGGGCTATTATTAGCCGCCCGGCTGCTGAGCAGCAGTACCTGAACCACCAATTTCATCAACCTTGAAGTTGATGTCGATATCGTAAGCATTAAGAGTTGCGGTAAGGTTGTCAGACATACAGTTAGAGTCCTCACCCTCGAACCAAACATATACATATACAGGAGAACCATTAGTTGTAACGGAAGGGATGGTCTCTGCAGCTGTGTTGATTGTAGTATATGCAGTATACTGTCCTGTTGCAGAAGCAACTACAGGGGCAACAGTATCGGAAGTTGCACCCGTTGCAATATTTGTTACACCATAAGATGTATCAGGACCAGTAGTTGATGTACCATTAGGACTTGCCACTGTGTTTTTAACAGGTGCAAATATTTTCATACCTGTTGAGCCGTACTTAATACCTACACGCAGTGAATTGTCAAGAGCTGCTGCACTACCGCCTTCTTTCAGTGTAGCCTTTACCTGAGCCTGTAGCGCTGATACGTTAAGATCAGACTGGCCAGAGGACTTGAGGTAGTATGTATACTTAACATAATAACCCTCGCCTTCCTGATAGCTACCAGCTGTACCAAAACTTGCATCGGTGTAATATACATGAGTTTCTGCTTGAGTATCGCCTGTTGCCTGTCCATTAGTACCAGTAACTGTGGTATTTTCATCGCCAATATCAATATAATCAGTGATGTTGCTAATATCGGTATAAATCGCATGTGTAGTAGAATCCACTTCCACTGTGTCACTCTTAGCATCAATACCAGCTTCATCAGAAGACTTCTTGGAGTTAGCATGCCACCAAGTTGTAAGGTTGGAAGTAGATGCAGGTCTCAGTTCAAAAGCTGTAGCAGTTGCAGCAGCCTGCGCCTCATCATCCCAAGTACTGCTAGTAGCAAGTTTAACTTCATTTATCAGCAAGCCTTCTTCTGAATGTGCCTTGAGTTCCATGCCGGTTACTCTTACTACCTTGTTCATCGTGAACCAAGCGAATGTTGCGGATGACAGCATTGCTGCCGAGATTGCCAACATACCCGCTGCTGGCAATAATTTTTTCTTAGCATTTGTCTTTTTCATAGTCATTTTCCTTTCATAATAGATTTTCGTTTCCGTCTCCCCTTGCTGCCGCCGACAGCAGCTTTGGGGAACCGTCCCTCACGTTGTTTAATTCTATGATTAGAGTATAATCGAATTTGACCCTTTTGTCAATAGTTTTTGCCACTATTTTGGTCTAATATAAATAAGTTTATGGAAAATAACAAATAGCAGAAGCCCATTTTTAGCGATTTGACGAACCGATAAGTAATTACTTTTAACTTAATTAACAGATGGAAACCAATTTCAAAAACTTAAACGTTTTCTACTTTTTCTTCCATTTTTAGTGCAATATTTTTACAAAATAAAGCCCGACAATATCCCAAAAAGAAAAAGCTAGGAGGTGGCTCTCCTAGCTTTTTCGTTTGCGTGTCCTCATGGAAACACACACCTACGTTTGTGGTTACCTATATTATACATCACTTTTTCTCTTTTTTCAAGCCTTACACTTATGCTCCTTGCCTGCTGTCAGGGTGTTGCGCATAAGCATAGCGATAGTCATCGGGCCTACGCCGCCGGGAACGGGGGTTATAAAGCCTGCCTTTTCCTTGCAGTCCTCAAAGTCAACGTCGCCGCAAAGCTTGCCGTTCTCGTCCCTGTTCATTCCAACGTCGATAACCACTGCGCCTTCCTTTATATAGTCAGCGGTTATCATCTTTGCTCTGCCCACAGCCGCAACCAGGATATCCGCTCTCGAGGTCACCTCTTTGAGGTCCTTTGTCCTGGAATGGCAGACAGTAACGGTGCCGTTAGCGTGGAGCAGCAGCATAGCCTGGGGCTTGCCGACGATATTGCTGCGGCCGACAACAACACACTCCTTGCCGGCTATCTCTGTTCCTGTGGACTTTATAAGCTCCATAACACCTGCCGGAGTACAGGGCAGGAAGCTGTAGTCGCCTATCATTATCTTGCCCACATTGACCGGGTGGAAAGCGTCAACGTCCTTATCGGGACGGATATTGTTGATGATTATCTTATCGTCAAGGTGCTTCGGCAGCGGCAGCTGAACGAGGATGCCGTCCACCCTGTCGTCGTTGTTGAGCTTGTCCACCAGCGCCAGGAGCTCCTCCTCGGTGGTCTCTGCCGGCAGCGCATACTTGAAGGACTCAAATCCCACAGCCTCGCAGGCCTTCTCCTTGTTTCTCACATACACCTGTGAAGCCGGGTCATCTCCGACGATGACCACAGCAAGGCCTATCCTTATGCCCTGCTCTCCCAGCGCCTCCACCTCAAGGCGTATGTCCTCCTTGACCTGGGCCGAAACAGCCTTTCCGTCGATTATATTTGCCATATCATTTACCTCCGTATTATAATAGTACTACATAGTCATTTTACTACAAATCCACGGACTTGTCAACAGCAGGTGCGTGCACCTGCACCCAAAGCCTCGCCCGCTGCCTTGTGCGAAACTATAGATTTGTCTGGCTCGGGGCTGAACTTTGTTCCGGCTTTTTTCTTTTGGAACAGATCTTCTGACTGCCGTATGCGTCTATACTTCAAGAAAGGCTCGCCCCCGGGGAGCGAGCCATTCTTCTTTATTTCTGCTTTGTGAGGACTTTCTTGTGCCAGCCCTTTTCACCGCAGTGAGGGCATCTCATCTTCCTTGTTCGGTTGATGTGCTGTGCAAAGATAACGTTCCTGAACTTAGGAACATATCTTTCGCCGCAGTTCGGGCACTCATAATAGCCGGCTTCTGTCTCGATCTTCAGGCAGAAAGCCATAGCCGTCAGAAACTGAACTATACCGCCGGCGATAAGTATACCCTGTGACGTCTTGGACATATCGATAAGGAACACGATAGCCAGAAACGACAGCAGCATAGTTATCGAAAGGGCAGCTATCACTATTTCCAGTGAAAGCATCTTCTTTGTGTTCTGCTCCTCACGCTCTCTGAGCTCGAGCATTGTTCTCTCTGCGATCTCTTTGTAGTTATCCATATTGATCCTCCTTGCATTGAACAGGTCATTGACCGTGATGTCTATCTGCTCACAGAGATCGAGCATAATAGATGCATCCGGCATTGATCTTCCTGTTTCCCATTTTGACACTGCCCTGTCGCTGACGCCAAGGCGTTCTGCAAGCTGGGCCTGTGTCAGATGTTTTTCCTTACGGCATTGTGAAATGAACTTCCCTATTGCAGCCTGATCCATATCAATGCCTCCCTTCTGCGAGTTTAGAATAGCATATGCAAGGAGAAAAAACCACGAGCCATTGGTTGAGTCGCCGGGATACGATGTATCCTGCAAGGAGAATTGGGACTCAACCAATGGTAGATATCACGGTTTTACGTATAGTTTACGTTATTTTCTTGTTTTTGTCTGCCTTACGGCAGGCGCTATCAGTCCTCAGACTTTTCTTCGGTTTCAGCTTCGGTCTCGCCGTCAGCAGACTCTTCGGCCTTTTCGTCTTCGGATTCTTCGGAGCTTTCTTCCGTCTTCTCGTCAGACTTTTCATCGCCGCTCTCATCAAGGATGGACTTATAATCCTCGTCGGAGCCGCTCTCGGCCTTCTGCTTGTCCATTTTGAGTGCGTCGTCTATGCGCTTTTTCTCTGCGCCCTTGCCGAACTTCTCTTCATATTCCTTTTCAAGCTCGACAAAGCTCTCGCCGCTTTCCTTGGCCGCTCTTATCTTGTCCTTGAGCTCTTTCTTTTCTTTCTTGTTCTTCTCATAGTCGTTATACTGTGCGAGCTGTGCCTTTGAAAGCTCGGTCTGATAGAAGAACTTGTAGTCGGGGTTGCGCTTGACTATTCCACGGAATATAAAGATAAGGATAACGGAGATGAGCACGCAAGCGCCTGCTACCAGCTGGGAAACCCTTATGTTTCCGAGATACAGGGAGTCAGTTCTCAGACCCTCGATGAAGAAGCGTCCCAGGCCGTACCAGCCTGCATACATAAGGAAGATCTCGCCGTCGAATTTTCTGTGCTTGAAATAAAGGTGGAGCAGTATGAAGCCTATAAGGCACCACAGCGACTCATAAAGGAAGCAGGGATGAACAGGCTCATAAGAGGAGACCTGGCCGCCCAGATCGTCATAGTGGTCGGAAACATACTGCATGATAGACATACTGTGCATTCCCCAGGGGAGCTTTGTGTTGGAGCCGAAGGCTTCCTGGTTGAAGAAGTTGCCCCAGCGGCCTATACACTGACCGATAAGGAAGCATGGCGCCACAACGTCCAGCATGGCTGTGAGCTTGAGCTTTCTAAGCTTGACTATTATGCCGCCCACCAGTATGGCGCCTATTATTCCGCCGTAGATAGCAAGACCGCCGTCACGGATCTTGAAGAACTGGCTGAATTTCATATCTGCATTGAATACTATATAATAGAGCCTTGCTCCGAAGATAGCACCCACAAGGCCGCCGATGATAGCATCTGTTGCCCTGTCGGGGTCTATGCCCACGGATTTGAGCTTGCGGTAGCCGTAGATCATCGCAAGGAGAATGCCCAAAGCTATCAGAAAGCCGTACCAGTATATCTCGATATTGGTGCCGGGTATCTTGAACATTACCCTGTCGATGTTTATTCCTCTTTTTAAAATGTTGTCACCGCTGCCGAAGTTGGGGAAATAGACCTTGTTGGGGTTTGCCCTGAACTTTTCCAGCAGCTGCGTGTTCTTTGTCGATTCCTCGGCAAGAACTGTTGTAAGCGTGTTCATTTTAAGCCTTCCTTTCAAATTGTCATTGCTTGGGATTAACTATAGAAATTGCGCTGTACTTCGCATCGAGGAGCTGTTCCACCGCAAGGCGGCAGTCCTCCGATGTCAGGTCTCTCAGTGCCCTGATCTGGCAGAAAGCATCGACACCTGCCACGGCGCTGTTTGCCAGAAGCCCGGAGCATACCATCTCGGGGCTTGAGAGCTCCCTTATCGCAGCCGCATAAAGCGCCTTTCTTATTATCTCGAAATGTCTCTCGTCAAAGCCCTCACGCTTTGCCTTTTCTATCTCGGCCACGCAGAGCTCATAGACCTTGTCGGGTTCGGTGGACTCTCCAGAGATAGAAGCAAAGAATATGCCGTCCCTTGACATAACGTCAAAGCCGAAGGTCTGGTTCACAAGGCGCTGCTCCAGCAGACTATTATATAAAGGAGAGAGATTTCCAGTCATAAGCTCCATAGCCACCATGCAGGCAAGGTTTTTCTTCACCCTCTCCTCACCCTCAAAGGGCGGAGCCTTGAAGCCTATTGAAAACAGCGGCAGGCCTATGGGGAAGGTGTCCTCTATTCGCTTCTGCGCCACGTCACGGGGTTCCTCCGGGATAAGTGTCTCGGTCTTTCTGTCCTCGCATTTGCGAAGGAGCCTGTCGGCTATCTCTATAACCTTGTCCTCGTCAACGTTTCCGGCAATAGCCAGGAACATATTGTTAAGGTCGTAGAAGCGGTCATAGCAGCTGTAAAGAAGCTCGGGAGTTATCTTTGCTATCGACTCCTCGGTCCCCACAACATCTATCATTATGGGGTGCTTCGAGTAAAGGGCTTTCAGAAGATTGAAAAAGCACATCCTGTCGGGAGAGTCAAGGCACATCCTTATCTCCTGACCTATAATGCCAAGCTCCTTGTCGATGGATTCCTGTGTAAAGTAAGGCTGCTGGACAAAGTCGAGCAGTATCTCCAGTGACTTGTCCCAGTTCTGGGAGCAGCTGAAAAGATAAGCTGTATGGTCAAAGGTGGTATAAGCGTTGGCATCGGCGCCTGTGCGGGCATAAAGGGCTATGGCTGTGCAGTCCTCATTCTCGAAAAGCTTGTGCTCCAGAAAATGGGCTATGCCCTCGGGGACTGTTGTATAGTCCTTCTCGCCGGCGCTTCTGAAAGTTGTGTTGAAGGAACCGTACTTTGTGACGAACATAGCGTCCGTTGTCTGGTAGCCTTCCATTTTCCAGATATAGATATCAAGGCCCGAGCTGTGGTGGATGACGCTGTACTGTTCGCCCAGCGCTTCGTCTCTTATTATCTCTTTATTCATCACCGCTCACCTCGCTGACTGCTTTTAAAGTATACACCGTATCCAGCTTGAAGCTTGCAGCACACTGCTCTATCTCCTGTCTTGTGACCGCATTGAACCTGGCGCATATCTCATCGGGAGAAAAGGCGGTGCCTCTTCTGGTCTGGACGATGTACCAGTCCTGCATATCAAAGGGGCTGTCATAATTGCTTTTGAAGCTGTCACAGATGTAGCGCTTGGAGTTTTCCAGAAGCTCATCCGAAAAAGCTCCGGCGGCAGCCTCTGAAAGCTGTCTTATAATCTCGTCCTTTGCCGCTTCAATATTTGCGGTCTCGACTCCGCAGTCAACTATCATAGTGCCCTTGGTATCAACGTAGACCGAGGGACAGTAATAGCAGAGGGACAGCCTTTCTCTCACGTTCTCGAACAGCATCGAGAACTGGGCCGTTCCGAACAGGGTACAGAAAAGCTTGACGGTGTAGATATCCTCGTAGTCGGATTTGAAAGCCATTACCATCTTGCTCTGGTTTATCCGGGCATCCTCGCCGGCAAAAACAGGTTCCGGCTTTAAAGGAGAATTGCTCCTGAACCTGACAGGGGCAACTGCTCTCTTTGTAAAAGGCTCAAAGGCTTTCTTTATAAGCGCTTCACATTCTGCTGTGGTGCCGTCGCCGCTTATGCTTATCTCTATCGCTGCGGTCTCACGAAGCATCTTATAGTAGTCCAGCAGATCCTGTCTTGTCACCGAAAGGGCGTCGTCGGGAGAGCCGTAATCCGAATACATCGCAGGCTCATCCTTGAAGATCACCTTTCTTGCCTCTCTTATGGCGTAGGCACGCTTGTTATTGACTGACGCCGCAATGGAGTCGCTTAGCTCCTTCTGCTTCTGGGAGAATATCTCCTCATTGAAAAGCCCGTCTTCAAGGTGGGGCTCGAACAGACAGTCAAGCATGAGCTGTACTGCCTTGGTGGAGATGATCTCTTTTCCTATGGTGTTCACATCCGAAATGAAGGCGCAGCTGAGTCCCGAGCATATCATATCCCCTGACTTTGCGGAAAACGCAGACAGATATGTGCCGTAAAGACCCTCGGTCTCCTCAGCAAGAGCGAGCCTTGAAGGCAGCTTTGCGTTTGAAGTGGAAAGCACCGAAAACAGCAAAGCGTTTTTCGCCGTGGCGTCATAGGTGTTTTTGGTTATAAAAGCGATCTTGACACTGCAGCATTTGAACTTTTTGTCGGTAACACGGCCCAGAGTCACTCCGCCGCCAAGATCTTCCTTGTAAAAATCTACTGCCAAAGTTTATTTCCTTTCTTTGTTTTAATGTAAGGTGCCAAGCAGCGGCACCGAATAACAATTGTATATTTATTTATTATATCACAATGAAGGCTCATTGTAAAGAGCAGGTGAGCGCACCTGCTCACAAAGCCTGCGCTTATTATTCACCAGGCTTTTGCTATTGCCTGCCGCCTGTTCCCTTTTGGGAGTGGGGACAGGAAAGGTCGGGCTTCTGAGAATAGTTTCCGGAAGGCGGCGGGCTCTTTCTGGCCGGTGCGTTCTTTGGCTGCATAAAGGCCACATTATCCTCTCCCACAGCGCCTTCCAGAGCCTCGATAAGCTCACGGCTTATCCTGACTCCGGCAGCACCCTTTACTGCGGTCATCTTTTTAAGGTCTGACAGCCATATCATAAGGCGCCTGCCCTTTTCGCTGTGAAAGCGCCTCGCTATGGCTGCCACGGCAGACAGGCTCTGCTTGTCTGAGGAGTCCAGCCGGACACAGAGGTCACGGCCAAGAAGCTCATCATAGAAGCGCTGCGCCGGCTCACAGGTCTCGGCAAGGATCTTCGGTTCCTCGTCCTCTCTCACCGAGAGCTTTCCCCACACATGGAGAAGAGCCTTGTCGGCTATAACGCCTGCACACTGCTGGTAAACGCCTGGGAACACGATGACCTCAAGAGAGGAGTATTTGTCCTCAAGGGTCACAAAACACATAAGGTCGCCCTTTTTTGTGCGAAGCTGACGCTTGGCTGTCACCATCCCGCATAGGTGGACAAAGTCGCCGTCATGATAACCCTTTGCGCCGGAGGAGGTATTTGTGTGTATCATAGCCGTTGTCCTGCTGCCGCCGGCACGGAGGACTGTGAACAGCTTGTCTATCGGGTGGGCTGACAGATACATCCCCAGCGCCTCATGCTCATATTCGAGCAGGGTCTGCTCGTCATACTCCGGCATAGGGTCTATCCGCATATCCGTCTGGACAGAGGGGCCTGTGGAGAAGAAATCCAGCTGACCCGAAAGAACGCCCTGACCGCCGTCGCTAAGGCTTTTGAGTATCATCCCGCAGGAGTCCACCATTTCGTGGCGGTTGTTTTCAAAGGTGTCGAAGGCTCCGCTTTTTATAAGCGCTTCAACATTTCTTGCGTTTATGTCCTTGCCGTGGACACGGGAGCAGAAATCAATAAGCGAGCGGTAAGGCCCTGCGCTTTCACGCTCACGGACTATGCGCTCGATAGCGCCCTCACCAAGGCTCTTTATCGCAAGCAGTGCAAACCTTATGCCCTCATCGCAGGCAACAAAGCCTCTTTCGCTGGTGTTTATATCTATGGGGAGTATCCTGACGCCGTGCTTCTGGGCATCCGAGATGTAGCCCATAAGCTTGTCAGTGCTCTCCAGCAGTGCGTTTGTCATAAGAGCCGCCATATATTCTTTGTAGAAGTGGCGCTTCAGATAAGCGGTCTGGTAGCTGACAAAGGCATAGGCGCAGGCATGGGATTTATTGAAGGCGTAGCTTGCAAAGGATGTCATCTCATCGAAGATCTCGTTGGCTACTTTTTCAGGGACGCCGTTTGCAACAGCGCCCACACACTGACCCTCTTCTCCCCAGATAAAGGCCTTGCGCTCGTTTTCCAGCACATCGGACTTTTTCTTGGCCATGGCTCTTCTTACTATATCCGCCCTGCCGTAGGAATAGCCCGCAAGGGTACGGAATATCTGCATGACCTGCTCCTGATAAACTATACAGCCGTAGGTGACATCGAGGATGTCCTTTAAAAGCGGATGCTTGTAGGTGACCTTTGAGGGGTCATGGCGGTTTCTTATATATGTGGGGATAGAATCCATAGGACCGGGACGGTAAAGGGAGATAACTGCTATAAGATCCTCTATCCCTGTCGGCCGAAGCTTCATTATCGTGGCGGTCATTCCGGCGCTTTCAAACTGGAAAACGCCCTCGGTCTGACCCTTAGAAAGCATATCGTATACTGCCTTGTCGTCTATGGGTATATCATTAATATCAAAGCCGGGTTTAGTTTTTCTGACACTCTTGCAGCACCTGTCGATGACAGTCAGGTTGCGAAGACCGAGGAAATCTATCTTTAAAAGCCCCAGCCGCTCCAGTATCGTCATAGTATACTGAGTGGACACAAGGCCGTCCCTTGCATAGAGAGGGACATAGAAGTCCACAGGCTCTTTTGTTATAACAACGCCTGCTGCGTGGGTGGAGACATTCCTGGGCATACCCTCGATACGCATAGCCGTGTCTATCACCTTTTTGGCCTGGCTGTCGCTGTTATACAGTTCTTTCAGCGCCGGGTCCTCTTTTACGGAAACTGAAAGGAGCGAGTTTCTCGGGACCTTTTTCGAGATATTGTCGCCCACCTGATAGGAAAAGCCCATAGCCCTTGCGGCGTCACGAACAGCCTGCTTTGCGGCAAGGGTGCCGAAGGTGGCTATCTGAGCCACATGGTCGGCTCCGTATTTGCGGATGACATAATCTATGACACGCTGTCTGCCCTCCATGCAAAAATCTATATCAAAGTCCGGCATGGAGACACGCTCGGGGTTCAGAAAGCGCTCGAAAAGAAGGTTGTATCTCAGAGGGTCTACGCCCGTTATGCCAATGCAGTAAGCGCAGAGGCTTCCTGCTCCGGAGCCTCTTCCGGGGCCCACGGGTATGCCGTTGGTCTTAGCGTAATTTATAAAGTCCCAGACTATCAGATAATAGTCGGTGTAGCCCATACGGGTTATAACGTCAAGCTCGTATTCCAGCCTTTTGAAGGCGTCCTCTGTGGGGGTGCCGTAGCGCTTGTAAAGGCCGTCCCGGCACATCTTCCTGAGAAACGCCTCGTTGTCCTCAACGCCGTCGATATGAAAATAGGGAAGCTTTGTGTTTCCGAATTCAAAATCCACATTGCAGCGCTCTGCGATCTTGACGGTGTTTTCCAGTGCCTCGGGATGGGAGCCGAAAAGCTGCGCCATCTCGTCGCCGGATTTAACATAGAACTCCTCTGTCGGGAAAGCCAGCGAGTTCTCGTCCTCGATGGTCTTTGCGGTGGATATGCACATAAGTATGCGCTGAGCGTATGCGTCCTCACGGGTAAGATAATGACAGTCATTTGTAGCACACAGCGGTATGCCTGTCTGGTTTGAAAGGCGTATCAGCGAAGGGTTTACCCTGCGCTGGTCCATATCCTTGTGGTCCTGTATCTCTATAAAATAGTTGCCCTCTCCGAATATCTCACGGTATTCAAGAGCCGCCGAAAGCGCCGACTCATAGTCATCCTGAGATATGAGCACAGCTAACTCTCCTGCCAGGCAGGCAGAAAGACAGATAAGCCCCTTGTGATATTTTCTCAGAAGCTCCTTGTCCACTCTGGGCTTCATATAAAAGCCCTCGGTGTAGGACAGGGACACAAGCTTTATAAGGTTGCGGTAGCCCTCCTCGTTCTCGCACAAGAGGATCAGGTGATAAGGGGAGTCTATCCTGCCCTGCTTGTCGTTTCTTGTCCTTGGTGCAACATAGACCTCACAGCCTATTATCGGCTTTATGCCCTCTGCCTTGCAGGCGTTATAGAACTCCACCGCCGCAAACATATTTCCGTGGTCGGTAACGGCAACAGCCGTCTGTCCCAGTTCCTTTACACGCAAAACAAGCTCCTTGATGCGGCAGGCGCCGTCAAGGAGCGAATATTCGCTGTGAAGATGAAGATGGACAAACGGTGTCATCGGTCTTCCTCCTGTTATCTATGCTGCTTCTGTCTTATCCTGTCTGCAAAGTCAGATATCTTCTGGAGCCTGTGGTTGACACCCGACCGTGATATAGGCGGCTCGAGCATAGCGCCTAGCTCCTTTAAGCTTATGTCGGGGTTGTTGTAGCGAAGCTCCGCCATTTCCCGAAGAGCCGGTGTCAGCTCCTCAAATCCCACTGTCTTTTCTATAAGCTCTATATCCTCAAGCTGCTTTTCGGCGGCTCTGAGTGTCTTTTCGATATTGGCGTTGTCACAGTTGACAGCACGGTTTATCTTGTTTCTTACGTCCTTCATCATCTTGACGTTCATTATCTCCAGCGCCGACATTGCGGCACCCATGATAGTGAGCACATCTATGATGTTCTCGGACTCTTTTATATATACTATCTGCGAATTCTTGCGTTCTATGTGTTTTGGCGTTATGCCGAAATGCTCGATGAGCAGAAGACCGAAGTCGTTGCAGAGGTCAAGGGTCGGCATAACGAATTCGAGGTGATATTTCTTCTCGGGGTCCGTCACCGAGCCGCAGGCAAGAAAGATGCCTGCTATCAGCTGGGGCAGATACTTCTCCTTGGGAAGGTCATCCCCTGTCAGCCGCCTTGACTGGTCCATACGGAACATATCCAGAAGCGCCAGCCTGTTGTCGGCCCCTGCCACCTCAACATTGTAAAGAGCGCCGCCGTTCCTGCGGCCGGTCTCGGTGACCAGCACAGCATCGTCACGCTCCAGCAGACGGCAGGCGTTTTTGACAAAGAAATCTCTCACATCCTCGTTCTCGGTGAGAAAGGATATCTCATTGTCCGAAAGCTTGTTGCAGTAGGCAAGAAGCCCCATCATGCACACATCCGCTTTGGCACGGGAGTTTATCTTGTCTATTATCTCTTTTTTTACATTAACGGAAAAAGATTCTTTCATAGCTATCTCTCAATATCCCTGTGAGTTACCCTTATGCGGTGACCCTCCAGCAGAAGGTGTGCCGAGAGCGCCTCCGCAAAGGTGACGCTGCGGTGCTTTCCGCCTGTACAGCCGAAGGCTATTACCAGCTGGCTCTTTCCCTCTTTCTCATAAAGGGGTATCATATAGTCGATAAGCTCACAGAACTTGCGAAGTATCTCTCTTGACTCCTCGAAGGAGAGCACATAGTCCGACACCTCGCTGTTGAGGCCGGTCTTGTGTTTAAGCTCCGGGATATAAAAGGGGTTGGGCAGACACCTTACATCGAACACAAGGTCTCCCTCCGGCATAGGTCCGTATTTGAAACCGAAGGAGCGCACATCGATGTGCATATATCCGCCGTCCTCGCTGAACATCTCCGTTATGCGCTGTTTGAACTCTGTTACCGAGCTTGTGGTGGTGTCAACGTAAAAGTCTGAAAGCGCCTTTATTGGCACGAGCAGCTGTCTCTCGGCAGCGATTGCCTTTTCTATATCTCCGAAGCTCTGCTCATCAAGGGGATGCTTTCTCCTTGTTTCCTTATATCTGCGCTCGATAATGCTGTCGGCACAGTCAAGGAACAGGATCTTCAGCTCCACCTCTTCTTCCCTCAGCTCACTGATAGTGTCCTGAAGCTTCAGAAAAAGGTCTCCGCCTCTTATGTCCACAACGAAAGCCACCTTGTCGATCTTTCCGTCCGACTGGCTGCAGATATCGGCAAACTTGCCGATAAGCTCCGGCGGCATATTGTCTATGCAGTAATAGCCCATATCCTCGAAAACATCGACAGCTGCCGATTTTCCCGAGCCGGACATTCCTGTTATGATAACAAATTTCATCTATATCACCGTTATTTCTAAGTCAAAGCTCAAAGGCTCAGCCCTGCTTATTCCTCATAAGGGATAAGCCTTACTTCCGGCTCCAGCAGGACGCCGGTCTTTTCCTGTACAATTTTCTGGACTTCTTTTATCAGTGCCAGGATATCGGCGCTGGTGGCATTATCCTTGTTGATGATAAAGCCGCAGTGCTTCTCCGACACCTCTGCACCGCCTATGCCGAAGCCTGCAAGTCCGCATTCCTCGATAAGCTGACCTGCATAATGCCCCTCGGGGCGCTTGAAGGTGGAGCCTGCGCTGGGGTATTCAAGGGGCTGCTTTGCACGGCGTCTTCCCATAAGGTCCACCATAGTGTCCTGTATGTCGTCGTATATACCTGTTTCCAGCGAAAAAACACCGCTGAACACGATCTCCTTGTTGTGCTGGAAGCAGCTCTTTCTGTAGCCGAGCCCCATATCCACAAGCTCAGTAACGTGTATCTCGCCGCTGGGTCTTATGGCTGTGCAGGACTTTATAACGTCCTTTATCTCTCCGCCGTAGGCACCGGCGTTCATATAGATAGCTCCGCCCACAGTTCCCGGTATGCCGTAAGCAAACTCGAGACCTGTAAGGTTGTGCTCCAGCGCAAAGCGGCAAAGCTTTATCAGCGGGCAGCCTGCCTGAGCATAGATAGTGTTCTCGTCAAGCATCCTTATATCGTCCACCGACTGACCCATAAGGAAGATAACTCCGTTATAGCCCTTGTCATCAAACAGGATGTTGGATCCTTTTCCCATAACAAGGTGGCGGACACCGCTTGCGTTCGCCTCGCCTATAAGTCTTGCCAGTCTGTCCTCCGAGCCGGGGTCCACCATAGCATAGCAGGGGCCGCCGGTCTTGAAGGTGGTATAGTTTGCGAGCGGCTCATCATATACCACTCTGCACTCGAGCTCTCTGGCAAGCGCCAGGAGCCCGTCTGTTCTTATATCACTGTTCATATTATTGCTCCATTTTCAAAGTATCAGAATGAATCCCAGTTCTTGACCTTATCCTTGGTGTCCATATCCAGACCGAGATTTGAGAGCAGCTCTGCTGCTGCGTTGTAGCCCATCTTCTTCTGACGGTTGTTCATAGCGGCGACCTCAAGGATGACCGCAAGGTTACGTCCGGGCTTTATGGGGATAGTAAGGCTCGGTATCCTGATGCCAAGGATAGTGGTATACTCGTTGTCAACGCCCATCCTGTCATAGATCTTGCTGCTGTCCCAGGGCTCCAGCTCGACGATAAGGTCGATCTTCTCGGACACCTTTACGGCACCCATACCGAACAGCCTTCTGGTATTGATTATACCTATACCACGCAGCTCCAGAAAGTGGCGGATGTTGTCAGGCGACTGACCAACAAGGGTACGGCTGGAAGTCTTTCTTATCTCCACCGCATCGTCTGCCACAAGTCTGTGTCCACGCTTTACAAGCTCGATAGCGGTCTCGCTCTTACCAACTCCGCTCTCGCCGACGATGAGGATACCCTCACCGTAGACCTCGATGAGCACTCCGTGCCTTGTTATCCTGGGTGCCAGCTCAACATTGAGATAGCCGATGAGCGCCGCTATAAAGGCTGTGGTGCTGTCCTGCGTCCTTGCTATGGGCACGCTGTATTTCTTTGCGAGCTCCATCATCTCGGGATAAAGCTCGTGTCCTCTCGCAACGACAAAGAGCGGTATCTTAGTCTCGAACAGAGCCTCGATCCTGTCATATCTTTTCTTCTCTTCAAGCGATGCCAGATATGCAAACTCCATATTACCGCATATCTGCACACGCTCGGCATTGAAGTATTCATAAAAGCCCATAAGCTGAAGGCCGGGTCTGTTGCAGTCGTTCTCTGTAACGATCATAGAGTCGATGTTATCCGGAGCATAGACCACCTCAAGCTTCAGCTGGTCTATAATGTCCTTAACGGTAACGCTGAATATTTCTGCCATAGGGTATCCCTCTTTTCGTCCTTTGTTTTAAAGCGCTCCGCTGCGCTTAAGTTCCTGTGCTGCCATAAGTATGCCTGCCTTGCCCGAGGGATAGGTTATACCACCCTGGAGCCAGACCGCAAAGGGTTCTCTTATGGGTGCGTCTGCCGAAAGCTCGACGGACGCTCCCATCGTAAAGGTGCCTGCTGCCATTATGACCTTGGAGTCGTAGCCCGGCATATCCCAGGCCTCGGGCGTAACATAGCTGTCCACCGGCGAGCCCTTCTGTATCCCTCTGCAAAAGGCTGTGAGCCTCTGCTCGTTGCCAAGCAGGATAGATGCTATTATATCGGTTCTGGTCTCGCCTGACTTCGGGAAGGTCTCAAAGCCGAGCTTTTCAAAAAGGCGGCAGGCAAAGACCGAGGTCTTTACTGCCTGAGCCACCGTCTGGGGTGCCAGGAAGAAACCTAAGAGGATCTCTCTCGGGGTATCAAGGGTAGCACCCACTTCTTTTCCCATTCCCGTGCAGGTAAGGCGGTCGGCACATTTTTCCACAAGGTCTGCTCTGCCGCAGATGTAGCCCCCTGTGGGGGCTATGGCTCCGCCCGGGTTCTTGATAAGAGAGCCTATGATAAGGTCGGCTCCCACCGAGAGGGGTTCCTGCTTTTCAACGAACTCGCCGTAGCAGTTGTCGACCATAACGATGATATCCGGGTTAGCGGCCTTAGCGGCTTTTGCTATGCTGCCTATAACCTCCACCGAGAGTGAAGGCCTGAGCGAATAGCCACGGGAGCGCTGGATATATGCTATCTTTGCGCCCTTTGAAAGCTCGGCTATCTTTTCAAGGTCCGGCATACCGTTTTCAAGAAGGTCTGCCTGGGCATACTCAACACCGAAGTCTTTAAGAGAGCCGTTGCCCTTTTCGTATCTGATGCCTATGACCTCTTCAAGGGTGTCATAGGGTCTGCCTGTGCAGGCAAGCATAAGATCTCCCGGCCTTAAAACGCCGAAGAGCGCCGTTGAAAGAGCATGGGTGCCGTTTACAAAGGTGTGGCGGACTATCGCATCCTCGCCGCCCAGAGCCTGGGCGAACACCTTGTCTGCGGCTTCCCTGCCGATGTCGGAATAGCCGTAGCCTGTGGTGCCTTTAAGGCAGCCCTCGCTGACACGGTTATCCATGAAGGCCTTGAGCACCTTCATACCATTATATTCGGCTATCTCGTCAATTATCCGAAACTGCGGTGCACACTCCTCCTCGGCCTCTTTTGCCAGAGCCAGAAGGGTGTCATCTATCTCAAAAATGTTATCATTCATCACTTTTTCTCTCCAATACATGATCGACCCCGACTTCACGGAAACCGATCTCCTCATAATAGCTGACCCTGTGGGGTCTTGCGAACAGCCTTACCTCGAAGCCGTCCTTGTTAAGGCGCTCGCCTATCCAGTAGAGCAGCCGCCTTGCATGGAATTTTCCTCTCTCCTCGGGGACAGTGGCCACATGGCCCACCAGAGCAACACCGTCAACGATGTACTGTATCGTGGCGGTCGTATAGTCCCCCAGCAGAAACGACTGGGAAAGGCCGCGCCTTACCCTGTGAGAGGTGTCCGTCAGCCAGAGCTGATAAGAGTCCCTGATAGAGGGAAAGCTCTGCGCCAGTATCTTATAGACATCATCGAGCTTTGGCAGCTCGTTTACGTCCATATCCGGGAGCTCGTTCTTGGTAACGAAGGCAAACTCCGTCCTCTTATCGGCAAAATACTCATCCTCGACAAGAGCGGCAAGCTTTAAGCCATACTCCTCCTCGAGCTCTATCTGCATAGGCATAACAAGGCTGATGACCCCGGCAAGCTCTTTAAGGACAGCCTTCGAGACCTTTTTGCCCTCAAAGGTAGATATCATCATAGTGGAATTGAATTCCGATATCATGCCTATCCGCTCGCTGTTCTCTTCTATCATGAAGAACCTTAAAAACCCGTAGCCTGTGCCGTAGGCACGGAAATGGGATTTTATCCGCCTTGTGTAATTGTTTTTCTTCAGTCCCCCGAGAAGATCCTCGGTGACTTCCTTAGTCTCATAAATCATTTCTGTGGATCCCGTCTGCCAGCAGTTTTGCCAGCCTGTAAACGCTTGTGAGGTCGTCCTCTTTGATAACGCAGGACGGCGAATGGAGATATCTGCAAGGCACCGAAACGGCTGCTGTTCTCACTCCGCCCTTTGATATATGGATAGCTCCTGCGTCGTTGCCGCCGGCTACCTTGGTCTTGGTCTGACAGGGTATGCCGTTTTGTTTCGCAAGCTCAAAAGCTGCATCGCAAAGACCCTTGTCATAGACCGTGTGTCTGTCCATAAGAGAGACCACAGCGCCCTTGCCCACCTCGCAGACACGGTCAGCGCCGCTCTCCGAGGGTATGTCTGCGGCGGTAGTCGCCTCTAAAACTATGGAATAGTCCGGCTCCACGGTGAAAGCCGCACAGCCAGAACCACGAAGACCTATCTCTTCCTGGACAACGAAGGTAAAGTATGTGTCATAGTCCACGCCTTCGTTTATCATCTCTGTCATGACCGCACAGCCTGCACGGTCATCTATCGCCTTTGATCTTATCATACCGTTGCCGAAGCTGATAAAGCCGCCGTCAAAATAAACGCTGTCGCCCTGTCTCACAAGGCTCTGTGCCTGCTCTTTGTCAGCAGCACCTATGTCTATCACCAGCTTGTCAAGTGAAGGCACCTTGCACCTGTCAGCCTTGGGAACATTGTGAAGCGCACTTGAAGCGACAACACCTGTTATCTTGTCCCTGCCGACAGCAACACGCTTGCCGTAGCAGACCCTGGGGTCTATACCCCCCACAGGCGAAAAGCAAAGTGTGCCGTCGTCGTTTATATAGGTGACCATAAAGCCCACCTCGTCCATGTGCGCCGATATCATAAGCCTTTTGCCCGAGCCTTTTCTGCCCCTGACAAAAGCTATGATATTGCCAAGGGCATCGACCTTCGTCTCTGCCTTGCCTGAAATGAGCTCCAGTATCTTTTCTCTGACTTCATTCTCTCTTCCGGAGATGCCGTCACACTCACACAGAGTTTTCAGTGTATCTTTAAGCATAGTCATACCCTCCGTGCAAGAATATAGGCCGCCAGAAGCTTTGCTGTGTTCTCGCAGTCCTCTAGGGACACCACCTCAACAGGTGTGTGCATATATCTCTCGGGTATCGAGAGAGTGACCGCCTTGATGCCGCCCTTGGAGACCGCCAGGCTGTCGGCATTGGTGCCGGTCAGCTCGCCCATGACTTCTATCTGATAAGGGATGCCGTTTTGCTTTGCAGTATCTATAAGGGCATCCGACATCTCCCGGGAAAGCGAAGAGCTGACGCCTATGGCAGGCCCCTTTGAAAGCTCATAGCGCTCGGCTTTGTTCTCACCGTGGCAAAGGCCGAAGGTCACATCAACGGCTATCGCTTCATCATAGTCGCCGGTATAAGCGCCTGTCTTTGCACCACGACAGCCTATCTCTTCAGTAGAGGAGAACATGACTGTCACGTTCTTTTCGCAGTCCTTGTCCTTTATAAGCTCAAGCGCCCTTATCACAGCGGCACAGCCTGACCTGTCATCAAGAGCCTTTGCGCTGACAAGACCGTTTTGCATCAGAACAGGCTCATTCTCGATAAGGACCCTGTCGCCGATGCTTACGAGCTTTTCAAGCTCCGCCTTTGTGAAGCCTGTGTCTATCAGCACCTTGTCCATTTCGGGGACAGCATCCCTGTCGTCGCTGAGGTGAGGCGCTACCGAAGTGACAATACCGGTAACTTCCTGTCTGCCCAGTATCTTTACAACGCTTGCCGGCAGAACACGGACATCAACGCCGCCGCACCCGGACACCTTAACAAAGCCGTCGTCGGTGATGTGGGTGACAATCATGCCTATCTCGTCGATGTGCGCATCTATCAGCAGGGACGGCTTGCCCTCACTGTGGGTGCCCACCTTGCATATAACATTGCTGTTGGGTGTTATGCTGACTTTGCCGTAAGCCGAGAGGAGCTTTGCTGCTGCCTTTGCAGCTTCGCTCTCCGCTCCCGAAACGCCGGCCTTGGGGCAAAGCGCCTTTATTATCTCAAAAATCTCCATAGAGCACTTTCCTTAAAGATCATTTACCAGAGCCTTGAAGTGTCTGCCTCTGGCTTCAAAGTTAGGATAAGCGTCAAAACTTGCGCAGGCAGGCGAAAGTGTTACCACATCTCCCGCATCGGCTATCTTGTCTGCTATCTCCACTGCCTCAGCAAGGCTTCCGGCACGCAGTATCTTCAATCCGCTGTCAGGATAAAGCGGGCTTGCTGTGACGGCAGCCTCTATCTTGTCGGCGGTCACACCGGTCAGGATAAGCGTCTTTACGTTCTTGTTCACAGGCTCTGCCAGGGGCTCGAAGGGTATCTTCTTGTCATAGCCGCCGGCAATAACGATGAGCTTCTGGTCAAAAGAATTGAGTCCTGCGATAACTCTTGTGGGGCTGGTGGCTATCGAGTCATTATACCACTTTACGCCGTCCTTTTCTCTGATGAACTCTATCCTGTGCTCGACGCCGCCGAAATTCTCGGCAACAGATACTATGCTCTGGATGCTTACCTCGCCCCATACAGCACAGATAGCCGCAAGATAGTTCGCCACATTGTGGATACCGGGGATGCGGATATCGTCCTTGTGAACGATAGGAGTGGTCTTGCCGCCCTCTGTAAAGCAGAGCATACCGTCATCACGAAGGAAGGTCCCCCTCTCTACAGGATGCTTGAGAGAGAAGGTGTAAAGGCTTCCTCTTACCATATCTGCTAGACCCATGGTGGTCTCGTCGTCCTCATTGAGAACGGTCTTGGAGTAGCCGTCCTGGTGGGCGATAAGATTGGTCTTTGCGTAGATGTATTCCTCCATAGTTCCGTGAACATTGAGATGGTTAGGAGTGATGTTCGTTATAACCGCCGTGTTGGGCGAGGACCTCATAGACAGGAGCTGGAAGCTGGAAAGCTCAACAACGGCTATGTCTGTCTCAGCCATAGTCTCGACTATCGGCAGAAGAGCCTTTCCGATATTTCCGCCCAGGTGTACCCTGTTGCCCTCGGCTTTGAGAAGCTCGCTTATGAGAGTGGTGGTCGTTGTCTTTCCGTCAGAGCCCGTAACGCCGTAGGTGCGGCAGGGACAGAGCGTGAAGAAGGTCTCCATCTCGGAGGTGATGACAACGCCCTGCTTTCTTGCCTTTGTAAGGATCGGGTCATTGTAGTACATACCCGGGGTCCTGAAAACAATATCGCAGTTGAAGATAGCGTCGAGATAATTCTCGCCCAGCGAGAAATCACAGCCCTTGGCAACGAGCTCCTCATAGATAAGCTCGTCAAACTCGTCCTCGTCCTTGCGGTCGCAGACAACGCATTTTATGCCCCGGCTGAGGAATATCTTGATGAGCTCGGTGTGGCTGACGCCGACGCCGATGAAGCCTACCCTCTTGTTTTTAAGATTTGCAAAATATCTCTGTGTTCTTGTCATTATACATTTACTCCCTTTACTTTAGTATCACTATATATACTGTTATATTATAACACATAAATCCATACTTGTAAAGGTTTTTTTACCTCCCTGAGCAATGTGCTGCGAGTTTGGCACTCCGACAGCGGCAAGGGGGAGATTATAAAGAAATTTTGTATAAAAAGGAAAAAATGTTTTTTCTTGAAAAAAGCTATTGTAAATTTGCGAAAAATAAAGTATAATGAATATAGTGATTTTTTGAATTAGCGAAATTTTAAACTATGGAGGACTAAAACATGGGGAACGCTGAAAACGTACTGTTCGACAATGATTCGAGAGTTGCTCCTCTCGGACTGATCGCCATGAACGGCGCTCAGGAGCTTGCTGAAAAGGTAAACGGATATCTGACAAGATGGGCAAACGAAAATGCTCACGTTGCAGACACCTTCCTTATTGAGAACGAGTGTCCGAGATTTTCATCCGGCGACGCAAAAGGTCTTATCAAGGAGACCATCAGAGGTGATGACCTGTTCATCCTCTGCGATGTTGGGAATTACAGCATAAAATATGATTACTTCGGCCACGAGAACTCTATGTCTCCAGATGACCACTATCAGGATCTGAAGAGGATCATCCAGGCTGCCGGCGGAAAGGCACACAGGATAAACATCATCATGCCTTCGCTTTACGGCGGCAGACAGCACAGAAGAAACTACCGTGAGTCTCTTGACTGCGCAGTTGCACTCCAGGAGCTCCAGGCTATGGGCGTTTCCAACATCCTTGCCTTTGACGCTCACGACCCCAGAGTCCAGAACGCTGTTCCTCTCATGGGCTTTGACAATATCATACCCAGCTATCAGGTGCTCAAGGCTATGTTCAAGAGCCTTGACGATTTCAAGCCCGACAAGGACCACTTTATGATCGTATCCCCTGACGAGGGCGCTATCAACAGGAATATGTACTACGCTTCCGTGCTGGGCGTTGACCTCGGTATGTTCTATAAGAGACGTGACTACTCGACTATCGTAAACGGAAGAAACCCCATAGTTGCTCATGAGTATATAGGCAGAGACTGCGCAGGAATGGATATCTTCATCGCAGACGATATCATCTCCTCCGGAGAGTCAATGCTGGACGTTGCGCTGGAGCTGAAGAAGAGAAAGGCTAACAAGATCTACTGCTATGCTACCTATCCTATCTTCACAAACGGCCTTGACAAGTTCAACAAGGCTTACAGCGACGGCATAATCGACGGTGTGTTCGGAACGAACCTTACCTACCGCAAGCCCGAGCTTCTGCTGACTCCCTGGTTCCACGATGTTGACTGCTCGAAGTATATCGCATACTTCATCGCATCGCTCAACCACGACCAGTCGATCTCACAGGTCATCGACCCTCACAGCAAGATCGATGCTCTGCTCAAGAAATACGGTATAAAATAAGATATTATAACTTTATGATACGTCACGGAGAAGGACAGTTGGTCTTTCTCCGTGCTTTTTTGTGCAGAAACAGAAAGCGGGTTTGACATTTTTCAAGTTATGTAGTATCTTTAAAAATGGCAATTATTAAAATGACCGGCGCCGGCCGGCAGAGAGGAGTTATTATGAGAAACTCTGTTCTTATTATAGATGACGACGAAGACCTGACTTTTGTCATAACAGATATGCTGGAGGGCTACGGCTACAAGGTCACCTCTGCCGCAAGCGCAGAAGCGGCTTTCACTATGCTGGGAGAAAGCACCTTTGATCTGATACTGCTGGATATAAACCTGCCCGACTCCACGGGCTTTAAAGTCTGTGAAGAGCTGAGGCAGGTATCACAGGTGCCTGTTATCTTTGCCAGTGCCCGCACAAGCGAGTCCGACCGCATCACAGGGTTTGATATCGGCGGCGATGACTATCTGCCGAAGCCTTATTCTATGGCGGAGCTGCTCTCCCGCATCAAGGCGCTTATGCGCCGTGCCTACGGCGAAGAGAAGGACAAAAAGATCTTCTCCTTCTCGGATGTCAGAGTCGATCTCACAGCCCGCTCCGTAACAAAGGGCGGGAAAAGCGTTGCTCTGTCCCTAAGAGAATTCGATCTGCTGGCTTTCTTATGCGAGAACGCAGGAACAGCTATCCCGAAAGATAAGCTGATATCCGGAGTGTGGGGAGCTTTTTCCGAGGTGGAGCCCTCGACTATCACGGTACATATCCGCTGGCTGAGGGAAAAGCTGGAGGACGATCCGGCTTCGCCTGAATATATCAAAACAGTCTATAAGGTGGGCTATATGCTGGAGGTGGACAAATGAAAAGCAAGGTCATCGGGATAACAGCGCTTTTCATGGCGCTAATGATAGGCGTATCACTGCTGTTCACATACACTGACAGAGACGAAATCAGAAGTGCCGGGCAGGGAGATCTCATCCTTTCTGCCAATGAGGTAGAAAAGCTCATCGACAGCGCAGAATATGATCTGGCGGCGCAAAAAGCAGCCGCTCTTGAAGACAGCATCCGCACCTATGACAGCGCCGGAGATGACAGCACTCACACGGCTGTAATGTGCATAATAGGCTGCGCATTTGCTATTTCAGTATTCGGATATGTATATTTTTCGATCCTCAGACCCTTTGATAAGATGAAAAAGTTTGCAGAGACCATCGCTATGGGAAACTTTGATGTGCCGCTTGACTATGAACGCTCGAATTACTTCGGGAGCTTCACCTGGGCTTTTGACAGTATGCGCCGTGAGATAACAAAAGCACGGGCCTGTGAACACGAAGCCATAGACAACAACAAGACCGTCATAGCCACCCTGTCCCACGACATAAAGACCCCCGTTTCCTCTGTCAGAGCTTATGCCGAGGGGCTTGAAGCGAACCTTGACAGCTCGCCGGAAAAGAGAGCAAAGTATCTTTCTGTCATAATGAAAAAATGCGATGAGATATCGAAGCTTACTAACGACTTGTTCATCCATTCCCTCTCTGACCTTGACAAGCTGAAGATCCGCACCGAGGTCTTTGAGATAGTGGAGTTCTCGGAGAAAGCTGTCAGAGAGATAGCTGCCGAGCATAACGATGTCGTGTTTGTAAGCCCCGGTTTTAAAGCCGAGGTCTGCGCCGACAAGAACCGTATCATGCAGATAACGGAGAACCTTATAAACAACGCAAGAAAATATGCAAAGACGCAGATAAAAGTGACTATGAGTCTGGAGCAGGACAGCGTTCAGCTGATCTTTGCGGACAGCGGAAGCGGTATCCCGGACGAGGATATGCCCTTTATTTTCGAGAAATTCTACAGAGGCAGGAATGCCGGAAACGAGCAGGGCTCGGGTCTCGGTCTTTACATCGTGAAACACCTTACTGAAGCACAGGGCGGAAAAGTCTTCCTGAAAAACAGGCCCGAGGGCGGGCTTGAAGTCACGGTCTCCCTTCCTGCTGCAGATAAAAGCAACCGCTTAATTACTTCTTAATACCTTTTGGTGTAAGCTGAATACGATAAACCAAAAGGAGAGAAAGAAAATGAAGAAAACTATCCTGAAAGCAAGAGCGCTGTCAAAAAGCTTTGCACACAACGGCGGACAGGTACACATCCTTTCCGGGGTCGATCTTGATATCTACGAGGGAGACTTCACTGTCATAATGGGAGCATCCGGCTCGGGAAAGTCAACGATGCTCTATGCCCTTAGCGGAATGGACAAGGCGACCGCCGGCTCTGTTATCTATAACGACAGGGATATAGCAGGGATGAACGAAAAGGACCTTGCTGCCCTCCGAAGCAGGGACTTCGGGTTCATCTTCCAGCAGATGCACCTTGTGAGCAATCTGTCTCTTTTCGAGAATGTTGCCGTTCCCGGGTATCTTAACAAGGAGCGTTCTGCCGATGAAGTAAGAAAAAGAGCGGCAGAACTCATTGATAAAATGGGCATCTCTGATGTGAACTCTCATCTGCCCTCCCAGGTTTCAGGCGGCGAACAGCAAAGATGCGCTGTCGCAAGAGCTATCATCAACAACCCTAAGCTTCTTTTTGCGGATGAGCCCACAGGCGCTCTTAACCGCAGAAACACCACCGAGGTGCTGAACCTCCTCACCGACCTTAACCGTGACGGCCAGAGCATCCTCATGGTGACTCATGATATCCGTGCGGCTCTCAGAGCTTCAAGGCTTCTCTACCTTTCCGACGGCAACATTATCGGAGAGCTGGAGCTGGCGCCCTATGACAAGGAAGAAGAAAAGAGCCGTGACACCCAGGTGAACGCATGGCTCGGCTCTATGGAATGGTGAGGTGAGCGGCATGGACCTTCTTACTCTCATCAAAGCCAATATCCGCCGCAGAAAAGGTACCTTCATCAGTATAATCGTCCTGATGTTCATAAGCTCGATGGCGCTGACGCTGATCCTCAGTATAGACAGATCCAGCGCCGAGTCCTATACCGAGGCGTTTAAAAATGCGGACTGCCCCGATATTATGGTGATGATCCGTGAAAAGAACTTCACCGACGATATCCGCAGTTCCCTTAACGACAGCAAGCTGGTCGACCGATTCAGTATAACCGAAAGCGTGGTCACCGACTCCGTGAGAGTCGGGAATTATTCCACAGGCAACAGCTGGTTCCTTGTCCAAATGAAGGACAATATGCGCCTTGTAAACAGCTCCTGCGACGGTTACGAGGAGAAGACGCCAAAGCTTAAAAAGGGTGAGATCTATCTCTCCTACGGCACCAAGGATAAGCTAAAATGCAATGTCGGCGACAGGATCAGCTGCAAGACACTGAGCGGCGAGCATGATTTCACGATAAAGGGCTTCGTTGAAGAACCTATGGTGGGAGCTTCCAACATCGGCTGGAAGGTACAGTTCATCTCCGATGAGGACTTCGACGAGTATTATGTCGCCGGAAAGCTGAAAAACGATGACGACCATTCCGGCACAGGTTGTCTTGTCGGCGTTTATAAGTCCGCCGACAGCGATATGACATCCTCCGAGTTTGCCCACGCACTCTCTGTCGAAAACAACCTTATCGCAAGTGCATGGGGCTCCATTACCGAGGATGAATCAAGGCACTACACCAATATCTATTCAGATATAATAATGGGCATTATGCTGGCATTCATACTGATACTTGTTGTGGTCGTCCTCATCGTTGCGGGGCACAGCATCTCTGCAAGCATCGAAATGGATCAGACAAACCTTGGGATCTTAAAAGCCCAGGGCTTTACCACCGCAAGGATAAGGCTCATATTCATGATCCAGTATATGCTTGCCGAAACCATCGGTGCACTTCTGGGCATCATACCGGCAGTACCCCTCATAAAGGTCATGACCTCTCTCTTTGACCCCATATCGGGTTACATCTTGGATACCAGGCTTGCTCTGGGCGAGACCCTGTTATACCTGCTGGGAGTGTTCGCTCTTTCTATACTGTTCATCCTCTTCATCACCCGAAAGATCGGTCAGATAAGCCCTATCAGGGCTATCTCCGGGGGAAAGCGAGAGATCTACTTTGACAGCCGCCTCACAGCTCCCATAAGCGGCGGTGCTCTGTCCGCAAGCCTGGCTCTAAGACAGTTCACCTCCGCTAAGAGAAGATATATCGCATCCATTGTGATAGCCGCCATCCTGGTATTCTTCATGCTCATGGTCAACGCTATCGGAGATACGATATACTCAAAGAACGCCGTTGAGATGATGGGCGGTGAATGGCATGATCTGTGGATATCGGCCCAGAGAAATCTCACTGCCGAGGAGATAGATGATGTCACTGATACTCTCAAAGAGTATACAGAGATAAAACACAAGTATTTCAGCAGAGGAACATATCTCACTGTCAACGACGAGAAGATCTACTGTCTGATAACGCCCTTCCCCGAGGAGCTGGCTGTCTACGAGGGAAGATATCCTAAGTATGACAACGAGGTCCTTATCACCGAGATAGTTGCCGAACGCCTGGATGTTAAGATAGGCGATAAGGTCGTCATCGGCAAAAACGATAAGCGTGAAGAGTTTATCGTCTGCGGCTTTTTCAACTCTATGAACGACACGGGAGTAGTTGTCTCCGTGAACAATGAGGGCGGCGAAAGGCTTGGTATGCCCTGGTTTTACAGCTGGGGAGGCTTCAACCTGGAGGACACATCAAAGCTCAAAGAGATGCAGACCGCTTTGCGCAATAAGCTAAGCCCCGATATCAAGGTCAACTTCTCCGATGAGGGCGACAGCGAAATGGAGCTCTATGACAACGCAGTTCTGGCTATGAAGATAGTTATCTATTCCTTCTCTCTTATCTTCACGCTCGTTGCAGTGTCAATGGTGAGCTCAAAGGCATTCTCCCAGGAGAAGACCGACATCGGCATTTTCAAGTCCCAGGGATTTACCTCCGGAAAGCTAAGGCTTCAGTTCGCAGTAAGGTTCCTTATCGTATCGGTCATAGGCGCTGTTATCGGAACGGTCACGGGGCTGCTCTTTATCAACAGGCTTCTTTCGGTGCTTCTTAAAGATATCGGCATCACAAACTTTCATGCCAACTTCACAGTTATTGGAGTGCTTATCCCCATTGCCGTTATCTGCATCTGTTATTTCACCTTTGCTCTGTTCGTATCACGAAAGATCAAAAGAGTTGGCATAAGGCAGCTGGTAACGGAATGATTTGTCTGTACAAAGCTCTTGACCCGGCAGCAAGATAAAACAAAACGGCACGGTAACTTTCATATTACCGTGCCGATATTTTTTGCAGAGTTAAGTGTTCACAGTGCCTCAAAGCGGTGTTCTCTTTTTATAGCATACTCCTCGGCCGCAGAACCTTTGCCGCCTTTTATCAGGATGTCTCCTGCACCCGAAAAGACGCTTGATCCGAAGCTTGTGACAGTGCCCGGGACAGTGATCTCGGACAGGCTCTCGCAGTACTCAAAAGCGCAGTCTCCGATGCTCTCCAGGCCGTCGGAAAGCTCCACGCTTTTAAGGCTTCTGCATTTGCAAAAGGTGTTGTAAGTAAGCACTCTGACGCCGCTTTATTTATAAGTCGCTTGTTTTTTGACAGGAACATAGAAATCCTCCAGAGGCTGAAACAGTTCACATCTTTCCGGCAAGAGCATCCGCAAGGGCGAGGTCTTCGTCGGTAGTTATCTTGAAATTGAGCCTGTCACCAAGGACTATCCTTATGCCCATACCCTTTCGGGTGAACACCGAACAGGTATCGGTAAGGGATGACATCTGCTCGGCACTTAGCTGTGAAAGCTCCGTATAAAGGCTTTTAAGGCCAAAGCTCTGAGGAGTCTGTGCCTGATAGAGAGTGCGGCGGTCAAGGGTCTTGTCCACAAAGGCGCCGGAATGAGAAGCAATGATCGTATCAGCAGAGGGAATATAAGTGCCGCAAAGGCCGTATTCCTTTGCCGCTGCGATATTGTCCCTTATAGTCCGCTCGCTCACAAAAGGTCTCACGGCGTCATGAGTAAGGATGATATCATCGTCCTGTATGCCGAAGCTTGCTTTTATCTCATCCGCTATGTTTTTCACGGTGGAGTTTCTGTCCTTTCCGCCGTTTACAAGTATGACGCTTTCAAAGCCTGCTTCATCAAGAAGCTTTCTGGTGTAGTCATAATAGTCGGGCTTTATGCCGATGATGACCCTGTCTATCTCAGGAACGGCCAGAAAGGCTCTGACCGTCCTTATGATAACCGGCTCCGAACCTATCGGCAAAAACTGCTTCGGCAAAGGAGCGTTTTTCATCCTTGTTCCGCTGCCCCCCGCAACTATAGCTGCATATATCACAGTAAAACACCTCACATATCATTATCCCCCTGCCGCCTGACAGGGGGATCTGTTATTTACAGTTTTTTCTCGAACACATAATCGTCCATTATAAAGCCGTTGCCGATATCGGTCTGCTGGGTCCTTGCGACCGTCATCCCGAAGGCTTCATAGGCCTTTATCGCACGGTCATTATGCTTGTTCACGGTCAGCCACACGCTTTCAAGGCCCTGCTCTCTTGCCATACGGCAGATATGGTCAAAGGCCCTGGTCGAAAAATGCCTGCCTCTGAACTCACGTCTTAGATAGAGCTTTGAAAGAAACATCGTGTTGTCCCTGGGTGCTATTGCAAAATATCCCACAGCCTCGCCCTCATAAACTATCAGATAGTAGCTGTAGCCCTCATCAGCGATCTGGTGTTTCATGCTCTCGAAGGATTGAAACTTCCCTACCATGTAGTCTGTCTGGGCAAGGGAGATTATCCCCGGGAAATGCTCGTGCCATATCTCGTCAGCAAGGGCAGCCGCAGCACGGATATCGTCATCCGACCTGCATATCACAAACTCAGGCATCAGGCGCACTCCCCTTTACCGACTCGATAAACTGCTTTGCGGCTCTGGGCGAGCGGCCGGCCTTTGTGAGCGCAAAGCGCTCGGCCCTCATAAACAGCTCTTCCCTCGGCATATCCACCTCGTATTCCTCGGCAAGCTTTTCGACCACCTCAAGATAGGTGTCCTTATCGGGCTTGCGGAAGGTGACCGTCAGGCCGAAGCGATCCGAAAGAGACAGGAATTCCTGCATAGTGTCACGCAGATGGACTTCGTCGCCCTCTCTTGAAGAGAAGGTCTCTCTCACAAGGTGGCGTCTGTTCGATGTCGCATAGATGCGCAGGTTCTTTGCGGTAGAGGAAACGCTTCCCTCAAGTATCGCCTTGAGCGCTGCAAAGTCGTCATCGTCCTCGGTAAAGGAAAGGTCATCTATGAAAACAATGAATTTAAGGGGATTGCGGCTGATGCTCCCGACGATATCGGGGATAGAGTGGAGCTGTGTTTTTTTCAGCTCGATAAGGCGCAGTCCCTTCGGCGCATATTCGTTTGCGATAGCCTTGACTGTAGAGGACTTTCCTGTTCCGCAGTCTCCGTAAAGGAGCACATTGTTGGCAGGCCTTCCTGCCAGGAACGCAAGGGTGTTCTCGATGACCTCGGATCTCTCGGTCTCATAGCAGTGGAGCTGCGAGAGCCTTATCGGGTCGGGGTATTCCACAGGCGCAAGAACGCCGTCTTTCATCATAAAGACATTGTGTCTTGAATATGCCCCGTAGCCGAATTCACCTATGCGGTGCATACGGTCAGCATAGACCTTTGAAAAGTCGGTCTGCCGGGTCTTATACCTGGGCAGGAAGCCGTCAAAGCCTATCTTTGCGGCTATCTCGGAGCTCTGTATCTGGGAAAGCTCCTCTAGTGTCTGGAGCTCGTTTGCAAGGCACTCCTCTATCATCATGCCGGTATGCGAGCCCTCGCCTCTGCGGAAGGTATAAATATTCTCATCCTGCAGGGTTATACTAAGGATGTATTCGGTAAGGTCTTCGCCCTTTTCATAAAGGACAGATGCAAAGGCGCAGTAATCATTTACCGCCTTGTCAGCGTCACCGGAAACGGTGCTCTCCAGCGCCCTGACGAACGCCGCAAAAACGCCGTCCTCAAAAAGGCCTCTGAAAACTACCAGTGTCCTTACCCTTGAAAGTATGTTTTTCAGATCTGTCATAAAGATCTCCTATCTGTTTGCGCTTATCACCGAAATGACCATGAACGGGCTGTCATCCCTGCCCTCTTTTTCGATAACGACATCCACCGTATGAAGCCCCGGGCCTGCGTTGTGCGTTATGGTCGTCAATGCACAGAGGTCTCCCCAGTCCTCATCGAAATTGGCATCAAGGATGACTCTTTCATTGGTCCTGCCGTCAACAGTCACATAAGCGACAGGCGCAGGCTTGTTGATCGTTTTTCTCCACTGGAGCATTATTATGCTGCCCTTTACAAGGAAGCTTAGCTTCGAGCCCTTGCCCTTGCCGAGCCAGCCGCCCTTGAACGGGTCGCACCAGGCATAGCCCTCGGTGTTGGGGTCGGGAGCAAAGCCTTCGCTCTTTGTGGCAATGTCCTTGTTCTGATAACGCACCGCATCCTCATAGCGGCAGGCGGTTATCGGAGAAACTAGGGTCGGCTTTACGGGGGCGTCTATCCTGTTTTTGAGCTGGATATCCAGCATATTGCAGATAAGGTCAGCTATCATTTTGTGACCCTTATCGTTTGGGTGGAGCATATCGGAAGTATAGTCCTCACGCTTCTCCTCGCCGGAAACAAAATGGGGATAGATATAGTCCCTGACACTCACTATCGGCAGGCCGTAGTGAACGCCTATCTCATTATGTATCTCCTGAGCGTTGTGGCCGTCGGCGTAGAAAAGGTTGTTGATAAGCATAACAGCCTTGACAGAGGGCGCTTTGAGCAGCTTTCTTATCAGGCTCTCATAGGTCTCTCTGAAAAGCTGGGTGTTGTCATCGTTGACAGAGAACTCCACGAACACAAGGTCGGGCTTCTTGTCAAGAACGTGCTCGTCCGCCCTTGCCACTCCGAACTGTGAGGTGGTGGCGCCTATACCTGCATTGAAAAAGTCGATCTCGATGCCCCGAAAATGCCTCTTCCACCATCTGGCGGAAAGGTCGGCATATCTTCTCTCCTCGGTCCTTGCATGACAGCCCTGGGTTATCGAGCCGCCAAGATAGACGATGCTGAGCTTCTTTTCCTTTTTAGCCTTGTCGAACACCGCCGACATATAGTTTGCGTTGCCGATATTGACAACGGATGCATTCATATCGTACATAGTATCTCCTGTTTTTATGTCCATATTTTCGGACAGTTAGTCAAGGTCTATCTCCATGATAGGCTGGCTTACGTCAGCGCCGGCAGGCACCATAGGCAGAACGTTCACGTCCTTGTTGATGATAACATCCACAAGCACGGGTCTGCCGCTCCTTGCAAGCTCCAGAGCCTTTGCGATGCCGTCCTTTATCTCATCCTTCTTCGAGATGCGAACGCCCTCTACTCCGAAAGCATCCGCAAGCTTCATAAGGTCGGTGCCTCTCTCGATATCGGTCTGGGAGAAGCGCTGGCC
The DNA here is from genome assembly GCA_902800795.1 of uncultured Ruminococcus sp. GTDB lineage: Bacteria > Bacillota > Clostridia > Oscillospirales > Ruminococcaceae > Hominimerdicola. The sequence continues at coordinate 74,184 of CADCFQ010000001.1, read as the reverse complement.
GTAGAAAAGGCGCTGCCACTGTCTTACCATTCCGAGAACGTCGTTCTCGAACACCAGCTCAACAAGGGGTATCTTATGCTTTGCCAGTGAGGAGAGCTCGTTGCAGTTCATAAAGAAGCTGCCGTCTCCTGCGATATTGATAACGTCTCTGTCGGGGTTGCCGATCTTGGAGCCCATGCCTGCGCCGAAGCCGTAGCCCATGGTCCCAAGTCCGCCGCTTGAAGCGAAGGATCGCTCTTTTCTGAAGTTGTAGAACTGGGCTGCCCACATCTGGTGCTGGCCTACTTCTGTGGTTATGATAGCAGAGCCCTCGGTCTGTCTGTCAAGCTCCTCGATAACGTCCTGGGGGAGCACCTCGTCCTCGGAGGCGATAGGCACCATTTTGAGAGCATAGAGCTTTTTCCACTCGGAGGTCTGCGCCAGCCACTCGTCGTGCTTCAGGTCGGGAAGCAGTCTTACCAGCTCTGCCAGAACATATTCAAGGTCGCCTGTTACATGGTGATACACATCTATATTCTTGCCGATCTCGGCAGGGTCTATCTCGATATGGATTATCTTCTTGCCCTTGGCAAAGGTGTTGGGGTTGCAGAGCACTCTGTCGGAAAAACGTGAGCCCAGAACGATCAGCAGGTCGCAGTTGTTCAGTGCGAGAGCCGAGGTCTTTGTGCCGTGCATACCCAGCATTCCCAGATATTCCTCACGGGTGTTGTCAAAAGCGCACTGACCCATAAGGGACAGGGATACAGGCGCATTTATCTTGTCGACAAAGGCTGTCATCTCATCGGCAGCATTACAGGAAACAACACCGCCGCCTGCATAAACAAAGGGTCTCTCGCTGGCCTTGATAAGCTCGACCGCCTTTGCTATCTCCTCATGGATGCCCTCGGGGTTGTGGTTAACGATGGGCTTTGGCTCCTGCTTCTCAAATTCGATCATAGCCGCAGTGATGTCCTTGGGTATGTCGATAAGGACAGGTCCCTTTCTTCCCTCGTTAGCGATATAGAAAGCCTCTCTGATTATCTCGGGGAGCTTTGCGGGATCCTTGACGATATAGTTATGCTTGGTTATGGGCATAGTGATACCGGTGATGTCTACCTCCTGGAACGAGTCAAGACCGAGAAGCGACCTAGGAACGTTTCCGGTGATAGCCACCATTGGGATAGAGTCCATATAAGCGGTAGCTATTCCTGTTACAAGGTTTGTAGCTCCCGGACCTGAGGTGGCGATAACGACACCTGTTCTTCCGGTAGTCCTTGAGTATCCGTCCGCAGCATGACAGGCAGCCTGCTCATGAGCGGTGATTATATGTCTTATCTTATCCTGATATTTATAAAGAGCGTCATAGATATTCAGCACAGCCCCTCCGGGATAGCCGAATACCGTATCCACCCCCTGTTCCAGCAAGCACTCGATGATTACGTCCGAACCGTTTAACTGCATTTTTATTCCTCCTATAGAAAGATGCTGATGTGCCCAACGGGCACACATAAATACACTAGTTTATTATACCACCATAGAATATTTTTGTCAACCGCCAGGCGTGTACGCCTGGACCCAAAGCCCTCGCCCACAGCTTTGTGCGAGACCAAAGCTTTGTTTGGCTCGGGGCTAAGGTTTGTTGTAAAACGGACAAATCAGCTATCTTTCAAGGTTCGCATAGCGTGACTATTGAAAAGCCCACACAAAGCCTACCCCCTCCCCTCCGGGGAGGGGTGCTCGCCGCACGGCTATATCCCTGGCGGATGATTTCAGCTTTGTTATAAACGGACATTTCAGCTATCCCCCAAAGTTCACGTAGTGTGCAACTGAAAAGCCCACACAAAGCTTCCCCCTCCCCTCCGGGGAGGGGTGCTCGCCGCACGGCTTTGCCCCTGGCGGATGATTTCAGCTTTGTCGTTAAACTGACAAATCAGCTATCTTTCAAGGTTCGCATAGCGTGACTATTGAAAAGCCCACACAAAGCCCGCCCCCTCCCCTCCGGGGATGGCAGGTCTATGTTATGACTTTAAACAAAGCCTTGCGGGGTGGGGGAATCAGCCGTGCGGCGAGCACCGCCCCTGGCTTGACAAATAGTGGGGATAGGGATATAATTATTATCAGAACAAATAATAATGAACAGGAGGTCTTATTTATGACAACTGATAAAAGAAAAGTCGTGCTTGTCGGCACGGGAATGGTGGGGATGAGCTTTGCGTATTCCCTGGTCAATCAGGGCGCTATCTGCAACGAGCTGGTGCTTATCGACCTTAACAAGGTCAGGGCTAACGGCGAGGCAATGGACTTGAACCACGGCCTTGCGTTTGCAAAGTCGAACATGAAGATCTACGCAGGCGAATACAGTGACTGCAAGGACGCAGATATCGTTGTTATCGCTGCCGGTGTAGCCCAGAAGGAGGGCGAGACAAGGCTCGATCTGCTGAAAAGAAACACCGAGGTGTTCCGCTCCATAATAACACCTGTTGTAAAGTCGGGCTTTGACGGCATCTTCGTTGTGGCGACAAACCCTGTAGATATAATGACAAGAGTCACCTACGAGCTTTCACGCTTCGGGGCAGGAAGAGTTATCGGTACGGGAACATCGCTTGATACTGCAAGGCTGCGCTATCTGCTGGGCGAGTATTTCACTGTTGACCCCAAAAACATCCACGCCTATGTTATAGGCGAACACGGCGACAGCGAGTTCGTTCCCTTCTCCCAGGTGATGCTTGCCACAAAGAAGGTCACCGAGATATTTGAGGGCAAAAGCGGCTACTGCTTAGACGATATGAAAAAGATAGAGGACGAGGTAAGGACAGCCGCATATAAGATAATCGAGGCTAAGCAGGCCACCTACTACGGCATAGGCATAGCGCTGACAAGGATAGTGAAGGCTATCCTCGGAGACGAGAACAGCGTGATAACTGTGTCGGCAAAGCTCTGCGGAGAATACGGCGCAAAGGATGTATTCATCGGCGTTCCTACTATCATCGGCAGGAACGGCGTCAAGGAGATACTGGAGCTGAACCTTTCGGAGGAAGAAAAGGGGAAATTCACAAACTCCGTATCCGTGCTTCAGGAAGCCTTCGACGGCCTGAACCTTTGATATCACAAAAAACGGTATGTATCCTTTTGCGGGATACATACCGTTCATTATTTATAAAGCTTTATTACATCCTTGTAGAGATACAGGCTTCCCATGATAAGAAGCGGAAGGCCTTTCTTTTTTGCATACTCACTAGCAAGCCTTACTCCATCTTCAATGCTCTGACAGGGCTCTGCGGCTATGCCGCCCTTTTCAAAGGCTTCGGCAAGGAGCCTTGCATCAAGTGCTCTCGGGTTATCGGGAGTTACCGTGAAAACACGCTCCAGAAGTGACGAAAGCATCTGCGGATAGCTCTCATAGGCCTTGTCAGCCATAACGCCCATAAGGGCGACAACACCAGACGGGAAATATGTCTTTATCCCTTTGGCGGCCTGTATCATCGCATCGGGATTGTGAGCGCCGTCATAAACTGTCAGCGGATCGTCCGAAAGCTTCTCAAAGCGGCCGCTCCAGCGCACACCGCCAAGACCATCGGACACGCTTTTTTCAGATATCTCCACACCCTCGCTCCTGAGCACATCGACAGCCTCCAGGACGAGCGCTGCGTTCATCGGCTGGTATGCTCCCGGCAGCGACAGCCTAAGCCTGCCCGAGTCTTTATACTCAAACACTGTGCCGTCAAGCGCAAGGCTTGTGATCTTCAGCTTTTCCGGCTGTGAGATATAAAGGGGCGAGCCAAGGTCTTTCGCCCTTTTCTTTATGACTTCAAGAGCCTGTTCATCGGTGCAGCCACTTACTACAGGCCTTTTGGCTTTTATGACGCCTGCTTTGTGAGCGGCGATCTCGGCCGTTGTGGAGCCGAGAAAGGCACGGTGGTCAAGAGCCACATTCGTTATCACAGAAAGCAGCGGCTCATCCACTATATTCGTCGCATCAAGGTCAGCGCCCATACAGCACTCTATCACGGCATAGTCACAGTGCTCGTTCCTGAAATAAACATAGGCGCTCACCGCAAGCAGTTCAAAAAGCGTGGGCTTGTCCTCCATTGTCTCGGCCGCAGCCCAGACGATAGATATAAGCTCGCAGAACTTTTCACTGCTTATTGGCTTTGCGCCGATAAGAAAACTATCTTTGACACCGGTAAGCGCAGGAGTAACAAAGCTGCCGGTCCTATAGCCCTGACAGCCAAGGACAGCCGACAGCATGGCCGTGAAAGAGCCCTTGCCGTTGGTGCCCGAAACGTGGATGACCCTGAGCTCCTTCTGAGGCTCCCCAAGCAGACGGCTGAGCTCAAAGACCCTTTCGAGCCCAAGCCTGCTGCCTCTTTTTGCGGCCTCATCAAGACACTGCGTGACCTGTGCTTCGGTCATCATCTTCTTGTCACTCTTTCAAGCTGGGACATGAAATACTTATTTGACCTTAGCAGATAAACTATATAGCCCTCGGCGATGCCCACCGCTATATAAAGCGGTATCCTCATAGCAAGAACGCTGTAAGGAGTATGGAAATAGAATCTCATTCCCAGAGATTTGATTATCATAGAACCGATGATGTGAGCGGTAAACACCGAGATGTAAACTCTCACAAGCTTGTTGTTAATATTGATGACTCTCGGCATAAGGCCCGCAAAAAAGCCTATGGAAGCCGCACCCACAAGGATGATGGGGTTTATCGAATAGCCAACGATAAGGCAGCCGACAGTGTCTGCGCCGGCGCCAACAACGAGCCCCACCGCAGGCCCGAAAAAATAGCCCGCAATTATTATCGGCAGGTTCTCAAAGCTTATCCTGATGCTGTCACCGATGTTGATAGCAAGAAGCTTTCCTAAAACTATGCTCATAGCGATGAGCAGCGCCGAGGCGGCAAGCACCTTTGTGGACTTGAAAAGCTTAAGCTCCGAACCGGGGTTTAGTGTCTTTATCCTGTTTTCTGACATAAAAATAACCTCCTCTCTCACTATCACACGACAAGAAAGGAAGCCCTTAAAAAATGTCACATGAAGCGAGATGCAGGACATGAATCGCAAGTCGCTCACGACTTTTCGTCCGACCGACAACTCTCCGTTCGGCCGACACTTAACGTACATATCCTTACTCTTCATACGCTCATTATAAACCACGCCCCCGAAAATGTCAATAGTGTTAATCATATATCCTAATATTTTGAGATATTTATTCACAAAGGCTTGAACTTGTGCGCTTTTTGTGTTATCATTGTCAATGAAGACTGATCTAAGGGAGGACTTATATGAAGACCGCACTGTTAGTTATCGATATGCAGAACGACTATCTCTATGACAAGAGGAAGCCTAAGTTTTGCTATGACACAAAGGCGCTCACCGCTTCGGTGAATGAAACTGTTCACCGCTATGCAGATAAGGGCGCAGATGTGATATACATCCGCCACATCATCCAGAATCTTCCGACCAACAGGCTGCTGTTCGGCTTTTCTATCGCCGGGACAGAGGGCGCCGAGCTTTACGGCGGAGTCGATATCGTGTCGGATCTCTGCTTTGACAAGCTTCTCGGCGATGCGCTGACAAACAAGGAGCTGCTGGGGCTTGTGAAAGAAAAAGGCTATGAGGAGCTTCACCTGTGCGGGCTGGACGAGTTCGGCTGTGTCACCTCCACAGCTCTTGGCTGTGCAAAGAGGGGGATAAGCGCAAAGATAGTCCGCTCGGCAACAGCGACAGTGCTCCCGGAGAAAAAGCAGCAGGCAGGCAGAAAAAAGCTCGCAGCAGCAGGGATAGAGTATATTTAAGACAGCGGAGAAAAGATATGGCTTTTGTAGAATTTGAAAACGTGTATAAGACCTACCACATGGGAGAGGTGGATATAAACGCCGCAAACGGTGTCTCCTTTGAGATAGAAAAGGGGGACTTCACCGTGGTTGTGGGTGCCAGCGGCGCCGGAAAAACAACTATACTAAATCTCCTGGGTGCTATGGACACAGTGACCTCGGGGAGGATAACCGTTGACGGGACCGAGATATCGGCTCTGGGCAAAAAGGAGCTGACAGCTTACAGGCGGTATGACATTGGGTTCGTGTTCCAGTTTTATAACCTTGTCAACAACCTGACCGCAAAGGAGAATGTTGAGCTGGCAGCACAGATATGCAAAAACGCAAGAGACCCTGTCGGGGTGCTCGAACAGGTAGGGCTGAGAGAAAGGATAAACAACTTCCCTTCCCAGCTTTCGGGCGGCGAACAACAGAGAGTATCCATAGCCAGAGCCCTGGCAAAGAACCCGAAGCTCCTGCTCTGCGACGAGCCAACGGGAGCCCTTGACTATAACACAGGAAAGGCCGTGCTGGCTCTTCTGAAAGAGACCTGCAAAAAGGACGGCGTGACAGTTATAGTCATCACCCACAATTCCGCTATCGCACCGACGGCGGACAGGGTGATAACCGTAAAGAACAGCAGGATAGAGAGCGTAAAGCTAAACCCCGACCCTGTTGATATAGCTGATATAGAGTGGTAGGAGTTTTCTGCATCTGAAATCCACAGGTTATTCATTCTTTATCGCTTGATTTTATATATGAAATATGATATAATCATATAAGTATTTTTGAAAGGAAGATAGTTATGACTTATAAAGAAGAATTTATCAGGTTCATGGTAGAGAGCGGCGTTCTTACTTTCGGAGAGTTCACACTCAAGAGCGGAAGAAAGGCTCCCTATTTTATCAACTGCGGAAACTATAAGACCGGCGCCCAGCTGGGCAGGCTCGGCGAGTTCTATGCCGACTGTATCGCAGATAACAAGATCGAGGCCGACACCCTGTTCGGACCTGCTTACAAGGGTATCCCGCTGGCAGTTTCTGCTGTCATCGCTCTTAGCAAAAAGTACGGTATAGATGCATCCTACTGCTTTGACAGAAAGGAAGCAAAGGATCACGGCGAGGGCGGAATGTTCGTCGGCAAGAAGCTTGCAGATAAGGAAAAGGTCATCATCATCGACGACGTTATGACATCCGGCAAGGCACTAAGAGAGTCCATGCCAAAGCTCAAAAGCGCCGCTGACGTTGATGTTACAGCTATGGTCATAACCGTTGACAGGCAGGAAAAAGCTCTCGATACAGAGCTTTCGGCTGTGGATCAGGCTTATAAGGATTTCGGCGTAAAGGTATACTCCATCGTTACTATGGAAGATATCATCAAGGCTATCGAGGACGGAGTCGTCGAGGGCAGGGAATATCTTGAGAGCATGAAAGCTTATCGTGCACAGTACGGAGCTTAGTCCCGGAGGGATGATAATGCAAAAAAGCAGCATATCGGCATCAGTGATCAAAAGGCTGCCCAGATACTACCGCTTTCTGGGCGAGCTTATGAACAAGGGCGTTGAGAGGATATCCTCGGGACAGCTGTCGGAGCTTATGAAACTGACAGCATCCCAGATAAGACAGGATCTCAACTGCTTCGGCGGTTTCGGCCAGCAGGGCTACGGCTATAACGTGGCAGGGCTGAGAGAAGAGATAGGAAAGATCCTCGGAGTGGACAAGCAGCTGCCGACTATACTTATAGGAGCCGGAAACCTCGGAAAGGCAATAGCGGCTCATATCAATTTTGAGACAAGAGGCTGTGTTCTTAAGGGCATCTTCGACAGCGACCCCAAGCTTACCGGCGAGACCGTTGCGGACATAGCGGTGCGCCATATAGACGAGCTGGAAGATTTCTGCAAAGAGAAAAAGCCTGTCATCGCTATCCTTTGTATTCCGAAAGCAGCCACCCAGGAGATAGCTGACAAGCTGGTCGACCTTGGGATAAGAGCTTTCTGGAACTTCTCCCACTATGACCTTTCCGCCAAGCACAGCTCGGTGGCTGTGGAAAATGTCCACCTGGGAGACAGCCTGCTGACACTGACCTACAGAACCAATCAGCTGACTGACGCCGAAAAATAACTAAAAAACGCTGTCTTTTCGCTTCTGCGAAAGGACAGTTTTTTTGTCTGATCTTATGAACAAGCCCTGTAATCATTGACAAAAAAGAACAGCAGTGATATAATAGTGGTTGGGTATTTTGCTAAAACAAATGCACATTTTTTAAAGCAGGTGATATGATTGCATAAAGAATTCTTGATGGGCAATGCGGCAATAGCCAGAGGCGCTCTTGCGGCAGGGCTGAACGTTATCTCGGGGTATCCGGGAACGCCCTCGACAGAGGTGCTGGAGACCACCGCAAAGTGTAACGACGGCAGCGTCTATGTGGAGTGGTCGGTAAACGAAAAGGCCGCTCTCGAGCTTGCGGCCGGCGCCGCATACAGCGGGGCCAGGACTATGGTGACTATGAAGCAGGTCGGACTAAATGTCGCAAGCGACCCGCTCATGAGCCTTGCGTATATTGGCGTCAAGGGCGCTATGGTGGTGCTGGTCGCCGACGACCCGGGACCCATATCCTCACAGACAGAACAGGACACCCGCACCTTTGCGGCCTACTCGAAGCTTCCCTGCTTCGACCCGTCCTCTGTACAGGAAGCCTACACTATGATAGGCGAGGCATTTGAGTATTCCGAGAAGTACCACACTCCCGTCCTTTTCAGACCCACAACAAGGGTCTGTCACGGCTATGAATCAATAGACGTTAAGGACACTGAAGAATGCAAAACATACGAGCCCGAGGGCTTTGTGAGAGACCCCTCAAAGTGGGTCATCTTCCCAAAGCTTTCCTACAACGCTCACATGAAGATAGAGGAGCGCAACAAGGAGCTTTCAAAGGTCTTCTCCGAAAGCGGTCTTAACCCGGTGACAGCCGGCGAGGGCAGAAAGGGCATCGCCGCCCACGGCATAAACTTCGCCTATGTGAGCGAAGCTATGAAGCTGCTCGGAGCATCGGCGCCGGTATTCAAGGTCGGGACTCCGTTCCCCTTCCCGGAAGAGGCCGCCCTTGAATTTCTGAAAGGTCTGGACGAGGTGCTCTGTATCGAGGAGCTTGATCCCGTTATCGAGAGAGCTCTTGTCTATGTCTGCGGAAAGTTCGGGCTCAAAACCAAGATCTGCGGCAAGCTCACCGGAAACGTAAAGACCGCAGGCGAGAACACTGTGGGCTCTGTCTGTGAGAATATTGCGGCTTTCCTGGGACTTGAGAGCCCCGAAAAGGAAAAGCTCCCCCCTGCTCCCGAGCTGCCTGTAAGGCCGCCGGTTCTTTGCGCAGGCTGTCCTCACAGAGCTTCCTTCTATGCGGTGAAGCAGGCTATGAAAGGCAAAAAGAGCGTGTTCTGCGGCGACATCGGCTGCTACACCCTGGGAAATGCGATGCCGCTCGATATGGTGGATACCTGCCTTTGCATGGGCGCAGGTGTGAACATCGCCCAGGGCATCAAAAAGGTGGACAAGGACACCAGCTGCTTTGCTTTCGTGGGTGACTCAACATTCTTTGCTTCCGCTATAACAGGAGCCGTGAATGCGGTCTACAACCAGGCGGATATGACGCTTTGCATACTCGACAACTCCACCACCGCCATGACAGGCCACCAGCCCCACCCGGGCACAGGCCGCACGATGATGGGCCAGGTAGTCGACAAGGTAGATATAGAAGCAGTGCTCAGAGGCGTTGGCGTTGAAACGGTGGAGACCGTGGATCCTCTGGACCTTAAAAAGACGGTGGAGACCGTTAAAACAACAGCAGAGAAAAAGGGCGTCAAGGCCATTATCTTCCGCTCACCCTGTGCGGTGCTGATAAAGCCCGAAAAGCCTGCGGTGATAGATGCGGATAAGTGCCGCAACTGCAAGAAGTGTATCAACGACCTGGGCTGTCCGGGACTTGTCCTCAGAGACGGCAAGGCAGCCGTCGAGGCTGCCCTTTGCACAGGCTGCGGCCTTTGCGCACAGGTGTGCCCGTTTGATGCGATAGGAGGTGTGAGCCATGCAGACTAATATCCTTATCTGCGGAGTGGGCGGTCAGGGAATAGTTCTGGCATCAAAGCTTATCGCAGCAGCTTCTATGGCAAAGGGGCTCCACGTTATGAGCGCCGAGACTATCGGTATGGCGCAGAAAGGCGGAAGTGTTTTCAGCTTCCTGAGAGTCGGAGACGAAGCAGAATGTCCTATGTTCTGTGAGGGCAGCGCCGATCTCCTCATCGCCTTTGAACCTGCCGAAGCCGTAAGGATGCTCCCCTATCTTAAAAAGGGCGGCAAAGCCGTTGTCAACTCCCACCCCATAATGCCGGTAACGGCTTCGCTCAAAGCTTCAAGCTATACCGGAGATGAGATGATAGCTTATCTCAAAGAGAATGTGGAGAGCCTGACGGTGCTCGATGCCGACAGCTTATGCAAGGAGCTTGGCTCACCGAAGGTGCTCAATATGATAATGCTCGGAAATGCCGTGCGTTCGGGTGCTCTGCCGCTGGACATCGACGAGATAGAGAACGCTATAAAAAAGACCGTAAAGCCACAGTTCGCCGAGCTGAACAGCAAGGCGCTGCGGCACGAATAAATGTCCGATATTTTGGACAGTATGAAAGGACAGACCTATTATGCAGATAACACAGAAACAGCTCGAACAGGTAAACTCCAGGATAAAGGCTCTTGTGAGCGCCGGCAGCTTCTACGGCAAAAAGCTCGAAGCGGCAGGCATCACTGAGGTGAAGACCTATGAGGATTTCTTAAAGCTTCCCTTCTCCGAGAAGAAGGACCTCAGAGACGCTTATCCGCTGGGACTGATGACGGCTCCGGAGGAGGAGATAGTCAGGATTCATTCGTCCTCGGGAACAACAGGCAAGCCGGTAATAATCCCTTATACCGCTAAGGACGTTGACGACTGGGGTGAGATGTTCAAGCGCTGCTACGAGGTGGCAGGCATAACCAACAAGGACAGGATACACATCACTCCCGGCTACGGCCTGTGGACAGCCGGAATAGGCTTCCAGAACGGCTGTGAGAAGCTGGGCGCTATGGCTATCCCTATGGGACCCGGAAACACCGACAAGCAGCTTGAAATGATGCAGTCCCTTAAAAGCACAGTTCTCTGCTCCACCTCGAGCTATGCTCTGCTCCTGACGGAGGAGATAGAGAAGAGGGGCATCAAGGACAAGATACACCTTAAAAAGGGTGTCATCGGTTCGGAACGCTGGAGCGAAAAGATGAGACAGCGCATCTCCGAGGGCCTTGGCATCGAGCTTTACGATATCTACGGTCTGACCGAGATCTACGGTCCCGGCATCGGTATAAACTGCGAGCATAACACAGGTATGCACTACTGGGATGACTATCTCTATCTTGAGATAATCGACCCCAACACCGGCGAGCCTGTGCCTGACGGCGAGCAGGGAGAGATAGTTATCACCACCCTTGTAAAGGAAGGTGCTCCGCTTATCCGTTACCGCACGCACGACCTGTCAAGGATAATCCCCGGCGAGTGTCCCTGCGGAAGAAAGTATCCCAGGATAGGAACTATCATGGGAAGGACCGACGATATGATGAAGATAAAGGGTGTAAACGTGTTCCCGAGCCAGATCGAGGAGATCCTTCACGGCTTCGAGGAGATATCCAGCGAGTATCAGATAAGGATATCTCATCTTGACGGCAAGGACACAATGAGGATATATGTTGAGTCCACAGGTGATGTTGACTTTGCCGACCTTGCCAAGCGCATAACCAACAAGGTCAAGAGCGTTATCGGCTTTACTCCTATCGTCAAGGTGGTCGAGGTCGGAGTGCTTCCGAGGAGCATGAAAAAGACAGCAAGAGTCATCGACGAGAGATACGACGAGAAATAAGCCTTGGGGCATAAAAAAACAGAGCACACAGCTGTGTGCTCTGTTTTTTATGTATTGAAAACTGTTTTTATGCGCCGACCTTTATCGTGTCAGTGTCCTCGGAGACCTTATGGGACTCGTCGCTCCCGGTCTCTTCCTCGGTCTCGGATGACTCGGGCTCCTCTGTCTCCTCTTCGTCAGCAGAAGCCTTCTTGCCTGTGGAGAGATACTTCTCGATGATAGCGATAGTGTCCTCTACCGATTTATCCTGCTGCTCGGAATGAGCGGTAACACAGATGTAGTTCGTTCCGTCCTTCTCGATAGCAAGTGCCAGAGTGAACATAGCCTCATCGGTGAAGCCGGTCTTTCCGCCGAGGACCTCGATGTTATCGTCGCCCTCGCCGTCGCCGTCACAATCGATATAATAGCCGTCAAGTCTCTCGAAAACTATGCTTGTGAAGGAAAGCCCGTCAGGATAGTTCTCGTTCTTTATGTCTGTGTCATAGGTGCCTGTCGTGAGCACTGTTCTGCAGGTCTTGCTCTCCATTGCCGCCTTCATCAGAACTGCAACGTCCTGAACGGTGGTATAGTGGTTCTTGTCGTGTAGACCTGTTGCGTTTACGAACTTTGTGGTGTCACTAAGTCCAAGGTCAACAAGCTTCTGATCCATAAGCTTTACAAACTCGTCCTCAGAGCCGGATACGATCTTAGCAAGACCCAGTGTAGCATCTGCGCCGCTTCTCATTATGCAGCCGAACAGCAGATCCTTTGCTGTTACCTCATCGCCTGCAAGGAAGCCAGCCATTGAAGCGTTCTCCTCGATCAGCGGATCGATATCATCATCTGTGAACTTATAGGTGGTGGACAGATCGTCGATATTCTCAACAGCCACCATAAGGGTAAGTATCTTTGTAAGGGACGCAGGATAGATCCTCTTTTCATAATTGAGGCCTGCAACGATCTCGTTGGTATCAGCGTTAATAAGGATAGCCTCGGAGCAGGTAAGATCCTTTATGTTTATATCCTGATAGCCTGCGGACTCAGCCGGATAAAGGTTAACAGGCTCGGGCTCCGTGACTACCGACGAAAGATCGCTCTCACTGATATCAAGGCTCGATGAATCGACCTCGCTCTCAGCCTTTGTGAGAGTATCATCAACGTCTGCCTTATTGATAGCAAATCTTCCTGTTACCACAAGTATGGTGGATACTATCGCAAGCGCCATGATTATCACCATTATCGCAACTGCGGCAGCTCCGCCCTTCTCGTTTTTCCTCAACATTTTTTACAACAACCTTTCATTTTTCTATTTATTCTCTTCAAGTTTTCTTATCGTCTTGTGACAGTAGTCCAGTATGTCCTTTCGAGTGACTATGCCAATAAACACTTCCCTGTCATCGATGACCGGCACAAAGTTCTGGTCCATAGACAAAAGGATCAGATCCTCTATCGTCGAGGACACATACACAGGCTTCATATCCACACGCTTGGTTATCTGTCCCACATCGTAGCGCTCAAGCTCTCTCATATCGGTAATGCCGCTGTTGAGCATAAACCACAGAAAATCGCCCTCGGCAAGGGTCTTGACAAACTTTCCGTCCCGGTCTATAACAGGAACGGCGGTAAAGCCGTGGTGCTTCATCTTTTCAAGCGCCTGCCTTGCGGTGCTGTCACTGAAAAGATACTCTATCGTCGCCTTGGGCTTCAAAAGCTGCAAAATATTCATCTCGCACCTCCGTCCGCCTCAGATGCCTCAGCGCCGGAGCGCTCATAGGTATCCTTATAGCCGTAGGTATAAACTATCTTGACTATATCGCTGTAGTCAAGTCTCCCAAGCTTTTCACGGTCAGTGCCGTAAGCCGCAAGATCGCTGTCGGTCACACCTGCGTTGTCGCAGATCTGTGAAAACAGCTCCTTACAGTCATCCTGGGTAAGATCGTCAAACTTTGTCAGGTTTGAAACGATGCCGATATTGAACAGCGTATCATCAACCTGTGAACTGATAGATGTGAACTCTCTTGTCTCAACTATATCGTCCGAGCCCTCAACGGAATAAGTGGTGACATATTTCACAAGCTCACCGCTGTCCTTGCTGAAATAAAAATCAAAGGCGGTGATATATGTCTCTCCCGTATAGGTGTATTCCTCTATGTCATATTCCTGAAGATCGACCTTGCTTATGTGGTTGGTCGTGTGGGGCAGCTGCATATCAGCCACCTCAAGGATGGTATTGTCAAGAGTCGTGTTATTGCTAGATGCACAGAGCCTGCACACATTGTCAAAATCATAGGCTACGCCGTTCTGGCAGACGCTTCCGCTTGACCCCAGAGCGTTTGACTGGAGCTGATAGAAATTGTTCGGCGCAACATGACGGATAATGTGTGTCACATTTCCCTCGCTGTCGGTCATATCACATTCAAAGCTGTAGGTGCCGCTCCTGAATACCTCACAAGCCTTTGTCAGCAGCGGCCCTGTGGGCTCTGTCTGCTGCTCCGGCAGCTCCGAGCCGGAAGTATCGCCGCTCTCATCCGCCGACTCGTCGGCCGTCTGAGAAGAAGATGTATCCTCTGCGGCAGAGGTCTCCGTTGCAGAGGACGGCTCCGACGCTGAAGCACAGCCGCAAAGCACCAGTGCCAGGCTCAGCAAAGCCGCAGCAGCTTTTATCTTTATATCCATAGATCTAAGTCTTTCCTTTCGCAGTTCGGTGTACACCTCTTCGATGCACACACAAATATTATACACCCGAAACACCCAGATGTCAAGACAAAATCCTCAACAATTCCCAGAGGTCAGAGATCAGAAAATATGTCCGCAATGCGGACACTAAAAAATGCCGAGAGCACATCTCGTCTGACCTCCGGGAAATCTGACTTGATTTCATCAAAGCTTAGTGGTATAATGGATGGAGTTATTACCGCTGTGCCTTAAAGCACAGAAAAAATCATACACAAAAGGAGATACCTGATGAGCGCAGCTATCGACAGAAACAGCTTTTCGGCAGAATGTGAAAGGAGCCTTCAAAGGCGCTTTCGCAAGGATATATGGAACAGATTCACTAAAGGGATAAAGCAGTATAGGCTGCTGGAAGAGGGTGACAAGGTGGCTGTGTGCATCTCCGGCGGCAAGGACTCGATGCTTTTGGCAAAGCTTATGCAGATGCTGAGGCGCCACTCGGACTTCCCTTTCGAGCTTGAATACATCGTTATGGACCCCGGCTATGCGCCGAAAAACAGGGCTATGATAGAGGAGAACGCAAAAAAGCTGGAGATACCCGTGCATATCTTCGAGTCGCAGATATTTGACAGCGTTTACACTATCGAGAAGAACCCCTGCTATCTCTGTGCCAGGATGAGGAGAGGATATCTTTATGCCAAAGCCAAAGAGCTTGGCTGCAACAAGATAGCGCTGGGGCACCACTTTGACGACGTGATAGAAACGATACTCATGTCCATACTCTACGGCGGACAGATACAGAATATGATGCCGAGACTCAAGAGCACGAACTTTGAGGGAATGGAGCTTATAAGGCCCCTTTATCTTGTGAGAGAAGAAAGCATCATTAAGTGGCGTGACGCAAACGAACTCACATTCCTGCGGTGCGCCTGCCGGTTCACCGAGCAGAGCGAGGAACAGGAGTCGCTTTCAAAGAGAAAGGAAACAAAGGCCCTTATAGCCGAACTGAAAAAGACGAACCCGAGAGTCGAGAAGAACATTTTCAAAAGCGTTGAAAACGTAAGTTTAGCACAGCTTATCGCCTATAAGGACGAAAAAGGAGAGCGCCACAGCTTCCTGGACAGATTTTAACAAACAAAGCCTCTGCACACAGCAGGGGCTTTATTATTTGCCGACAAAAAAGCGAGCGGAGTTATAACATTTGACAAACGTCAAAGGACTTCGTTGATAGTTATGAAATATTTTGCACTAAGTCTGCATTTTCGTAAAAAAGACCGATTGACAAGGATGTGTCAATCATGTTATTATGAATAATGTATTTTTATACTCTTTTACGGTTAAAGACAGGGCAGGAACAGGGCTGACACAGGCCGTTTAATGCCGGACACAGAGAAAGGAGACGAGTGGATGCTTGAACTAAAAGGTATCGTCAAGGATTACCTCGCAGGAGAAAACACCGTTCACGCTCTCAAAGGCGTGGACTTGAAATTCAGACAGTCGGAGCTTGTTTGTATCCTCGGTCCTTCGGGCTGCGGAAAAACGACTATGCTCAACATCATCGGCGGTCTCGACCACTATACCGAGGGCGACCTGCTTATAAACGGCAGATCGACCAAGAACTTCAAAGAGAGAGACTGGGACGCTTACAGAAACTATTCGGTAGGCTTCGTGTTCCAGAGCTATAACCTTATACCTCACCAGACGGTGCTCCAGAACGTTGAGCTGGCGCT
The DNA here is from genome assembly GCA_902800795.1 of uncultured Ruminococcus sp. Taxonomy (GTDB): domain Bacteria; phylum Bacillota; class Clostridia; order Oscillospirales; family Ruminococcaceae; genus Hominimerdicola. The sequence continues at coordinate 58,070 of CADCFQ010000001.1, read as the reverse complement.
GACGCTCTCGGGCGTTTCAAAGAGCGAGCGAAGAGAAAGAGCAAAGAAGGCTCTTGAAGACGTAGGGCTCGGCAACCAGCTGAACAAGCGCCCCGGAGAGATGTCCGGCGGACAGATGCAGCGTGTGGCTATCGCAAGAGCGATAGTTAATAACCCCGATATCATCCTTGCCGATGAGCCTACAGGCGCCCTTGATACACAGACCGGCGTTCAGGTAATGGATATACTCAAGGAGATAGCCAAGGACAGACTCGTTGTCATGGTAACACATAACCCGGATCTTGCCGAGAAATATTCCACCAGAGTTATAAATATGCTGGACGGCAAGATAACAGGCGACTCGATGCCGCTGACCGATGAGGAGCTTGCCGAGGAGCAGAAGCGTGATGACGAGCTCCAGAAGGAGAAAGAGCGCAAGAAGAAGGAAAAGAAGCCTTCAATGTCTCTGCTCACACAGTTCTCCCTCTCGCTCAAGAACCTTTTCACCAAAAAGGGCAGGACCTTCCTCACTTCCTTTGCCGGGAGCATAGGTATCATAGGCATCGCACTTATCTACTCTATCTCCCAGGGCTTTTCCACCTATATCGACACCGTCCAGGAGGAGACGCTTTCAAGCTATCCTCTGACCATACAGAAGACCGAGACGAACCTCGGTGATATAATGGAAGTTTTCATGGAGGCCGGCAAGGGCGAGGTGGACCACAAGAAGGACGCTATCTATCCCAGGTCAGCTATCTATGACATCATCAATGTTGTCAGCAAAGACGAACAGAAGCAGAACGACCTGAAGACTTTCAAAAAGTTCATAGAGGAGCAGAGAGACGATAAGGACTCGAAGCTCAAAAACGCTCTCAACGGCGTTCAGTATAAGTATGACTTCGATCTGCTGGTCTACACAAAGAACGTTGACGGAGAGATAATCCAGTCTGACACCCAGCAGATAATGAGAGGCATCATCGCAGATTATATGCACATCGATATGTCTGTAATGGAGAATGCTTCAAACAGCATGAGCTCCGGCGGATTGATGATGGGCGGAATGTCCAGCGGAATGTGGACAGAGCTGCTCACAGGAGAGGACGGCTCTCTCATAAGCCCGCTGATAGATAAGCAGTATGATCTGATCTACGGCTCGTGGCCCAAGGAGTATAACGAGATAGTTCTTGTGGTAGACCAGAACAACGAGCTCGATGACCTTACTCTTTATGCGCTGGGTCTCCAGTCCAAGGAAGAGGTCGACAAGGTCATGGACGCCGCAATGAAGGGCGAGAAGATAAAGGACAAGAAGGAAGCCAAGTGGTCCTATGAGGATATATGCAATATGGAATTCAGAGCTGTTCTCAATTCCGACTGCTACAACTATGACGAGTCCACAGGCCTTTATTCCGATATCAGAGAGACAGACAACGGAAAGACCTTCCTTTATGACAACGCTATCCCGCTGAAGGTCACCGGTATCATCCGTCCTGACAAGGATGCGACTGTGGCTATGATAAACGGAACTATCGGCTATACCAAGAAGCTGACAGACTATGTTATCGAGCAGCAGAAGGACTCCGACACTATCAAGGCTCAGCTTGACAACCCCGGAGTAGACGTTATCACCGGTCTTCCCTTCAAGCCCGAAAACACAAATCTCACCGACGAAGACAAGGCATCTGCCTTCAAGGCTTATATCAGCTCCATGTCCGATGCCCAGAAGCCCGAGCTTTACAAGCAGATGATGGCTGTTCCTCCGCAGGAGGTCATAGACCAGGCTATCGAAGAGGGCATGAAAGGCCTTGACAGAGCAAAGATAGAAGAACAGATGACCCAGACGCTCGTTACACAGATGAACGTTGACGAGAGCCAGGTCAAGAGCTACATCGCAAATATGAGTGACGACGAGCTCAACGAGATGTATAAGAACATGATCGTTGAGGGTATCAAGGCGCAGTACAGCCAGAAGGTCGAGGAGGAGCTGGCAAAGCTTACAGACGAGCAGGCAGCAGCAGCCTTTGACCAGATGATGGGAATGCTCGATACCGCCCAGCTGGCAGCCTACTACGACTCGGTAATGGAGTTCTCGGCTTCGACCTATGAGAACAACCTCAAGACACTGGGCTATGTAAATGTGGATGAGCCGTCGGCTATAAACCTTTACGCCAAGAGCTTTGCCGACAAGGACGCTATCGCAGAGGTCATCGACGACTATAACAAGGGCAAGGAAGAGCTTGACCAGATCAAGTACACCGACTACATCGGGATCATGATGTCCAGCATCACAACGATAATCAACGCTATCACCTATGTGCTTATCGCCTTTGTCAGCATCTCGCTGATAGTTTCTTCGATAATGATCGGCGTTATCACCCTTATCTCCGTTCAGGAAAGAACAAAGGAGATAGGTATCCTTCGAGCTATCGGTGCTTCAAAGCGCAACGTAAGCAATATGTTCAACGCCGAAACGGCACTGATAGGCTTTACGTCAGGTCTGTTCGGAGTTATCGTCACCTATCTGTTGTGTATACCGATAAATATCATCGTATACAAGCTGACAGAGCTTGGCGGACTGAGAGCTTATCTGCCCATCCCGGCAGCTATCGTTCTTATCTCCATAAGCGTGTTCCTCTCGCTTATCTCGGGTCTTATACCCTCCAGGAGCGCAGCTAAGAAGGACCCTGTTGTGGCTCTGAGAACAGAATAAGGCAAAAAATATCGGATCACGGTATCTCTTACCAAAAAAACGTAAGAGATACCGTTTTTTTGTCTTTACATTTTGCAGGCGATGTGGTATAATAAGGAATGTCGGGCCGGTAACAGGCTGCGATATATATAAGTGATATTACAGAGGAGATAAAATGAATAAAAAAGAGATAAACGAGATAAAAAAACAGTTTGGCTCGGACAGCGGACTTTTCACCATTGACAGGGTGCTGACAGCTTTTGTGGACGCCGAGAAAAACGTAAAGCTGACACAGGCAAGAGCCTTTAACCTTATCGAGCCTGACGAGTGCGAGCTTATAACCGCAACACTGAAAAAAGTCCTCAGCGGAACGGTGGGCAAGAACCTCTCGGAGTATGAGTTCCCGAAGGATGCTTCCCTGGAGGGCGGTATGCAGAGGTTCTACTATGAGGTGCTGCAAAGCAAGCTCGAGGATGAGGAGCTTAACAAAAAGCTTATCGAGACTGTTGCCGAGAAAATGGAATATGTCTCCACCTATGCGCTGTTCACAGCTCACTGCACATACTCGGTGCTCAAAAAGAACAAGATGGATGAGCTCACCGAGGAGTCGGACACTAATTACCGCTTTATAATAACGGCGGTGTGCCCGGTAACGCTCAGGATCGACGGGCTTGTCTATAACGAAGAGAATAACTCTATCGCCAAGAACACCCGCACGGACCGTATAGTTGAGATGCCGACAGACGGCTTCCTGTTCCCGCTGTTCAATGACAGAGCCCCGGATGTCAACGGTGTGCTGTGCTATACGAAAAACGCAAAGAAGCCCAATGTATCCCTTGTGGAGGAGCTTCTGGGATGTGAATTCTCAATGAGCTATGACAGCGAGAGAAACACCTTCAAGAAGATACTCACTGGCGTTGTCGGCGAGGAACTTGACTATGAGCTGATAACTTCTGTGAACACCAAGATAAAGGAGCTTGTGGACCAGAATTCCCACGAGACCGAGATACCCAAGGTGGACAACAACACCCTTTCACAGATACTGTGGGAGTCGGGTGTCGGCGCCGACAAGCTGGAAGCGCTGCCCAAGGTATATGAAAAGGCTGTGGGCGACAAGCCGCTGACAGCCCAGAACCTTATTGACGCCAGGACCGTGGTGGCTATGCCAAGCATCACGGTGAACATAAAGCGTGACGCAGTTGACAAAGTCAAGACCGAGATGATAAACGGCAGAAGATGCCTCGTCATCGACCTTGACGACCCGGAGATAGAAGTAAACGGCTTTGAGGTCAAGACCGCAAGGCCTGCTGCAAAGACCGAGGAAGAATAAAGATCACGACCGATAAACGATAATGCTATAAAGGGGGAACGATCAAATGGCGAGCACCAACGAATACGTCTGCCCATGCTGCGGAGGCGCTATACAGTTCAATGCCACCGCTCAGGAAATGGTATGTCCGTTCTGCGACAGTCATTTTTCCGTGGAAGCGGTAATGGACTATGCGAAGCATCTTCAGGGCGACGGCCAGGATCAGATGTCCTGGGAAGAGCGCAACAACGAATGGAGCGAAAGCGAAGTCGAAGGCATGAGGGTCTACCACTGCGCTTACTGCGGAGGAGAGATAATCGGAGACGACAACACCGCTGCCACCACCTGTCCTTACTGTGACAACCCTATCGTTATGCAGGGACAGCTTTCAAACGCACTGAGACCGGATTACATAATCCCGTTCAAGCTGGAGAAGCAGGCGGCTGTGGAGGCTTTCAAGAAGCATCTTCAGGGAAAGAAATTCCTGCCGAAGGTCTTCAAGACCCAGCACCATATCGAGGAGATAAAGGGTATGTATGTGCCCTTCTGGCTGTTTGACACGGGAGTTGACGGACAGATAAGATATAAGGGCACCAAGGTGCGCCACTGGAGCTCGGGAAACTATGAGTATACCGAGACCAGCCACTATTCACTGGTGCGTGCAGGCTCCATGCAGTTTGACAAGATAGCTATCGACGGTTCTTCAAAAATGGAGGACGACCTTATGGAGTCGGTATCGCCCTTTGATTTCAGACAGGCGGTGCCCTTCAGCACAGCTTATCTTGCAGGTTATGTGGCAGATAAATATGACGTAACTGCGGAGCAGACTATCGACAGAGCCAATTACAGAGTGCGTGAGAGCGTGGATATGCTCTTCCGCCAGACGATAACAGGCTATCAGTCGGTAAATATCGAGAACACAAACCTTAATCTCCACAACGCAAAGGCGCAGTATGCCCTTTATCCGGTGTGGATACTCAATACGAACTGGAACGGTCAGCGCTACAGATTCGCTATGAACGGACAGACCGGCAACTTTGTCGGGAACCTGCCCCTTGACAAGAAAAAATACTGGAAGACATTCTGGCTGCTTATGCTGCCGCTGTCCGCAGGTCTTTACTTCCTGCTCTGGTGGTTCTTAGGAGGTATGGGCTTATGAGAAAAAGACTTTATTGCCTTGTCATCAGCTTGTGTGCTGTGCTTATGCTTGCGGTGCCTGCGTTTGCCGACAGCGCAGGGGCTGACAAAAGGATATCCGATGCCAGAGGCACCTTCACTGACTCGCAGATATCAGAGCTTTCGCAAAAGCTTGACGCTATGCTCTCCGAGAGCGACGCCTGCGGCGTTATAATGATCTCGGACAGCTTCGACTCGATATCTCTCGAGCAGGCCGAGACCTACTGTAATGACAACGGGTTTTCTGACCACGACCTTTGTGTAGCTATGGTCTACAGCTTTGAGACCAACGACATTTATGTTTACAGCATAAACGACAAGCTGGGCGCTCTTGAAAGCTCGACTCTTGCTTATTTTGAGTATGATCTTTATTCGGATTACTCATCTTATAACAGCGGCGTTTTCTCAAACGAGGCTATCTTCTCGGTATCCGACCGCTTCTGTAATGAGCTGACCGAGATAGCATCCAGCGCCAAGAGCGGCACGCCTGTGACCGCAGACTTTTTCAACGGCATCTCGGGTACCGAGTCTTATGAGGAAACTCCCGACTATTCCGGCGAGCTTCCCGAGGGCGTCATCAACGAGAATGAGCTGACAAGGACTATACCTGAGAACAGGCTCGTTCCAAGACTTGTTGACGATGCGGATCTTCTGACCGACTCTCAGGAAGAAAAGCTTCTCAAAAAGCTTGACGAGATAAGCGACAAGCACGAGCTGGATGTTATCATCGTCACCAAGCTTTCCATAGGCTCGAAAACATCCACCCAGTATGCAGACGACTACTATGATTATAACGGCTGCGGCTACGGACCTGACGATGACGGAATACTCTTCCTTATCAGTATGGAGAACCGTGACTGGGCAATCTCGACCTACGGCAAGGGCATCAAGTATTTCACTGACGCTGGCCAGGAATATATGCAGGAGTTCTTCCTTCCCAAGCTCAAGAGCGGTGACTATAACGGCGCATTCCATGAATTTGCGACCAAGTGTGACGAGTTCTGCGTTCAGGCAGAGACCGGCGAGCCTTATGATATCGGAAACCTGCCGAGACCGGCTTTCAGCCTGCTGTATCTGGTCACAGCTGTGGTAGTTGCACTTGTTATCGCATTCTGCTACTGCACCTATCACAAGAAGCAGCTTTTGTCTGTTGCTTTCAAGAAGGGCGCTGCGGACTACTTCCGTCCCGGAAGCTTCAATCTGTCGGTAAAGAACGATGTTTTCCTTTACAAGAACGTAAGCAAGGTCTACAGGCCGCCTTCCTCCTCCGGCGGCGGCAGAGGAGGCTCCTCCACACATCACAGCAGCTCGGGACGCTCTCACGGAGGCTCGTCAGGCCACTTCTGATATATAAGAGCTTTACCGGCAGGAAGCGGAGAATAGATCCTGCAAAAGCGGCAATTATAAAATATATTGACCAAATACTGCATAGCTGCTTATGAAGACCGCTCTCCCTGTTTTTGCAAAATGGGCGCTTGACTTTTTTGGATAATAGTGGTATAATAATTTTTGATAATTGGGAGTAGTTAGCGCTTTTATCATAAAAGCGTGATACCGTTCGTCAACACGCTTGACCAAAGGTCATCTTATGGAAAGCCGGGCGGTGTCCTTACCTGTGTTTGTAACGAGACTTTTATTGCATTATTTGCTGTGCAGTAAAGGTCTCGTTTTATGTGCTTTTATGCACAGCTCAAAAGGAGTTGTTTTTATGTGGACTTATGTGCTGTTGATAGTGGGATTCGTCCTGCTTATCAAAGGTGCGGATTTCTTTGTTGACGGAGCTTCCTCCGTTGCAGGGATACTCAAGATACCGTCGGTCGTTATCGGACTGACTATCGTATCTATCGGAACGAGCTGCCCCGAAGCAGCCGTCAGCATAACCTCGGGATTGTCGGGGAACGCTGACATATCGCTTGGAAATGTTATCGGCTCGAATATGTTCAATCTGCTTATGGTCATCGGTGTGTGTGCGCTGTTCAAGGTCGTTCCCACGCCGAAGGAGATGCTGAAGCGTGATATGTGGTGGAACATTGCGGTGACGCTCGTGCTGCTGGGGTTCATCTTCAATTTCGGCAGCGGGAAGAACGGCTATATCACCCGTATAGAGGGTATCCTGCTGCTGCTGGGCATAATCGCCTACATCGTGTTCGTTGTAAGAAGCGCCCTTAAAAACAGGGTCGAGGGCGACGATGTAAAGATACTGCCGATGTGGCTGAGCATAATCTATATCGTCGGCGGCGTGGCAGCTATCATCTTCGGCGGCGATATGGTCGTTGACAACGCCAGCGAGATAGCTGTAAAGCTGGGAATGTCAAAGACCCTGGTGGGGCTGACTATCGTGGCTATAGGCACCTCCCTTCCCGAGCTTGTGACCTCTGTTGTTGCCGCCAAAAAGGGCAACTCCGGCATCGCTATGGGAAATGCTATCGGCTCGTGCATCTTCAACATCCTGTTCATCCTTGGTATAGCATCGTCGCTGTCGCCAATAAAGGTAGACCCCGACCTTCTGGTGGATACTATCATCCTGCTGGGCGTGGCAGTAATGACGCTTATCTTTGCAAAGACCAAGGAAAGCGTGAACCGTGCCGAGGGCGCTGTTATGGTGCTGTGCTACTGCGCATACACCGCATATATCATATACAGATGCTATTCGTAAAAAAGCAAAAAAACAGGCTCTCCTGCAAATCAGGAGAGCCTGTTTTTATTATAGTCCGTATTTGTCTTTATAGGTCTCTGCCGAGAAGTAGACCGGATAACCGCTGTCATCGACATCCATGTGTTTGACCGTGAACACATAGCCGTCAACGTCCTTTGCAAACCACGCCGAGTTCTTGCCGAGAGCTCTCGGCTCATACTCTCCGGTATAGCCCTCGGGGGCGTTGTCCTCAAGGCTCTTGATAAGCGCATCCGAGACCGCCTTTGAGTCGCCGGCGCCCTCGTTTATCTTATAGAGTATCTTATTGAGCTTGCCGTCATCGCCGAAGCTGAGCACAAGCTCCACAGGATATTTGCCGCCAAGGGCGATCCTGCCGTCGGAGATGCTCTCCACCTCTCCGAGGTCATAGGCGCAGCCGTATTCAAGGTCATACTCCGAAGCGTTGGCCTCGGTGAACTTATCACCTGTCGCCGAATTTATCTCGTCTATCGTCTTTCCGAGAAAGTCTTCAGCGCTGCCTGTATAGTAAAACTCAAAGAAGTCCGCATCTTCGCAGCCTTGCTTTGCCGCAGGCTGTGCCGCCCGGGAAGCTGCATTCCTGGTCTCAGACTTACTGCTGCTGTTTTCATCGGCGCAGGCTGTGAGCGCACCCATAACAAGGCTTGCTGCCAGCACCGCTGTTATCAGCTTTTTCATTCTCTTACCTCCGATCATTACTCTGCTGTGTCCATAAGTTCCAGCGCCTTCATAAGGATAGCACATTCCAGCCTCTTCTTCTGGATCTGGCACGAAAGCTTGTGGGACTGGTGGATGTCTCCGTTATAGATAAAGTTGTTTGCGTTGCAGCCGCCGCTGCAATAGAACTTGGCCCAACATCTCTTGCACTCGGGCTTGTTGTAAACATGAGCTCTTGCGAACTCGTCCTTGAGGTCAAGATCGAAGGTTCCCTCGTGGATGTTGCCCATCTTCTTTTCCTCGATGCCCACGAACTGGTGACAGGGATAGATGTCGCCCTCTGTAGAGATAGCAACATACTCATTTCCGCAGCCGCAGCCCCTTAGTCTCTTGATAGCGCAGGGACCCTGGTCAAGGTCTATCATAAAGTGGAAGAAGTTTATGAACTTGCCCTCCGACTTTATCTTTCTTATCTTCTGTGAAAGCACCTCATACTCCTTGAAGATCCTCGGCAGATCAGCCTCGGTGATAGCGTAAGGCTCCTTGGGGTCAGCCATAACAGGCTCCACTGAGATCTGCTCGAAGCCGAGATCATAGAAGTGCATTATATCATTGGAGAAATCAAGGTTATACTTTGTGTATGTACCTCTGATATACCAGTCCTTGTCCTTGCCTCTTAAAGCTGTGAGCTTCTTGAAGTTCGGGAGTATCTTGTCATAGCTTCCCTGACCGCCCACGAGCACTCTCATGCGGTCGTTGACTTCTTTTCTGCCGTCGATGGAAAGAACGATATTGTTCATCTCACGGTTGAGAAACTCTATCTGCTCGTCATTGAGGATCAGGCCGTTTGTTGTCATAGTGAAGCGGAACTTCTTGTTTGCTTCCTCTTCCCTCGACCTTCCGTACTCGACCAGCTGCTTTACAACATCGTAGTTGAGCATGGGCTCGCCGCCGAAGAAATCGACCTCGAGAAAATACCTGTTGCCCGACTTTTCGATAAGAAAATCAAGGGCTTTCTTTCCTGTCTCAAGGTCCATCAGTCTTCTGCCGGTGCCGTAATCTCCCTGAGCCGCAAAGCAGTATTTGCACCTCATATTGCAGTCCTGAGACACGATAAGACACATAGCCTTTACAGGAGACGCAACGGAAGCCAGCGCAAACTTTTCATAAACGTCCTCGCTGAACAGTATCTTATCCTCATAAAGGGAAACTATCTCATCATAGCATTCTCTTATCTCGTTCTCGGGATAGCTCTTTGAAAGCTTCTTCACAACGTTTGCAGGACATTCAACATCAAAGGGCGGCTCAACGTTATCCAGCACATCATAGGTCAGATCGTCCACCAGATGCACTCCGCCGCTGTTGACGTCCAGCAGAACATTATATCCTTCAAGCTTGAATTTGTGTATCATTATTTGTTTCCCCCACTCATTTCTGAAAACGGACTGTTTTTCTCACAAAGTATAATACCCTCGTCAGAAGCGACGGGGGTATTTTTGCATTTTCGATTTACCGGAGCACGGTCAACACCGCACGTCCTAAAAGCCTAAGATCAAGCTTCCTTCTCGCACTTCTGGTTAGCTACAGTGCAAGAGGTCTTGCAAGCAGACTGACAGGAAGCCTGGCAGTTGCCGCAGCCGCCCTTTTCAGCAGTCTTTTTAAGGTTAGCCTTGTTGATAGTTTTGATGTGCTTCATAAGATCTACCTCCGTAATTCTATATTAGACTCATTATACCACATTATGCGTCTGTTTTTATGAACGAATGGTTAATACGGTATAAATTATTATGCGAGCAGAGCCTTGAGTCTCTCGTCAACAGCCTTGAGGAAGTCCTCGGTGTTGACCTTCTTCTTGTTCTCAAGAGTCGAGAGCAGATAGAGGTCTCCTGTCATAACGCCGTCCTCGATAGTCTGGATAGTTGCCTTTTCCAGCTTGTCTGCAAAGTCTACAAGATCATCGAGCCCGTCGAGCTCTCCTCTCTTTCTCAGAGCGCCTGACCAGGCAAACAGTGTTGCCACAGAGTTTGTGGATGTCTCTTCGCCCTTGAGGTGCTTGTAGTAGTGGCGCTGAACTGTTCCGTGAGCTGCCTCATACTCATATACGCCGTCGGGAGATACCAGAACGGAAGTCATCATCGCAAGGGAGCCGTAGGCTGTTGCCACCATATCGCTCATAACGTCGCCGTCATAGTTCTTGCACGCCCAGATATAGCCGCCCTCGGAGCGGATAACTCTCGCCACAGCGTCATCGATAAGAGTATAGAAATACTCTATCCCTGCGGCCTCGAACTTAGCCTTATACTCATTCTCGTATATCTCTGCAAAGATATCCTTGAAGGTGTGGTCATATTTCTTGGAGATAGTATCCTTTGTAGCGAACCAGAGGTCAAGCTTCTTGTCGAGAGCGAAATTGAAGCAGGCTCTTGCGAAGGAAGCGATAGAGTCCTCTCTGTTGTGAAGTCCCTGGATTATGCCTGCTGTGTCCTTGAAATCAAATATCTCCTCACGGCTGACATTTCCGTCCTTATCGGTAAGCACCAGCTCGGCCTTTGAACCCTGGGGGCATTTCATCTCAACGTTCTTGTAAACATCGCCGTAAGCGTGACGGGCGATAGTGATAGGCTTTGTCCATGTAGGAATGTAGGGTGTTATGCCCTTTACAAGGATAGGAGTTCTGAAAACAGTACCGTCGAGCATAGCACGGATAGTTCCGTTAGGGCTCTTCCACATCTGCTTGAGGTTATACTCAGGCATCCTTGCAGCGTTAGGTGTGATAGTCGCACACTTTACAGCAACGCCGTATTTCTTAGTAGCGTTTGCGGAATCAACAGTGACCTGGTCATCTGTCTCGTTTCTGTGAACAAGTCCGAGATCATAATACTCGGTCTTCAGATCAACATAGGGGGTGATAAGGATATCCTTTATCTCCTGCCAGATGATCCTGGTCATCTCATCGCCGTCCATCTCGACGAGCGGTGTTTTCATAGCGATTTTAGCCATTGGTAAATTACCTCCAGTAATTAGTTTTCTCTATAAATAGAAATACAAAGCAAGTCCTATGACCGCTGTTATGGGAACGAGCAGGAGCTCGGTCTTGCTGAGTGTCAGGCTGGTGCGGAAGTCGAACCCCTCCATACCGTTATGCTTTATCACAGCGCCTATGACTCCGAACAGGGCGCCTATCATCAGACAGAAGGCAAAGTGAAGGTCAAAAGCCCCAAAGGGTATCAGCGCCCCTGCGCAAAACCACAGGAAATACCACCCCATGCCCTCCGTTGCCGACGGTCTCTCGTCAGCTGCTCGTGACATCCCGCCGAAGGCGCCTCTGCGCCCGTAGGATGTGCCCGAGCTGTTAAGCGCCTGGACAAGTCTGTCCGTGCCCTCGTGACTGGCCTTGTCCTGAGCCAGCATCTCATCGACCTGGGCCTTGGCACGCTCTTTTCTGTCCATTCCGGGCCTCATGGCATTGCGGTAGTTCTGTCTTGCCTGAAAGCCGTTTCTTGATGTGCTGTTCTCGGCCATCATCTGGCTTACCATAGCCAGACCCTCTTCATAGGACATACTGCCCTGGCGATAACCGCCGTTCTGGGGCTGGCCGTTGGGATAGCCGCCCATAGCGTTTGGCTGACCTCCGTTAAAAGCGCCCTGCTGCATCGGGCCGCCTTGCATAGGTCCGCCCTGCATCGGTCTGCCGCCTTGCATCGGCTGCTGCATTCCCTGACCGTACTGAGGATATCCCTGCTGAGGGGGAGCGCCGTACATCTGCTGTGCGCCGTAGCCCTGGGTGCGGTACATCGAGGTATCGGTGTAGCTGCTCTGGAAGCTGTTCGTAGCATAAGGATCGTTGGCACCCACCTGATAAGAAGGTATCGGCTGAGGCGGCCTCTGGGGCTGTCCCATCGGCTGCTGACCCATCGGGGCTCCGGGCTGACCCATCGTGACACCCTGTGCTCCCATCGGCTGGCCGCCCATCGGCGCTGCCGGCTGACTATAAGGGTTCTGATAGCCCTTTGGCGGCTGTGAGTTGCGGTAGGTCATGGCCTTGTCTGAAAGGTCATTGTGGGCAGGCATTACCGGCTCGTCCATCCCCATCCTTTCGGGTTCCTGGAGATAGGGCTGGCCGTACTGCGGCTGACCCTGATAATAGGGCTGACCGCCGAACTGGGGCGGAGGGGGCGGTGGTACTGTCTGCTTGTCGATATCCTCAAGCGAGATATCCTCTACTCCCGACAGCCCTGCAAATGTGCTCTTGGGTCTTCTGGGAACAGCAGGCTCCGGCTCGTCAGAGAAAGCACGTCTGAAAAACGAGCCTTCTTCCTCTTTCTTTGCCTCCTTCAGTTCTTCGGCATACATCTCGTTTATTTCGGATTCTTCGCCAAAGATATCATCACGTCCGGACATTAGTCTGCCCTCCTTTTGCCTTCAGATCATTTAAGATTCTCTCTTGTATAGTCAAGAAGTCCGCCTGCGAGCATGATCTCCTTTGTTCTGCCGGTAAGCTCGCACAGAACAGGGATCTTGCAGCCCTTTGTCTTGTTTACAACTGTCAGCTCTGTCTTGTCAGCCAGAACGTCAGCTCTTACATTCTTGATAGCGATATCATCGCCCTGATCTATCTTGTCATAGTCAGCTTCGTTCACGAATGTGAGCGGCAGGATGCCTGCATTTATAAGGTTTGCTCTGTGGATACGGGCAAAGCTCTTAACGAGCACTGCCTTGATGCCCAGATAGAGCGGTGCAAGGGCAGCGTGCTCACGGGATGAGCCCTGACCGTAGTTGGTCCCGCCGACGATAATGGATACGCCCATATTCTTGGCTCTTCTCGGGAACTCCTCGTCACATACTGTGAAGCAGTGCTGGGAGATAGCCGGGATATTGGATCTGAGGGGCAGAATCTTTGCACCCGCAGGCATTATGTGGTCGGTAGTGATATTGTCGCCCACCTTGAGGGATACCTGACACTCGATATCCTCGACCAGCGGAGCTGTCTCGGGATAAGGCTTGATGTTGGGTCCTCTGAGGACTTCAACGCTGTCCATCTCCTCAACGGGAGCAGGATCAACTACCATATTGTCGTTTATCATAAACTGATCCGGAACGCTGATCTGGGGCATCTCGCCGAGAGTTCTCGGGTCTGTGAGATAGCCTGTGAGAGCGGAAGCGGCAGCTGTCTCGGGTGAAACGAGATAGATCTGGCCGTCCTTAGTTCCCGAACGTCCCAGGAAGTTACGGTTGAATGTTCTGAGGGAAACGCCTTTGGAATTAGGAGCCTGACCCATACCTATGCAGGGGCCGCAGGCAGATTCAAGGATACGTGCGCCGGCGTCTATCATATCAGCAAGAGCGCCGTTCTGTGCGATCATATTGAGCACCTGCTTGGAGCCGGGTGCGATAGCCAGCGAAACGCTGGGGTCAACTGTCTTGCCCTTCAGGATGTGAGCGACCTTCATCATATCAACATAGGATGAGTTTGTACATGAACCGATACAAACCTGATCTATCTTGAGCTTTCCTATCTCGTCGCAGGTCTTGACATTGTCAGGAGAATGAGGACAAGCAGCCTGGGGAACAAGCTTTGAAAGATCGATATCGATCACCTCGTCATACTCTGCGTCCTCATCAGCCTTCAGCTCCTGCCATACCTCTGCTCTGTCCTGAGCCTTGAGGAAGGAAAGAGTGATCTCATCCGAGGGGAAGATAGATGTGGTAGCGCCAAGCTCTGCGCCCATGTTGGTTATAGTAGCTCTCTCGGGAACAGACAGGGTCTTAACACCCTCGCCGCAGTACTCGATGACCTTTCCTACGCCGCCCTTAACGCTCATTATCCTGAGCACCTGGAGGATAACGTCCTTGGCAGAGACCCAGGGCGAAAGCTTTCCGGTGAGGTTGACCTTGACGATCTTGGGGTAGGTTATGTAATAAGCTCCGCCGCCCATTGCAACTGCAACGTCAAGTCCGCCGGCACCGATAGCTATCATGCCTATTCCGCCGCCTGTGGGGGTGTGGCTGTCGGAGCCGATAAGTGTCTTACCGGGGATGCCGAAGCGCTCCAGGTGGACCTGGTGGCAGATGCCGTTGCCGGGACGTGAAAAATATATGCCGTGCTTTTTGCACACAGAACCGATAAAGCGATGATCGTCTGCGTTCTCGAAGCCCGACTGAAGTGTGTTATGGTCAATATAAGCCACCGACTTCTCGGTCTTTACTCTCGGCACGCCCATAGCCTCATATTCAAGATAAGCCATTGTGCCTGTTGCGTCCTGAGTAAGAGTCTGATCGATCCTTATGCCGATCTCCTGACCCTTTACAAACTCGCCGTCAACGAGGTGAGCCTTCAGGATCTTTTCAGTCAATGTAAGTCCCATTTAAAACAATCCCTTCATTTATTCATTGAGCATTTTGTCTCAATGTATATTTTACTATAAAACGAGCCTTATGTCAAGAGCGATTACCGACATTACACAGTATTTTCACGGGTCAAGTGATTATGGACATCTTTTAACTGATCAGGCTATTGAAGGCTGTTCTCACTTTGCTCGAACAGCCAAATGCTGAAAATGGTATCCCCGCCTTCGGCGGGGATACCATTTTCAGCGAAACTATCGATTCAGTTCATATTATCAGCCATAAAGAAAGAGACTGTTTTAATCGCCCTCCCAGAGGGTAGTCTTCGACAGGTCTTTTCTTTTGCACCACTGCGTGGATCTTGGAAAAGAGAAAAACAGCACGCCGCTTTTTAGCAACGTGCTGTCAGATCAATAACTGTATATACTAACGTTCCCTCGGCAAAAACCATAGCATAAGAAGAGGCACCGAGCAACAAAGTTCATAGTACGGACTCTGCTGTGAACGTCAAAGCCGTGCGGCGAGCACTCAATTGTTGATGAGCTTGTCCTCGCTGCTCCAGCTGTAGAGCTTTCTGATCTCCTTGCCGACCTTCTCGGAAGGATGCTCTGCGTGAAGCTTTCTCATAGCCTTGAAGTGTACCTGAGAGCCTGCGCTGGACATATCAAGCAGGAACTCCTTTGCAAAAGAACCGTCCTGGATGTCTGCAAGCACCTTCTTCATAGCCTTCTTGGTGTCCTCTGTGATGATCTTGGGTCCGGTGATGTAGTCGCCGTACTCAGCTGTGTTGGAGATAGAATATCTCATGCCCTCGAAACCGGACTGATAGATAAGGTCAACGATGAGCTTCATCTCGTGGATACACTCAAAGTAAGCGTTTCTGGGGTCATAGCCAGCCTCGCAGAGAGTCTCGAAACCGCACTGCATAAGAGCGCAGACACCGCCGCAGAGAACAGCCTGCTCACCGAAGAGGTCTGTCTCGGTCTCAGTTCTGAATGTTGTCTCAAGAACGCCTGCTCTTGCGCCGCCGATACCGGCAGCATAAGCAAGACCTATATCCTGTGCATCGCCTGTAGCATCCTGGTGGATAGCGATAAGGCAGGGTGTACCCTTACCAGCCTGATACTCGCTTCTTACAGTGTGGCCGGGAGCCTTAGGAGCGATCATGATAACGTTAACGTCTGCGGGGGGAACGATGCATCCGAAGTGGATGTTGAAGCCGTGTGCGAATGCAAGAGTCTTGCCTGCTGTGAGGTTAGGCTCGATAGCGCTCTTATAAAGAGCTGCCTGCTTCTCATCGGGGATAAGTATCATAATAACGTCAGCAGCCTTTACTGCCTCCTCAGTTGTCATAACTGTGAGACCCTGGTCCTCTGCCTTCTTCCAGCTCTTGGAACCCTCATAAAGTCCGACACATACGTCTATGCCGCTCTCCTTCAGGTTAAGAGCGTGAGCGTGACCCTGAGAACCGTAGCCGATGATAGCTACCTTCTTGCCCTTAAGAACGTTAAGGTCACAATCCTGCTGATAAAAGATCTTTGCCTCTGCCATTTTAAATTCCTCCAGTAATAATAAAAATTGACTATATTTATGTAGCCCTTCGGCTATATAAGACTTATTTTTTGGGGTTAAGAACCTCCGAACCCTTCTCGATAGCTATGGTTCCTGTTCTCACCATCTCAACTATGCCGTAAGGCTCGATTACCTCTTCAAACCTGCAAAGGTTGGCATAGGTGTCGCAAAGCTCGAGAGTCATAGTGGAAAGGGTCATATCCATGACCTTAGCACCCGTTATCTCCGCAATGGTCATTACCTCACTGCGCTTGGCAGCACTCACCGAGAGCTTTACTATCATAGCCTCTCTTGCAAGGAACTCGTCCTTTGCAAAGGTCTTGACCTTTATTACCTCGATAAGCTTATTAAGCTGCTTTTCGATCTGCTCCACTGTGTGCTCGTCACCGTCCGCAACGATAGTGATCCTCGAGACCGAAGGATCGTGAGTCGGGCCTACTGCCAGACTTTCGATATTGAAGCCTCTTCTTGAAAACAGACCCGATATTCTCGAAAGAACACCGCTGTGGTTCTCAACAAGAACAGATATCGTGTGCTTCATATAAAATTCCTCCATTTGCGAAATCTCTGAATATTATAACACCTGAATGTTAATTTTTTTTGAACATCTTTATCTTATACTGTTAAAACGACCCGATCAAAGCGTAGGCATATCCTTATCTACAACGACCTCAACGAGACAGATGCCCTTTGGCTCCTTCAAAAGGGCCAGCGCCTGCTCTGTTGTCTTCTCATCATAGGCTCTCACAGCCTTGATGCCGTATGCCTCTGCGAGCTTGATAAAGTCCGGCGAGCCGTCAAGGAAAACGGCTGTCTGGCGGTCATCATAGCCCACAGTCTGGAGCTCTCTTACCATTCCCAGCCTTGTGTTCGTCATAACGACTATCTTGATATCAACACCGTGCTGAACGGCAGTTGCCAGCTCCATGAAAGACATCTGGAAAGCGCCGTCTCCACAGATTGCACAGACAGTTCTCCCGGGTGCCGCAAGCTTTGCGCCTATTGCCGCAGGAACGGAATAGCCCATAGTTCCCATTCCGCCCGAGGTAAGGAGCCTGCCGCCTTTTCTGAAAGCGTAGCTCGTACAGGTCCATATCTGGTTCTGTCCTACATCAGCACAGATAACAGCGTCATCCGGCAGAGCATCGGAAAGCTTCTTTATAAACTCTCTCGGCTGGATAGTGTTCTTAGGTGCCGGTGCAAGCTCACGCTTTGCATCCACCTCTCTTATCTGAGCTATCCACTCGCTGTGCTCCAGCGGCTTCGACAGCTCGATAAGCTGCTCTAAAACGAGCTTTGCATCACCGACCAGGGGGATATCCGCACCGATATTCTTTCCTATCTCCGCAGGGTCGATATCTATATGTATTATCTGTGTGGTCTTTTCAAGCGCCAGCGGAGTCTTTACCGCTCTGTCGCCGACTCTAGCGCCTACAAGGAAGAGCACATCGCACTCATTGACAGCATAGTTTGCCCTCTTGACGCCGTGGGTGCCTATCATCCCGCAGAAAAGCGGGTCGTCATCCGCAAAAGCAGATATACCCATCATCGTAGTTATGACCGGTATCTGCATCTTGTTTGCAAGCTCATTTATCTGCTCCTTGGCATTTGAAGCGAAAACACCGCCGCCTATGCAGATAAGAGGCTTCTTTGCCTTTTCCAGCGCCTTGATGACACGCTTGATCTGGACATAATTGCCCTTTGTTGTGGGCTTATAGCTTCTTATCTCACATTTCTCGGGATATTTAAAGTCAATGGTCGCCCTCTGGACATCCATAGGAACGTCGATAAGCACAGGGCCGGGTCTGCCGGTGCCTGCTATATAGAAAGCTTCCTTGAATATCCTGCCTATCTGCGAGGGGTCCTTCACCAGATAGCTGTGCTTTACAAACGGCTCCGCCGCACCTGTTATATCCGCCTCCTGAAAAGCGTCCGAGCCTATCTGCTCGGTGTTCACCTGACCTGTTATGCAGATAAGCGGTATCGAATCTGCGTAAGCCGTTGCGATAGCTGTCACAAGGTTGACAGCTCCGGGACCCGATGTAGCTATACAGACTGCCGGTCTGCCGGTTATGCGGGCATAGCCGCTGGCTTCGTGGCCGCCGTTTGCTTCGTGCCTTACCAGGATATGTCTCATATCACCGTCGTTCTCAGCCTCTAAAAGAGCATCGTAAAACGGGCAGATCGCTGCTCCGGGATAGCCAAAGACGACCTTTATGTTCTCCTTTTTCAGAGCTTCGACCATAGCCTTGCTTACTGTCATTTTCATAAATAAAGCCGTCCTTTCCATAAAATTTAATGTTAAATGATATTATAACACAGATCCCATATTTAGTCAAGTGCTCGCCGGCAGGTGCGTGCACCTGCACCGCCGCCCCCACCCATCGGGGCTTAGCGCAAACTAATAGTACCTCCCCGCCCTCCCCGGAGGGGAGGGGGATAGCTTCTGCCGGGCTTTTCAATTGCACACTACGTGAACCTTGCAAGAGAGAGCAAATGCACGTTTAATAACAATGCTGTAATCATCCGCCAGAGATATAGCCGTGCGGCGAGCACCACTGCGTGAACCTTGGGAAAGAGCTGAGATGTCCGTTACGCAGCTAAGGTCACACTTCACTTAGTCCAACCGTTCATAGGACATGAAAACGCCCCGTGTCGGAGCATTGTCCTGTACGGGGTGTTTTCAGTATAAGGGAAGATGTAGAAGATGGTATATGATTATGAAAGGGAAATGCTTTGTCAGAATATCACACGGGCAAAGAAAAGGTCTGCGCCGGTGTTTTCAACGTTCTCCTGCCAGCTAAGGCCCTCATCTGTGACCTTTATCCAGCCGGAGCCGTCGGTGAAACATGTAGTCGAAGGCTCGATATCCTCTCCCCACTCATCAACATATTTAACGGTCTTATTCCCGTTTGTATAGAACATAACGCCCTCATCGTTAAAGCTGCCGCTGAAGCTCCACTCCACAAAGGTGTGCTCTCTTACTGGCAGGCGGATTATAACGCTGCACTGTCCGTCAGAGCCGGTGGTGCTTACGATCGCATGGATGCCTGCGGACTCGTCCACTACGAAGGTCCCGGCATAAGGGCTGGCACTTTCTGCATTGCTGACAGGTGTCTGGGACACAAGCTTCGGAGTCACTGCTGCTTCTGTATCGGCAGTGGTCATCTGTGTCTCGGGGACAGCCGGGATAGCCTTGGGTGTCTCCTGCTTTGAGGTATCCGTTTTCTTCTCGGGAGCTACCACCTCGACCTTTATCACCTTTTTCTCCTCGGGCTTGAGCTCCTTGGGCTCAGCCTTCTGCTCGCTCTGTGCCTGGGCAGCCGTATTCACGGAAGCCGCTGCCTTTGTCCTGCTCTGAGTGTTCTGTGCGCTCTTGGGCTTTGATGACAGTGTGAGGGGGAGCTTCGGTGTCGGCACCGATGTGTCCTTGACCTCGGCTGCCGCAGAGGTCTGTGCAGCCGGATAAGCTTCCCTCTCCCAGGGGTCATTGTCTGTCTTCACCGTTGTCATTATAGTGACCACTGCTGCCAGCGATACGATATTTGTCATTATTACCAGCGGGATCATCAGAGATCTCTGGCTCTTATTCTTATTTTCTGCTTTCTTCATTTTCATTTTCTTCTTCCTCCCGTATTTTGTACGGCTTTTTGCCGCTCTGATTGTTTATACGATGAAGAAAACCGAAATGGCAACAGAAATAAAATTTTCCCCAAAAAACATCCTCCCCCGCCAGTGACGGGAGAGGAAAGCCAAAGCTCCTATGTTTTTTTCATTCTTAAAAGCCACAAAGAGCATATCCTGCACTCCTTGACGGGCTTGTCAAGGATAAGGTCGAGCGCCGCTTTATAAAGAGCAAGCTGCTCGTTATATTTTTCAAACTCCGACTCGTCCTTGAACCTGTCGGTCTTGTAGTCTATCAGCACATAGCCGTCGCCCTCCAGGAAGATACAGTCGGCTATGCCCTGGAGCATAGAGCCTTTTCCGAGATACCTGCTATACTCCTCGCCAAGGTCAAGGTCGTCATAGCTCACAAGGAACTGCTTCTCACGAAGCACCTCCGGAGACGCCATTATCCTTGCGCAGAGGTCGCTTCTGAAAAACGCTTCCAGCGCATCCTTATAAACGCCCCTGGCTTCACGGGCAGTGAAATAGCCCTCTCTCACCAGCCGTTCAAGCTCTTCGCTTACGCTGACGCTTGCTTTCTTATAGTCCGCAAGCTCCATGAACTTGTGGGTGAAGGTTCCTCTCTCCGCCGCCGAGAGCTGATCCATCGTCTCATCCAGCCGCAGAAGATTCGGGAAGAAAAGGTCGGGGGCTTCGCCGTATTTCTCGGCATTTCGTGAAGCCACTATTTCCGTTACCGTCATCTTTGCCGGCGGAGCCTCGCCCTCGCCTATGGGAGATTTATACTCAAAGTCAGCTCGCTTTTTAAGCTCATCTAGAAGACGGCTGTCAAAATGCTGTTCGTCCCTTTCCTCACGAAGCTGCTTCTCGGGCTTATCGTCTTGCTTTGAAAGATCTATATAGCTGATATCGGGGTCCCTTAGTCTTGACCTCTCTGCCGAAAAGCCTTCCGCTCCCAGCCAGCCGCAAAGGCCACTGTTGTCATGCTGTCTCATAAGAGCCACAGTCAGCCAGTCCAGCATCGACTTGCAATCTGTAACAAGCTGTGTCAGGCGGGCGCTGTCGCCTACAGACTCTGCTAGCAAGCATTTTTTCATGACCGCCGCCTCAAAGGTCTCGTTGGTCTTATAGGACGGCGCATAGCAGATGAAAAGCTGTTCTCTTGCTCTTGTGCAGCCAACGTACATAAGGCGCATAGCTTCGCTCTTGGCTTCATTTGCGTCGGTCTTTTTCAGCTGTTCATAGTAAAGGCTGTGATGCTTTATTATCCCGTCGGGAGAGGTGAAGCGAAAAGCACAGCCAAGATCATTGTGGGTGATGAGATTCGAGGTCTTGCTCTCTATCTCACGGTCCAGCTGTGTCATGAAGACAAAGGGGTATTCAAGTCCCTTCGATGCGTGATAGGTCTTGACACAGACCGAACCCTCGCCAGAAACGGCGGTGACCGCCTTGCTGAAAGCCTTCTCGTTTTTGGAAACGCTGTCTAAGTACCTTATAAAGCCGGTAACGCCCTCGGAGCTGTTCTCCTCATAGGAATGTGCATACTGCAAGAGAAGCCTCAGGTTCGCACGCTTCTTGTCGGCATCGAGATAGAGGGATGTTATGCCCATAAGGTCGGTGATATCGTAGACACGGCCTATGAATTTCTCAAGGCTCATGTTCATGGAAAGCGTCCTCAGCCTGTCGATAAGGCGGAAGGCTTCCTGACATTTCTGCTGGAGCCTTTCGTCTCCAAGGTCTATAAACTCGGCTTCCTTTTTGTCGGCGTCTCTCTTGCTCTCGTCGCTGGCAACCAGCACCTGCCAGAAATGTCTTTTCTTTGTTCCCCTTGTGGCAAACTGCGCCACCCTTGCGGCTTCGTCCGGGTCAAAGCCCATTATCGGAGACAGCATGACTGCCGCCATGGGTATATCCTTCATAGGGTTATCTATGACACGCAGGATATTGACCACCAGCTGGATCTCACGGGAATTGAGATAGCCGTCAGTGTCCTTGGTATAGCTTTTTAGCCCCACAGCTTCAAGCGCCGCCGAGGCCGCTCTGCCCTCTGCGTTGGTCTGCACAAGGATACAGAAATCCCCCGGGCGGCAGGCTCTGAGCTCGCCCTTGTCGTTCACAGGCTCGCCCTTTTCGAGCATATCTTTGATCATCTTTGCGCACTCGTAATTCTCTCTGCTAAAGCCGTTCTCTTTTTTGAAAACAGGGTCGTTGTCGATAAACAGCACCTTTGTCGGGTGGGCTGTTTCGTCATAATCCGCACCCTTAACAAGGGCGTGGTCATCGTTATACAAAACTCCGCCGCAGGTCTCGGACATAAGAGCATCAAAACAGAAATTGACAAAGCTTATCACTTCTGTCCTGCTCCTGAAATTCTGGTTGAGTATCACAGCTTCAAGCTGTTCTTTGTTCTCTTCCTTTCCGGCATCGTCAAGGGTCTTTATGAAAAGATCCGGGTTCGAGAGCCTGAACTTGTAGATAGCCTGCTTTACGTCACCAACGACGAACACGTTCCTGCCCATGATGTCAAGATCGTCCGTGTCCGAAAGCACACGGAACACAAGCTCCTGGAGATTGTTCACATCCTGGAACTCGTCTATAAAGATAAGGCCGAAAATGCCGTCCTGTCTTATCTGCTCGGCCAGCTCTGTGCGAATGAGCTTGCCGTTTTCCTTCTTTACAAGAAGCTCCTTTGCCAGAAGCTCCGCATCGGAAAAGGTTATGCCGTTACGCTCAAGCTTCTGCTCCAGCGCCAGCTCGTCTATCCTTGCGCAGATGCAAGCCAGAACGTCAAGAAGCTCAGCGCTCATCTGCATATTCTCAAGCAGCTGACGGCGGGTAAGGCTGAAGCTGTTATGTATCTCCTCGAGAGCTTCCTTGATGATACGCCTCTCGTCCTTTGCAAGCTCGCATTTTTCATCCAGCACGGCCTTTGCCGCAGGGTCAAGGACTTCAAGCTTTTTGCTCTTTCTCGGGGTCTTTATAGGCCCCAGCTTTATCGGCAAAGCGGCTATGGCGTCAATGTCCTTGTCCTTTACCGCCCTTTTGAGCTGTTTGATCAACAAAGCGTCGCTCTCGGCGTTATCATAAAGCTTTGCAAAGTCGCTCAGTATCAGATAGTCGTCACTGTATGCCGCAATACTGCGAAAGCGCTCCAGCGCCGCCGAGGCTCTTTGAATGGCGCTCTCGCAGCGCTCAAAGCGGGCAGCTGTCAGGCTGTCAAAAACCTTTTTATCGGTGAAATTCGCTCTTGCTTTTTCAAGCCACTCGTCTCTGAACGGCATGGTGCGAATAAAGCTGTAGAACTTGTCCAGAACATCCGAAAGGCCGTTCTCGCCGAAGGCTCCCATCACAAGCTCGTAGTCCTCAGGCGAGCGCTCATAAAGGTCACGAAGAGCCTGCTCCTTCGAGCTGTCATAGATAAGCTGCTGAACGTTCTCTTCAAGGATGGTAAGCCCCCCTGAAAAGTCCAGCCTGTCAAGGTTAGTCCTCACAAGGTCGAGACAGAAGGAATTTATCGTCGATATCCTCGCCAGCTGCAAAAGGTTCTGCTGCTCTAAAAGCCACTTGTTGTCGGGGTCGAGCCGCAGCCTTTTTTCAAAGGCCTCTGCCAGCTTGTCACGCATCTGTGCGGCAGCTTCCTTTGTAAAAGTCACCGCCAGCAGCCTGTCCGCTGGCATACGCTCATTTTCGTCACAAAGCAGGCGTATCATCCTCTCGATGAGCACGGCGGTCTTGCCGCTTCCTGCCGCAGCAGAAACTATCATTCCCAGACCCTTGTCATCTATCGCCTGTTTCTGGCGGTCGGTCCATCTGACCTCTGCGCTCATTCTTCTCCCTCCTTTGTAAGCCTTGCTATCTCCTTGCGCATAAGCTCGTCATAAGCCTTGTCGCTTGTATCGATCGCATTGTCTCTGTTCACCAGGCCGCAGATGCCTGTGTATTCACAATAGGTGCAGGTGCGGTCAAGGGGTCTTGCGCTTATATGGCCGTCTTTCAGATCGTGGCCGAAGGCTTCGGTCTTGTTCTTCGCAAAGGTGCGAAGAGCCGTGAACTGCGCTGTGGTTATCGCCTGCTCGCTTATGCCGGTCTTCTGGCTCACCTTATACGGCACATAGGCATAAGAGTCCTCCTCGTTATAGGCACGCAGAACATTTTGTGCATCCACTGTCCTGCCCTCGGGCTTGAAGGAATCGAGCAGCTTTTTCTCTGCGGTCATGCCGTCAGCTTCCTCGCTGGCTGTCTGCTCAAAAGACTTTGGTTTTTTGCCGAAGATGTAATAGATTATCCCTGCCTGCCTTAGCTTTGACTTGTCAACATCAGGTATGCTGTCGGACTCCAGCAGTGCCGTCAGGTAGACCAGCATCTGCAGGTTAAGCCCGTTATATAGCTTCGAGTAGGCAAAGGATGTGCTCGTTCCTGTCTTATAGTCGATGACCCTCACATAGATCTCGCCGCTGTCATCCTTATATATGTCTGCACGGTCGATAGTTCCGCTGAGTATCATTTTCTTTCCGCCGCCGGCATCGAGTTCAAGCTGTTCTTTTTCGGTATCCAGCTTGTATTCCAGCAGGAGCGGTGTGAATTTCGTTCCGCCAAGCTCTGCTCTCACAAACCTTGCGGCTTCAAGAGCGAACTCTCCCAGCTTTGCAACAATGAAATCAAAGTCCACAGGCTTTCCGAAACTGCCGCCAAGCTTTCTTTCTATATAGTCATCCACACATTCCGACACAAAGGCTTCAAGCTCTTCATCGGTCATTTTTGAAGCAGCATACCCCTTAGGGGCATCTTCGCCGCCAAGATCAACAAGGCGCTGCAAAAGCTCGTGGACGATGAGCCCACGGTCAGAGAAGCCTATCTCCTTTTTCGAGGGAGTAGAGAGCCCCAGACCGTATTTGCAGAAATATGAGAACGGACACTTGAAATAGGTCTCCAGCTGGGTAGGCGAGATGTTTGTTTTTTCCTCTCTGAAAAACAGCTTCTCGGCTGTCTCCGGGCTGAGCGAATAGCTGCCGTCCTCGTGGATATCGTTGTGGGACGCAAGCTTTTCGCTGTACTCTCCTGACAGCGTCACCAGGGCCCTTATGGCACGGGTGTCGGTGTCCTTTGAAGCTATGTTCTCTAAGTATTTATAGTAAGCTGTCTTATAGGAGCTTACAAATTCGCTGGGCGGCAAAAGCGCAGTATTAACAAGGGCGGTCTTGCCGAACATTGAGATAAGGTCGTTCGCAAGGGTCGAGGGGCGCTTTGTCTCGCCGAGAAGATCACAACAGGACCAAAGCGCATAAAGGCGCTCGCTCGCACTTGTGAGGGCGCTGTAACAGATAAGCTTTTCGCTCAGGAAACTGCTTCTTGCGCTCTGACCTATCACCATATCGTCCCTCTCTAAAAGCTGCTTTTCAAACTCGCCAAGGAGCTCTCCGGAAGAGACATTCGCCGGGAATATCCCGTCGTTCATCTCGGCCGCAAACACGGCTTTGAAAAGGCCTGTCCTTGAATGGCCTGCGGTACACAGGATAACGCAGTCAAGCTTCTGCGGCGGCTTTGAAACGCTTAGCTGTGCTGTCATCGAACTGAACAGCTCGCAGTAGCGTCTGAGGGATATGGGCTCCTCGCCCAGGTATTTGCAGATAGTTCCCACAACGCTTATAACGCTGCCCCAGAGCTGCCTGAGCGCCCTTGCCTGCTCCACGCCTTTGGCGGGGTCAAGGTCTGCGGCACGTTTGAGATAAGAGTAGGCCTGCTTTGAAAGGCCTATCTGAACGAACAGGTCATACAGCGCTTCCGAGATGCCTTTGGCTGTGGGCTTTTCACCGATAGCGGCCTTGAAGCTCTCAAGGGGCGTGATTATCTGCTTTCGCAGTTCATTTATGTACTGTGCGGAGCTTAGCCTTCCCTCGGGGAGCTCCTCCTGCTCTTCCTCGTCCTCGGGGATAAAGTCCTGCTTCCAGAGCTCTCTGTCAACGCCCCACACATAGCAGTAGTTCTCGACTCTGAAAACGTCGATGTCCTTCATCGGATACATAGGTGACTTTATCAGCTTTATGATATTCTCGGTGCGGTACTCGGTCGTGAGCAGGCACTTGAACAGCATATTCACATAGCGCACCAGAGCCGAGGTCTCGGCGCTCTCGCCGCAGTCGGTGAAGTAGGGTATCTCATAGCGCTCGAAGGCGCTCTCGAGCACAGGCGCCGGCTGGGAAAGGTCACGCACGATAACAGCAATATCACTGTAGGCATAGCCCTTCTCACGAACAAGATATTTTATCTGCGAGCAGATATAGTCGCACTCCTCATAGATATCGGAAGCGCTGACAAGAGTGACCGCATCGTTCTTGCCCTCATAGGGCTTTTTGTTGTAGTTGTACAGATTTTTGGACAGAAATAAAAGCTCGGGTGCGGCCTCTCCGCTCTCTTCACAGACAGTGTTTCTTACTTCCGCTCCGCAGGCAGAAGCCATATCTCTAAGCTTTTGTCTGGTCTTTACCGTATCCGCAAAGGGGTGGGAATGAAAGGCCGAGATACACTGCTCGTCAAGCAGGAGCGATACCGTCATATCACTGCACTGGGAAAGCGCAGTTTCGCACATTTTATACTCGTCGCTGGTAAAGCTTGTGAACGCAGAGATAAACACGCTCTTGCCCAAAAAATATCCGTGAGTGCGTGCCTGCTCCACCGCACCCGCAAGAGCAGACAGCGAGTCTGTCATCTCGTGGGCTGAAAGCTCGCCTAAAAAGCTTTCATAGATAAACGCAAGGTCAGAAAGCTTTGCCCCAAGAGAGCCGCCATGCTTTTCGGCGGACGCTCTCATCATATCGGGGCTTATGCCGCTCTGGCGAAGGCTCATTATCAGGCGGTCACACTCGCCCACAAAGGACGCCTTTGAAAGCTCCTTTTTGTAGTATCTCACATTTCCCGAATCGCCGAGCGCCCGGATAGCCTTATACATAAAAAGGGTCCTTACCCTGTCGTCACAGCTCTCGCCTCCAAGACCGTACTCCTTTGCAAGAAGGTCGCTGAGACGGTTGAAGCCTGCGGTCTTTATGCGGTTGAAAAGCTTAGCTCCAAGGGTGCTGTAAAGCTGCCTGTCAAACTCGAAGGAATACTGGTCCGGGATTATGCAGAGCACATCCCTGCCCTCCTGTGCCGCCTTTTTTATGCGCTCCTGCAAGAGCGTTTCTCTGGTGCTGAAAGCGCCTCCGGTTATGAATTCAAGCATCGTTCTGCCTCCTGTCCAAAGGGTTTTCTCATCAGCTTAAATTCTATCACACAAGCGGCTTTTTGTCAAGGATAAAAACAGATCTACTGTCCGTTTTATTGTACATCTAACCTATCCGAAGAGGTGCTTCAACAATCTGCCTATGGCAAAGTCAAACTCAAGCTCCTTGGAATCTATCACACGGATATTCCCCCAGCGCTTTTCATGGTGCTCTTTTACATCACTGCCAAAGCCCGGCACGAACATGGAGCACGCACTTGACATCACCAGTGACACACAGAGAGATAAACACAGCTTTTTCATAAGTAAAACCTCCTTTGCTGAAAAGCATTGGAGGTTTTGATGGTTTTATTCAGTTTTATGCGCTCAGTTGCCGAACACCTTTCTTGCGATATCGACAGATTCCTTGGCGTCGTTCGCATAGTAGTCTGCGCCTATCTGCTCGGCATATTCAGGCGTTACCACGGCTCCGCCCACCATAGTTATACACTCGGGATACTGCTCCTTCAAAAGCTTCACCGTCTCTTCCATGCTTCCGAGAGTCGTGGTCATAAGAGCCGAAAGACCCACCAGCGGCACCTGGTTCTTTATGGCTTCGTCCACCACCAGCTGGCAGTCAACGTCACGTCCGAGGTCAAGCACCTCGTAGCCGTAGTTTTCAAGAAGCACCTTTACGATGTTCTTGCCTATGTCGTGGATATCGCCCTTGACGGTGGCAAGGATTATCTTTCCCTTTGAAACACTCTGCTCGCCTGTGGAAAGGATGTGCTCCTTTATGACTTCAAAGCAAGCCTGGGAAGCGGAAGCCGTCTGTATGAGCTGGGGCAGGAAAAGCTTGCCCTTTTCAAACTCGGCACCTGCCTTGTCCAGCGCCGGGATAAGCATGGTGTTCACTATCTCCATAGCCTCGGTGTCCTGCAAAAGCTGCTTTGTTATGCGCTTGCATTCCTCTTTGAGGCCTGCTGCCACAGCTGCCGAAAGATCCATATTGCTGCTGTTTGCCGGTGCTGCCGCCTTGGGGGCTTCCTGGGCGCCTGAATAGTGAGCGATAAAATCCGTGGAATTGACATCTATATTCATCAGCAGCTTATAAGCCCTGACAGCGCCTGTCATCAAAGCCACATTCGGGTTCATAATAGGAAGGTCAAGGCCCTTGGTCAGCGCCATCTGAAGGAAGTTGCAGTTTACAAGCTCACGGTTGGGAAGGCCGAAGCTGATATTTGAAACACCGAGAACTGTTCTCAGTCCCAGCCTTGTCTTTACCATCTCAACAGCCTTGACAGTCTCATAGACCGCTGCCTGCTCTGCGGAAGCCGTAAGGGTCAGGCAGTCGATATAAACGTCCTCTTTCCTGATACCTAAAGCCAGCGCCCTGTTAAGTATCCTCTCGGCAATAGCAAAGCGCTCCTCTGCCTTTTTGGGGATACCGTTCTCGTCAAGAGTAAGTCCGACAACAGCGGCACCGTATCTCTTTACCAGCGGCAGAACTGTAGAGAGCGACTTCTCCTCACCGTTTACCGAATTGACTATGGGTTTGCCGTTATATATCCTCAGCGCAGCTTCGAGCACCTCTGG
Source organism: uncultured Ruminococcus sp. (assembly GCA_902800795.1). Classification (GTDB taxonomy): domain Bacteria; phylum Bacillota; class Clostridia; order Oscillospirales; family Ruminococcaceae; genus Hominimerdicola. The sequence goes on along the minus strand of CADCFQ010000001.1, from coordinate 29,254 downwards.
CATAGTCGAGTCGATCTGGAGCGGAGCGTCAACCACGCCCTGCAATTCCTTTATCGCTCTTATCATCATAGCCTTCTCGTCTATCGAAGGCAGGCCGACGTTAACATCAAGTATATCGGCGCCGGCATCCGTCTGCTCGATAGCCTGGGAAAGGATGTAGCCTATGTCGCCGTTTACAAGAGCTTCCTTGAAGCGCTTCTTTCCTGTGGGGTTTATCCTCTCGCCGATTATCCTGGGCTGGTCGATGACAACGGTCTTCGTTGCGCTGCAGACAGCCGCAGGCAATTGATTATGCTGCGGTTTATAAACGAGATCCCTTGTCATTTCGGACAGAGCCCTCACATAATCGGGTGAAGTTCCGCAGCAGCCGCCGATATATTTTACTCCCAGAGGCATGAAAGCCTTTGCAAGAGAAGTAAACTCCTCCGGCGAGCAGTCATACTCATTTGTGACAGGGTCCGGCAGGCCTGCATTCGGCTTTACCACCAGCGGCAGGTTCGTCCACTGTGACATCTCCTCAACTATCGGCAGAAGCTCCTTGGGTCCCAGCGAACAGTTGACACCTATCGCATCGATCCCCAACGCTTCCAGCGTCATCGCAGCGGAGCTTATACAGGTTCCTGTAAAGGTCCTGTGAGTCGCCTCGAAGGTCATAGTACAGATAATTGGCAGGGTGCTGTTCTCCCTTGCGGCAAGGACAGCGGCTTTGAGCTCATAAAGGTCGCTCATAGTCTCGAACACGATAAGGTCAGCCTCTGCTCCTGCTATGACCTGCTCCTTGTAGATATCGTAGGCCTCATCAAAGGAGAGGGTCCCCGTCGGTTCAAGGAGCTGGCCTATCGGGCCGATATCGAGAGCCACAAGGGTGTCTGTTCCCTCTGCGGCCTTTCTGGCATTATCGATCGCTGCCTTTATCACCTCATCCACCGAACAGCCGCAGCGTTTTAGCTTTAACCTGTTTGCGCCGAAGGTGTTGGCATAGATGATATCCGAGCCCGCATCTATATACTGCCTGTGTATGTCTATAAGCCACTCGGGCTTTTCAAGATTGAGTTTTTCCGGTGTTTCGCCCATCTGCATACCCTTGGCCTGGAGCATGGTCCCCATACCGCCGTCAAGGATGATTATCTGTTTTTTATCAAAAAGCTCTTTCAGTCTGTTACTCATCAAAATTCCTCTCTTAGGATCATTCTTCTCTGCTGAAGCTGCATCTGCTCCTCATGCGGCAGTTATTGCAGCTGCGGTGACAGCCCTGTCTTGTCAGGTCTATCGGGTGATCCGAAAGGCCTATAACGGCTGTTACCGACTTTGAAGGTATCATTATATTGTTCTCGCCCACAGTTATCCCAAGAAGCTTTCCAGCATTAAGAACATCCAGAAGAAGGGGCTGTGTCTCCAGCGGAAAGTCTCCATAGCCGGGGGAATATCTCCAGGTGCGGAAACTCTTCGCCCTGAAAGCTATCTCCGACTCCGCCTGGTCACAGACTGCCTCGACCGCCGCACCTGCGATAGCATCGGTTATATAGGCTCGGGTCATATCCCTTGCCTCCAGCGACTTTATAAGCCTGTCTGCTCCCAGAGAAACTGTTGCTGCAAAGATAGCGCAGCGTGAGCAGCCCGCAAGATGACGGGAGATGTCCACGCCCTCGAGTATCAGCGGAGTGGACACTACCGATATGCCCTCTTTAACTCTTTCAAGCCCGAGGATACGAAACGTATAGGACGGCATTATAGCCCTCTGGAGCTCCTCCTCGCACTCATCGATAAGCGCCAGCATCTTCTCATCGGGCTTTTTGGTCCGATACCCAAGATAGCGCATAACTTCGCTTCGGTCGATCTCGATCTTTTTCTGCATAGTCCCCCCGTTCCGCCCCCATAAGGGCACCGGGTCAAAGTGCTTGACCCCTCATTGTCAGACTTCGTTTATGAAAAATGCTTTATACCACACAAGGAAAGTGAACACTGTCCAGATCTTGCGTGAATTGTCGTATTTGCCGTCACGGTGATCGTCAAGGAGCTTTACAAGCTCCTCTGACTTGAAGAAGCTCTGTGCAACACCGCCGGTAAAGCTGTCCTTTACTATGTTATAGTACTTGTCCTCCTTGAGCCATACTCTTGTAGGAACAGGGAAACCGAGCTTGTCTTTCTTTGCGGTCTGTGCCGGGCAGGCTCTCAGCGCTGCCAGACGCATAGCATATTTGGTCTCGTCCTTTGTTACCCTGAACCTTGTGGGTATCTGCTCTGCCAGCTCCATTACCTTCTTGTCAAGGAACGGGACTCTCAGCTCCAGCGAATGAGCCATGCTCATCTTGTCGGCTTTGAGCAGGATATCTCCTGTCATCCACAGGTGAAGATCAAGATACTGCATCTGTGTCACCTGATCGTTGCGCTTTGACTTCTCATAGAAAGGTCTGGTTATCTCCATAGCATCGGGAGCATTGGTGGTCTTTTTGAGTATAGCCTTTCTTTCCTTCTCGGAGAAGATATAAGCATTTCCGATAAAGCGCTCTTCAAGGTCCTTTGAACCACGGATAAGGTAATTGACTCCGTGCTTGTGAGGCAGGCGTGATGCACAGGCGCCCACAGCCTTTCTTATGGGTCTGGGTATCCTGAAATAGGAAGCCATATCCCTCGGGTTATGATAGATATTATAGCCGCCGAAGATCTCATCGGCACCCTCGCCGGAGAGAACAGCCTTGACCTTCTCGCTTGCGATCTGACACACAAAGTAAAGCGCTATCGCTGCCGGGTCAGCCAGCGGCTCGTCCATCTGATACTGTATCTTCTCCAGGCTGTCCCAGTATTCCTCGGGGCTTATCACCTTCGAGAAATTCTCCTTGTTTATATACTTCGAGAACTCCTTTGCATAGCCGATCTCGTTATACTTCTCGTCCTCGCCGAAGCCGACAGTGAATGTCTTGTCAACGTTTGCCTGAGCCGCAACATAGCTGGAGTCCACACCGCTTGACAAAAACGATCCTACCTCAACATCCGCAAACTTGTGTGCCTCCACCGAATCGGCAAATGTTTCCGATATGCGGTTCACCCAGTCCTCAAGAGTGGGCTCATCATCGGGATCGAACTTTACTTCCCAGTAGCGCTTTATGCTCATCTCGCCGTTCTTATAGGTAAAGCAGTGAGCCGCAGGGAGCTTGTAGACATTTTTAAAGAAGGTCTCCTCTGTGGGAGAATACTGGAAGGTAAGGTAGGTCTCCAGTACATCCTCGTTGAGCTCCTTCACAAAGGCAGGATGGTCAAGGAAGCTCTTTATCTCCGAGCCCCACATAAAGGTGCCCATCATCTTTGCATAGTAGAGCGGCTTTATACCGAAGAAATCACGGGCGCCGAAAAGCTCGTTCTTATTCTTGTCGTAAATGATGAATGCGAACATTCCTCTGAGTTTAGCGAGCATATCCTCGCCCCACTGCTCATAGCCGTGGATAAGGACCTCGGAGTCTGTCTTGGTATAAAAGCTGTGACCAAGCTCTTCAAGCTCGGCTCTGAGCTCCTTGAAATTATATATCTCGCCGTTGAAGGTGAGCACCATCGAGCGGTCCTCATTGAATATAGGCTGGCTGCCCGTCTCGGACAGGTCGATGAGGGAGAGCCTGCGAAAGCCCATAGCCACATTCCCGTCGATGAACTTGCCCTCGGAATCAGGACCACGGTGTTTGATCCTGTCCATCATAAGTCCGAGAACTTCATCGGCATTATCCAATTTGTTTGTAAAACCTACAAATCCGCACATTAGTATTACCTCTTTCCATAAAGGCGCATCCGAAAATTCAGACAAAGGAGCACCATATACACTATAATTATACTACATCCACGCAGTTTTTTCAAGTGCCGTGACCCATATATTTCAGATTTATGCATATAATATCAGAAAAAGATAGGATTTTGCGGCAGATAACAGGAAAAATCAAAAAAGGGCTTGCAAAACGAGAGCAAACATAGTATAATTATGTTGACAGATATCAAAAGAGGAAAGAAGTGATCTTTTTTGGGACAAAACGGCAAAAAAAAGCAGAAGCGTGAATATAAATTCAGGCCGGCGCTGATCATCGGCGTGGCGGCGTTTATTTTTCTTGTGTCGTTTCTGGCCTATATGCTTGACACCAGACTTGAAGACGTTGTAAGCCGTGAGACCGGCTCTTCCGTCATCACCCACGACACTACCTTTGAAAAGGAATAAAAAAAAGAGCCTGATTTTTACAGGCTCTTTTTTATGCAGTGCTTTTAACTGCGAGATTTATTGTACACTTAAACCACTTAACAGAGAATTATTCCGTACTATGATCGCTGCTTTCTGTACAATAATAATCCCCGAACGGTTCAGTCTCAACCACCCTGCCCTCACGGAGCGATGCCTGAACGTCAAGATAACGCTGGTTAGAGCTTCCACGGAAAAGAAGCTCAAGGCTCCGCTTTTCAAGGATGAACGGGCCGTCCACAAGATAGTCCAGCCGCTTTAACAGCTCCATATAGCCGTTGGTGAGATCCGCCTTGTCGATAAGCTCTTCAAAGGTAAAGCCCGTATAGGAAATGATGTTCAGCCGATAGTCGGTGAACGCCCTTATCCTGTCAGCCAGCTCACACAGAGCCGCACACTGCATAAAGGGCTCGCCGCCGCTGAATGTCACGCCGTCCAGCAGGGGGTCACTTGTTATCTTCTTATAGATCTCCCCGGTGTCGATAAGCTCGCCGCCGTCGAAGCTCCAGGTCTCGGGGTTGTGGCAGCCCTCACAGTGGTGCGGGCAGCCCTGTGTGAAAACCGTATATCTTATCCCCGGACCGTCAACTATAGACTCGCCGACCTGTCCGGCTATGCGAAGAAGCATGACTTATCCGCCTCCTGTGATGATATCAAAAAGCTTTTCTATATCCGCCCGTTCGGTTTTCCCGGGCAATCTTGGTATAGAGACCGACAGTATCCCTCGCCTTTTGCGGGGATACTGTTTTTGTTGTGTATTTACAGTCTGATCCTGGGTATCTTTTCGGTGAATACCCTTCTGTGCTCGGCTTCCGTTCTTCCGCACTTGGGACAGCGGTCGCCAATGATGCCTGTATAGCCGCAGACAGGGTCACGGTCAACAGGGTGGTTGATAGAGCCGTAGCCTATGCCGGCCTGCTTCATATACCTTACGATCTTCTCGAATGCAGGAAGATTTCCGAGAGGGTCGCCGTCAAGCTCAACATAGCTGATGTGGCCCGCATTGGTAAGGTTGTGATAGGGAGCCTCTATCTTTATCTTTTCAAAAGCGTTTATCGGATAGTAAACAGGAACGTGGAAGGAGTTTGTATAATAGTCCCTGTCGGTAACGCCTGCGATATTTCCGAAGCGCTTCTTGTCCATCTTTACAAAGCGTCCGGAAAGACCCTCGGCAGGAGTAGCCAGCAGCGAGAAATTGAGGCCTGTTCTCTTTGTCTCCTCATCCATTCTTCTTCTCATCCTGGTTATTATCTCAAGACCCAGGTCTCTCGCCTCGTCTGATTCGCCGTGGTGCTTTCCGATAAGAACTTTAAGACACTCTGCCAGACCGATAAAGCCCACAGAAAGTGTTCCGTGGCGGAGAACTTCCTCAATGGTGTCATCGTCTGTCAGCTTCTCTGAATCCATCCAGATGCCCTGTCCCATAAGGAAGGGGAAATTCTTGACCTTCTTCTGACACTGGATCCTGAAGCGGTGCATAAGCTGTGCTATGCACAGGTCCATCATCTCGTCAAGGCTGTCAAAGAACGTGCCTATATTGCGCTGAGCCTTGATGCCCAGCCTTGGCAGATTTATAGTGGTGAACGACAGATTTCCTCTTCCCGTTACTATCTCACGGCTGGGGTCGTTCGCATTTCCTATAACTCTTGTGCGGCAGCCCATATAAGCTATCTCGGTGTCGGGGTTGCCCTCTTTATAATATTGAAGATTGTAAGGCGCATCTATAAAGGAGAAATTCGGGAAAAGTCTCTTAGCCGAAACTCTGCACGCCAGCTTGAACAGGTCATAGTTGGGGTCGCCCTGATCGAAGTTTACGCCCTGCTTTACCTTGAAGATGTGTATCGGGAAGATAGGCGTCTCTCCGTTTCCAAGTCCTGCTTCCTCAGCGAGCAGGATATTCTTTATTACCATCCTGCCCTCGATAGAGGTATCCGTTCCGTAGTTTATGGACGAGAACGGTGTCTGTGCACCGGCTCTGGAGTTCATCGTATTGAGATTGTGGATAAGAGCCTCCATCGCCTGATAGGTAGCTCTGTCAGTTTCCTTGACCGAGCTCTTGTAAGCAAAAGCCTGTATCCTGGAAACGTCCCTTGCATCGCAGAAATTAACAAGGAACTGCGCTTCCGCTTCCTGATAGCCGTTGTCGTTTGCAAGGGTCGGTTCAAGCCCCTGCTCGTCCAACATCTCTGCCAGTTTCTTTGCAACGTTCTGGGAATCCTTGACGCCGCCCAGCAGCGCAAGCCCACGGCCGATATTGTCTCTGTATCTGTGTCTGAACGTCTTCTTGACACCCTGTGCCATATCGTAATCGAACTTCGGCAGCGACTGTCCGCCGTGCTGGTCGTTCTGGTTGGACTGGATAGCTATACAAGCAAGCGCCGCATAGCTCTGTATCTCATTGGGGGTCCTCAGATATCCGTGGCCTGTGGAAAAGCCGTTTTCAAAAAGCTTGGTCAGGTCTATCTGTGTACAGGTCGTTGTCAGTGTGTAGAAATCCAGATCGTGGATGTGGATATCGCCCTCGATATGAGCCTTCGAGTGCTCGGGCTCCAGCACATACATCTCGTTGAATTCCTTAGCGCCCACCGAGCCGTATTTGAGCATTGTGCCCATAGCGGTGTCGCCGTCTATGTTTGCGTTCTCACGCTTGAGGTCGTTGTCCTCGGCGCTCTTGAAGGTAAGCTCCTCATACACCTTCATCAGCCTTGTGTCCATCTCTCTCGCTCTTGTTCTGTCCGAGCGGTAGAGGATATAGCTCTTTGCAACGTCTGCAAGTCCCTCCTCGATAAGGACCTTCTCAACGCAGTCCTGTATCTGCTCGACAGTAGGTGTCTCCAGCTTGTCGGCAAGAAGCATATCCACAACTTTGCCTGCCAGATCAAGGCTCTTTTCCGAATCCTCCTGACCCACGCTTTCGGCAGCCTTATAGATAGCGTTGGCTATCTTCTCGATGTTGAAAGTTACCATTCTGCCGTCACGTTTTTTGATCTTGATTATCATATCCCTATACCTCCACAGTCAAAGGCTTGCAAAGCAAAACGGTGCCTGTTTACAGCGTTTTTCGCCTTGTTTCGCCCTTTGATACAACATCTTGTGTTTTAAATGCTATACAATACAAGTATATAGTATATCGCAGATAAAGTCAAGGCGATTTATAACAAATCTGACTCCTGAAATTTGTGCAGACTGACAAAGTAATACTGATGACCTTGTTATTACATGGTGCTCGCCGCACGGCTATATCTCTGGCGGAGTTTTTTTATTAGCTGTATTTCTATGAGAATTGTTTCAGGCTGGTAGCGAGTGGTATCTCGTGAGGGCTTTCCGGTCGCCCTCACACACCTTCGGCCCCCTCCGGGGAGGGCGGCAGCTGTGTACAAGCCCGCACCCAACCGGGCGGGGTGGGAGAATTGGGTGCAGGTGCACGCACCTGCGGTGGGGGAATTAGCCGTGCGGCGAGCACCGCCTGCATTGACATTATCGTGTTGGTGTGATATACTAATCAAGGATGTACTATTTAAAAGAGAGATCCGGCTGCAGGCTCTCCAAAGGGAGGTATAAAAGTGAGATTTGACCCCAGTGACGAAAAGCTGTTTTTCTCCGATATCCAGGAGCTTTCTCCCGAGGAGAGAGAACAGTTTATCAACCTCGACAGAGCACAGAAGATAGCTCTTTTAAAAAATGCGTTCTCGGGCCAGAAGCCAGGCGGCGGCCTTTCGGCTAAGTCTATATTATCGCTCATCATCGTTGCGGCTGTTATCATCGCATTTATCGTCACCTGGAAGATGGATATGCCACGGCTGACCATCGGTCTTTTCGGCGGTATATGGCTGTTTTTCGGAGTTTATCTGATGACCTTCGGCAAAAACAAGCAGACCTATTCCGCTGACAGCTCCTCACTCAAGCCAGCCACAAGCGGAATGTTCATCCTGGCGATAGGCGTTTTAGTAACAGGCGGTGCTGTGCTGTCGAAATATTTCAGCCTTGGTAATGTTGCGGTCACCTGCGGAGGACTTCTGTTCGTTGTGTGCGGTCTATTGTTTTTCTGCACGTCCCTTATGGAAAAGCTTCGCAGCAGCGCTCTCATCGGAGAGCAGATAAGCGGCGAATGTATCGGCTATGTGAGGAGCGTGGGTTCAGACTCAGAATCGCACATCACCTACATCGTCACCTCGGCAGTGTTCAGGTATTACCGTGACGGCGTGTGGATGGAGGCTATAGACAACTATAAGGCTCAGGGAGGCGGCAGCCCCTTTGCTGTGGGGCAGACGGTCGACCTGACCATTGACAAGAAAGACCCCTACTTTATAACCTCGGTGGCCGAAAGAACGGAAAGCAAAGCCGGCTCGTTTATGAGCTTAATTTTCCCGCTGATCTTTGTTGTGGTCGGTGTCGGCCTGACCTGGTTCGGTCTGACGCACGAGATAAAGGATAACCAGTTAAGAACGACAAACACCTTCAAGGGGACGATCACCGACCAGACTATCGAAGAAAAGACCGCCGGCCAGGACTGGACAGCGGAGCTTATCACCGTTACAGACAAGAAGCTCAACGAAGAGGACGGCTTCTGGTATGTCTATTACGGCGACGACCTTTATATCTACTGCAACGAAGATATAGCCGAGCAGTACACTGTCGGCGAGTCCTATTATTTCATCAGGAGCGCCGAGGACAACCATATATTTGCGGTCTACTCCGATAAGGATTGGAACTACGGCGCTTCAAAGGATTATAAAGATTTAAGACCGGGCAAAAAATCAGGCAATACATTCTGACAGGAAGGGGGCGGACTCTTTGGCTGATAACAATGAATATATGATAGACGTCGCCAAGGAGGCGACCTATCTTAACCAGTCGGACGAATACAGACGGCTGTATGCACAGTGGAGAGCTGACCCCGAGAACCTCTACGGCTATCAGTTCGTTCACGACACAAGAGAACATTCCTACATCGACGGCAAGGGCTATGTTCCCCATCTTGCCGAGGTAGCCGAGTCTATCTCGCTGGTAAAATGCTGTTCGCTCATGGGCTCCTGCCTGCTTATCACACTGATGCTAGATATCATCTGGTACTTTATCTCTTTGGCTGCTTTCCCGGAGCAGAGCGGCATCTATATCTACCGCTCGCAGCTGGCAAAGCCGCCGGAGGCTTCCCTCTTGTTCGTGCTGGCCAGCGGCATACACACAGCGCTGCGCTATCTGCTGCCCACCGTTGTTTTCGCTAAGGTTTCAGGGATACCTAAAAAAGTGGCGCTGCCAAGGTCACGCCGAAGGCTGGACCTTCTGGGCAACTCCATAATCATTATGCTCCTCATTATGCTTCTCGGGCGCATCCTTAACCCGCTGCTGGGGATAATATTCTCATGGATCAATGTTGATACCATGTATTCCCTCACCTATTTCAGCCGTGACCCGGCGACTATCATAGTAACATTCATCTTCACCTGTCTGCTGATGCCCATACTCCAGGAGATACTCTGCCGTGGCGTTATGCTTCAGGCCCTGAGACAGTTCGGCGACCTTTTTGCCGTTATAGCGACCTCGCTGATAACGGCTATGATGTTCTATGACTTCACATATTACGGCCAGGTGGCTATATGCTTCGTTGTTCTGTCGGTTGTAACTATCAGGACAGGCTCTATCATAACGCCGATAATCATGAGCATCATTTCTCACACGCTCAATTTCACACTTTCCTATATAACACTTCTTGGGATAGAACAGGCACAGCTTATCGAAGCTCTGGTCTGCACCGCTGTTATAGGAACTTCTATAATCGCTTATTCAAAGCTTATGAACGACCGCCACAAGCTGCTGACGGTAACGCAGACAGTGACGGGACTAAGATTCATCAAGAAGATACAGCTTCTTGTCACATCGACAACAGTTACGCTGTGGATATCGGCGTCGATCGTTATGTCCTTCATCGTTATGAGGCTGCTCAAATGAGAGACGAAGCTTATATGAAAAAAGCCCTGGCGCTGGCAAGGCTGGCCGCAGATATCGGCGAGGTGCCTGTTGGGGCAGTCGTGGTCAGGAAGGACACAGGCGAGATCATCGGGCGTGGGTTCAACCGCCGTGAGACCGACCGCAACCCACTCGTACACGCCGAAATGATAGCTATAAACGAAGCAAGCAGGCGGCTCGGGGGCTGGCGGCTGATAGGCTGTGAGCTTTATGTCACGCTGGAGCCCTGCCCTATGTGTGCCGGAGCGATAATCAATTCAAGGGTCGAGCGGGTCATCTACGGGGCTGCGGATCTGAAAGCCGGGTCCTGCGGTTCGGTCACGGACCTGTTTGCACTGCCCTACAATCACAGGCCCGAAGTTAAGAGCGGAGTAATGGCGGAGGAATGCTCGGCTGTTCTTAGTGAGTTTTTCAAAGAGCTCAGGGATAAGAAAAAACACGAAAGTGAAATATCACCCTGAAAATAATAACACCAAAGGCACTTTTGTCAGCTCAGAATGACAAAAGTGCCTTTTTAACACACAAAAAAGCAGGGCCCAAAATGGGACCCTGCTTTATATAACTAATTATAAATTAGTCTCTAACAGCTGTAACGACGCCGGAACCAACTGTTCTACCACCCTCACGGATAGCGAAACGGAGTCCCTCTTCGATAGCGATAGGAGTGATAAGCTCAACATCCATCTCTACGTTGTCGCCAGGCATGCACATTTCCTTGTCAGCAGGAAGGGTGATAACGCCTGTAACGTCAGTTGTTCTGAAATAGAACTGAGGTCTGTAGTTGGTGAAGAAAGGAGTATGACGGCCGCCCTCTTCCTTCTTCAGAACGTAAACCTGTCCGCTGAACTTGGTGTAAGGATGAATTGTGCCGGGCTTGCAAAGAACCTGTCCTCTCTGGATGTCAGTTCTCTGGATACCACGGAGAAGTGCGCCGATGTTGTCGCCTGCCTCAGCGTAGTCGAGGATCTTTCTGAACATCTCGATACCTGTTACGACAGTCTTGGGTCTCTCTTCAGAAAGACCAAGGATCTCAACTTCGTCACCAGTCTTCAGCTGGCCTCTCTCAACTCTACCGGTAGCAACTGTACCACGGCCTGTGATGGTGAATACGTCCTCAACAGGCATAAGGAAAGGCAGATCGGACTTTCTGTCAGGTGTAGGAATGAAGCTGTCAACAGCATCCATGAGCTCAAGGATAGGAGCATAAGCAGGATCGCTGAGATCATCGGGAGCCTCGAGAGCCTGAAGAGCAGAACCCTTGATGATAGGAGTATCATCGCCAGGGAAATCATACTTGTCAAGCAGCTCTCTGATGTCCATCTCTACGAGATCGAGGAGCTCTTCGTCGTCAACCTGGTCAGCCTTGTTCATGAATACAACGATTGCAGGAACGCCAACCTGACGAGCGAGCAGAAGGTGCTCTCTTGTCTGAGCCATAGGGCCGTCAGAAGCAGCAACAACGAGGATAGCGCCGTCCATCTGAGCAGCACCGGTGATCATGTTCTTAACGTAGTCAGCATGGCCGGGGCAGTCAACGTGAGCATAGTGACGGTTCTTTGTCTCATACTCAACGTGAGCGGTGTTGATCGTGATTCCTCTCTCTCTCTCCTCAGGAGCAGAGTCGATGTTAGCATAATCCTTCTTCTCAGCAAGACCCTGCATAGCGAGAGTCTTTGTGATAGCTGCAGTAAGGGTTGTCTTACCATGGTCAACGTGACCGATGGTTCCGATGTTTACGTGGGGTTTGTTTCTTTCGAAATGTGCCTTTGCCATAGGATTTTTCCTCCTTAAAATAAATTAACGATCTAATCGTACCGTAGTACTATTATACCAAACTATTTATGATTTTGCAATAGCAAATCAAAAATTTTCACAAAAATTATCAATCTTTGCTTCTCGAAGCCATGATCTTCTCAGAGATCGACTTAGGAACCTGGATATAGCTGTGAGGCTCCATAGCATACTGGCCTCTTCCCTGTGTCTTGGATCTCAGGTCATTGGAATAACCGAACATCTCAGACAGAGGTACAAGACAATCTACCTGAACGGCACCTGTTCTCTGCTCCTGACCGAGGATCTGTCCACGTCTGGAGTTGAGGTCGCCGATAACGGTTCCGAGATAATCATCAGGAGCGATAACGCTTACCTTCATGATAGGCTCGAGAATGATAGGAGAAGCCTTCTTCATAGCCTCCTTGAATGCCATTGAACCGGCAAGCTTGAATGCCATTTCAGAGGAGTCAACCTCGTGATATGATCCGTCATAAAGCTCAACCTTAACGTCAACGACCTTGAAGCCAGCGAGAACGCCGCTCTCCATAGCGCCCTTGATACCTGCGTCAACAGCAGGGATATACTCCTTGGGGATAGCACCGCCGACAACGTGGTTGACGAACTCGTATCCTGCGCCGGACTCGTTAGGCTCGATATTGATCTTAACGTGACCATACTGACCCTTACCGCCGGACTGCTTAGCATACTTGTAATCAACACTTGCGGGAGCTGTGATAGTCTCCTTATAAGAAACCTGAGGAGCGCCGACATTAGCCTCTACCTTGAACTCACGCAGAAGTCTGTCAACGATGATCTCGAGGTGGAGCTCACCCATACCTGCGATAATGGTCTGACCTGTTTCCTCAGAAGTATAAGTTCTGAAGGTGGGGTCTTCCTCAGCAAGCTTTGCAAGAGCGATACCCATCTTCTCCTGACCTGCCTTAGTCTTAGGCTCGATAGCGAGCTGGATAACAGGCTCAGGGAATTCCATAGACTCAAGGATTACAGGGTTCTTCTCATCACAGAGAGTATCACCTGTGGATGTGTTCTTCAGACCGATAGCAGCTCCGATGTCTCCTGCATAGATGGTGTCGATGTCCTTTCTTGCGTTGGAGTGCATCTGAACGATACGTCCGATCCTCTCGTCCTTATCCTTGGTCGAGTTATAAACTGTAGATCCTGCTGTCAGGACACCCGAATAAACTCTGAAATAGCAGAGCTTACCAACGAAGGGGTCTGTAGCGATCTTGAATGCAAGAGCTGCGAACGGCTGATCGTCGCCCGAGATCCTCTCGCACTCCTCACCTGTGTCAGGGTTGATACCCTTGATGTGAGGTACGTCGATAGGAGAAGGCATATAATCAACGATAGCATCCAGCAGCTTCTGAACGCCCTTGTTTCTGTAAGAGGTTCCGCAGCATACAGGTACCATTGTGTTGTTGATAGTAGAAGTTCTGATTACCTTCTTCATCTCTTCGATAGTGATCTCCTCGTCTGCGAAGAACTTCTCTGCGAGATCATCGTCAACCTCTGCGAGGTGCTCGATAAGGTCAGCTCTGTACTGCTCTGCCTTTTCCTTCATATCCTCGGGGATGTCTGTTTCCTGGATATCTGTTCCGAGGTCATTTGTATAGATATACGCCTTCATCTCAAGAAGATCTATAAGTCCCTTGAAATCGTCCTCTGCTCCGATAGGAAGCTGGATAGGAACAGCGTTGCACTGAAGTCTGTCATGAAGCATATTCAGTACGTTGTAGAAATCAGCACCCATGATGTCCATCTTGTTTACATAGACCATTCTGGGTACCTTATAGTTGTCGGCCTGTCTCCACACGGTCTCTGTCTGAGGCTCAACGCCGCCCTTTGCACAAAGAACTGTTACAGAACCGTCAAGAACTCTCAGAGATCTCTCGACCTCGACTGTAAAGTCAACGTGTCCGGGAGTATCAATGATGTTGAGTCTGTGGTTCTTCCAGTAACAAGTGGTAGCAGCAGAGGTGATAGTGATTCCTCTCTCCTTCTCCTGTGCCATCCAGTCCATTGTGGAAGCGCCGTCGTGTGTTTCACCGATCTTATAGTTTACACCGGTATAAAACAGGATACGTTCTGTGGTAGTAGTCTTACCGGCGTCGATGTGTGCCATGATACCGATATTACGGTAATCTTCAAGCTTACATTCTCTTGCCATGTTATCCTCCTTATACCATTACCATCTGTAATGTGCGAAAGCCTTGTTGGCCTCTGCCATCTTGTGTGTCTCGTCTCTCTTCTTGCAGGATCCGCCGACACCGTTAAGTGCGTCGAGTATCTCGTGTGCAAGTCTTTCCTTCATTGTATCCTCGTTTCTTGCACGAGAATATTTGGTTATCCATCTGAGTCCGAGAGTCTGTCTTCTGTCAGGACGAACCTCCATAGGTACCTGATAGGTAGCACCGCCGACACGGCGAGCCTTAACCTCCAGCTCAGGCATGATGTTGTCCATAGCCTCCTGGAATACTTCAAGTGCAGGTCTTCCGGTCTTCTCTTCAACGATCTCGAATGCGCCGTAAACGATCTTCTGGGCTACACCCTTCTTACCGTCGAGCATGATGTTGTTGATAAGACGTGTTACCAGCTTAGAATTGTAAACAGGATCTGTCAGAACGTCTCTCTTAGCCACTCTGCCTCTTCTTGGCACTTTGATTCCCTCCTTCATAAAATAATGAATTCATAGGTACTCGCTCTGCAGTCCTCGGATCTCTCCTACCCTGCAGCCCCGTCAGTTCCTTAAAGCAGAGCGTTTATATATAAATCACTCCACTAAAAACTGTGGTCTTCGCTGTCTTTGCTCCCCTCAGGAGCAGCAGCGACAATGAGTTTTACCTTTTAATAATGCGAGCTATTGTAATAATGATTACTTGGCTGCTCCTGCCTTAGGTCTCTTTGCACCGTACTTGGATCTTGCCTGCATCCTCTTTGCAACGCCCTGTGCATCGAGTGTGCCTCTGATGATGTGATATCTCACACCAGGGAGATCCTTTACACGTCCGCCTCTGATAAGAACTACCGAGTGCTCCTGAAGGTTATGACCGATTCCCGGAATATAAGCTGTTACTTCGTTTCCGTTTGTCAGCTTTACTCTGGCAACCTTTCTCATAGCCGAGTTAGGCTTCTTAGGTGTAGCTGTTCTTACAACTGTGCAAACGCCTCTCTTCTGGGGACAGCTCTGGTCTACAACGATCTTCTTCTTGGAGTTGAAGCTCTTCTGAAGTGCAGGTGCTGTGGACTTGTCCTCAAGTACGTTTCTGCCCTTTCTTACTAACTGGTTAAAGGTTGGCATATTTTCTCTCCTTTCCTCAAAACTATACACCAATACATAATACATCAGCATACTCGTCAATTATACACCATACGCCCCGACTTGTCAAGGCTTTTATCCGTCCAAAGCCCTTATTTTCTGCGAATTACACAAAAACGATCATCCTTTTTCCGAGCCCTCTTTGCATTTTTGGCTCAAAGCGCCAAAAAGCCCTGCTCTGCCGGCGTGAGGTATACTATTATAAAAGAAAAATTCCCGACCCTGTGTAAGGATCGGGAATAAAAGCTTTAGATAAATGTATCAGGCAGCGGATGAGGCATGGTCTCGTTCTTGACGATCTGAACGTTGTTGTAAACGTCCATACCGGTACCAGCCGGGATAAGCTTACCGATGATGACATTCTCCTTGAGTCCCAGGAGGTGGTCGGTCTTTCCTCTGATAGCCGCATCTGTAAGAGCCTTTGTGGTCTCCTGGAAGGATGCTGCCGACAGGAACGAATCGGAGTAGCTTGCAGCCTTAGTGATACCCTGGAGAACAGGCGATGTAACGATGAGCTTAGCGTTCTCGTCACCCTCGTCGATCTTCTTCTGTATCTCTTCATTGAGCCTTGCGATCTCTGCTCTCTCAACAAGAGCGCCGGGCAGCAGATAGCTCGAGCCGGAATCCTCGACCTTGAGCTTCCTCATCATCTGGCGGACGATGACCTCGATGTGCTTGTCGTTGATATCAACACCCTGGAGTCTGTAGACCTTCTGTACCTCTGTCATGATATAGTTCTGAACAGCCTTTACGCCGTTGACAGCGAGTATATCGGCAGGGTTGATAGAGCCCTCTGTGAGCGGCTCACCGGCCTTGACGGTCTGACCCTCACGCACCTTGATCTTGTAGCCGTAAGGGATCGTGTAGGACTCCTGCTCGGGTTTCTCGGTATCTTCGCTTGTAACTGTGATTTGCTTGGTCTTCTTGACCTCCTCGATGCGTACAACGCCTTCGAGTCTGGAGATGATAGCAGCACCCTTGGGTCGTCTGCTCTCGAAAAGCTCCTCGACACGGGGAAGACCCTGTGTGATATCCTCTGCCGATGCGACACCGCCGGTGTGGAAGGTTCTCATCGTCAGCTGAGTACCCGGCTCACCGATGGACTGTGCGGAGATAACGCCGACAGTCTCGCCGACCTGAACGATGTTGCCGTTTGCAAGGTTAGCGCCGTAGCACTTAGCGCATACTCCGTAAGGAGCATTACACTGGAGCACTGAACGGATAGCGATGGACTCTCTGCCCTGCTCTGCAAGAGCTGCCACGATCCTGTCTGCATCGTGGTCATTGATGAGCTTGGACTTAGAGCAGATGTTCTCGCCTGTCTTGGGATCCTTGAGGTCCTCAACAAGGTATCTGCCCACAAGTCTCTCCTTGAGAGGCTCGATAAGCTCGTTTCCGTTCTTTATATCAAATACGTCGATACCGGTCTTTGTTCCGCAGTCCTCCATCCTGATGATGACGTCCTGAGAAACGTCAACAAGTCTTCTTGTCAGATAACCCGAGTCAGCGGTTCTGAGCGCTGTGTCGGCCAGACCCTTACGGGCACCACGGGAAGAAATGAAGTATTCGAGGATGTTAAGACCCTCACGGTAGTTGGCCCTGATAGGCATCTCGATAGTCGAACCGGAGGTGTTTGCGATAAGTCCACGCATACCTGCCAGCTGTCTGATCTGGTTGATAGATCCACGGGCTCCGGAATCCGCCATCATATTGATGGGGTTATACGGGTCAAGGTTAGCTCTAAGAGCATCTGTAACCTCATCGGTAGCCTTGTTCCAGATCTCTATGAACTTTCTGGACTTTTCTTCTCTGGAGATATAACCTCTCTTATACTGCTTGTCGATCTTGTCAACAAGTGCATCAGCATTGGCAAGTATATCCTTCTTAGCCTCAGGGATCGAAGCATCGCATACTGCAACGGTGATCGCAGACTTTGTTGAATACTTATAGCCAAGGCTCTTGATATTGTCGAGCACCTCTGATGTCTTGGTAGTGCCGTGCTTCTGGATACATCTGTCGATGATATCGGAGAGCTGCTTTTTCTTTACAAGGAAGCTGATCTCAAGCTCGAACTGCTGTTCAGACTGAGTTCTGTCAACATATCCCAGATCCTGAGGGATGATAGCGTTGAAGATAAGTCTTCCCACAGTAGCGTCGATGATCTTGGAGACCTGCTTGTCGCCTATCTGCTTGGTTATCCTTACTTTTATAGCGGAGTGCAGAGAAACCAGCTTCTGGTCATAAGCCATGATAGCTTCGTTCACATCTCTGAACACCTTGCCCTCGCCGAGCTCTCCATCCTTCTGGAGAGTGAGGTAGTAAGAGCCCAGTATCATATCCTGGGTAGGAACAGCAACAGGGCGTCCGTCTGCGGGCTTGAGCAGGTTATTAGCTGCAAGCATCAGGAATCTTGCCTCTGCCTGAGCCTCTGCCGAGATAGGCAGATGCACGGCCATCTGGTCGCCGTCGAAGTCAGCGTTGAACGCTGTACATACCAGCGGATGAAGCTTTATAGCTCTGCCCTCAACGAGGATAGGCTCGAACGCCTGGATACCAAGTCTGTGAAGTGTAGGCGCACGGTTGAGCATTACAGGGTGACCCTGGATAACATTCTCGAGAGCGTCCCAGACCTCGGGCTTTGCTCTGTCCACCATTTTTCTGGCAGACTTGATATTGATAGACGGGTTTGTGTCTACCAGTCTCTTCATAACGAAGGGCTTGAACAGCTCGAGAGCCATTTCCTTAGGAAGTCCGCACTGATACATTTTCAGTTCAGGACCAACGACGATAACCGAACGTCCGGAATAGTCGACACGCTTACCCAGAAGGTTCTGTCTGAAGCGTCCCTGCTTACCCTTGAGCATATCCGAGAGAGACTTGAATGCTCTGTTGTTAGGACCTGTAACAGGTCTGCCGTGTCTGCCGTTGTCGATAAGTGCGTCAACAGCTTCCTGGAGCATTCTCTTCTCGTTTCTTACGATGATGTCGGGAGCTTCCAGCTCCAGCATCCTCTTGAGTCTGTTGTTTCTGTTGATGACCCTTCTGTAAAGGTCATTCAGGTCGCTGGTGGCATATCTGCCGCCGTCCAGCATTACCATAGGTCTGATATCGGGCGGGATAACAGGAACAACGTCCATTATCATCCACTCAGGGCGGTTGCCGGATGTCCTGAAGGCCTCGACTATCTCAAGTCTCTTGAGAAGCTTTATCTTCTTCTGACCTGCCGGCAGCTCTGCCAGCTCGTCCTTCAGCTCTGTTGCCAGCTTTTCAAGGTCTATCTCCTGGAGGAGTTCCTTGATAGCCTCGGCACCCATTCCTGCCTTAAAGTCGTCCTCGTCATACTTTTCGAGCATCTCCGAGTAGTCCTTCTCGGTCAGGATCTGGCCCTTCATGAGCTCAGTCTTGCCGGGGTCTATAACGATATACTTTGTGAAATAAAGCACTTCCTCGAGTCTCTTTGCAGAGATCTCGAGCATCTGGCCTATCCTGGAAGGTGTTCCCTTGAAATACCAGATATGCGATACCGGGGCTGCGAGCTCGATGTGACCCATCCTTTCACGGCGCACCTTGGCTCTTGTTACCTCAACGCCGCACTTCTCGCAGACCTTGCCCTTGAAGCGGATCTTCTTATACTTTCCGCAGTGGCACTCCCAGTCCTTCGATGGTCCGAAGATCTTTTCACAGAACAAGCCGTCCTTTTCAGGCTTCTGTGTACGGTAATTTATAGTCTCGGGTCTTGTTACCACGCCGTATGACCACTCACGGATCATTTCCGGCGAGGCGAGACCGATCTTTATTGATGCAAATTCATTGAATTCCAACAGCAGTACCCTCTTCCTGTTTTATTGTCGGTTTTTAAGCTTCTTAATCGAGAAGATCAATGTCGTCGTCATAGGAGCCGCCTGACATACTGTGTTCAAGCTCGGAAACTCCGTCCTCGTCCTCGGCCATAAAGCCGTCGTCGAGGTCTCCGTCATCAACGCTGAAATCGATCTTCTCCTCCTCCATTGCAGGCTGAGGAATGAAGTCGTCATCGTCATCAAACGACTGTTTCAGGTCTATCTCCTCGTTGTTTATATTCAGGACTCTGATGTCAAGACCCAGCGACTGGAGCTCCTTGACAAGTACTCTGAATGCCTCGGGGATACCGGGCTTAGGAACGTTCTGACCCTTTACGATAGCCTCATAGGTCTTTACTCTTCCCACAGTATCATCCGACTTGACAGTCAGGATCTCCTGAAGGGTGTAAGCAGCACCGTAAGCCTCGAGGGCCCAAACTTCCATCTCTCCGAATCTCTGGCCGCCGAACTGGGCTTTACCGCCGAGAGGCTGCTGAGTTACCAGCGAGTACGGTCCGACAGAACGAGCGTGGATCTTATCATCAACAAGGTGATGGAGCTTGAGGTAATACATATAGCCCACTGTTACCTTATTGTCGAACTTCTCACCTGTTCTTCCGTCATAAACGGTGAACTTTCCGTCCTCGCTCATAGAAAGAGCGTTCGGGTTGATAACGTCGTCCATCGTTCCGAGGGTGAAGGGATCGTCCTTATGCTCGAGATAGTTCTGCTGAGCCATCCTGAAGCACTCACGGATATCCGCCTCGTGTGCGCCGTCGAATACAGGGGTCATTATCTTCCAGCCAAGCGCCTTGGCAGCCATACCGAGATGTACCTCGAGCACCTGACCGATATTCATACGTGAAGGAACGCCGAGAGGGTTAAGACAGATGTCGAGCGGAGTTCCGTCCTCGAGGAAAGGCATATCCTCCTGAGGAAGTATCCTTGAAACGACACCCTTGTTTCCGTGACGTCCTGCCATCTTGTCTCCGACGGAGATCTTTCTCTTCTGAGCTATATAGCATCTTACTATCTGGTTAACTCCGGGAGAAAGCTCGTCG
The DNA here is from genome assembly GCA_902800795.1 of uncultured Ruminococcus sp. Taxonomy (GTDB): domain Bacteria; phylum Bacillota; class Clostridia; order Oscillospirales; family Ruminococcaceae; genus Hominimerdicola. The sequence continues at coordinate 9,064 of CADCFQ010000001.1, read as the reverse complement.
CAGTTATCTCTTGTGAATATCTTAACATCTATAATGGTACCTGCCTCGCCGTGAGGGACCTTGAGGGAGTTGTCTCTTACCTCTCTTGCCTTCTCACCGAAGATAGCTCTGAGAAGTCTTTCCTCTGCGGTCAGCTCGGTCTCGCCCTTAGGTGTTACCTTACCAACAAGGATATCACCCGAACGTACCTCGGCACCTATCCTGATGATACCGTCCTCGTCCAGATCCTTCAGAGCGTCCTCACCAACGTTGGGGATGTCTCTTGTGATCTCCTCGGGTCCGAGCTTGGTATCTCTTGCTTCTGTCTCATACTCCTCGATATGGATAGAGGTGTACTTATCCTGCTTTACCAGGTTCTCGTTAAGGAGAACGGCGTCCTCGTAGTTGTAGCCTTCCCAGGTCATGAAGCCTATAAGGGCATTCTTACCGAGGGAGAGCTCTCCGTTTGCAGTAGCGGGACCGTCACCGATGATCTGGTGAGCTTCGATCCTCTCGCCCTTTGCAACGATAGGTCTCTGGTTGGTGCAGGTGCCTGCATTGGAGCGCTTGAACTTTGTCAGCTCGTAAGTTCTGAGCGAACCGCTGTCCTCACGGATAACGATCTTGTCAGCGTCAACGCTCTCAACGATACCGCCCTCCTTAGCAACAACGGCAACACCGGAGTCAAGACAAGCCTTATACTCCATACCTGTGCCGACGATAGGCGACTCTGTCTTGAGAAGCGGCACAGCCTGCCTCTGCATGTTCGAGCCCATCAGCGCACGGTTTGCGTCGTCGTTCTCGAGGAACGGGATACAAGCGGTAGCGACGGAAACGACCATCTTAGGAGAAACATCCATGAAGTCGATCTTTTCTCTCTCGATCTCAAGGATCTGATCTCTGTATCTGCCGTTTACCTTAGCTCTTGCAAACTTGCTGTCCTCGGTAAGAGGCTCGTTTGCCTGAGCTACCATATAATTATCCTCGACATCAGCAGTCATATAAACTACTTCGTCAGTTACCACTCCGGTCTCCTTGTCGACTCTTCTGTAAGGAGCCTCGATGAAGCCGTACTGGTTTATCCTTGCGAAGGATGCAAGATAGGAGATAAGTCCGATGTTAGGTCCTTCAGGAGTCTCGATCGGGCACATTCTTCCGTAGTGTGTATAGTGAACGTCACGGACCTCAAATCCTGCACGGTCTCTGGAAAGACCACCGGGGCCGAGGGCAGAAAGACGTCTCTTATGTGTCAGCTCTGCAAGAGGGTTGTTCTGGTCCATGAACTGGGAAAGAGGCGAAGAACCGAAGAACTCTCTGATAGCTGCTGTGATAGGTCTGATATTGATAAGAGCAGTAGGAGTGATGACCTCAGCCCCCTGGGACTGGATGTTCATCCTCTCACGAACGACTCTTTCCATTCTGGTAAAGCCTATCCTGAACTGGTTCTGAAGAAGCTCACCGACAGAACGGATACGTCTGTTTCCGAGGTGGTCGATATCGTCAACGGTGCCGACACCCTCGCAGAGGTTGAGGAAATAAGAAACAGTAGCAACGATATCATCGATAGTGATGTGCTTGGGAACGAGCTCATCGGCTCTTTCCTTTACAGCTTCCTTTATATCCTCTTCGCTCTCGGCGCTGTCAAGGATATCCTTGAGCACCTTGAACGATACCTTTTCATTTATACCGAACTCAGCAGCATCGAAGTTTACGAAATCAGCGATGTCTACCATGCCGTTGCCGATGACCTTGACCTCAACGTCCTCCAGCTTTGTGATAGCCTCGCCTGTCGCAGAGGTGAAGTGCTCCTTGATCTCGGCTCTCACATAAGCCTCGCTGACACCCTTGCCCTCGATCTCCATTGCACGGTCGAAGCTGAGCAGCTCGCCCTCTTCAGCAAGGATCTCGCCTGTCGAAGGGTCTGCTATGGGTCTTGACACCTTGTGGCCTGCAAGCCTTGAGCCAATGCCCAGCTTCTTGTTATACTTATATCTTCCGAATCTTGAAAGATCATATCTCTTTGCATCAAAGAACAGATTGTTCAGGTGCTGAACAGAAGACTCTACCGTAGGCGGCTCGCCGGGACGAAGCTTTCTGTATACCTCAAGGAGAGCCTCCTCCTTGTTGGCAGTCTGATCCTTCTGGTTGATAGTCTGGGTCAGTCTCTCGTCAGGACCGAAGACCTCCTCAATCTCTTCGTTAGTGCCGATACCCAGCGCTCTTATAAAGGTGGTGAGAGGGATCTTTCTGTTCTTGTCTATCCTTACATAAACAACATCATTGGAATCCATCTCATATTCAAGCCACGCACCACGGTTAGGGATAACAGTGGTCTTGAAAAGATCCTTACCGGTCTTGTCCTTGTCAAAGGCATAGTATACGCCCGGTGAACGAACGAGCTGTGAAACGATAACACGCTCAGCACCGTTGATAACAAAGGTTCCGCTCTCGGTCATCTTGGGGATGTCTCCCATGTAGACCTCGCTCTCCTTGATCTCTCCGGTCTCGGTGTTGTTAAGTCTTGCTGTAACTCTCAGCGGAACGGCATAAGTCACGTCCCTTGCCTTACACTCAGCTACAGAATACTTAGCCTCTTCATCGAATCTGTATCCGACGAAATTAAGCTCCAGATTACCGTTATAGTCGGTGATCGTGGAGATGTCTCTGAAGACCTCCTTCAGACCCTCGTCCAGGAACCATTGATAAGAATTCTTCTGCACCTCAATGAGGTTTGGCATCTCCAGAGCCTCATTGATCTTTGCAAAGCTCTTTCTGGTATTCTTACCAAGCTTCACGTCCTTGACATTCACCATAGGCTTTATCACTCCTTAGTTTATTTGAACCACATTTTACGCCCGTTTTCAGCCCCGTGAACAGCCCTTGAAAGACCGCTCCTTCCTAAAAAAGGGGCATAAAACGCTATTATGATACAGTATACAATTATATAAGGATTTCAAGGGTTTGTCAAGCGTTTTTGCTTCCCGCAAAGCCCCTTAAATCAAATTTCTCCGATTTAGCCAAAAAACGGCTTTTATGAAGCGAAAAGTTTTATAATTACCATTGTGTTATCAAATCGTAACTTTTTATTTAATTTCAGATTAAAATTGTCACATTATGCCATTTTGTACACCCTTGTCTCTGCCTTGTGCCGGGCAAGGCAAAGATAAGCAAAAAACTTGGTCATTTTTTACAAAAAAGCTTGAATAATAACACAGAATATGTTATACTAAAATAGATTATAAGCCCTATGGCTTTAATGAAAGGAGATCAAACAATGAAATGTACACATTTCAGGAGCACCTTTGCTTCTTCTGACGGCGAACACCGCATAGCTTATTATGTTTACTTCCCTGTCGGAGAGGTAAAGGGCGTTGTTCAGATAGTTCACGGTATGATAGAACACATCAGGGTCTACGAGCATTTTGCACAGTATCTGACCGGGCTCGGATATCTTGTCTGCGGAAATGACCACCTGGGTCACGGCGCAAGCGTCAACGACGAGAGCGAGTTTGGCTACTTCTCGCCCGAGAACGGCTGGCAGAACTGTATTCACGATATGTATAAGCTGACAACGATAATAAAGAAAAGCTATCCCGATGTTCCCTACTATATTTTCTGCCACAGTATGGGAAGCTTCCTTGGCCGTGCCTATGCGGTAAAACACAGAAAGACTCTTGACGGCATCGTTATCAGCGGTACCTCCGGCGGAGTTTCCGGCGTTCCGGGTCTGCTCACGCTGTCGGCTCCCATAAAGAAAGCCAAGGGCGAATACCACAGGAGCAAGACCCTTACAAAGCTTGCTTTCGGGAAGTATAACGACAAGATAGATGATAATTCCAGCCCCAAGGACTGGGTGACAAGAGACAGGGAGATGCTCGCTAAGTTTGACAGCGACCCTGCCTGCAATTTCGTCTTCACGGTCAACGGATATGAAAACCTTTCAAAGCTTCTCTGGTTCGTAAGCCAGGACAAGTGGTATCAGAACTATCCAAAGGATCTGCCCACTCTGCTGATAGCAGGAACGGCTGACCCTGTTGCTGACTACGGCAGCGGCGTAAAAAAAGTGTTTGAAAAGCTGTTCGAACAGGGCTGCAACGTTGAGATGAAGCTTTATGAGGACGCAAGACACTCCCTTGTCCACGAGCCCAACCGTGATGAGATAATGGGCGACATCGCTTCCTTCCTCGGCGACCTCGGGGCTGACACGGAGCTTGACGGCTGATGTTTGCGAAGATCAACAGCCTGGGGCTCCTGGGGCTCAATTCCTTTGCGGTCACTGTGGAGGTCGAAGCTTCAAAGGGGCTGCCGGCCTTCGATATAGTGGGGCTTGCGGACGCATCCGTAAGGGAGAGCCGTGAAAGGATAAGGAGCGCTCTTCGCTCCAGCGGCCTGAAGTTCCCCACCAGCAAGGTGATGATAAATCTTGCTCCTGCCGATGTTAAAAAGTCCGGCTCCGTTTATGATCTGGCTATAGCTGTGGCACTGCTAAGGGTGTCGGGGCTGGTCGAGGACAGTGTGCTCGAAAGCGCCGCCTTTATCGGAGAGGTCTCCCTCGGCGGAGAGATAAGAGCCGTAAACGGCGTGCTGCCTATGGCGATAAACGCCCAGCGCTCGGGACTTGGGGCGGTCTATGTGCCTGCCGACAACGTAAGAGAGGCTTCGGTCGTTGAGGGGCTGGAAGTCTACGGCGTGTCCTCGCTGGGAGAGCTGGCAGAGCATTTTATGGGCAGAAAGCAGATAACGGCGGCAGAGAAATATGTGCCCTCTCCCGAGAGTTATTTCGGCACCCTTGACTTTGCGGATGTCAAAGGACAGGCGGCGGCCAAGAAAGCTCTGGAGGTCGCAGCGGCGGGCGGTCACAACGCCCTTATGATAGGCTCGCCGGGTTCCGGAAAGTCCATGCTCTCAAAGCGTATGCCCACCATTATGCCTGCTATGACCTTCGAGGAGTCGATAGAGACCACAAACATCCACTCGGTGGCAGGGCTTATCGACAAGAACGAGCCGCTGGTAACAGCAAGGCCGTTCCGCTCGCCGCACCACACGGTGTCTTCTGCCGGCCTGGCAGGAGGAGGGTCTGTCCCGAAGCCGGGAGAGATATCCCTTGCACATAACGGCATTCTTTTCCTGGACGAGCTTGCGGAGTTCGCAAGGCCTGCGCTGGAGATACTAAGGCAGCCGCTGGAGGACCAGAAGGTGACTATCTCCCGTGTTGCGGGAAGCATCACCTATCCGTGTTCGTTTATGCTGATAGCGGCGATGAACCCTTGTCCCTGCGGCTATTACGGCCACCCCACCAGAAAGTGCATCTGCACACCAAAACAGGTGGCAGGCTATCTGTCAAAGGTCTCGGGGCCGCTGCTCGACCGCTTTGATATCCACCTGGAGGTGGCTCCCGTGGAGTTTGCTGACCTTTCCTCTGCGCAGAAGGAGGAGGCTTCCAGCGCTATAAGAGAGCGGGTCCAGCAGGCAAGGGACATCCAGAACAGGCGCTTCAAGGGCACAGGGATAACCTGCAACGCCAGGATGACCTCGGATATCCTCCATGATGCCTGTCCCATGACTGACGACGCCACGGATATGCTCTCGAAGGTGTTTGACAAGCTGGGGCTGTCGGCAAGAGCCTATGACAAGATACTCAAGGTCGCAAGGACTGTTGCCGATATGGACAAGAGCGATATCATCGAAAAGAAACACATAGCCCTTGCGGTACAGTACCGCAGCTTGGACCGGAAATACTGGAGCGGCTGAACCGCCAGTATAAATAGTAAGCTATAAAAATTGAAAGGATAGATCTCTATGAAAAATGTTTTGTTCGCATCTTCGGAATGTGTTCCGTTCATCAAGACAGGAGGCCTTGCCGACGTTGTAGGCTCGCTTCCGAAAAGGTTTGACAAAAGGTATTATGACTGCCGTGTCATCCTGCCGAAGTATGCCTGCATAAAGCAGGAGTGGAAGGACAGGATGGAGTATGTGACACACTTCTATATGGACTGGTCGGGCAGACAGGAATATGTGGGTGTCCTTAAAGTCGAGCACGAAGGCGTTATCTTCTACTTTATCGACAACGAGCACTATTTCTCCGGCGACAAGCCCTATACCGAGCATCACTGGGACGTTGAGAAATTCATGTATTTTGACAAAGCTGTGCTCTCAGCACTGCCTGTCATCGGCTTCAGGCCGGACGTTATCCACTGCCATGACTGGCAGGCAGGACTTATCCCCGTTTATCTTCACGACAGCTTTGCCGCAAATGAGTTCTTCCGTGGGATAAAGTCGGTTATGACCATACACAACCTGAAATTCCAGGGCAACGACAACTACGATATGTATAAGTATATCGCAGGTCTTTCCGAGTATTACTACACTCCCGACAAGCTGAAGACAGGCACCATCGACGGAAATATGCTCAAGGGCGGTCTTGTTTATGCAGACGCTATAACCACCGTCAGCAGCACCTATGCCGAGGAGATAAAGACCGAATTCTACGGCGAGGGCCTGCACGGGCTGATGAGAGCAAGGAGCAACGACCTGAGAGGCATCGTAAACGGCATAGACTATGACGAGTATGACCCCTCGAAGGACAGGATGATACCTGTAAAATATAACATCGACAACGTTCTTGAAAAGAAGGTACACAACAAGAGAGCTATCCAGGCAGAGTTCGGGCTTGCTCAGGATGACGGCAAGTTCATGATAGGCATAGTCAGCAGACTGACCGACCAGAAGGGCTTTGACCTTATCGCCTATATGATGGAGAGGATGTGCCAGCAGGATATCCAGTTCGTGGTGCTTGGAACAGGCGAGCCCAGATATGAGGATATGTTCCGCTACTTCGCAGGCAAGTATCCTCACCTTGTGGCTGCAAACATTTTCTACAGCGAGGAGCTTTCCCACAAGATATACGCATCCTGCGATGCCTTCCTTATGCCTTCGCTGTTCGAGCCCTGCGGCCTTTCACAGCTTATGTCACTAAGATACGGCACAGTGCCTATCGTTCGTGAGACAGGCGGCCTTAAAGACACGGTGCAGCCCTACAATCAGTTCGAGCACACCGGAACAGGATTCAGCTTTGCAAATTACAATGCTCACGAGATGTATAACACAGTGATGTTTGCAAAGTATATCTTTACTGACAGGAGAGACGATTGGAACGGCATCGTGAAGTCCGGTATGGCACAGGACTTCTCATGGCAGACCTCGGCAAACAAATATCAGGAGATGTATGATTGGCTGATAGGATAATAAAAAAACACAATACGGGACTGCTGCGCCGTATGCAGCGGTCCCGTTTTCTTTGTTAGGTGTTGCTTTCAAGTCTTTGCAGTTAGCATCATCGGCTGGAGCTGTCTGCCGTAAAGAGCCTGCTCTATAGTCTCGGGAAGCTTTCCCATGTCCGCCACCGCAGACCGGGGCTTTCCGAGAAAGTTGTCCTGTCCGTAGGGCACAAAGTAATAGTTTCGCATAGCCTGAAGCTTTCCTATGCTTTTCGCACAGGCTCCCAGCGCATCGTTGGTCGATATAGCAATGACCACAGGCTGCTCGTTCCTGAGATGGCTCTTGACCGCCATCGCCGCAGGCGTATCCACTATGCCGAGAGACAGCTTTGCCGCCGTGTTCGATGTGCACGGGACCACCGCCATAACGTCGCAGAGCTTCTGGGGGCCTATGGGCTCCGCATCCTCGATAGTCATTATCACCGGAGCCTGCGCTATCTTTTCAAGTTTTTCTATATTCTCTTGCGCCGTTCCGAAACGTGTGGATATGGACGATGCGTGAAACGACATTATCGGCACGAGCTGCGCACCCTGATCCTTCAAAGCCTGCGCAGCCCCGAACGCCTTTTCAAAGGTGCAGAACGACCCTGTCATACAGAAGCCGACCCTAACGCCTTTAAGTGACATCAGTGTTTCTCCTTTCTTTAAGGATCTGTATCGCAGTATCCGCTATTATACGTCCTGCCGTTACCGGAGCGCATTTGCCCGGAAGTCCCAGCGCATGGATACAGCGCACGCCGAGATCTTTGGCGGCTTCTCTGTCGGCTCCGCCGGGCATGGATGCCAGGTCGATTATCAGGCCTTTCTTATCGCAGCTGCAAAGCAGCTCTCTGTCCAGCACCATAGCAGGGATAGTGTTTATTATCAGGTCGTAACCGCCGATATGCTCGCCCAGCTCACCAAACATAAAGACTCTGTGACCTTTTATCGCAAAGGCTGTCAGAGCGCTGAGGTTCCTGGCGCAGATATCGGTATGCGCTCCCACCGCCGAGAAAAGCTCGGCACAGGCGCTTGCCACCCTGCCCGACCCGAGGATAAGGCATCGGCTGTCACGAACCGTCATCGCAAGCTCCCGCAGAGCTATCTCCAGCGCTCCCTCAGCTGTGGGGACAGTGTTTTTGAGCACGAGCTCCTCACGTTTGAGATAGTCCCTTACCTCGAACCCCAGTGACGAAAAATACTCGATGATCTTGATATTGAGCTTTCCGCCGATAACGACAGCGCCACGTTTGAGACACGGCGAAAGATCCATACAGTTTATTGGTGTATTACGAAACGACCCGACATCCAGCCCGTCGCTGCGGATAAGGCCGAGGACCAGCATATCCGCCTTAACGGGCATCTCCCCGGGCGATGAGATCACACGGGTCACTTTGCCGTCATCAGCCGTTGCGTAAGTATAAACACTGCCGTGCTTTGCCAGCTCCTTTGCGGTATATGTCATCCTTGCATCTCCGCCGACGCAAAGTATATCAAGCTTTTCCATACTGTTACCTCCATATATCAGGTTATAAGTCTGCTCTTATTATAATGTATGCCAAAGGCGGCTCAAAGGTGATAGTATCACGAACAGGCTCCTGTATACATTATAGAACAAAACGGGCAGGAGCGCAACTGTTAAGCTGCAGGGATCTGTGATGACTTTTCATAAGGTCAGCCCGTCAAAGCCGTTGATTTATCACCCCTGTAGAGATGTTTGACCAAAGGGATATGGGAGCACGCATAAGCTAGCGCTTACGCTGGGAAAGCCCTCATTCAAAATCGTCGGCGTCAGCCGACACCACTTTTCGCACGAAAGCAATACTATA